>NZ_JACFTC010000002.1:0-861740 GCF_014281985.1 Flavobacterium sp. GP15
AGCTGCCTACTGCTCTATCCCGCGATGTGTAGGATGCAAAATACGTCGAGTTTAGGTAAAAATAAGGAAAAATTTTAAAAAATGTTTTCTTTCATCTATTGACTTGATATAACTACCTTTGCACAATAAATATAATATTAAAATGTCACATAAAGCAGGTTTTGTAAATATCATAGGAAATCCAAATGTTGGGAAGTCCACTTTAATGAATGCTTTCGTAGGGGAAAGATTGTCTATCATTACTTCTAAAGCACAAACAACTCGTCATAGGATTCTTGGAATCGTAAATGGCGAAGATTTTCAATTGATCCTTTCGGATACTCCTGGAATCATCAAACCGGCTTACGAAATGCAAGCCTCGATGATGAACTTCGTTAAATCTGCCTTTGAAGATGCTGATATTTTAATTTATATGGTTGAAATTGGAGAGCAAGATTTAAAAGACGAAGCTTTCTTTAATAAAATTATTCATGCTACAATTCCTGTCCTTTTATTATTGAATAAAATTGATAATTCCAATCAAGAGCAATTGGAAGAACAAGTGGCTTTCTGGACGGCTAAGGTTCCTAATGCAGAGATTTTTCCAATATCAGCATTGCAGAACTTTAATGTTCCGGAAGTTTTTGGAAGGATTATCGAATTGTTACCAGAGTCTCCAGCCTATTATCCTAAAGATCAATTGACAGATAAACCGGAACGTTTTTTTGTGAATGAAACGATTCGTGAGAAAATCTTATTGAATTACAGTAAAGAGATTCCTTATGCAGTAGAAATTGTTACGGAAGAATTTTTTGAGGATGAAAACATTATTAGAATTCGATCTCTAATAATGGTGGAAAGAGATACCCAAAAAGGAATTATTATTGGTCATAAAGGAGCGGCTTTGAAAAAAGTAGGAACGGAAGCTCGTGCGGATTTAGAAAAATTCTTTGGTAAACAAATACATATTGAATTATACGTGAAAGTAAATAAAAATTGGAGAAGCAACACAAATATGTTAAAACGTTTTGGTTACAACCAATAAATTAATTTGTAGCGGTTTAAGTTTGATTTTTATATAAATTTACATAAAATCAGTATTGGAGTTTTTCTCTGCTACTGATTTTTTTTTAGCCCAGATCGAAATCAAAACCCCACAGCGAATAAAGGATATTGTTGCTGTGGTTGCAGAGCGACCAAAGGAAGCTCCTGCAAGCACTTTGCAACAATTGCTTTGTGAACGAGGAGTTGCAATGGAGTGCTGGATTATCTTCTGAAGATTACGATTCTAGGATTTCTAAAAATACTTTTTCTAATTCGTGAGTTTGATCGTTTCCGTTACTTCGAATTTGTTTCGCTATGAAATAAAGAAGAAACCACGATATGACCATTAATGCCAGTACGACTAAGTCGAAGGTGTAACTTTTTTTGAGTACAGAGTTGGAGTAGGCGATGCCACTAAAAATTAAAAAAACACCTGCAATTATAAAGTGTAAAAACATGAAGAAGGTCCATAAAGTAGGATCGGGACCAAATAAACCTCTAATATGTGTTTCGTTTTCGCCTTTTGATTCAAATTCTAGATGTAAATGGGGCGAATAATAAGTTTTTTTACTGCCCTGTATAAAAATCCAAACATGTGTTCCTCTGGTTTTTATGGTGTAATCTTCTGAGGGTGCAATTTTAAAAGTATTAAATTTTTGTATTAAAACAGAAGGGTTTATCAGCACATCTTTATAAAATCGCAAGCGAAGTCTCATTTCATTATTAGTGTTCATGTTGGTATAATTGGTTGGTTCAAAAGGTAAAGGTGTGCTAATATATAAAAAAATTGATAGTCAATCTATTTAACACTACCTTTGCAAAATATTTGAATAAATACTTATGAATAACATTGTTGCGATAGTAGGAAGACCTAATGTAGGGAAATCGACCCTTTTTAATAGGCTGATACAAAGAAGAGAAGCTATTGTAGATTCAGTTTCTGGAGTTACCAGAGATAGAAACTATGGTAAAAGCGAGTGGAACGGAAAAGAGTTTTCTGTAATTGATACCGGAGGTTATGTACGCGGTTCTGATGACGTTTTTGAAGGAGAAATCCGCAAGCAAGTAGAACTTGCGATTGATGAGGCCGATGTAATTATATTTGTGGTGGATGTTGAAGAGGGAATAACTCCTATGGATGATGCGGTTGCAAAACTACTTCGCAAGGTGACAAAACCTGTTTTACTGGCTGTAAATAAGGTAGATAATGCCATGCGTGAGAAAGATGCCATAGAGTTTTACAATCTTGGTTTAGGGGAATATTATACTTTTGCGAGTATTTCAGGAAGTGGAACTGGAGATTTATTGGATGCTGTTATTGATGCGTTTCCTATAAAACCAGAACCAACTCAAGAAGAAATTGTATTGCCACGTTTTGCTGTTGTTGGTCGTCCTAACGCTGGTAAATCAAGCTTTATCAATGCTTTGATTGGAAAAGATAGGTATATTGTGACTGACATTGCGGGTACTACTCGTGATTCTATAGATACAAAATTTGACCGTTTTGGTTTCGAATTTAACTTGGTTGATACGGCCGGAATCCGTCGTAAGGCTAAGGTGAAGGAAGATTTAGAATTTTATTCAGTGATGCGTTCGGTACGTGCCATTGAGCATGCAGATGTTTGTATCCTTATTATTGATGCCACTCGTGGTTTTGAAGGGCAAGATCAAAGTATTTTTTGGTTAGCTGAGAAAAACAGAAAAGGAGTAGTGATTTTGGTTAACAAATGGGATTTAGTTGAAAAAGAAACGATGTCAACTCGTGATTACGAAGAGAAAATCAGAGAAGAATTAATGCCATTTACGGATGTGCCTATTCTTTTTGTTTCTGCTTTAACAAAACAACGTTTATTGAAAGCATTAGAAGCGACTGTAAAAGTTTTTGAAAGTAGACAACAGCGTATTGCTACTTCAAAGTTCAATGAATTTATGTTAAAAGTTATTGAAGCGTATCCGCCACCTGCTACTAAAGGAAAATATGTAAAAATTAAATATTGCATGCAATTGCCTACTAAAACGCCACAGTTCGTGTTTTTTGCTAATATGCCTCAATATGTAAAAGAACCATACAAACGTTACCTTGAAAATAAAATTAGAGAAAATTGGGATTTCTCAGGAGTGCCAATTGACATCTACATAAGAGAGAAATAAATGTTAAATTTGTTGTAAGAAATTACATTGTGTAATAATAAATAACTTAATTCGCTGTTGATTTTAAAATCATTAACAGCGAATTTTTTTATTTATGAAAAAAAAATACTTTCTAATTTTATCTTTCTTATTAACTATTTCTTCATTTGCCCAGAACAGTACTATAACGCTAAAGGGAAAAATTCTAGATAACAATACAAAAGTACCCATTGAGGCTGCGACAGTTTTTTTGACTTCAGTAAAAGATTCCGCAGTTATAGATTATACTATTTCTGATAAAAATGGGTTTTTTAAAATGGATATTAAAAAAATTAACAAACCTTTTTTTTTGAAAATATCCTATATGGGTTATGAAACTCTAAAAAAGGAAATACAAACTCTGACTGAAGATAGAGATTTTGGAATTTTAAACTTGATTGAAAACCAAAATAATTTGAATGAGGTCATTATAAAAAATGATGCACCACCGATTCGAATAAAAAAAGACACTTTAGAATTTAATGCATCGTCATTTAAAATTCGTCCAGATGCTAATGTAGAAACTTTACTAAAACAGTTACCTGGCGTAGAGATTGGTACTGATGGTAAAATCACCGTTAATGGAAAAGAAGTAAACCAGATTTTAGTAAATGGGAAACCTTTTTTTGATAAAGATGGTAAAATTGCCCTGCAAAGTTTGCCCTCGGATATTATCAATAAAGTTCAAATAACCGATACTAAAACCAAGAAAGAAGAGTTGAACAAAGAAGCTTCTACCTCTAATAATGCTAGTATTAACCTAACTATCGATGAAGATAAAAACAAAGGATTTTTTGGAAAATTTATGGGAGGTTACGGTACTGGAGATCGTTATGAGAGTAGCGCATTAATAAATTATTTTAAGAACAAAAGAAAAATAAGCGTATTAGCTTCGGCCAATAATATCAATTCTATAGGCTTTTCTATGGATGAAATTTTTGATAATATGGGAGGCGGAAGAAACAGTTCTATGTCTTATAACTCTGATGGTGGCAGTTTTACAATAAACGGAAATCGCTATGGCGCTGGCAAAGGAATAACTCGGTCTAGTATGTTAGGTCTGAATTATTCGGATGAATTAATTAAGGATTTTGAAACTAGTGGTAGTTACTTTTTTTCTAATTCTAATTCAGATAATCGCAATAGAACCAAAATGATTACATTTCTTCCCACAGGAAATATAAATAGAGAATCAGAAGCGATAACAAATTCGGAGAGCTTTGGTCACAACTTAAATTTTCAAGTCGAATATAAAATAGATTCAACAGCCACTATTTTTGTAGCGCCTAAGTTTACCAAATCAAATACCAAATACAGCAACAATTCTGCAGAAAAATCATTTAATGAAGCCGGTGAACTTGTAAATAGTAATTTGGCTCAAATTTTTGACGAAAGTGATGGATTAGGATTTAGCAATGCTATTAATTTTAATAAGAAATTCAAGAAAAAAGGACGCTTTTTAAGTCTTTCTTTTTACAATGAAAATTCTCAAGAGGATTTAAGTTCCTTAAATAAAACCAATACAATGTTCTTCCTTAATTCAGATCCTGATATTGTAAGAAATCAAATTAGAATTAATAGAAATACCAAAGACGTTTATACTTCTGAAATTGAATATGCAGAGCCTATTACAGATTCTTTAAATGTAAAATTTGGAATTGTTTATAGCACTGAATCAAAAGTAGACCAAAGAAATACATTTGATTTTGATGCGAATTCACAAGGTTATTCTAACTTAAATGCTGAGCAAACAAATCATTTGAGTTCAAATAAAAAAGCTTTTCGTCCAGAAGTAGGTTTTTCATTAGAGAAGAAAAAATTTAATTTAAGCTTTAGTTCTGGTCCATCAATAGTTACTTATAATGCCAATTCCTTTTATTTAGGTACTAATTCTAATGTAACTTCAAATTACGTGTTGCCTTATTTAAACGGACGACTTAGTTATAAATTGAGTAAATCAAAATCTATTTATCTTAATTACAGTTATGATGTTGATTTTCCTGAAGCACGCGAAGTTTTACCCGTTGAGGATTTATCTAATCCATTGAGTACAACAATAGGAAATATAAATTTAAAACCTAGTCGTAATCAATGGGGATATTTAAGTTTTAGAAATTATGATTATGCGACTAGATCGGGCTATTCTATTTATTTTGGAGGAAACTTATATGAGGATCAAGTAGTTTCTTCGGTACTTTATGATTCTAACATAAAGGATATTACCACTTTTGAAAATGTATCTGGAACGTATTCTTCTTGGTTTGGAGCCAATTGGAATAAATCTATAAAAAAAGAAGCACATAATTTTAAATATGGTGTTAGTTTTAATTCCAATTATGGTTTATCAAAAGGATTTGTCAACGGAGCATCTTTTGAAGCGAATACATTGAGATTGAATCCTAAAGTGAATTTTACTTATGAATATGGTGAATTACTATCGATAAATCCAACTTATAATTTTACGTACAATGATTCTAAATATACCAATTATAGAATTAGCAGTGCGTCAAGTGTAATTCATCGTTTTAATATACAAACTACTAATTATTGGCCTAAAAACTGGGTTTTTGGAAATGATTTTGGATATACCTTCAACTCGAATATTGCAGATGGTTTCAAGAAAGATTTTTATTTATGGAATACCAGTTTGTCTTATAGTTTTTTTGATAAAAAAATGACTGCTAAAGTTAAAGTGTATGATGTTTTAAATCAAAACCAGAGTGCCACAAGAACCATTTCTCCAACAAATATAAGGGATGAAGAAAACACTGTTTTAAAAAGATATTTGATGTTTTCATTGACTTATAAGTTGAATAAATTTGGTGCTAAGGAAAAACCATCTGGAAACAGAATGATTTTTCACTAAAAAACAGAAAAAATTAGTTTCAGTTTTAGTGCTCTTTGCAACCATAAAGCAAAAAAAGTCCCGATTGTGTCGGGACTTTTTTATAAATATTAGTTAGTATTATATTATTTACAATTAACTTTTATTTTAATAGAATAGTTTGGGTCTAAAGGTTCATTTGTCTGAGCCAGTCGTTGTGATCCCGTATTGGCAGGACAAGCAATGTCATTTGTAGCATCATATATTACAGATTTTCCAGAGGCGATAATTTCCTTAGGAACATAAATTTGCACTTTCGTTTTTGAATATCCCGACGGAAAATAGCGAATGTAATAGCCATCAGGATGCAAAGACCATATTCCGCTAGGGATATCACTTCTTACTGGAGCCATTCCAGCAATAATTGCATATTTTTCCATGTCAGCATAAGTGTAATTTCCAGAAGCTACTAATTGTCTAATTTTATTTTCTGCTTCAAAAATATTTTGTACACCGTCTGGAATTTTAGATTTTGCTTTGTTCATCAAGCTTGCTGGTAAAATTCCCAGCATTCCACCTTCTAGATGAGTAAGTTCTATTGGACTTAACAAAGCAACTGCAGTTAGTTTTACCTGGCCACTATAATCTGAAAAACGTGTTCTAGCTATAATTGTCCATAAAAGAACCTGAATGTCATTTTGATTAATCTCAGGATGTTTTTCTGCATTTTTAAGTATGGATGTTATAATGTCTTTTTTTGGTCCTAAAATGGGAGCGTACATATAACCATCTCCTTTTGAAGGTAAAAAGGTTCCAGCATGCAGACAATAACTTTTATTTGTCATCTCAAAAAATCCTTCGCAAAGTATAAAACCACCATTTGTTGCTTTAGGGAGTAAATACAAAGGTTGTACGTTTTTCACAATTATTAAATCAGGAAATTTAGATCCGCTTTGATTTACATCTTCAAAAGAAGTGGTAATTGCGGCAGGTTTTTTTAAGACTTCATCTAGACCAAGTTTTTTTGCACCAATAGATGTTCCTAATTCTAAAGCTTTTTCTTTCCAACCACTAAATTGACAATAGCTATTTGTGCTATAAATTAAGAGTAGTAAAAAAAAGCAGCTTTTTATTTGTATATTTTTCATTATCAGTAGTTAAAATTAATTTTTCAAATATAAAATTAATTTTTAAAACATTTATGTTAAGAAAAATACTATTTTATTATTTAATCTCTTTATGTCTTGGCGCTTGATCATGTTTGGTGCTTTATGCAAGAGAATTTTCTCCCGAAACCAAGATATG
Organism: Flavobacterium sp. GP15; assembly: GCF_014281985.1. NCBI lineage: Bacteria > Pseudomonadati > Bacteroidota > Flavobacteriia > Flavobacteriales > Flavobacteriaceae > Flavobacterium > Flavobacterium sp. GP15. The sequence continues at coordinate 7,322 of NZ_JACFTC010000002.1, forward strand.
ATAAAAACACTAATCTCTTCAAACGTCTGTTAGCAGTACGGTCGTTTATTTATTATGTTTGGTGCTTTTATTTTAACTTAATTTATTATCTAAGTAATAGTGTTGATGCTTGGGTTTGTTTTACAAAGATAATTCCATCATAAGCATCTTTGAGTTTTTCATTTTCAACCATTTTTGGATTGTATGTTGAGCCTATTCCTCGATAATTAACTTTAGAAGTTATATAATTATTCAAAATGTCTATTTTACTAATTGAATAAAAATCTAAAAAAAAGCTATCAAAAGAGCTTTCGTTAAACAACTTGCTACTCGTTTTAGTCATTGGTTCGGTAATTGAAAATATTTCAATTTTTTTATTCTTAATGCTATAAGCATTAAATGCTCCAGTAGCAAAATCAAATCCTAAACTATAATATTCATTTCCATATTTTTCTTTTAAAAAATGACCCATTGCGAAGTCATTTGTATAGGTGATATTGTTTTTTTTAATATGAAAATTATGTGCCCAAATAAATATTTTGCTCTCATTACCATTAAAATGTAATATTTGATTAATATTTTCTGACATTTCTTTATCTCGTATTTCTTGTCTATAATCTATGCACAAATTTATAAATTGAATAATTGAATTTTGTAGGCTAATGTATAATTCTTTGTTTTTAGCTTCTGAACTTTTTAAAATTTCTTTTAATTCATTCATCACGATTAAATGGTTCTTTAATATATTCTTATTTAAATACTTAGTGTTATTTTTTATAGTGTAAAAACTTAATATATCTAAATATTGAGTTTTGTTCTCATATAAATTTTCTGTTAGATGTTCACTAATTATTTTAGCTGAATTCGAACAATCCATAATATCTATTCCGTAAAAATTTATTTGATTAGATTGAATTTTATCAAAGTTGAATTTTTTCATCCATTCAATTAATTCTAAAACTTCTTGAGTGTTCCAAATCCAAAATCCAATATTTTTCAGCAATTCTTTTGGATCATTTTTTTGTCCTTTTATGTAATTATTAATTGCAATACAATTTGCATAACTTGCCTCAATTGCAAAATTACGAACTCCTTGATTTTTAACTAAGTATTTAAAAAACTTAAATTTTAAATTGAAAAATTCTTTTGTTCCGTGTGTTGCTTCACCAAATCCAAAAATCCTTACTTTATTAAATATACTATCTAATTTAGCGTCTTTATCAATATCGATGTTGGGATCTGAATCGTTAAGTTGAAATGCGTTCTCATTTATTGCTTTAACAACAGCATTATTTTGACTAAACAAACATGAATTACAAAAAATAATTAATATTAATGTAACGATATTTTTCTTCATAGTTTATATAATAAGTAGTTGAATAGTTTGTTTCTAATTCAAAAGAATAGTTCATAAAATTAGCATTTTCATTTAACTGACTGCTAACAGATAAATGACTTTGTCTTTTTGATTATAGTTGATGATGAGGTAAAAAAAAACGCTACAGATTTGTAGCGTTTTTTTAATATTTTATTTACCATCCTCCGCTAGATCCACCGCCAGAGAAACCTCCGCCGCCAAATCCGCCACCGAAGCCACCTCCGCCGCCTCCGAAACCACCTCCGCCGCCTCCGAAACCACCTCCCGAAGAACCACCAAAGCCACCTCCGCCACTTCTGCCGAGACTACTTAAAATGATAGCATCTAATAAACTTGGCCCACCACCACTATTTCCTGAGTTTCCACCACCGCCACCTTTATTTCTTGATAATAAAACCAGTATTACAATAACAATAATTATAAATGGCAGTAAAGGGAAGTCATTTTTTTGTTGTGATTTTTTACGTTCTCCTTTGTATTTCCCTTTAAAAACATCAATTAACGCATCGGTACCTTTGTCTAAACCATTGTAAAAACTACCCGCTCTAAATTCAGGTAAAATAATATTCCTAATAATCTCTCCGCCAATACCTGCTGTCAATCTGTCTTCTAGTCCATATCCGGGATTGATGGCTATTTTTTTTTCGGCTTTAGCCAATAAAATAATTACGCCATTGTCATCTTTTTCTGTTCCGCCAATTCCCCAAGTTTGACCCCATTTGGTTGCTAGTTGGCTTACATCTTCCCCTTTTAAACTTTCAATAGTAATCACTACAATTTGAGTTGTAGTAGAATCAGAATATTGAATTAGCTTTTGTTCTAATTGCGCCTTATCCGTTGCGCCCAACACATTGGCGTAATCATAAACTGAAGTTTGAAAACTAGGTTTTTCTGGAATTGTAAACTGTGCAAAGCTTAGCTGTGTAAGCAGTAAACAGATCACTAACTTTAAGGAATTTAAAGTAATCTTTTTATTTAATATCATTATCCTTTTGATATTTCGTTAGATAATTCATCTTTATCTCCTTCTAGATGAGGGAAATACTGTTGTAATTGTTCTCCCGCTTTAATGATTCCGTCAATAAGCCCTTGTTTGAAATTGCCATTTTTAAAATGAGCAACAATTACATCTCGAGTAGAATTCCAAAAATCTTCTTTAACGACATCATTAATACCTTTGTCTCCGCAAATTACAAAATTGCGGTCTTTTACGGCTACATATATTAGAACGCCGTTTTGAAGTTGGGTTTGATCCATTTTAAGTTGATTAAAAACTTCTAGAGCACGATCATAAGGATCAAGAGCAGTGGTTTTTTCTAAATGCACTCTTATCTCGCCAGAAGTATTTTTTTCAGCCGTACAAATAGCTGCAACAATTTCTTGTTCTTCTTCTTTGGTTAAAAAATCTTCTACTTTTGACATGGGGAAAATTTAGGAATGAAGATTAACGATTTTGAAGTTAGAAATAGCATCCTAAAATCAAAATCGTTAATCAAAAAACTGAAAATATTTTTTAGAATTTTACTTCTACTGGTTTATCAGCACCTTCAACAGCGTTGAAATAAGCTTTTTCTTTAAATCCAAACATTCCTGCAAACATACTATTTGGGAAAGTTTTAATGTGCGTGTTGTAAGGTTTAACAGCTTCGTTAAAACGAGTTCTAGCCGTTAGAATTTGATTTTCTGTACTTGCTAACTCATCTTGCAATTTCAAGAAATTAGCATTGGCTTTTAAATCAGGATATTGCTCAACAGTAACTAACAATCTTGATAATGAACTGCTAACTCCGCTTTGCGCTTTGTTAAATTCGGCTAATTGTTCTGGTGTGATATTCGTAGGGTCAACTGTTACTTGAGTAGCTTTAGCACGTGCTTCGATAACAGCAGTCAAGGTTCCTTTTTCAAATTCGGCAGCACCTTTTACGGTATTTACTAAATTTCCGATCAAGTCATTTCTTCTTTGGTAAGCGGTTTGAACGTCACCCCAAGATTGTTCTACGGTTTGATTTAAAGTTACGGCTGTATTGTTAATTCCTTTAACCCAGCTAAAAATTACTATGACAACAACTGCTACGATAATCCAAGGCAAAAATCTTTTCATGTTTATTTAATTTAAGTTTAGTGTTTATTTATTGTTTAAAAATCTAAATTTCGTTTTTAATATTGGTTAATTGTGTTCGTATGGTTTCTAGTTTTCTAATAATATCAAATTTATCTAAAGTTTTCTTTTGTCCCTCTTTTAGATGGGTTTTAGCACCTTCAAGGGTAAAACCTCTTTCTTTAACCAAATGATAAATTAATTGTAAATTAGTAATATCTTCAGGAGTGAACATTCGATTTCCTTTAGCATTTTTTTTGGGTTTTAAAATGTCAAATTCATTGTCCCAAAAACGAATCAGTGAGGCATTTACATCAAAAGCTTTAGCTACTTCTCCGATGCTATAATATCTTTTGTCTTTTGAAAGTTCAATGTGCATGTTTGTACTACTTTATAATTTCTACTGGTCTATCGACTTGAACTCGGTAATCGTTAATCCAGTGATTGATTTTCTTGATTCGCTAATTTTGCTATAGCTACATATTCTACTGCAGATATATTTCCGTAATAAAAATTAAGAGGATTCACTACCTTTTGATCTTTATGAACTTCGTAGTGCAAATGAGGCGCTTCAGATCTGCCCGTGCTTCCCACATATCCAATAATATCTCCACGATTCACTTTTTGCCCTGCCCGAATATTGTATTTGCTTAAATGAGCATACAAAGTTTCGTAGCCAAATCCGTGCCGAATAACGATATGATTACCATATCCAGACGCATTGTTGTCCGCTCTAGCAACGATTCCGTCTCCTGTTGCATAAATTGGAGTTCCAGTTTTAGCGGTAAAATCCATGCCTTCGTGCATTTTTCTTACTTTAGTAAATGGATCTGTTCTGTATCCAAAACCAGAAGCCAAATGTTTCAAGTTTTCATTTCTAACGGGCTGTATAGCTGGAATTGCAGCTAGAAAAACACTTTTAGCTTCAGCTAATTTTAGTATTTCATCCAATGATTTCGATTGAATGACTAATTCTTTGTTAAGCACATCAATTCTTTTTGTGGTGTTCATCACCAACTGCGAGTTATTGTATCCTTCCAATTTTTTATACCTATTTATTCCAGGTAATCCTGCTTTTCGAATAGAATCTGGAATAATAGTTTTGTTAAAATAAGCACGATACACATTATTATCTCGCTCCTCTATAGCATCAATAACAAGATTGGCTTGCTCTATTTTTTTATTCAAAATGGCATAATTCAATTTCAAATTTTCAATTTCACGCGCTTGCAAACGATCTTTTGGTGTTTCAAAATAAGGTGTGTTTAATAAAATTATAAAACTCAATATACCAAACAGAGCCGAAGCCACTAAAAATAAGATTATAACACCAATTTTTTTTCTTTTTCGTGTTTTTATTTTTCGGTAGGCTAGATTTTCGGAATCGTAATAATATTTTACTTTCGACATATTTTAAAATACCCTATTTTTGCACACTGTAAAAAGGTTAGACGAACAAATTTAAGAAATGTTTCATTTGCAACAGCCTTTTTTAGAGAATAAATATATTAATGTGCCTTATCCAGCTAACCGTTGCAAGTTCGCTGTTTAAAATATTTTTTTCTAATGCGCTAGCAGGAGCTTCCTCCGGTCGCTCTGCCAACTCAAGAAAAAATAAATTTTAAAACAGCAAAGCTTTCCACTTCTATCTGGGGCAGAGGATATTCTGAATCACACATAAATTAACCACTTTGTTTAGTGGCCCAAAATAAAAATATGAAATCACAAGACGTACGTAAACAATTTCTAGATTTTTTCGCATCACAAGGACACCTTATTGTTCCTTCAGCACCTATCGTTCTAAAAGATGATCCAACCTTGATGTTTAACAACTCAGGAATGGCGCAGTTCAAAGAATATTTTTTGGGAAACGCAACGCCAAAAAGCAATAGAATTGCCGATACTCAAAAATGTCTTCGTGTTTCAGGAAAACACAATGACTTGGAGGATGTTGGTTTTGATACGTATCACCATACGATGTTCGAAATGTTGGGAAATTGGTCTTTTGGTGATTATTTTAAAAAAGAAGCAATCAATTGGGCTTGGCAACTTTTAACGGAAGTGTATAAAATTCCTAAAGAAAATTTATACGTTTCAGTTTTTGAAGGTAATGCAGAGGAAAATGTACCTTTCGATCAAGAAGCTTGGGATATCTGGAAGGAGTTGATTGATGAAGACCGAATCATTCTAGGAAACAAAAAAGATAATTTTTGGGAAATGGGCGATCAAGGACCTTGTGGACCTTGTTCAGAAATTCACGTTGATTTACGTACCGCTGAAGAAAAAGCAGCAGTTTCAGGAAAAAGTTTAGTCAACAATGATCATCCACAAGTGGTTGAAATTTGGAACAACGTATTTATGGAATTCAACCGTAAAGCCGATGGTTCTCTAGAAAAATTACCTGCAAAACACGTTGATACCGGAATGGGATTTGAGCGTTTGTGTATGGCATTACAAGGAGTGACTTCTAATTATGACACGGACGTTTTTACGCCACTTATTAAAAAAGTAGAACAAATTACTGGAGCTAAATATACTACCAATGATGTCATTCTGAGCGCTAGCGAAGAATCACAAAACAAAACAAATATTGCCATTCGTGTAATTGTAGATCACGTTCGTGCGGTTGCTTTTGCAATTGCTGACGGACAATTGCCCTCTAATACCGGTGCTGGATATGTAATCCGTAGAATTTTGCGTCGTGCTATTCGTTACGGGTTTACATTTTTAGACATCAAAGAGCCTTTTGTCAATCAATTAGTTGCTGTTTTAGCAAACCAAATGGGGGAGTTTTTCCCAGAAATCAAATTGCAAGAAACGTTTGTGACTAATGTGATTCGTGAGGAGGAAGCTTCATTCTTGAGAACATTAGACCAAGGTTTACAGTTATTAGACAAAGTTATTGCCGATACTAAAAAAGCCCTTCCTTCGGAGGGGTTGGGGAGGATTTCTGGAGCTAAAGCATTTGAACTGTATGATACTTTTGGTTTTCCAAAAGACTTAACAGCTTTGATCTTGAAAGAAAAAGGAATGTCTTTCAACGAGGCTGAATTTGATGCTTCGATGCAAGCTCAAAAAGCTCGTTCTCGTGCTGCATCTGAAGTTTCAACCGAAGATTGGTCAGTTTTAATTCCTGGAAATGTAGAAACATTTGTGGGTTATGACCAAACTGAAAACGAAGCGAAAATTACGAGAATTCGTAAAGTAGATAGCAAAAAAGATGGGGTTTTATACCAAATAGTTTTAGACAATACACCATTTTATCCAGAAGGTGGAGGACAAGTTGGTGACAAAGGAACATTGGTTTCTGCTAATGAAACTATTGAGATTATAGACACTAAGAAAGAAAATAATTTAATTCTACATTTTACAAAGCAACTTCCTGAAAACATTGAAGCAAGTTTTGTGGCAAAATTAAATACAGAATTAAGAACTTTAACATCAAGAAATCACTCGGCTACACACTTAATGCATCAAGCTTTAAGAAGTATTCTGGGAACGCATGTGGAGCAAAAAGGTTCTTTGGTAAATTCAAACTATTTGCGTTTTGACTTTTCGCATTTTGCAAAAATGACGGACACAGAATTGCAACAAGTGGAAGATTTTGTTAATGCTAGAATACAGGAGCAATTACCACTTATCGAAAGAAGAAATATTCCTTTTGCGCAAGCAGTAGAAGAAGGAGCAATGGCTTTATTTGGTGAGAAATATGGAGATCATGTTCGAGCGATTAAATTTGGCGAAAGCATGGAATTGTGTGGTGGAATACACGTGAAAAATACAGCGGAAATTTGGCAATTCAAAATTGTTTCAGAAGGAGCAGTTGCAGCAGGAATTCGTCGTATTGAAGCGATTACGAGTGATGCGGTAAAAGCATTTTATGCTACGCAAGAAAACACATTAAATGAAGTGAAAGTTGCTTTGAAAAACCCACAAGATATTTTGAAAGCGGTTCATTCGATGCAAGAAGAGAATTCTAAATTCAAAAAAGAAATTGAAAATTTAGTAAAAGAAAAAATTGAGGGACTAAAAAATATTTTGGTTACTGAATTTCAAGAAATCAATGGGGTTAACTTTTTATCTAAACAAGTTAATTTATCAATGAGCGCCACAAAAGATTTGGCTATGGCAATTGGAAGCGCAACACCGAGCTCTTTTGTTTTTTTAGCTTCTATTGAAGACGGTTTACCCAATATTCATTGCTTTATTTCTAAAGAATTAGTTAGCCAAAAAGGACTTAATGCTGGTAATGTAATTAGAGAACTAGGTAAATTCATAGACGGAAACGGTGGCGGACAACCCTTTTTTGCATCAGGAAAAGGTAAAAATGTATCTGGAATTAAGGAGGTATTAGAAAAAGCAATTGATTTTGTGAAATAGTAAAAATGTATAAATACAAACAACCCTTTTAGAACTCGTTTTTAAAAGGGTTGTTTGCTTTTGTAGTAAAGACGTATTGAAAAGAATCTCTTGAATTTAGCACTTATTACCGTTTTGCTAAATCATTTCTCCTGATAACAATAAACAAATCGGCAGTTTCTATTTTAAATCGAAATGTTTGAGTTTTTTTATTGGTTTAAATTATTCAACTTTGTAAGAAAGTAAGTGAAATGAATTTCAGAACTCCAATACCTATTCCAAAAAGTAATCGGCTTATAGATTACAATTCGAAAATTGTTTCTCTTGGTTCTTGTTTTGCAGTGAATATGGCAGAAAAATTGGATTATTTCAAGTTTCAAAATACTTGCAATCCGTTTGGGATTTTATTTCATCCTCTGGCTATTGAGAAGTTTATTGATTTTGCTGTTTCTAAAAAACAATTTACCGAAAACGATATCTTCTTTCATAATGAATTGTGGCATTGTTTTGATGCGCATTCGGATTTAAGCAATCCTGACAAGGAAGAATTGCTAGTTTCATTAAACGCAATTCTCCAATCTAGTAGAACAGCAATAGAACAAGCTTCACATGTTATTATTACTTATGGTACATCGTGGGTTTATAAAAATATAGAAAGCAATGAAGTTGTTGCCAATTGTCATAAAGTACCTCAAAAACAATTTGAGAAATCTATTTTGTCAATAGAAACTATTCAAAAATCTATTAGAAATACAATAGATTTAATTCAAAAAGTAAATTCAAAGTGCTGTGTTATTTTTACGGTTTCTCCAGTGCGTCACATCAAAGATGGTTTTGTTGAAAATCAATGGAGCAAAGCAAATTTAATTTCTTCAATTCATCAAGTTATACAAACAGAACATTTAAAATTAAATACTGGATACTTTCCTTCCTATGAAATTATGATGGATGAACTTCGTGATTATCGTTTTTACAGCGAAGATATGTTACACCCCAATCAAGTAGCGATTGATTATATTTGGAAACGTTTTAAAGAAACCACTATTTCTGATGCAGTTTTTACCACGATGGAGGAAGTAGAGAATATTCAAAAATCAATAATGCACCGGCCATTTAATCCGCAATCTGAAAATCACTTAAAATTTGTGTCTAAATTGAACGAAAAAATCACTAAATTAGAAACTCAAAATCCATTCATGAAATTTTAATTATGCTAAAAAGACTATTTATTTTCATCGGAATTATAATTACTGTTTTTCTATTATTCAAATACTGTGAATTTAAAAAAGACGATAATACAACTACTATAGACGGCTCAGGCTTAATTCAGCAACAAATTCTAAATGTTGGAAAACTAATTGTTACTGAAGGACATTTCTCTGAAGTGATTACCTATAAAAATCAAGAAAAGTATTTATTAAACATGCTTTCTTTTGAGAAAAAAGCACTCGTTGTCGTAAATGCTGATGTAACGGTTGCTTACGATTTGCACAAAATGAAGTATGATATTGATGAGAAAAATAAAACGATAACGATTGTTTATATTCCCAAAGAAGAAATAAAAATTAATCCAGACATTAAGTTTTATGATGTAGAACAAAGTAAACTGAACCCTTTTACTGGCGAAGATTACAACAAAATTAACAAATCTGTAAAAGCGAATTTAGCTAAAAAAATAGAAAGTTCTACTTTGAAAACCAATGCTCAAAACAGATTGATTAGCGAATTATCTAAATTGCTAATTACTACCAGTCAATTAGGATGGACACTGAAATATGAAGGAAAAGTGATCGAAAGTGAAAAGGAATTTGGACAACAAATTAAATTGTAGTTAAAAAAGAAAACCGCAGATTGTCAGAGTATTAATTAATCTGAGAATATGCGGTTTAATTTTAAATAATCTATTTTCACTAGAGTAATCTGCGAAAATGAGCGTTCTTTTTTATATCAAATCCAGTCCGCCATTTATCAAGTGTGAAATTTCTGAACGTCTTTGTTTTAGATTTTCAAGATAATTTTTCACCTCTTGCAAAAGATTTGGTTCGTTTCTATCTTTCAATAATTCAACAATCTCAACAGATAACAACCAATCATTTGGATGATTCTCTTTAAGTTGTTTAAAAATCGGAACTAAAGAAGTTGTAGTATCTTTTGATTCTCTAATCAATCGAACGGTTTGATACAAAACTTCTAAATCATCACGTTCTGCACTTTGCTGCGCTTTGATTGTTGTACTACTAGGAACAGCAGTAATCAAATCAAAACTAGTCGCATCTGCAGGTCCTGAAAAAGCCGAAACTAGTTTTTTTCCAACAGCCATATCATAAATACCCCATTCTGGTTGAAACAAAATAGTTTCGCCATGCGTAACAGTACAATTTTTAAAACTGATTAAAATTATTTCGCCATGCAAGTTTCTCGAACCAGTAATAATTTCTCCTTTTACGGTAATATCACCTTCAAAATCTAAAGTTACCGTTTCATTTTCAGTAATAGAATAAGCACTTAAATCTCTTGGACTCATGTCTTCGATAGCCAGATTGATGCCTTTTAGTTTTCCAATGGGACTACCAAAACCATCTTTATGATTAATCGTTCCATGACCTACTAATTCTTTCTCTCTATAGGATAAAGCTGTTTTTCCAGTGGTCTGAATGTAAACCGGTTTTCCATTCGCTTCAATTACATTCGTAAAAACTCCTGAAACTTGTATGCCAGTGCTCAACTCAATAGTTCCTAAAGCATTTGATTGTATCAGTTTATTTATACCCGATAAACCTCCTGTGCGCAACGCCATTTTATTAGCAAATTCTTCTAATATTAAGCTCAAATAAGCAAAATCAGGAGTTACATACAATTGCGGTTGCAGTTGTGTAATATCAAAATTCTGATTTGCTGCCGATATGTCGTAAGGGATTTTCTTTACTTTTTCAGTCATACAATGCGCACTTTCTCCAATAGATGAAAGTAAACCAGCGCCGTATATTTTAGGATTTTCTACCGTGCCTATTAAACCGTATTCTACAGTCCACCAATGCAGATTTCTAATTTGTGCCATTTCTGACAATTCACCCATGTTATTCTGCAAATCTTCCACTGCTTTTTCAGCAGCGTCAATATCGGCTTGTGGTGTTCCTTCTGCTTCTTTCAAAATAGAAAGTAATCGGATGGCCTCATACATTTCGTAATCTTTGTGCGAAGAAATGGCTTTGCAACCTATTTCTCCAAAACGACGTAAATATTCTGCATATTCTGGATTGGCAATAATAGGGGCGTGACCAGCACCTTCGTGAATAATATCTGGTGCAGGCGTGTATTCTATATGTTCAAGTTGACGAATATCTGAAGCAATCACGAGTACATTATACGCTTGAAATTCCATGAAAGCATTGGGCGGAATAAATCCATCAACAGCAACAGCTGCCCAGCCAATTTCAGTTAGAATTCGGTTCATTCCGTACATACTCGGAATAGTATCTACCTCAATTCCTGTTTTTTTAAGTCCTTCTAAATAGGAATTATGTGCTACTTTTGATAAGTAACTTACGTTTTTACGCATTACATAACGCCAAACTGCTTGGTTTATTGGTGTATAGTCGCTATAATCCTGAGGTTTAATAAATTGTCTTAAGTGCTTTGGCAACCGGTCTAATAACGGATTGCTTTCTATAGTTGTGCTCATCTCGAAAACGTTATAGTTTTTGTCAAAAGTACAACTTTAAGGAGCTATTTCCAGCTATCCGTTACAAGATTTAGCAAAAAAATACATTTTTGTAAGTCCTAATAAGAGCTTCTTACAGTCGCTTTATTAGAACAACAAAAATTGTCTTTTTTTGCAAAATGCTTTCTACTGCTATCTGGGCTAGGAGAGTTAGTTTTTATTTTCGATGAATTTTAATTTATGTTTTATCGGTAAATATTAGTGTTTTGAAAAAAACAGTATAAAACATTATTCTTTTACTTCAAAAAGCAATACCTGTGTTTTTTGAGTTTCTGAAAAGTTATTATCCGATATAAAAATCAAGGAACGATTTCCATTAGTTAATTTTGGACCAAAAGTCAATCCTTCAATATTGTCTGTATATATTCCTAAATCATCCATATTTAGAATTAGTTTTTTAGAGATAAATTCAATTTTTTGATTCTGTAAAGATTCATGATTTTTAACATCTGTTGCCTTTTTAAAATCACATAAAAAAACTTTTATAGTACACGGTTGCGTTCCTGTAGAGTAGGAGCGTTCTAGTACTAAGAATTGGTTTTTTTTGTAAAACTGAATCGCAGCAACACCATTTACAGCAAAAGCGCCTTTAGGATTAGGTTCGTTTGCAATGGCTTCAAGCTGATATCCATATTGAGCTGTGTTTTTTTGTGATTTTATATCAAATTCGTAAAACCGAATTAAGCCACCTTTACTTGTGCTGGCTTGGTTACCGTCTTCAAATAGCGGTTCTTCTAGGCACGTGTATAAGGTTTTATAATTTTGATCAAAAGTGATGCTTTCAAGTGTTCCGTTATTGCGTGGTCCTTTGCTTTCTTTTTGCATTTCAAGATTAGAAGGTAATTTTAACTGCTCTTTAAAATTTCCTTTTAAATCCATAAAAGTAATCGAAGGATTTTGTAAAATAGTTTTGTCAGCGGTTACTACTCGAGCACCTTCACTTGTCCAAACTAGAGAGTTGTTTTTCGGATTGTATCTAATATCTTCTGGATCTGCAGAGGTTTCTGGACTAGTTGTCCAATTGCCAAAAGTTGAACCTTGCGCATTTTTTAAAGTGTTAGTTTCTTGAAAAGCAATCCCTTTTATTTGATTGTCAGTGATATTAATCTTTGCAGTGTAAAATCGGGAAAGGTTTTCTTGTGCTCTTTCATCGCAAATGATATAATAAAGATCCTTCTTTTTATCATAATCAATACCGGAAAGCCCACCAATTTTAGTGTTATTAAATTCTTGGTTAAATGGAATTTCAATTGAATTAATGAATTTTAATTCAGGATAACTGCCACTTGAGGATGTGTTTTTTAAATTGGAACAAGAAGCCAAAATAGATAGTGCAAATAATCCAGTAAGAAGTTTACGCATGATATTGTTTCTATTTATAAAAAGATACTTAATGAGGTTAATTGTTTTTTGCAGCATTACGAAAATAATCAATCTTGTAATGAAACATTTCGGCCATGTTTCGGCCACGTAATTTTGCTTCTTCAGCAAGTGGACCTAAAAATAATTCATCTGTAGTTGCTGAGAAAATTGCCATCCAACGATCAAAGTGTTCTTTCTCGACAGGTAATTGTTTGTGCGGAGGAAATGGACTACCAGAATACGAATGGACATCAAGTAAAATAGTTTGCCAAAAACGATACATTTTCTCCAAATGTTCTGGCCAGCGATTGCCTATTTTCTCATTAAATATTGGTCCGATAAATTCATCTTTTTGAACTTTAGAATAAAAAGTATCAACTAGTAATTTTATATCGTCTAGATTTTTAATGTCGGTAAGAGTTGTCATAATTGTATATAAAAAAGCCTACGCAAAGGTAGGCCATTCTTAAGGAACTGTAAATTGTTTTATCCAATTAATTGTGTAAACAAATCTTGCCTGTCGTTGAGATATTGAAATTCGAATCCTTTATCAAACATTTTCTCTTTTATATTTACAATGTCATTCTTGTTTTTTAATTCTAAACCTACAATCGCAGGACCTACTTCTCGGCTATTTTTTTTAGTGAACTGAAAATAGGTAATATCATCATCTGGCCCTAAAATATCATTTACAAATTCCTTTAGAGATCCTGGACGTTGTGGAAACTGAATCATAAAATAATGCATGAGTTCTTCATACAATAAAGACCTTTCTTTTATTTCGGCAGTTCTTTCAATATCATTATTACTTCCGCTCACAATGCACACCACATTTTTCCCTTTTATTTGGTCTTTATAGAAATCTAAAGCGGCGATAGTTAATGCTCCAGCTGGTTCTACAACCATTGCTTCTTCATTATACAAACGCAAAATAGTAGTGCATACTTTTCCTTCTGGCACTAAAACGATAGCATCAAGATTTTTTTTGCAAATTTCAAAAGTCAAGTTTCCTACTTGTTTTACCGCAGCTCCATCTACAAATTTGTCTATTTTTTCAAGAGGAAGGTTTTTACCAGTAGCTATAGCAGTTTTCATTGAGGGAGCACCTTCGGGTTCAACGCCAATTATTTTTGTGTTAGGACTCAATTTTTTAAAAACTTCCGAAAGTCCTGCTGCTAATCCGCCACCGCCAATAGGTACAAATACATAATCTATTGGTTCGTTACAGTTTTCTAAAATTTCCAATCCAACGGTTCCTTGTCCTGAAATGACTTTAAAATCATCAAAAGGATGTACAAAAATAATGTTTTTTGCAGTAGCCTCTTCTGCGGCTTTTGCATAAGCATCATCAAATGTGTCTCCTATTAAAATAATTTCAACAAAAGTTTTTCCAAATAATTGTACTTGTTTTATTTTTTGTTTTGGTGTTGTTTTTGGCATGTAAATTTTGCCTTTTATTTTCAATAAATGACAAGAGTAAGCTACTCCTTGTGCGTGATTTCCAGCGCTAGCACAGATTACACCCTGACTTTTTTCTGACAATGTTAAAGTGCTCATTTTGTTATATGCTCCTCTAATTTTATAAGAACGAACCACTTGTAAATCCTCTCTTTTTAATAAAACTGTACAATTAAATTCTTCTGACAGATTTAAGTTTTTACTTAAAGGTGTCGCTGTTACAACCTCTTTTAATTGATTTTTTGCTGCTAATACTTGTTCGTATGTTGTCATAGGATTTTTTAAATAAGGATTAAAATTGTTGATCTAGTTTGAATAAATTAATACGTTTTCTCTGTTTGATTTTGTAATGGATATTCTACCGCTTTTAACAAATTCGATCAGGTTACAATTTCGCAATTCCTGTACTAAATGTTTTAATTGTTCAGATCTTCCACTCACTTCAAATACAGTAAAATCTTTAGTTATTAATATGGTTTTTGCTTTGTATTTCTCTACTATTTTTTCAATTTGAAAATCTATTTCTCTTTTGTTAAAACCAATTTTAAATAAGGCAATTTCATTTTCTATTACTTCATTTCTCATGCTAGCAAATACGTCAATTATTCCAATTGTTTTTCTTATCTGAAGCACCAAATTTTTAATTATAATTTCGGCGTTTATTAAAACAATGGAGAATTTATAAAGGTTTTCTATCGGTTCAAAATGGATTGTAACCGATTCTGTGTTGATTTTTCTTCTGGCAAGGATTATATCTATTTTACTGATCAGACTTACTTGATTTTCAGTAAATATAGTAATGGTGTATTCTTGTTTCATTGGTTTTTTAATTGTATTACTGTTTGATTTTTTGGTAAAAAAAAGCCTTTCTCATTATGGTGAGAAAGGCAAATAGGGAGCACTATTATTCTGACTCGTTAAGTAAAACGAATGATGATAATAATGATAATAGAACTTTTAGATAGACTTAGCATAGGTTTAAAACAAAAAAAACCTCCTAAATTAGGAGGTTTGATACAAATATTTTTATACAAGACTCCGCTATTATTGCTGAACAATAATAATTATAATAGCGACGATAATGTTTATAGAATTTCTCATTTTTTTTCTTAGAAAATCAAATGTAAATAAAATAAAATTATTTCTTTACATTTGAAGGAGGAAATTGTGCTAGAATTTTAGTAACAAATTCATTGATTACTTTTTCCTTTTCACTTCTATTATTGGTCAAGTAACCAATTCCTTCACCTTGCCATACTAATTCTTTTTTCTTGGCATCTATTAAATCGATATAAAGAGTTCCTTCAGTTGATGAGGTAACAGAAGTGTTTCGACCTCCCCAGATATAAGGATTCCAACCGTATCCCCAACCATAACCAAATCCCGCATTGAATTGATTTACATCTATTCTTTCTCTCTCCTTTGTGAATATGTTTATTAAAAGATCTGGATTCTCACTTTTAGTCATCCCTTTTTTTGCAAGTTCAGCATCAACAGCGTAAAGAATTCTTTTTTTATCCAATTCTGAAATTTCAACTTTATCAATCCCTTTTTTATGAAACGCATAGGTTTTGTATTGACTAAAGTCTACTTTACTATCATAATCAGAATATACTCTTACAGAACTGCAGGAAGCAAGTACTAAAAGTAGAAAAACGGGTATAAATTTAATTGCTTTCATAATAGGTTAATTTGATTACTAATAGTTATAAAGGTTTTATGTAAAATTTAAAAATCTAATAAAGTGTCATCTACTATATTTGGGAGTGTAACTTTTAATAAAGGTTGCGTCTCCATAGCTCTTTTTATAGCAAAAATTGCTCCATCATTGCGAGCCCAACTCCTTCTTGAAATACCATTGTTGACATCCCAAAAAAGCATTGATGCTAAGCGCTTTGAAGCTTCCATAGACCCATCAAGAACCATACCAAATCCACCATTAATTACCTCTCCCCATCCTACGCCACCACCATTGTGAATAGAAACCCATGTTGCGCCACGAAAACTATCTCCAATTACGTTTTGGATGGCCATATCGGCTGTAAAACGAGAACCGTCATATATGTTTGAAGTTTCTCTATACGGCGAATCGGTACCTGAAACATCATGGTGATCTCTACCTAAAACTATGGTTCCTATTTCTCCCTTAGCAATTGCTTGATTAAAGGCTTCTGCAATTTTTACACGGCCTTCTGAATCTGCGTATAAGATTCGAGCTTGAGAACCAACTACTAGTTTGTTTTCTTGAGCTCCTTTAATCCACTGAATATTATCTTGCATTTGTTGTTGAATTTCAACTGGAGCAGTTGTTGTCATTTCTTCTAAAACATTACAAGCAATTGCATCCGTTTTAGCTAAATCTTCGGGTTTACCTGATGCACAAACCCAACGAAATGGACCAAAGCCATAATCAAAACACATTGGTCCCATAATATCTTGCACATAACTTGGGTATCTAAAATCGATATTGTTTTCTGCCATAACATCTGCACCAGCACGAGAAGCTTCTAATAAAAAAGCATTCCCGTAATCAAAGAAATAGGTTCCTTTAGCAGTGTGTTTGTTTATCGCTGTAGTATGACGACGTAATGTTTCTTGTACTTTTTGTTTAAATAAATCAGGATCGTTAGCCATCATTTCATTGGCTTGTTCAAATGAAACTCCAGCAGGATAATAGCCTCCAGCCCAAGGATTGTGCAATGAAGTTTGGTCGCTACCTAAATCAATATGAATGTTTTCTATATCAAATTTCTCCCATACGTCTACTATATTTCCTAGATACGCTATGGAGACTGTTTCATTATTGGCTTTAGCCAAAGCTACTCTTGAAACTAATTCGTCAATGTTTTCTATAACCTCGTTGATCCATCCTTGGCTATGACGAATGTGTGTAATTTTTGCATTAACCTCAGCACAAACGGTAATACAACCGGCAATGTTCCCTGCTTTTGGTTGCGCACCACTCATGCCTCCTAATCCAGAGGTTACAAATAAACCTCCTTTTGGTTGTTTTTTAATTTTTCTGAAACCATTTAAAACAGTAATTGTTGTTCCATGTACTATTCCTTGTGGACCAATATACATATAACTTCCCGCAGTCATTTGTCCGTATTGAGAAACACCTAAAGCATTCATTTTTTCCCAGTCATCCGGTTTAGAATAATTTGGGATAACCATTCCGTTGGTTACTACAACCCGTGGAGCTTCCTTGTGAGAAGGGAATAGACCCATTGGATGTCCCGAATACATTGTTAATGTTTGCTCATCGGTCATTTCAGATAAGTATTGCATCGTCAATAAATACTGCGCCCAATTCTGGAAAACGGCACCATTACCACCATAAGTAATTAATTCATGCGGATGTTGGGCTACAGCATAATCTAAATTGTTTTGAATCATCAACATGATCGCTTTTGCCTGTTCTGATTTTCCAGGATATTCTTCAATAGGACGAGCACGCATTTCATAATCGGGACGAAAACGATACATGTAAATCCGACCGTATTTATTTAATTCCTCTGTAAATTCTTTAACTAATTCGGGATGATGTTTTTTATCAAAATAACGAAGTGCATTGCGAAGTGCTAATTTTTTCTCTTCTGTTGAGAGAATTTCTTTGCGCTTTGGTGCATGATTTATTGCTGTTTCGTAGTTTTTTTGTTTGGGTAAAACAGTTGGAATCCCTTGTTGTATTTGTTCTTTAAAAGTCATTTTTTCTGCGCTGTTTTTTTTGTGTAGTGTAGTAGAAATATTTTTGATTACGTACCGCAATAAATAAAGTGAATTTAAATATTTATTCATTTAATGCGGTTAGGCTCTATAGTTGTTTTTTTTGTGGCACCTGTTTTTTTATCGAAGCCATACGGACAGTGACGACAACCGTTTTTACAACAATAACCTCTTTTTAAATGGTGCTTTTCTGTAAAACATTTATAACCTTCTGGTGTGAAATAAAAATCTTCGCCTTCTATCACTTTATTTTCATTACTTTGGTTATTCATATCTTTACCATTCAATTGCAAATTAATTTGGATTTGTGTTCTAGAATTGTCATTTTAAGAACTGACTTTTTACTTAATTTAAGCCAAATTTTAAATACAAATTTATAAATTTTATAACGAATGTTTCTGATTGTTACTAAATATTTAATTCCTAATGGATATCGTGGATTAACGGTATTTCCTTTTGTGTTTGCAAAACAGGAAGCTGATAAAGAAAATGCCGTTTTTTTGAACCATGAAAAAATTCATCTTCGACAACAATTGGAATTGTTGATTATTCCTTTTTTTATTTTGTATTTACTTGAATACTGTTTTCGACTTTTATATTACAGAAACTCAAATTTAGCCTACAGAAATATTAGTTTTGAAAGAGAAGCGTACGCCAACGAATCTGATTTTAATTATTTAAAAACACGCTCTTTTTTTAGGTTCTATTATTACATTTTTTCGAAAAAATAATTAAAATAGTCTTAATGTCTGATTGAAAAGCTTTTGAAGAATTACTTTTTCTTTAAATTAAATCAGTTAATTTCTTTTCTCACTATTGCAATATCCAAATCCTAAGAGAATTTGTAATAGGTTGTATTTTTTTCTTTATCTTTAGTTATTACATTTTCCACAAATTTTTCTGATTTTATTTTACACCAACTAATTTTTTTTAGAACAATTTTCATTTTTATTTTACGTAAGAAAAATAGCTTTTTTTTAGACTAAAGATGTATTTCAACGATTATTTATACTTTTTATCGGTGTTTTAGTGGTTTAACTTATTCTTTTTTCTGTATTTTAGATAAAAATTATTTTAATGGCTTAATTACGAAAATAATTGATGTTTTCTAAAGCAATCTTTTTTTGATTCAAGCTAATAAAAATATTTTTTTTAATTATTTTATTTTGAAGTTTTTATAATAAAAAAATCAGCAACAACTTAATTCACAAACCTATGTACGGAAAAATACTTAAAAAAAGCCTATTAGTAGCAACGGGATTTTTACTTCAGAATTCTGTGAATGCACAAATGTTTGTTAGCGCAGATACTTATGTTTATGCTTCAAATGAAGTTATTTATATAGGCCAGCAGTTAGAACTGAATGCTGCCAGTAGTTTTTTATATTTGAGGGATACAGCCCAGTTGGTACAAGGTTCAGCAGGTACAAGTACTAATAAAGGATTGGGTAGTTTATCTGTTTTTCAGGAAGGATCTGTAAATAATTACCAGTATAACTATTGGTGCTCCCCAGTGGGAGGTAGAGATACAAACTCTGGGAACTCCCCTTTTGGTATTAATCAATTGAATGATGTTTTAAATGTAACACAATCTACTCCCGCCACCATATTGCCTATGAATAATTATAATGGGACTTCAGTTCCATTAGCAATTGCTCCTTATTGGGTAACTAAATTAACGACTTCTACCGAATACTCTAGTTGGATTAATGCTGGAGCTCCAAATAGTATTTTAGCTGGCGAAGGATTCACAATGAAAGGAACTTCGGGAACGAATACTGTTTCCGTTAATGGAGTTCAAAATAATCCGGGTAGCAGACAACGCTATGATTTTAGAGGAAAACCAAATGATGGGACTATTTCTATACCCGTAAAATTTGAAAATTATACTTTAACAGGAAATCCTTATCCCTCTACAATTGACTTGACTGCTTTTTTAATTGCTGAGACAAATTGTTCGGGTATAGCTTATTTTTGGGAACAAGATAACACCGTAAATTCACATTTTTTAGCAGACTATAAAGGAGGTTACGGCACATTTTCTCCTATTGGTGTAAATTATCCTGGTATATACACGCCAGCGACATTTTATTCTTACGATGGTTCTGGTAATGCTGGCGGGAATGTAGGAACTGGTAATTACTATCAAAGAAGAAATTTACCAATAGGACAAGGTTTTTTAATAGATGGTAAAGTTGATGGTGTGGTTCAAATGAAAAATAGTTATCGAACATTTGTGAGAGAAACTCCGGACTCTTCTACTCCTATTGCTAGAAAGAGTGATTCTAAAGCTAAAAAAATTACGAATCCTTTTGCAAATACACAATCGGTATCGGGCATTGATTACTCACAAGTGACAGATGAACAAGTTCCTCAGATAAGAATTAATACACTTTTGAATAATAAAGGAGTGCGTCAATTAGCCTTAGGATTTGTTACTCAAGCAACAGATGGTATAGATCATGGGATGGACGGTGGTTCTTCTAGTCAAGGAACACCAGCCGATATTTATTTTCTTATAGAAGATGCTGAATTTGTGATCAATGTATTGAATTTCGATAATGATAAAAAAATTCCAATTGGTTTTAGAAATGCTAAAGAGGCTAGCTACAAAATTACCGTAAATGAAATAATAAATTTTACGCAAGCCAATACCATTTTTCTACACGATAAAGTTAATAATCAGTATTATGATATTAAAAATGATTTTCACGAATTGTTATTGCCTCCAGGAGAAAATAATACACAATTTGAAATAACTTTTAAAACGGATAGAAGTCTAGGAGTTGAAGAAGCTGTAAAAGAGAATTTTATAATTTACCAAAATAACGAAAACCAAAATTTGATTATTGATAATCCTTTATTAATGGATCTTGATGTTTGCGGTTTATATGATGTTGCTGGAAAAGTTATTTTTACAAAAAAAGATATTGGTAATCAGGCTTCTTACAAATTTGCTACCTCTGGATTAGTAGATGGGATATATATAGTTAAAATGGTTACAAAAGATAAACAAGTAGTTGGAAAAAAAATTATAATTAAAAATTAGAATACTTTGAAAAAAGTACCAAAAATGCAGCCAGTCAAGGTTGCATTTTTTGTTTTATAAAAATTATATTTGTAAAAAATCCATTTCCATTGAATCAAGAAATAAAAATAGCGCTTCCCAATTCTATTACTTTAGTAATTAAACGAGAAGATTTGATTCACCCTTTTGTCTCGGGAAATAAATTTAGAAAGCTAAAATATAATTTGCTTCAGGCCAAAGCAGAAAATCAGGAAACATTACTTACTTTTGGAGGTGCATTTTCAAATCATATTGCTGCAGTTGCTTTTGCAGGATTCGAGAATGGCTTAAAAACTATTGGCGTAATTCGCGGCGATGAACTCAGGGGTAAAATTGATGACAATCCTACACTAAAATTTGCTGAAAATTGTGGGATGCAATTTGAATTTGTTAGTAGAGAAGATTATCGCCAGAAAAATGAAATTTTATTTTTAGCAGAATTAAAAAATAAATTTGGATCATTTTATCTGATTCCTGAAGGAGGTACAAATGAATTAGCAATAAAAGGCTGTGAAGAGATTCTGACGAATAAGGATGCCGAATTTAATTATATTTGTGCTGCTGTAGGCACTGGAGGAACTATATCGGGTATAATCAATAGTATCTTGCCAGATCAAAAAGTTTTAGGATTTCCAGCTTTAAAAGGTGATTTTTTAAAAGAGGAAATTCGTAGTTTTGTAAAAAGTCAAAATTGGGATCTAATAAATGATTATCATTTTGGCGGATACGGAAAAATAAATAATGAGCTTGTTCAATTTATTAATGATTTTTATCTGCAAACTAAAATTCCTTTAGATCCTATATATACTGGAAAGATGGTATTTGGCGTTATAGATTTAATAAAAAAGAATTATTTTCCAAATAACTCAAAAATTTTACTCATTCATACCGGAGGAATCCAAGGAATTAAAGGGATGAATAATAAATTAATAAAGAAACAACTACCAATAATAACAATCAATGTTTAAAAAAATCCTACTAACATTTACGATTCTTACCTTAATAGGTTGTAATGCTTCTAAACCAGTTATTGTAACTAGTAAAAATGCACCTCTAAAATCGAAATCTGAAATAGTTAGAAATACTAAAAAAAATCCACCAAAGGGCACCGTAATTTCAAAACCTATTGCTACTAATCAAGGCAGAGTTGATAGCAAAAATAATGAAACAGAAGTAATTGTATCTACTTCAAAGACTGTAGTTACTA
The DNA here is from genome assembly GCF_014281985.1 of Flavobacterium sp. GP15. Classification (NCBI taxonomy): domain Bacteria; kingdom Pseudomonadati; phylum Bacteroidota; class Flavobacteriia; order Flavobacteriales; family Flavobacteriaceae; genus Flavobacterium; species Flavobacterium sp. GP15. Next base: position 29,679 of record NZ_JACFTC010000002.1, read on the forward strand.
ATGATGTTATTAAGATGTATATCTATCAGTTTAAAGACATTGCTATGGGTAACATGAAAACATACGGAATTCCAGCAAGTATTATTTTAGCACAAGGAATTCTAGAATCTGGTGCAGGAAGAGGAGATTTAGCTAAAAGTTCTAATAATCATTTTGGAATAAAATGCCATGTAGGTTGGACTGGAGAGAGTGTTAAGCATGATGACGATGCAGCCCAAGAGTGTTTTAGAAAGTATGATAATCCTTCAGAATCTTTTAGGGATCATGCATTGTTTTTAACCGGTAGAAGCAGATATGCTAAACTATTTACACTTTCAAAAGGGGATTATAAAGCTTGGGCAAAAGGGTTAAGGGCTGCAGGTTACGCTACAGATCCTAAATATCCAGATAAGCTAATATCGTATATTGATCGATATAGTTTGCACGAATATGATAGTATGGTTTTAGATCCTAATTTTGTGTCTAATGAAAAACAGTTAGTAAAAGAACTGACTGTAGAAACAAGGACTGTTGCTACTAATGGTTTAGATTCTTATATTGTTCAAAAAGGAGATACACTTTATTCTATTTCAAAAAAATTCGAATTAAAAGTTGAAGATTTAAAACAAAAAAATAATTTATCAGACAATACTCTTTCTATCGGTCAGAAATTAGTAGTTAAATAATTTAGAACAACAACAATTTATAATTTAGCACATGTTATATAAAAGAAGTAGTCAGCTATTTGCTGAAGCAGAAAAAGTAATACCAGGAGGAGTAAATTCTCCAGTTAGAGCGTTTAAAGCAGTAGGAGGAACTCCCATTTTTGTAAAGAGTGCAAAAGGAGCCTATATGTATGATGAAGATGGAAATCGTTTAATAGACTACATCAATTCTTGGGGTCCTATGGTTTTAGGTCATGCTTATGAACCAGTAGTAAATGCAGTAATTGAAAAAGCAAAATTAGGAACTTCTTTCGGGATGCCAACCGAGTTAGAAACACAGATAGCTGCTTTAGCTGTTGCAATGGTACCGAATATTGATAAAATAAGATTCGTTAATTCAGGTACAGAAGCTTGTATGAGTGCTGTTAGGTTAGCCCGTGGTTTTACAAAAAAAGATAAAATAATTAAGTTTGCAGGTTGTTATCACGGTCATTCTGACTCCTTTTTGATTCAGGCTGGAAGTGGGGCTATTACATTTGGTTCGCCCAATAGTCCAGGAGTTACTGCTGGTACTGCAAAAGATACATTATTAGCAACTTACAACGATTTAGATAATGTAGCCGCTCTAATTGAAGCTAATAAGAATGAAATTGCTGCAATAATTGTAGAACCTGTTGCCGGAAATATGGGTTGTATTCCTCCTAATAAAGGTTTTTTAGAAGGCTTACGCCAAATGTGTACTGATAACGGTATTCTTTTGATCTTTGATGAGGTTATGACTGGTTTTCGTCTAGCGAGAGGTGGTGTTCAAGAACTTTTAAATATTAAAGCAGATATTGTTTGCTTCGGAAAAGTTATTGGTGGAGGTTTACCGGTCGGAGCTTTTGCAGCTCGAGAAGAAATTATGAATTATTTAGCTCCACTAGGTCCCGTGTATCAAGCAGGAACTTTGTCAGGGAATCCATTGGCTATGGCTGCAGGATTGGCTATGCTTCAAGCATTAGATTCTGATCCTACTATTTTTAAAAGATTAGAAGAGAAAACAGCTTATTTGCATGCAGGTATTGATAGAGTTTTAAAAGCTCATAATATTGTTTTTACGATCAATAGAATTGGATCTATGATTTCAGTTCATTTTGATAGTAATCCGGTAACTGATTTTAAATCTGCAGCTAAAGGAGATAATGAAACGTTTAAAAAGTTTTTTCATGGATTACTGAATGAGGGAGTATATATTGCTCCATCAGCATACGAGACTTGGTTTATTACCGATGCTCTTTCCTACGAAGATTTAGATTTTACGATAGCAGCCATTAATAAAGTGGCTCAAACATTATAATATTTATTATTTTAAAAAAAAAGCTTCGGATTGTCCGAAGCTTTTTTTTTAGTTTTCTATTTCAGTTCTTTTATTACTTCTTTCTTTCATTCTGTTTGCTACTTTTTCTCTATTTTTTTCTTGGTTTGTTTTCCAAGTAGTAAATTGCTCAGGAGTTAAAATAACTTTCATTTTATCTTCTAGAATTTTTCTCTCTTGTTGCATCTCACTTTTTTTTGCTTCATGCTTCATTTTCATTTCTTCTTTTGATGTCTTATTTATATCCATCATCTTTTCTCTTTTCAGTTTCTGATCGGTTAAAAGTTGATTGACTTGTTCCTGCTGTTTGGCATTTAAACTTAATTCAGCAGTCATTTTTTTCAATTGTTTTTCTTGACGCTCTTGTGGTGTCAATCGTTCCATTTTTGTTCTTTCTGAGCCATCTTTCTTGTTTTGAGCATAGGTTGTCATACCAACAACTAATAATGCAGCAATAATTAATTTTTTCATTTTAATAATTTAAGAGTTATAGAGATAAGACAATTATGATGTTTTAAAGTTTAATCATTAACAAAAGTTTATCGTTTGATTTCTTAACTATAAGTTAAAAAAAGCGAATATATCCTTATAAGTATGATTCAAGTCATAATAATTAAATAATAATATTCGCAAATTTGTTAAACAATTCTAAAAACAATTTTATGTACAAATTAACTTTTTTTGTAGTTGCATTCTTAATGTTAACTTCATGTGGCGATAAAATGAAAACCACCGATGATTTCTCAAAAGATACTGCTGCTCCAACTGACGGGTCAGCGACCTCTACTACTGATGCCGCAACTTATGATCCAAATAGAGGAATAGGGAAACACACATCAGTAGACTTAGGAGCCAAACTAGATGTTGCTATGGCTGCCGAAGGAGAGAAAATTCAATCTGTAAAATGTTCTTCTTGTCATAAATTAACGGATGAAAAATTAGTAGGTCCAGGATGGAAAGGGGTTACAACACGTCAAAAACCAGAATGGATAATGAACTTTATCACAAATCCAGACCCAATGATTGATAAAGATCCAGAACTTCAAGCACAACTAGAGCTTTGTTTGGTTAGAATGCCAAATCAAGCCTTGTCTGATACTGATGCAAGAAACTTACTTGAATTTATGCGTAAAAACGACGGAGTAAAATAATTCAAAAAATAATAAATAAAAAAGTATGAAAAATATTTTTGTAAAAACCAGTCTTGCTGTTGTGTTCGCGAGTGCGTTTTTTGGTTCTTGTAGACCTAAAGACACAGCCGATGCGGTAAGTGGTGATGCTGCTCAAAAAGTGTATGTTGCCCCTGGTAAATACGATGAGTTTTATAATTTTGTTTCAGGAGGATTTAGCGGACAAATGAGTGTTTACGCTTTGCCAAGTGCTCGTTTATTAAGAGTGGTTCCTATTTTTTCTGTAGATCCTCAAAGCGGATATGGATATAGTGAAGAATCAAAGCCCATGCTGAATACTTCTCATGGATTTGTGCCTTGGGACGACCAACACCATTTAGACATGTCACAGACCAATGGTGAAGTTGATGGTCGTTGGATTTTTGCCAATGCCAATAATACGCCTAGAATAGCTCGTGTGGATTTGAAAACATTCAAAACTGTAGAGATTATTGAATTGCCTAATAGTGCAGGAAATCACTCCTCTCCTTTTATTACCGAAAACACAGAATATGTTGTTGCAGGAACTCGTTTTAGCGTTCCGCCGGATAATTCTAATGGAGACGTACCTATTAATACCTATAAAGAAAACTTCAAAGGGTATTTGAGTTTTGTAAAAGTTGGTAAAGAAGGTCAGATGGATATCGCTTTCCAGATTGAAACTCCTGGTGTCAATTGGGATTTAAGTCATGCTGGAAAAGGGAAGTCTCACGGATGGTTTTTCTTTTCTTGTTACAATACAGAACAAGCTAATACTTTACTTGAAGTGAATGCTTCTCAGAAAGATAAAGATTTTATCATGGCTGTTAACTGGAAAAAAGCTGAAGAGTATATCAAAGCAGGTAAAGGGAAAAAAATAGCGGCAAAATATGTTCATAATACTTGGGATGAGAAAACACATTCTGCCAAATCAGAAATGAGAAATGAAGTTCTAGTACTTGATTCTAAAGCTTTAAAAGATATTTGCTACATGATTCCATGTCCTAAATCTCCTCATGGTTGTGATGTTGATCCTACAGGTGAATTCATTGTTGGTAGTGGAAAATTAGCCGCTTTGATTCCTGTTTTTAGTTTTGACAAAATGGTAAAAGCAATTGCTAACAAACAATTTGACGGTAATTACGATGGTATTCCAGTTATAAAATACGAAGCAGCTTTGCATGGTGAAGTTAAAAAACCAGGATTAGGACCATTACACACTGAATTTGACGGAAGAGGTAACGCTTACACTACTTTCTTTGTTTCTTCAGAAGTGGTAAAATGGGATATTAAAACCTTGAAAATTTTAGATAGACATCCAACTTATTATTCACCAGGACACTTAATGATTCCAGGTGGTGATAGTAGAAAACCATTTGGTAAATATATGGTTGTATATAATAAAATTACCAAAGATCGTTACTTACCTACTGGCCCAGAATTGGCGCAAAGTGCACAGTTGTTCGATATTAGTGGTGATAAAATGAAATTATTATTAGATTATCCAACTATAGGTGAGCCACATTATGCGCAAGCAGCACCAGCAGATTTAATTAGAAACAATGGCCAGCTAAAGTTCTACAAAATTGAAGAAAATCACAATCCTTTTGTTACTAAAGGAGAGAAAGAAGCTAAAGTAGTTAGAAAAGGAAATAGAATTGATGTATATATGACTTCTATCCGTTCTCACTTTGCTTCTGATAATATTGAGGGAATAAAAGTTGGTGATGAGGTTTATTTTCATGTGACTAACTTAGAACAAGACTGGGATGTACCTCATGGTTTCGCTATAAAAGGGGCAGATAATGCAGAACTTTTAATCATGCCTGGAGAAACTGCAACTCTAAAATGGTTGCCTAAAAAAGTTGGAATTTATCCATTCTATTGTACTGATTTTTGTAGTGCGCTACACCAAGAAATGCAAGGTTATGTTAGGGTATCTCCAGTAGGAAGTACCGTTCCTCTCACTTTTAGTCTGGGAACTAATATGCCAGCTAAATAATAGTACTTGAAATTCAAAAGGGAACAAATAAATAGTTTGTTCCCTTTTTAATAATAAAAAATATGAATAATTCAAAAATTACAATACTTTCAAAAGTTATGCTTTTGGTAGTGATGGTACTATTGCTATCTTCTATTTTTGTTCCAATGTGGAGAATCGAACTTTCTGCTCCACAATATCCAGAGGGATTAGTTCTTAAATTACATGCGAATAAAATTGCTGGAGATGTTGATATTATCAATGGGCTTAACCATTATATCGGCATGAAAACCTTGCATAAAGAAGATTTTATAGAGTTTACAATTCTACCTTATATCTTTGGTCTTTTTGCACTAAGTGCTTTAGTAGTTGCACTGATTGCAAAGAAAAAAGGATTATATGCTTTATTTATTTCTTTAATTGTTTTTGGAGTTTTGGCCGCAGTAGATTTTTACAGATGGAACTATGAATACGGACATAATTTAGATCCCAATGCAGCCATTAGAGTACCAGGAATGTCTTATCAACCGCCGATGTTAGGATATAAGCAATTGTTGAATTTTGGAGCGTATTCGATTCCGGATATTGGAGGTTGGATGTTGATTGCTTCAGGAGTGCTTTTATTTATTCTTGTGCTTAAAGAGTCTAATATGTTAAAACGATTTTCTAAATCTAAAGTAACTGCCGTCTTATTATTTGCTTTCTCCTTATCATTCCTTTCTTGTGCTAAAACAGAGCCAACTCCTATTAAATTAAATATAGATTCTTGTGATTTTTGCAAAATGAGTATTGCCGATGGTAAATATGGAGCAGAAGTAATTACGGTAAAAGGAAGAACTTACAAGTTTGACGACATTATGTGCATGATAAAGTACGGTAAAGAAAATTCGGATACCAAAGTGGCTTCTTATTTTGTTAATGATTACAACCAGAATAATGTATTAATAGCGGCAGAAAGTGCTCATTTTATTTCGGGGACAGACATTTTAAGCCCAATGCGAGGTGGAGTTATTGCTTTTTCTGATGCTACAGTAGCTAAAGAATTTCAGCTTAAGTTTGAAGCTGAACCCATGAATTGGGATACTGTATTCACAAAATAAATCCTTATTTTTTTGTAGCATTACAAACTTAAAATTTGTTTTTCAATTCCTTTATTTTTATTAGACTATAATTTTTTTTAAGTAGAAATTTTATAATTTCAGATGCTTTTAAATACCTATGTAGCGCTAAATTATTTATGCTGGAATTGCTTAATCTAAAAAAAATAATGAAAAAAATATTGTTCATAATGCTCTTGTTTTCTTCATTCCTGCACGCGCATATAATTGATGTAGGTCCTAAAAAATCTATAAAATCCATAAAAAAGGCAATTTATTTAGCTAAAATAGGAGATACTATTATTGTTCATAAAGGAACTTATAAAGAGGGTAATATTATTATCGATAAGAAAGTTGTTTTTATTGGTAAAGACTTTCCTATTCTTGACGGTCAAAAAAAATATGAAGTTCTTTCTGTAAAAGCGGATAGTGTTGTTGTAGATGGTTTTAAAGTCATTAGATCCGGACATGCTACATTAGAAGATCCTTGTGGTATAAAAGTTTACAACAAAAAAAATGTCATAATACAGAATAATATTTTAGATGATAATTTCTTTGGAATCTATATTCAAAATGGAAGAAACTGTCTTATAAAGAACAATACAATTATTGCCTATGGAAAAGAGGAACAAGAAATAGGCAACGGAATTCATTGTTGGAAAAGTGATAACCTTCAGATTATTGCTAATAAAATATCTGGTCACAGAGATGGGATTTACTTTGAATTTGTGACGAATTCTGTGATATGGAGAAATATTTCAAGCAAGAATATTAGATATGGTTTGCATTTTATGTTCTCAAACGATGATGCTTATATTACAAACGTTTTTAAGAATAATGGTGCTGGAGTTTCGGTGATGTTCACCAAGAATGTCAAGATGTTTAATAATTATTTTGAAGAAAATTGGGGAGATAGTGCCTACGGTTTGTTCCTAAAAGAAATTTCGGACAGTCAGATTATTGGTAATAAATTTTCTAGAAATACTTCTGGAATTCACATGGAAGGAACTAATAGAATTTTAATTGAAAAAAATGTATTTCAGGCCAATGGTTGGGCTATGAAAATTCAGGCAAGTTGTATGGATAATGAAATTGTGAATAATAATTTCATCGCCAATACTTTTGATATGGGAACCAACGGAAGTTTGGTTTTAAACAAGTTTAATACCAACTATTGGGATAAATATGAAGGCTATGATTTAAATAAAGATGGAGTAGGAGATGTTCCCTATCATCCATTAAGTTTATTTGCCGTTCTAGTCGAAAAAAATCCTGCTGCAATGCTCTTATTTCGGAGTTTTATGATTACTCTTCTCGATAAATCAGAAAAAGTTTTACCAAGTATTACACCGGATAATTTTGTTGATAATTCTCCATTAATGCATTCTTTACCATTATGATTGAAATAAAAAATATATATAAAAATTTCGGGAAATTAGAAGTTTTAAATAACATAAATCTTCGTTTTCAAAAAGGAGAATGTATTGCTCTGATTGGACCTAATGGTTGTGGAAAAACTACTTTAATCAAAACAATTCTAGGAATGGTGATTCCCACAAAAGGAGATATTCTGCTGGATCAAAAATCAATTTTAAAAGAATTTAAGTACAGAGAAAATATTGGTTATATGCCTCAAATTGGTCGTTATCCTGATTATATGACTGTGGGACAGATTATAGAAATGATAAAAAATATTAGGAACTCCAATCAAGTTTTAGACGAAGACTTAATAAAAGCTTTTGAACTCGAAAAGATTGTTGACAAGCAAATGCGAACTTTATCTGGCGGAACTACTCAAAAAGTAAGTGCAACATTAGCTTTCTTATTTGATCCCGAAGTGCTAATTCTAGATGAACCTACAGCTGGACTTGATCCTTTGGCTTCAGAAATTTTGAAAGAAAAGATTATAAAAGAAAAAGAAAAAGGAAAACTAATCTTGATCACTTCTCATCTTTTGAGTGAATTAGATGATCTGATAACGCAGATTATATATATGCAAGATGGTGCTGTACATTTTCACCAAACCATTGCTGATTTACTCCAAGCAACAAACGAACAAAAAATTTCAAAGGCTATTGCCAAAATTTTAAAAAATAAACGCAATGAACAGAATCATTAAAATTATTTTTCTAGATATTCTTAAAAATAAGATTATTGTCGCTTATACTTTAATTCTAGCTGTTCTTTCTTGGAGTTCTTTTGGATTAGAAGATAATTCAGCAAAAGGATTATTGACTATTTTAAATATTATCTTATTTACGGTTCCATTGGTTTCTATTCTTTTTGCAACTATTTATTTGTACAATAGTTCAGAGTTTATTGAGCTATTATTAAGTCAACCAATTAAAAGAAAGAAAATTTGGCTGAGTCTTTTTTTAGGGCTGTCTTTGTCTATGGTTTTAGCTTTTTTTGTAGGAGCCGGAATTCCTCTTTTGATAAATGCACCGGATAGTGTTGGATTAATGATGCTAATTATTGGTTCGCTCATCACATTGGTTTTTGTTGCTTTGGCATTTCTAAGTTCTATTCTTACACGAGATAAGGCAAAAGGAATTGGGATTGCAATTATGGCATGGTTGTATTTTGCTTTGCTTTTTGATGGTTTAGTACTGTTCCTTTTATTTCAATTGTCTGATTATCCAATAGAGAAAGCAATGATAATTGTCACTGCATTTAGCCCCATAGATTTAGCAAGAATACAAATTTTATTACATTTAGATGTCTCGGCCATGATGGGTTATACTGGAGCAATTTTTAAAGATTTTTTTGGAACTTCTGTTGGTTTATTAATTTCTTTTTTGTTGCTGTGTACCTGGATTATTGTTCCCTTTTTGATCTCTCTCGTTAAATTTAAAAATAAAGATTTGTAAGGTCTACATAAAGCCTTTTAGAGGAATGATATTATTAATTTGAATATTAAATAATAAACAAGATTATAAACTATTATTTATGTTAAGCTTTTAGTGAATTTTCAACTCAAAAATCATCAAAATGAAATCAACTATTAGAAATAGAAATGATATAATTAAGCTGGTGAATACTTTTTATGATAAAGTAAAAAAAGATGCCAAAATAGGCTATTTTTTTACTGAAGTTGCCCATGTAAACTGGGAAGATCACTTGTCTAAAATGTATGATTTTTGGGATAATATTTTATTTTGTAATGGCAATTACACCGGTAATCCTATTGTCAAGCATAAAGAATTACATCAAAAAAGTAAGATGAATGAATCGCATATCTTACACTGGAATCTTTTATTTGATCAAACTGTTGATGAGTTATTTGTTGGGGAAAAAGCTAGCGAAGTAAAGAAAAGAGCAGCCAATATTGCAATGGCTATGATGTACAAAACAATCGAATAATCGTTTTTATTTATCTTTAATACTATTAATGATTTTAAAATTATAGCTACTACTTTTTTTTAAAGTAATGACTTAAAAAAAAAGCGCAAAATAATTTACTTTGCTCTTTTTTAATTGGCATTTGAATTAATAATTTTATTTAGGCAATAAAACATCATTTATGACATGAATCATTCCATTTGCAGTTGTAATAGAGGCAATGATTTCAGAACCATTAACAAAAACTTTATCACCCACTTTTGTTATTTTTATTTTTCCACCATTTACTTCTTCATATTCCTGACCATCTTGCATATAATCGGTTTTTAAATTACCAACATAGGTGTGATATTCTAAAATATTTTTTAAATCATCCTTTTTTTCAGGTTTTAATAAGCCTTCAACAGTACCTTTTGGTAGTTTTTCAAAAGCAGCATTGGTAGGTGCAAAAACGGTAAATGGTCCCGCATTACTTAACACATCTACTAATCCAGCGGCTTTTACAGCTGCTACTAATGTCGTGTGGTCTTTACTCTTTGACGCTGTTTGAACAATGTTAGGACTTGAAATTTCATCGTTTACTGCAGATTGTCCTACAGCAGGAACTTCACTTTCAGGAGTAGCTTTTTCACTTACTTTTTCATTACTTTCTTTGCATCCAAAAAAAGTTAGTAAAGAGGTGGCAACTAATAATAAAATTGGTTTTTTCATAATTAATATTACTTAGGTTTTGTACCTCAAAGTACTTCATTATCCATTTTTTAATTTATGATTGCAATCATAAGGCAGGATTAATTTTAGTCTGTTTAAATGAATAATAAGCAGTTAAACCAATTCCTAAAAGCAAAAGTAGTGCTACACCAAATAAAATCTCATTGACATAGGGAATCATTGTGTAACTGAACGAGGCGATACCTTGTACAGCCAAAACTAGCTCATTGAAAAACACGCCTAAAGAAAAAATAATAAGGCCTATCTTTATTTTGCTATTCAAAATAATAAAATGTTTGGCATATATGTAAAACAGCAAGAACAATGAAATTACGGCTAGTAAAACTAAGTGTAAATATGCAATTACGATGGGTCTGAAACCAAAGGCCATTTGACTTAAAACTGGAATAGTTGAACCTAATTGTAAAATGAATTTAATGCTTAACGCTAAGGCAACAAAACATAAAATGTGGCGCAATAAAGGAGCAAAATTATTAATGAATTCTTTTTGAGTTTTAATTAAAATAAATAATAATTTAAACCAAGCAAAAACTTGTATTGTAGCTGCGAATGCTGTTATAATGTAAATCCATACGGGAACTTTTAGCCAAAGGATTGATAAAAAATAGGCCGGAATACAAGCAAAAGCAAATAATTTAAAGGAAATTTCAAAAAAGGAATGATCTGATTTTTTTAGGTTTAAAAACCCAAATAATAACCCAATGCAGCCAAAGAAAAACCAACCGTTATACTGAAAATGTAAAAAATAATAAATTGAAGATAAATACAAGTCTTGTATTACATTTTTACTAGCCATCATGTAGGCTAAATAAAAAGTTCCAAAAGAGGAAATAATATTAAAAATGACTGCTGCTCTAAACCAATTTATGGCAGCTAAATCAGTATCTATTTTTTTTAAATCTTTGAAGTAGTAATATCCAAAAACATAGGAAACTAGGATTGAGGCGGTAGAGAAAAATATAGAAAACATTCCGTAGCCTTGAATGATAAAAAAGACTAGCATTCCGTACGAACAAATGAGATTTGCAATGATTATTTTTTTATATTTATTTGTATCGAGAACGCCAATTTTATCTTGAAGATAATAGACCATTAAGGTCATTAGTGTATGAGTAATCCATCCGGCAAAGGCAAAATGAGAATGGGAATGCAGTATGTTTTTCTGATTGAAATAAGGAAATTCAAATCCTATTTTATAACGCATCAAAACGCCTAATGATGCTACTATGCAAAGATTTATGAGTGAGAATTTAAGCCAAAATTTTATATTAAGTTTCATTTTTAAAAGTATATTTTGTGATTTATGATTTCTACTTTTTTGCAGTCATTTAATTTTGAAAAAACCCGAATTACTGTCTCCACACGTAAGCCTGTAAAGTTCGCAATTTCCTGACGGGTATAAGGAATGATTTTTTTGTCAGACGCACAACATTCGGATTTTCTCTTGTGTTTTTCTAAAAAAGCAATAATTCTAAATTCAGGAGTTTGATTAATTATTTCTTTAGAAGTAATAGATTTTGAGTGGGTTTTTCTGGCGAGTAAAATCAGAAATGATTTCAGTATAATAGGATATTCATCTAAGATTTTTAGAAATTTTTCCTTGCATAATTTTATGATCGTAGCATCGTGTAGGCAAACTGCTTTTGAAGGATATAATTGATCAATAAATAAAGGAGGTTCTCCAAAACTTTCTCCTTTGCTAAAAAGTCCTTGTGTAAATTCTTTTCCTTCATCATTAGAGTTATACATTCTTACGCTACCATCAATTATTTGGTAATAAAAATGAGCTTCTTCACTTTCATTAAAAACGACTTCATTTTTTTTGTACTTTTTGGCTACAGCGCCCCAAGAGAATAGTAAGTCTATGTCTATTTGCATAATGTAATCAAAATTTAGAAATGTTTTATTTCGGCTCTATTATTTATCAATATATATTACAAATCGGATTGGTATAAAGTTATCTAATAAAATCAGAATATTAGTAATAAACAGTTTAATAAAAATAAATACTTTAAGCTAAAGTGCTATAAAACAGTTCGAAGTGCTAAGGTATTTTAATAAAGGACAAAAAGGTATGATATTTATCAGTTTTTTTTAAATTTTCTTTTTCGAATTTTGTCGTCTATCTAATAAATTATTTTATATGACAACACTTAAACCACTTCATACTTTTCATATTCCAGTTATGGGGCTAGCCTATACAATTGATAGTCCAATACGAGTGGGAAAGTATGGCATATCGTCTGTTATTTCGATTATGGATGATGAACTTATCGAAAAAATGAATGCTTTTTACAGCGCAAAATTTGATCTGCCTTATCAAGAAATAACTCAAAAAATTCATGATTATCGCGCAGAACGTATCACCTCTTATTTAAACTTAGTAGATAAAATTGTTAAGGAAAAATTCGAAAATTTTAAAACAGAACTTTCTGAAAGTAAAACAGCATTAGAAAATTACATCACAATGTTATCCGATAAATCAGGTATTAAAGCTGGTTTGCAAAACATGATGGATGATGGATTAGCGTTAAAAGAAACAATCAAAAACTATCTTGAAGAACATTTAACTCCTGGCGATATCGATGTAAATATCATGACAAAATTGGATAAAGACAATTTTATAAAGGAGGAACAATTGCCTATTATTTTTAATGATGCACATGCAGCACTTCGAGGTTTTGCTAATAGTACTTTAGAATCATCAGTTGTTTTATCTGCTGGTATGAATCCGAGATTATACAGTTATTTTGAAAATTTTTCTGCTTTCTTCCCTGATTTAAATGACAAATTAAAAAAGAAAATTACACTGAAAGTAAGTGATTTTCGTTCGGCTATGATTCAAGGTAATTTTTTAGCCAAAAAAGGACTTTGGGTTTCCGAATATCGAATAGAATCAGGACTAAACTGCGGCGGACATGCGTTTGCTACAGAAGGGTATCTTTTGGGGCCTATTTTAGAAGAATTTAAACAAAAAAAGGAACAATTAATTCAGTCAGCGCATGAGTTAATGGTTAAGGCTTTGGGTCAAAAGGAGATGCACATACCTCAAGAGCCTTTAGATTTAAAAATAACAGTACAAGGAGGAGTGGGAACTGCTGAGGAGCATGATTTCCTTTTAGAACATTACAAAGTAGATTCTGTTGGTTGGGGTTCACCGTTTTTGCTAGTTCCAGAAGCAACCTCAGTAGATAAACATACAAGAGCATTGTTGGCAGGAGCTAAAGAGGAAGACTTATATTTAAGTCATATTTCACCATTAGGAATCCCTTTTAATACGTTACGAGGAACTACCAACGAATTATTAAAACAAAAAAGAATTAATGAAAATAAGGCTGGGAGTTCCTGTCCAAAACGTTTTTTAGCACTTAGCAAAGAATATGATGCAAAAGGGATTTGTACCTCTTCAAAAAAATACCAAGATCTAAAATTAGACGAGCTAGAATTACAAAAAGAAACGCTATCTGCAGAAATTTTTGAAAAAAAGAAAAATAATATTACCGAGAAAGCTTGTCTTTGCGTGGGTTTAGCTAATGCTTCTTATCTTGAAAATGATATTAAAATAAAAGGTCAAGCACAAGGTGTCATTATTTGTCCTGGACCTAATATGGCCTATTTTGATCATGAAGTTTCACTGTCTCAAATGATGCAACATATTTACGGTAAAGTATCTGTATTAAACACAACAGATCGTCCTAATCTGTTTGTAAAAGAATTGAAAATGTATTTGGATTATTTACAAAATGAAATCGAATCTGTTTCTGATGAAATTACTGCTGCACAAATAAAAAAATGGAATGCCTTTAAAAATAATTTAATTATCGGAATTGGTTATTATGAAGATTTATTTTCAGGGAATTCTTTTTTTCAAAAAACTAAAAAGGAGATTTTAAATCAATTTGAGTCCTATAAACAAGAGTTAATTAAGATTGTTATTCCAGAATTACAGTTCGCTTAATTTGTGCTAAGTATTTGTTTTAAATAGAATAATTTATTTCTGAAATTATTCTATTTAAAACAAATTTTCATATCATAATTTTGTAATTTCGCATCGTGAGAAAAATCATATTCATAGTGGTATTAATCCTGCTTATAAAGCCAATTCTTCCGGTTTTAGAGTATGTGGTAAACTATGATTATATCTCAAAAGTACTTTGTATCAATAAGGACAAGCCCATGATGCATTGTAACGGAAAGTGCCACTTAATGAAGGAGCTTGCCAAGGCTTCTGAATCAGAAAAAGGAAAAGAAAAACATATTTTTTTCTCTTTTGAAAATAACATCCTTTTTTGTAACGAAATTCCATATAATACCCCTTTTGTTTTTTATAAAAACTTTATCAAAAAGAATTTTATTTCTAATAAAATAATCTACACATTCTCTTTGGCTAATCGTGTTTTTAGACCACCTCTCTTTATTTAATTTTTGGAATAGTTTCTTCTAAAATTCAATAAAATTGGGTTTAGTACTTCTTTTTGTACTTAACCTTAATTTTGTAGAATGCCTCTCTATATAATAGGTTTATTAGAGAACTATGACCTTTATGGTTTACAAAATACAATTATTCTTAATCTTAAGTCTCATTGATTTTCTAGTATTTGTTGCGATATTGATATAATAGAATTTTTATAGATTCTCATTATAAACAGTAATGCTACAGGTATGTACTGTTTTATTAGTTTTTATACAGAAATGTAAATAACAAATAATTCTGCTACATCGTTTGCTATGATATTAAGATGCTTAGCTGAAATTAATAAATAATGAAATCCTTTCAATTTTATGTAATTGCAATTTTAATTGCAGTTACTCATTCGTGTACTTTAAATAAAACAGATTACGAAGCCGAAATAAGTACTGATGTTACTGAATATTATGAGTTTAAAGAAGTGTCTGTGTCTAATGTTGGTGCTTATATAGTAAGTATCGAATCATTAAATGGAACTTTTTACAAAGGCTATAACGAAATTCGTGTTAAGATTTTAGATACTCAAACCAATCAATTTATAAAAAAAACAGCAGTGAAATTTTTACCTATTAAAACTGCTTTAAATTCTGAAAAATCCTCTTGTCCCCATGAGTATCAACTAAAATACAAGCCCAACGAAGAATATTATTTGGGATATTCTGTTTTTTTAGAAGAGAGTGATGCTAGTATAAAATGGAAAATATACATAGATTTTACAGTAAATAATGAGTCTTACACTGTTGCGCCAGATGTTGTTATAAAAGCACAGCCTAATAAAAATCTGAATATGACAACATTTAAAGGAAAGGATGGAAAAGAATATGTTATCGCTTTACTGTGGCCTCAAAAACCAAAAATTGCAGAAAATAAATTAGTTGCAGGAATTTATCAATACGATCCGCCTTTAAATTCTCCGGGAGTTTTTCCTGACCCATCACAGTTTTTATATTCTCAAGTAAAAGGTTATAGCTTACTATTAGATCCAAGAATGCCAGAACCTTCCATGGGGAATCACTCTTCTATTAATAATAAAAATTTAGTTCAGCAAGAAGATGGTTTGTATTATGGAATTGTCAATTATACTATGACGGGCAATTGGACATTGAATTTTATAATGTTAGATCAAAACGGAAAAACCATCAAAGGAACGCAAGTTTCCAATGAATTTACGCCAGGAATTGAAGGAGCAAAAAGTGATCTTTTTATTAATATCTTATTCTAATTGTAATGCGATTACTAACAATAGTTTTGCTGTTTTTTCAAGTAGTTGTTACTGCACAAAATACACCAATAAAAAAAGATACTATCATTGTTCTTAAAGAAGTAAAATTAATTTCAGCTACCAAAAAGAAAATAGAAACAGCAATGAAAATGGCAGTTTCTGTTGATGATTTTTTAGCTTCTTCTAGCAGTATTAGTTTTATAAAAAGAGGTGCTTATGCCTGGGAACCTTTATTAAATAATATGAGTACGGAGCGTTCTGTTGTAACTATTGATGGCATGCATATTTTTGGTGCTTGTACCGATAAGATGGATCCTGTTACGTCGTATTTAGAAAGCAATACGCTTTCTAGTATTGATATAAAATCAGGTCAAGAAGGTAGCTTACACGGCGCAACTATAGCAGGAAGCATTGATCTAAAGAGAAAAAGCACCTCTTTTGGTCTTGAAAAGAAATGGAACGGAGCCTATCAAACCGGTTTTGAATTTAACAATAAACAATTTTTTAATCTAGGAAACGTATCGTATTCTAGAGAAAAATTGGTCTTTGACGCAAGTATATCCTACCGTGATGCGGGTAATTACCAAGATGGAAATGACAATGAAGTTAAACATTCTCAATACCATAAATTCAATACTTCATTGGGATTAGCATTTAAAACCAGTGCGTTGTCATCGGTTAGAGCTGAAGCTATTTTTGATGAGGCAAAAGACGTTGGTTTTCCTGCATTACCAATGGATTTATGGCTTTCTAGAGCATTAATTACTTCAGTTTCTTACAAACAATTGTTTGAAAAAGGATTAATACGAGTTATAGATACTAAAATCTATTTTAACGCTATAGAGCATTATATGGATGATACTACAAGACCAGAAAATCTTGTTCATATGGACATGCCAGGTTGGAGCACAACTTATGGTTTATTGTCTAAGGCTAATCTTAAAAAGGATCGTTTCTCATCTGAAATTCAACTGAATGCCTATAATAATTTATCTATTGCAGAAATGCGAATGTATCCGCAAGACCGCAACAATAGAACTATGTTTGCTTATAGTTGGCCTTCTGTAACTACCGCTTTTACAGGAATAGCAATGAATAATTCATGGGAGTTCTCCGAAAAAAGTCAACTGAATTTTGGAGGTTCTTTAGGGTTGAATTATAATTATTCTAAGTATGTCGAATTTAATTGGATTTTTCATCCAGGAGCATCTCAAGAAAAAACTAGAATACTTCCCAGTTTGCATACCAGCTATCAACTTAGCGTTGCTAATTTTAATTTTTCAGTAGGAACGGGCTATGGAGAACGGGCTCCATCAATTTCTGAAGGGTATGGCTATTATATTTACAATAGTTTTGATCGCTATGATTATATAGGAAATCCTGATTTGAAAAATGAAATATCGTATGAAGGTAATGCTAGCGCAGGTTTTAAAAATAAAAAATTAAACATTCAAGCTAAAGTAAATTATTTCTTTATCGAAAATTATATTATCGGTAGAATTTTAAGCCTCGGAAGTCCTATGAATTATCAATCTATTGGAGTAAAAGGATATACACAATTAAACCATTCTACGTTGTTTAATTTCTCTTTAAATTCAGAGTTTGCTATAATGCCTAATCTACATTGGAAAGGGATTTTAACCTACGCGAGAGCAAAGGATGATGAAGGTAAAAACTTGCCATTTATTCGCCCACTTAGCTACCATACTTCTCTTCATTACAAATACAAAAAAATTGGTTTTCAAACTTTATTGAATGGTGATTTTGAACAAATTAATTACAGTCCAGAATATGGAGAAGATCAAACGCCTAATTACATGATTTGGAATCTTTCTGCAGATTATACTTTTAATATCAAAAACAAAAAAACGGTTTTTCAGGTTGGTGCAGAAAATATATTGAATGAATATTACAGTACTTACGCTGACTGGGGTAATATTCCAAGAATGGGACGTAATGTTTTTACCTCTTTAAAATTTAATTTTTAAAATGATCAAATCTTTTTTTAGTGTATTTATGTCCGTTTTGTTCTTGCTTATTACCTCTCAGCAAGCACTAGTAATTTTGCGCTTCAAACTCAATCAAGATGTTATAGAAAAAGAATTTTGTGAAAATAAAAATCGTCCAGAATTGAATTGTCATGGAAAATGCCATTTAAAAAAAGAATTAAAACAAACTGAAAGTAAAGATTTAGAGCTTAAAAATTTTTATAAAAACTTTGACTTGACTTTTGTTTATAGAGCTGATTTTGTTTTTAAGGCTCCTTATTTTATTGCGTTTCCTAGAAAAATTGGTTACGCAGAAATTCGACATTCTGAACCTTACTTAGATATTTTTGTTCCTCCACCGCTTGTAGTTTAAGGAGTCAAAAGATTGAATAATAATTACAAAAATGAATAAAATACAAATAGTTTTAAAAATAAATAAAAATGAAAAATTTAAAAAAATATCTTTTAATGCCAGCTATTCTTTTAGCTGTTGTTTCTTGTAGCAATGATGATGAAAATCCGGTAGCTAATAGTGTGGCATTAAAGTTCAATAATACATTTGATAATACAACAATTATTCTGGGTGATGCGGCTTCTACGACGGCTTCTGTAAAGACATCTGGAGCAGGACAAGTGCATCGCTTTTCTGAGTTGAAATATGTAATAAGTAACATTCGTCTTGTAAAAACAGATGGAACAGAAGTGCCTTACAATGTAAATAATCTTGATAAAGGTGCGGTGATTGTAGATCAGTCTAAAGCGGCATCTTTAAACTATGTTATGAGTAATATACCAGTTGGTGAGTATGCTAAAATAAAATTTGGATTAGGTGTTAAACAGGTTTTAAATGCCTTAGACCAAGTAAAATTTCCAAGTTTTTATGCTGCTGCTGGTGCAAATGATACTGAAATGATGTGGGAATGGGGTACTGGATATCGCTTTACTAAATTAGAGGGTTTTTATGGGGCAGACAATAAACAAATGTCTATTCACACCGGAAGTACTGTAGAAGGAAATAAAGTAGATGCGACTTCTTATGTTCAAGGTGTTGATGCTTACAGAGATATTACATTAAAGCTTACAACTAAAGCTATTGTAGGTAAAAATGCACCAAAAATAACTATCAAAGCAGATTTCAATAAACTATTAAGTGGTACTACAGTAATTACTTTATCAACTGGAAGAAGCGGAAGCAGTAATGCTACTCCTAATATTCATACCGCTTTACAAATAGTGAAATTTGTTGATAATTTAGGTGGGAATGGCACAACTGATGTAAAAGGTATGTTTTCTATTCTAGCGGTAGAAAACTAGATAATAAGTTTTAGAGCCGTTTAAAGTTGAAAAATAGAACGGCTCTATTTCTAATTTTATTCATACTAAATTTTTCTAAAATGAAAAAAATAATATGCTTTTTAAGTTGCATTGTCTTTTGTCTTTCCTGTAATGATACTGATGATTATGAGGCCATTTTTTTAGAGAATGAAACGATTTCTTTAGAAATTCCTGTTGGTTTTCCTGCATTAAATAACGCATTTTATACAAATCGACCGACGAAACTAGGTGTTGAATTAGGTAAAAAATTATTCTCTGATAAAAGATTTAGTGCTAATAATACTATTGCGTGTTCGAGTTGCCATATACAAGCTAATGCTTTTGCAGATAACAATGCTAAAGCTATGGGGATTTTTGCAAGGATAGGGCTTAGGAACACGCCGCCTATTCAAAATATGGCGTTCCTGAATTTTTACAATTGGGATGGAAGTAAATTACAATTAGAAAAGCAATCTATAGTTCCTATAATAACTCATGAAGAGATGAATTCTTCAATTATAGAGGTTATTGACAAAATTAAGGTTGATAAAGCGTACAGAGATTTATTTAAAAAGACTTTTGGAGACGAAAATATTACTCCAGAAAGGATTTACAAAAGTATTGCCCAGTTCGAATACACACTTATTTCTGCCAATAGTAAATATGATAGAGTGAAACGAAAAGAGAATGAATCTTTTTCAGTTTCTGAAGCTCGTGGATATCAAGTTTTTCAAGAAAAGTGTAACAGTTGTCATAGTACAGAATTGTTTACGGATCAGAGTTTTAGAAATATTGGTTTCCCGTTAAATACAGATTCTAATGAAGGAGGACGAGGGAGGGTCACTGGTATCGAGAAAGACTATATGAGTTTTCGTGTTCCTACTTTAAGAAACATTGAAGTTACTGCTCCTTACGGGAGTTTTGGACAATTTGCTACTCTAAGACAACTATTAGATTATTTAGATAATGGTGTGATACTAACGGATAATTTAGATCCCATTTTTAAAGGAAATGGAAATAGAATTCCGCTAAATGAACAAGAAAAAATAGATTTAATTTCATTCATGAAAACATTGACTGATACTCATTTTTTGGGTGGTGATTGAGATTAAAAAGTTTTTTTCTAAAATGTGATGAAAAAGTATTGCATAAAAAAAAAGGAACTCAATTGAGTTCCTTTTTTTTTATGTTCTAAATGAAGTTTTATTCTTTTAATCTGCAAGCTTTTACATCACCATCAACTACTACTTCTGTCATGCCAAGAGCAGCTAAATTTTTCATGGCTTTATCCCATTTTTTTCCGCTTAATTCTGATTTGGTTTTTAATAATCCAAATTCCATTTGGTTATTATTGGTTTGCAGTAATGCTACAATTAATTTTTCATCGTCTTCTAATTCAATCTGAACTTGTTTCTTTTCAGGTCTCATCTGAGGAAACAGTAATACTTCCTGAATAGAAGCATTATTGGTCAAATACATAATCAAACGATCCATACCAATTCCCATTCCAGAGGTAGGTGGCATTCCGTATTCTAAAGCTCTTAAAAAATCTTCATCAATAATTCCCGTAGCTTCATCGTCACCTTTTTCGGCTAATCGCATTTGGTCTTCAAAACGTTCTCTTTGATCTATTGGATCATTCAATTCAGAATAGGCGTTGGCCACTTCCTTACCGCAAACCATTAATTCAAAACGCTCTGTCAATTCTGGATTATCTCTATGTTCTTTGCATAATGGTGACATTTCTTTTGGGTAATCAGTAATAAAGGTTGGTTGAATATAATTTCCTTCGCATTTAGCACCAAAAATTTCATCAATCAATTTTCCTTTACCCATCGTAGCATCAACGTCAATTCCCATTCCTCTTGCAGCCTCAAAAAGTTCCGCTTCCGTTTTCCCAGAAATGTCAAAACCAGTAAAATGTTTAATAGAATCGGTCATTGTCACACGAGCGTAAGGTGCTTTGAAACTAATTTGGTGTTCACCAAAAGTAACTTCCGAAGTTCCGTTTACGGCCACTGCGCAATATTCTAATAGCTCCTCGGCAAATTCCATCATCCAGTTGTAGTCTTTGTAAGCTACATATATTTCCATGGCAGTAAATTCTGGGTTGTGGGTTCTATCCATTCCTTCGTTACGGAAATTTTTAGAAAACTCATAAACCCCTTCAAAACCACCAACAATTAATCTTTTTAAATACAATTCATTTGCAATACGCATGTATAACGGAATGTCAAGTGAATTGTGGTGTGTAATAAATGGTCGTGCTGCTGCACCACCAGGAATAGGTTGTAAAACAGGGGTTTCTACCTCAAGATATCCAGCGTTATTAAAAAAGGTACGCATGGCGTTAAATAATTTTGTACGCTTAATAAATGTTTGTTTTACATGCTCATTTACAGTCAAATCTACGTAACGCATTCTGTAACGCAATTCGGCGTCATTAAATGCATCGTGTACTTTTCCGTCCTCATCTACTTTTGGTAAAGGTAACGGACGCAACGTTTTGCTTAAGAAAGTGAAAACATCAACACGAATGCATTGTGCACCAACTTTGGTAGTAAACAATTCTCCTTCAATTCCTATAAAATCCCCAAGATCTGTTAATTTTTTAAAAACCTGATTGTACATGGTTTTGTCTTCCTCAGGACACAAAACATCGCGATTCACATACAATTGAATGCGTCCTTCACTATCTTGCAATTCAGCAAAACAAGCTTTTCCTTGGTCTCTTACACTCATCAAACGGCCAGCGACAATAACCTTCTTTCCGTCTTCAAATTGCTCTTTTATCTGCTTCGAAGTATGATTTACAGGAAAAAGATTAGCAGGATAAGGATTGATTCCTAAGTTGCGTAGCGATTGAAGTTTTTCTCTTCGGATGATTTCTTGTTCAGATAATGCCATTGTGTTCTAATTTTTAAGAATGCAAAGATAAGTTTTTGTTTTTAAGTATAAAGTTTAAAAGCAAAGGTTTTGGTTTATAAGTATCAAAAAAAAAATACAAATTAAGCAGTTCTAAGAATGCCTAATTTGTATTTAAGTTGAATTAATTTAAAAGTTCGTTTTTAGCGAATCAAGTCTTTTACTTTTGTTCTGCTATCGTTGCTTTATTAAGTTTTATAATTCTTATTTTTTTATTGGTATTGTCTGATAAAAAGATACGATCCTTGTATTGTGCAGTGCTAATTATAGTTCCAAAGGAATTATTGCCCATAATATCAGATGCATTTACTCGTGGATTGTAAGTTTGCCCTATGAATTCATTTATAGGATACAAGCGCAATAGGTTTGAATTCCCTACACTTTCTGATGCAATGGCCCATTCTGTTGTAAAAGTGATTGCTACAGGTCGGCTTTCTGAAAGGGCTATTTTTGCTGGTGCCAAAGCAGTTGTAGGTGAATTTGCAGCGCTATTTCGAATTGCTTTGATAGGATAATACAAATAACCTTCTGCATTTCTACCGGCAACTACTAGATTTCCTGAATTTATATCCATCGAATAGATTTCGTCAAAACCAGTGGTTGTATTTAATTTTGCGATAGGTGTTAAATTCCAATTGCTAGTTTCGGTGATTTGTGAAGTTTCAAACACTTTAATTGATTGTTCTTTTTCTTTAACAAAGACTAATCCGTCTTTTACTGTAACACCAAATACGTGTACAAAAGTAGTCCACCATTGACCATTTCCTAAAGTATTGATTCCGTTAGTTGTTTTTTCATCCATCACAAAAAGTCTAGAATCTACACTTCCTAAGTAAATTCGTCCGTTATCAATAGAGATCGACGAAAGTTTACTAAAGGGTATGGTTGTAGAACCTTTGGTATAATTGGCTATTGTTTTGATGTAGGCCAAAGTTTCTGCATCAAATATTTCTAGAACATCTCCGTTGCAAATGTATAATTTGGAGTTCGAAACCGCTATTCCTTTTGGATCCAAATTTTTAGTTCCATCTCCAATTTCAGTAGCCGAGATACTAGTATCTTCAGTAGGTTGATAATAATTATAATTCGTTGGAGTATCGGTTTCTGAAGAGTCTTTGCTACAATTAGTCAGTAAACAAAGTAAGAATATATAGGAAATTATTTTTTTCATTTTGTAGGTATTTTTTAATTCCATTTCCCTGTTCCTTTGTATTTTAACAAAAATGGATTATTGGCATTTATTTTGAAAACTGGTTTTTTATAAGTTGTGTTTAGATATTCTTTTTTAGTCCAGCTTTTCAAAATTTCTGGATCTATAAAGGGTAAGTCGTTTATATGAATCAAGTATTTGTAAAACTGGGTTAACATCTCTTGTTGGCCTCCACCTTCGCCACTGTTCGCTAAATTACTACTATGGCTATATCCAGTATGGTGAGAATATTCATGAGACCAAACTGACATTTCTCCTGTCCAATGTCCTGTTATGTATCCAGATTCCCATTGTGATGCTAAAGCGCCACCTCCCAACGCAGAATCGCCACCAACCATTGCTATATGCAGATTTCTATTGTCAACATAATTTTTATATTGTTGCTCTATTTCAGCTTTCGAATAGTAATCATAATTTCCGTCAGCATCCTCAGCGTTTCCATGCCAATCTAATGCGCCATTGATCGGTTTTCCAGCTACAGCTGCTTGTTCTTGTTTGTATTTGTCAAAATTTACAAAAGTATCATAGTAAATGGGATGACTCAAGGCATAAGAATAATTGATGATCATAGTGATCGCTTCCTTAGCTAATACAGGATTCATAGGCAAAAACCTTCCTAATTCGGCCAAATGATAACCATCGTGAAATTGAACCAATTGAGAAGATTTTATTTTTTTGAATTTAGCATATAAGGGATCCGTAGATTCTACCGAAAATTCGATTGAGCCAGATGAAAAGCCTGTAATTTGATCAATAGTTACTGTTTTGCCAGATTCTAATAAATAATCATTTTTCCCAGCCACTAAAGGAATTTGATGAAAAGAACGATGAAAAGCAGGGATGTTTGTAAAATGATAAATGACAAATCGTTTGTCGTAATTTGGTAATTTTGCGTAAATTTTCACATCAGATAATCCTACAGGAGAGTAAAGAGATATTTGTACGGAATCCTTTGTTTTTTGAATCACTTGTAAAGGTTGATTTACCCTAAACCATCGATCGCTTTTGTCATACATTTTTGAAGGATTTTCTGAGTCTTCAAACATAGTCATTGGTCGATTTTCTTTAGGAAGTTTAGATCCGTCAATAGTTGCTTTGTAGTGGGGCTCATAAGCAGCATAATTGGTGTCGCTGTCGCAACTACTAAGTATTAAAAATGGGGTGATTAATACTATAAGTAAAATTTTTCTGTAGGTTTTTTTCTGCATTTAATTAATTTAAAAAGGTTTTTTTTATTTATATTTTGCAAACTTCGTTCTTTTTTAATTAAACTAAAATTTGGTTTTAAATTAATTTTTTTTTGATATTTTTAATAGGAAAAAAATTAATATTGTTTTTTTTAAATCATTTTGCTTGCTGCTAATAAATATATTGGTAATGTGTTATTTCTCTTTCAAAAATTGAAATGTTTTTTTCTTTTTTAAATTATAAATGTCAAATATCAAAATCTTTTAATTGTCAGATTTTTGCTATATTTGAAAAAAAATTATGCGAAATTTGAAACTGTTTTTCTCCTTATTTTTAATATTGTTTTTTTCGGCTTGTCAGATGACTGAAACTATTTTTTTAAATCAAGATGGTAGCGGAACAATAACCACTCAAGGATTGCGCGATGAATCAAGTTATATGAAATTAGTTGGTGAAGACTATTCTAAAGAAAATGATTTTATAGATAGTAGCTATGTTTTTAAAGAATATATATCAAAATATCAAGAAAATTTTTCTAAACTACCCTTGCATGAAAAGTCAGTTTTTAATCAGTACAAAGAGGTGAATGTACATATCAAAAAAAACTCTTTTGATAAAGAATTCAGAACTGTAATTTCTTGTAAATTCGATAAAATCGAAGCTGTTCCTGACTTATATAAAACGGAAGAGTATGCAGATGATTTACGACATAATTATGCTTTGTCTGCAGAGGAGCATTATTATAAAGTAAGTTATTCTTTTGATGGAAATGTATTTAAAAGAAGCGTTACGATTACCGATGTAAAAGAATTAAAGAAACAGCAAGCAAGAATGATAGCATTATTAAAGCAACTTGGAGATGTAAAAATGAATCAGTCTTATGTTTTAGATTATCACTTTCCTAGAAAAATAAAATACGTTTCGAATAAAGCAGCAATAATAAGTAATGATAAATTATCTGTTTCACTAAGGTTTCTTATATCCTATTCTTTACAAGATCCTGAAAGTACAACACTAGAAGTTGTTTTAGAGTAATGGGATTTTTGATTAGCATAGCTTTTTGATTACTATCCAAAATAATTAAAGATATTAGTAGTGAGTTTTTTATTTAAAAATTGATTCCTCAATATTATCAAGCGATTGTTGATTCTTGGAAAAAACAAAATAATAAATTGTAAATTTGTCACTGACTAAGAACAGAATCTAAATTGATTAATTTTTCTCTGTAATCACAAATGAACAAAACGATACAACTTCAAGATTTAGGAAATAAGGATTATAAAGCCACTTGGGAATATCAAGAACAGCTCTTTAAAGAAATTGTCGATCTCAAAATTAGAAATAGAATAGAGGAACTTGATTTAGCAACACCCAATTATTTTTTGTTTGTAGAACATCCGCATGTTTATACATTAGGGAAAAGTGGAGATTTAAGTAATTTATTATTATCTGAGAAACAACTAGCTGCTAAAGGGGCTACTTTTTATAAAATTAATAGAGGTGGCGATATTACTTATCACGGTCCTGGTCAAATTGTAGGTTATCCTATTCTGGATTTAGAAAACTTTTTTACCGATATTCATAAATATTTGCGTTTTTTAGAAGAAGCTATTATTTTAACGCTTCAGGAATACGGAATTTCTTCAGGACGCAGCGAAGGAGAGACTGGAGTTTGGCTAGGTGTAGGAACTCCGTTTGCTAGGAAAATTTGTGCTATGGGTGTCCGTGCCTCACGATGGGTGACCATGCATGGATTTGCTTTGAATGTTAATGCCGATCTTGGATATTTTGATAATATTATTCCATGTGGGATTCGTGGTAAAGCAGTTACTTCTTTAAATGTAGAACTTGGTGTTGAAAAAGTAAATGAAGAAGAAGTGAAACAAAAAGTCTTGAAACACTTCAAAGAGTTATTTGAAGCAAAATTTGTGTAATAAAATCAATCAATCAATTGGAATGCAATTATTTTTTTTTGTTTAAAAACAACAAAAAAATAAAAATCATAATTCAAATTTTAATTGCTCTGGAAGCAACTTGAATGTCATTCTGTGGTATTTCGTTATTCCATACTTTCTAATGGCTTCTCTATGTTCTTTAGTAGGGTAGCCTTTATTCTTTTTCCAATTATACATTGGGTACTCCTCATGTATTTTATCCATGTATTCATCACGATAGGTTTTTGCTAAAACGGATGCAGCAGCAATACTCATGTATTTTGAATCTCCTTTGACAATGCTAGTGCTTGGTATAGCAGTTAATATTTTAATCTCTGATTCGCTGAATATTTTTCCGTTAGTTTTTACAAATCCTTTTTTCCTGATAAAAGGAGTGTTGCCATCTACAATTACATATTCTGGTTGTGGATTCAATTGTAATACACTTTCCTGCATTGCTTTTATAGAAGCATTCAATATGTTTATATGGTCTATTTCTAAAGGCTCGAGATGAGTTACCGCAAACGTTAGGGCTTGTTGCTCTATTAAAGGGCGTAATTGACTTCTGGTTTTCTCAGATAACTTTTTACTGTCATTTAGTATTTCATTTTTGAAATCATTCGGTAAGACTATTGCGGCAGCCGTAACTGGTCCGGCAAGACAGCCACGACCGGCTTCATCAGTTCCTGCTTCAAGATTTTGGGTAAAAAAATAAGGATGTAGCATAATTGTTGTATTTTATTACAAATAAAGTAAGTTTTGAGGAATTTAATGAAGAAAAATTATCATTTTAATCTTTCATTATTCAATTTTTTCACATGCCTAAAAATTAAACTTTATAAGAAAAGTATAATTTACATTTTTTTAACTGATTGTTAACGTCAGATTGAGTCATTATTGAGGTTTTCATAAAATTTTTATAATTTTTTTTTTACATTTTATGTTTTTTTAAACCTAAAATACTGATTTTTTGACAAGGTATTTTGATTAAAATTATGTTATTATCTCAATAATGTTAAATATTTTTTTCATAGAGCATGAATCTATAATATTTAAGAAAAAATTAGCATTTTTGTAACATAACTAATTCAAATAAATTAAAATGAGATTAAAATTCAAATGGATTTTTACGCTATTATTAGCGTTGTCTATGCAGTTTTCTTTTGCACAAGAGAAAACTATTGCGGGAGTTGTTTCAGATGCAACGGGACCTATTCCTGGTGTAAACGTTATCGTGAAAGGTACAAATAGATCAGTTCAGACTGATTTTACTGGTAACTTTTCAATTAAAGCGAAATTTGGTGAAACACTATTATTTTCGTTTGTAGGCATGGACCCGGTAACTAAAGTTATAGATGCATCTATAATGAATGTTAAAATGAAAGATGCCGGTAATGTTTTAGAAGAAGTTGTTGTAACTGCTTTAGGAATTAAAAAAAGTGCTAAAGCTGTTGGATATGCTGTGCAAGAAGTTAAGGCAGCAGATTTGAACAAGGCTTCTAATAATAGTTTAGCGGGAGCTTTACAAGGAAAATTAGCAGGAGTTCAAATTACACCTTCAAGTGGAGCGCCAGGTGCTTCTTCACAAATCGTAATTAGAGGAGCTAGATCTTTTACAGGAAACAATACACCTTTGTATGTAATTGATGGAATGCCAGTAGCTTCTACATCAGATTATTCTACAGGTAATAGTGTAACTGGTGCTGATGTTGCAAATCGTGCAGTAGATATAGATCCTGCAGATATAGAGTCTATTTCTATATTAAAAGGGCAAGCTGCTGCTGCAATTTATGGTATTAGAGCCTCTAATGGTGTTGTTGTTATTACAACTAGAAGTGGAAAAGGTTTAGCTAAAAACGGAAAACCAGTTATTTCGTTTAATAACTCAGTTAGTTTTGAAACTATTTCTAAAAAGCCAGAAACTCAAAATATATACGCTCAAGGTACACAAGGTAAATATGAGCCTACAAACTCTCTAAGTTGGGGGCCGAAAATTTCAGAATTACCTAATGATCCAATTTATGGAGGAAATGTTCCAAATGCTTTAAACGGTGGTACACTTAGACCAGGTTTATATTATGTTCCGCAACGTTTGAAAGCTGGTTTAGATCCATGGGTTGCTCCAAAATCATATAATAATATAAATGATTATTTTACAACTGGTGTTACTATAAATAACTCTATAAACATAGGTCAGTCTACAGAAAAAACAAATTATTCATTTGGAGTTGGGTCTTCTAAGCAAGATGGATTTATGCCTGGTACAGGAATGAATCGTTATACTGTAAAAGGAGTAATTGAGACTAAGTTGAATGACCATTGGAAAACAGGTGCATCTTTTAACTATGTTCAAACAAAAATTGATAAAAGTCCTTCAGCTAATGATGGAGTATTAGCAGGTGTTTTTGGAGCTCCAAGAAGTTATGATATAAAAGGTATCGGTTTCGAAGCTGCAACTAATCAATATGATCAAGTTTATTATAGAACTGGAGCGTTTAACAATCCTTATTGGGCTGCTAAATATAATGAATTCAGCGAAAAAACTAATCGTTTTTACGGTAACGCAAATATTCAATATGCACCTACAATAAGTTCAGATGGATCAAAAAAATTGACATTTAAATATCAAATTGGTTTGGATTCTTACACTACTAATTTTAGAGATGTTTTTGAATTTGGTAGTAAACACGATTTAAAAGGTACTAGTAGTAATATCAGTTTGTACGGAATTACATCTGACGTTATTAACTCTTTATTTACTGTCAATTATAATATGGTTTTTGCAGAAGATTTTAATCTTAACGTTCTTGTAGGGAACGAGTATAATCATAAAAATAATAAAGGATACAGCGATTACGGATCAGGCTTTAACCTTGGTGGTTTTGCTACTATTTCTAATGCTAGAATTGTGACTTCATCAGAGGACAGATCACAGCAAAGAAATGTTGGTTTTTTTGGAAGTACTGAGCTTTCTTTTAGAAACTTCTTATTTTTAAATGGAACTATTCGTGAAGATTTTGTTTCGACAATGCCACGTGGTAACAGAGATTTCTTATACCCATCAGCTTCACTTTCTGTAGTGTTAACTGAATTAGAAGGTTTAAAACAAAATAGTTTTTTATCTTTTGCAAAACTTAGGGGATCTGTAGCTGAAGTTGGACAAGCAGGTACTTATTTACAAGATTTTTATGCAAAACCTACTTATGGTGGTGGATTTTGGGGACAAGCACCAATACAATATCCTATTGGTGATGTAAGTTCATTTATTCCTAATACAACATTGTATGATCCAAATTTAAAAGCACAAAATACTCGTTCTTATGAATTAGGTTTTGATTTTAAATTTTTTAACAACCGTATCGGTTTAGAATATACTTATTCTAGGCAAGATGTTAAGGATCAGATTTTTGCAGTTCCTTTAGCGGGTTCTACAGGTTCTGCTTCATTTGTTACAAATGGTGGAAAAATTCATACTGATGCTCATGAAATTTTGTTGACTGCTAGTCCAGTTAGAACTAAAGATTTTGAATGGAATTTAAGTGCAAATTTCTCAAAAATTGACTCATATGTTGATGAATTAGCTCCTGGTGTTGAGAGCATATTCTTAGGTGGTTTTGTAACTCCTCAGATTAGAGCTAGTGTTGGAAGTAGATTTCCTGTTATTTATGGAGAAAGTTTTAAAAGAGACAATGGTGGTAATGTAATTGTTGGTACTGATGGTCTTCCAATGATTGGTGAAGCTAAAGCTATTGGAGAAGTTGCACCTAAATTTAATTTAGGCGGTTCTACACAATTTAGATATAAAAGAGTTTCTTTAGGAGCTACTTTTGATTGGAAGAATGGTGGAAATATTTATAGTGGTTCTAACAGTCTTATGGCACTTTACGGTGTTGATGTTGCTACTGGTGATAGAGAAAAAGGATATGTTTATCCAGGAGTTAAAGCTGATGGATCTAAAAATGATATCGTCTTAGGAGGAGCAACTAATCCTAATGGACAACAAAACTTATACAACCGTTTGAGTAGTATACACGAATCAAGTGTTTATGATGCTAGTTTTGTTAAATTAAGAGAAATAAATTTAGGATATACATTTCCAAAATTACTTAGTGAAGCTGTAGAATTAAGAACTAGTGTTTTTGCTAGAAATATATTGCTTTGGTCAAAATTACCTAATATTGATCCTGAGGCATCTCAAGGAAATAATAATATCAGTGGTGGATTTGAGCGTTTATCAATACCTCAAGCAAAAAGTATAGGATTCTCTTTAAATCTTACATTCTAATTTATAAAATATTTAAAATGAAAAATATAAAAATTGTATTAACGGGTTTTATAGGTTTGTTTTTATTTCAATCTTGTTCAGAAGACAAAATGGATGAAATAAATACTAACAAAAACAACCCATTAACGGTACCAACAAGATTAGTTATTACCGATGTAATTACTGCTACAGCTTTTGATGTAACAGGTTCAGATTACTCTTTCTATGCTGGAGTTTATAGTGAATTGAATGCAGGTGTCTTTGGACAATTGTATGATGCACAAAACAGAGACGGACAACCGCAACTAGCATCTACGTATAATAATAACTGGAATAGTAGCTATAGACAATTGAGTACTTTGAAGGGTATTATCGCTAAATGTTCTGTAGGTGGTGCAGAATCTGGTAATTATACAACATTAGGAATAGCTCAGATCTTATATGCATATAATTTAGCTGTATTAACAGATTTGTTTGGTGATATTCCTAATTCAGAAGCTTTAAGACCTAAAGAAATTCTTCAGCCTAAATTAGATAAGCAAGAAGATGTTTATAAGGAAATCTTTAAAACGCTTAACGATGGTATTTCAAATTTAGAGAAAACCACAACTTATCCAAGTCTAGGTGTTCAAGATTTAATATATGCAGGAAATGCAGCAAAGTGGAAAAAAGCTGCTAATGGTTTGTTGGCTAGATATACAATGCGTTTGTCTTTAAAAAAGGCTGATTATCCTAATGTTATTAATTATGTAGATGCTTCTTTTGCTTCGGCGAATGAAGAGCTTAAATTGGTTAGTAATTTCATTCCTAATCCATATTCAAGATTTGAAACTGATAGAAGTTACTTAGCAGTATCTAAAAGTTTTTATGATAGAGTAAATGCAAACGGTCCATTAGACGCTAGAGCAGATGGTTATTTTACTAAAAAAGCTGGAGTGGTTAAAACTTTTAATAATTCTATCTTGAATGAAGTAAATGCTGTTAAAATTTATTCTATTTCAGCATTGATAAGTGATAAAAATCCTATATATTTATTAAGTTACCATGAGTTGTTGTTTTTGAAAGCAGAAGCTCAAGCGAGATTAGGTCAAGATTTAAATGCATTAAATACTTTGAAACTTGCAATAAAAGCAGCGTATCTTAAAGAACAAGTGGTAAGATTTACATCTGCACAAGCAGATGCTTACATTGCAACAATTCCTGTTTTAACTGGAAATGATCTTTTAAAAAGAATTATGGTGGAAAAACAAATATCTTTTTATGAAAATGAAGGTATTGAAGCTTACAATGATGTAAGACGTTTAAAAGCTATGAATAACGCTGACTTACTTCCTTTAGTTAATCCAAAACCTCTATTTTTCCCAAAAAGGTTTGGTTATGGTACTTCAGATGTTTCAACAAATCCTAAAGTAAAAGCTGCCTTTGGAGATGGATCATATGTATATTCAGAAGATGTTTGGTGGGCAGGAGGAACAAGATAAGTTTTTCTTTAAAATCAAAAATAATAAAAACCCGATTACTTTATGTAGTCGGGTTTTTTTAATTTTGCGGATTGTGAGTAATTGTATTTTTATTTAGCATACTTTTTCTTATTGTTGGTTAAATAAATAATTTTGGCGATGTGTTATTAATACTTTAGAAGTTGTTAAGAGTATCAATAATTATTTATTATGGTTTCAAGTTTTCTTATCCCATTAAGAGATAAAAATGCAAATTCTAATACTATTCAGAATAAAGGCTACTAATTTAATTATTCCCTTATCTTTTAAAAAGGCTATCCAGAAATGGACGGCCTTTTTTTTGAAATCAATTTTTAGTTTGTATTAATATTTTACCTAATCCTAATCTAATTTGAAGTTTTACATTTGATCTGAACTTCAATTTTGTAAAACTCTTAATATGTTTTGTTTTAATTTTATATTTTTTAATAGTATTTTTTTACAAACAAATTATATTGAAGTATTCCAACTTATTTGATCTTAATTTTTTATTGTTAATTTTTCATTGTGTTTTAGTCATTAATTAATAGATCTTATAGAATAATAATTTTTTCTATTTAATGTTAAGTCTTGTATTTGCTGAACTCTAGTTTTTATTAATGTTAAATAATTTAATATTTTATGTTAATAATAGTTTATTTAACAATTTATTAAGATGTTTGCTGAATAATTAACTAAACCAAACAAAAAAATGAGATTAAAATTTAAATGGATCTACACGCTATTGATAGCGTTATCTATGCAGTTAGCTTTTGCACAAGAGAAAACTGTAACGGGTGTTGTTTCAGATGTTTCTGGTCCTGTACCAGGCGCAAATGTAATTGTAAAAGGAACTAATAGATCAGTTCAGACTGATTTTAACGGTAGCTATTCCATAAAGGCTAAAGTTGGAGAAGTACTACAGTTTTCGTTTATCGGTATGAATAGCTCGTCTGTAACTATTGGTGCTTCTAATACGATTAATGTAAAGATGAAATCTGATTCTCAGGATTTAGATGAAGTTGTTGTAGTTGGATATGGAACGCAAAAGAAAAGAGATGTAAATGGTGCTATTTCTAAAATTGGAGGTGATAAAATTAAAGATATAGCTGTTCAAAGTTTTGATCAAGCTTTATCTGGTGCAGCATCAGGGGTAAATGTTTCTTCTCCTAACGGTGTATTAGGAAATCAAGCAGTAATACGTATTAGAGGTGTAAATTCTATTAATTTGAGTTCTTACCCCTTAATTGTAATTGACGGAGTTCCTTCTTGGAATGGAGACAATTTAAATCAAAGTAATGCTGCCAATAATCCATTGTCAGATATTAATCAAGCTGATATTGAAAGTGTAGAGGTTTTGAAAGATGCTTCATCTGCTGCAATATATGGTTCAAGAGCAGCTGCAGGTGTTATTTTGATAACAACTAAAAAAGGAAAACTAGGTAAAGTTTCTATAAACTTTGACTCTTCTGTTAGTTTTACAAGTGCTTACAATTTAATTCCACTTTTAAACGCAAATGAATTTACTGAAATTAAAAATGAAGGTCTAGCTAATTTTGGAACACCAGCAAATGGTACTACAAGAGGTTTTTATACTATGAAAGATGCTAATGGTAATCTTGTAGATACTAATTGGTATGATTATGCTTATAGAACTGGTGTTGCCTTCAATCATAATCTTAGCATTTCTGGTGCTACTGAAAATACTAAATATTTCTTATCAGCGGGTCAATTAGAGCAAGAAGGAATGTTTATTAATAACGATTTTAGAAGACAAACAGGTCGTTTCACATTAGATCAAAAAGTAAATAGTTGGATTAATATTGGTGGTACCTTTAGTTACACGAATGCTAAAACCAATGGCTTAAACACAGGTTCTGCAAACGGTGCTGCTTTTGCTGCTTCTGGTGCAGCAAGGTTAGCATTTGTTCAAGCTCCAAACGTGGGACCATTCAATAATGATGGAACCTATAATTTAAGAGGAAACCAGATAGGTTATGGAAATAATTTAACGGCGTTGCAATATGTTAATGCTAAATACTTGACCGATACAAATACTTTTATTGCTCAAAATGATCATATTATTTCTAATTTTTATATAGGATTAAAAATAGCTAAAGGGCTTAATTTTAAATCTTTGTATGGTATTGATAATTTAATTATCGAGAATAAAGATTTCTTAGGGCCACTTCAAGGAGACGGATTTACTGATAAAGGTACAGCAAGTAATACCATGAATAGATATACTAGAAAATCAATTCAAAATATATTAGATTACAATCTTACTTTGGCTGAAAAAAATAATTTTAGTGCTTTATTAGGTACTGAAAGACAATATTCTAAAACAGATGCTTGGGGAGCTACAAGAAAAACGGTTTCTGATCCTTTTTTTAATGAATACCAAGGAGGTTATAGTACAATAGTTCCTGCGGGTAACTTATTGATTGAAAATTATCTTGAGTCGTATTTTGGACGTGTTAATTACGATTATGATAAAAAATATTACTTTTCTATAAACGGGAGAAGAGATGGTTATTCTGCTTTTGCACCAGGAAATAAATGGGGTAATTTTTATGGTGGATCTTTAGGTTGGACGGTTTCTGAAGAGGATTTCTTTAAAAATTCTGCCATTGGTAATGTATTAAATCAGTTCAAATTGAGAGCTAGTTATGGACTTGTAGGAAATAATCAAGGAATTGCTAGTTATGCTTCAAGTAGTTTCTTTAATGCAGGTCTAAACGGAACAAATCCAACACTTTTTTATGCTCAAGCGGGAAATAAAAATTTAACTTGGGAAACAAGTAAAAAAACAGATTTTGGTTTGAATTTTGGATTGTTTAATGATCGTATTACAGGAGAATTAGGCTATTACAAAAATAATATTGATGGATTGATTTTAAGTGTTCCACAAGCCTCTTCTACAGGAATTCCAGATAGCTCAATTTTGGCTAACGTTGGAAGTATGAGTAATACAGGTTATGAGTTGACTTTAAACGCAAAAGTTTTGTCTAATGGTGATTTTAAATGGAATACAAGTTTTAATATTTCGACTCAAAAAAACCGAGTTTTATCTTTAGATGCTAATGATTCTGATATTATTACTGCTACTGCTTTAGAAAACACAAGTATCACTAGAGTAAATGAGTCTATTGGAAACTTTTATATTGTGAAAACGGGAGGAGTAAATCCTGCTAACGGAAGAAGAATTTTTTATTATAGAGATGGTACAGCGGTTCAGTACGATCATGCGTCTCCAGTAGCTTCAAGATGGACTAAAGTAAGTGATGGATCTGTTACTCGTGCGGCTAATCAAGCAGCAGATGCAGTTGTTTTAGGGCCAGCATTACCTAAGTATTACGGTGGTTTTTCAAATACATTTATGTATAAAGGATTTGATTTAAATGTTTCTTTGTATTTCTCTGGAGGGAACTATGTGTATAATGGTACAAAAGCTGGATTGCATGATCAGAGAGTTTGGAATAACTCGGCTGATGTTCTAAATCGTTGGAGAAACCCAGGAGATGTAACAGATATTCCTAAAATTGTTTTTGGTGATAATATTTCAAATGGTTCTTCTATGCCTATTTCAGATAATCTAGAGAAAGGTGATTTCGTAAAAGTTAGAAATATTGCTTTTGGATATAGCTTGCCTAAGAGTCTATTAGATAGAGTTCAACTTTCTAACTTAAGATTCTATTTAAGTGTGCAGAATGCCTTTACATTTACTAATTATTCAGGATTTGATCCAGAAATTTCGACAAACGGAAATTCAAATGGTTCGCCAAGTGTTGATAGAAATTCAGCACCTATTGCTAGAACGTTTTCATTTGGTTTAAATCTAAGTTTATAATTTTAAAGAAAAGAAATAATGAAAAAAATATATTTATTACTTATTGCCTCAATAGCAATATCTTCTTGTACCGACACAGATGCTTTGTCACCTGTCAATCAAACAAGAATTAGCGACGTTACTGCATTTGAAACACCAGATAGAGCTTTACAGCAGGTTTTGGGTATGTATGGTGGTGTCAAAACAGGACAGTTTTATGGCGGAAGATATTTTAATTATCAAGACGTGCGTGGGGAA
Organism: Flavobacterium sp. GP15; assembly: GCF_014281985.1. Taxonomy (NCBI): domain Bacteria; kingdom Pseudomonadati; phylum Bacteroidota; class Flavobacteriia; order Flavobacteriales; family Flavobacteriaceae; genus Flavobacterium; species Flavobacterium sp. GP15. Next base: position 66,058 of record NZ_JACFTC010000002.1, read on the forward strand.
GAGTTTAATAATGATAGATCTAATGGTGTTACCAACTTATTTACATGGAATTTTGGTTTACAATCTAGCACTAACGAAGTTAATAATTTATGGTACGCTGGATACTTAGCCATTAATAGATGTAATGTTGTTATTGCGGGTTTAGAAGGAGCTCCTATTCCAGCATCATTAAAAGTTCAGTATAAAGCTGAAGCATCATTTTTAAGAGCTTTGTCTTATTATTCTATGCTTACTTTGTACGCTAGACCTTATTGGGATGGTAATGGTTCAAAACCAGGAATACCGTTGCGTTTAAAACCCGAAACAAATAGTGGAAGTAGTGATTTAGCTCGTGCATCAGTTGCCGCTGTTTATGACCAAATCATAATTGATTTAGATTACGCTGAGGCAAATTTACAGTTGACTAATGCGAATGCCTATGACAATACAACTAGAGCGCATAAAAATACTGCTATTGCATTAAAAACTAGAGTATATTTAAGTATGAATAAGTATGATAAGGTTATTGCTGAAGCTAATAAAATAGTTACAATGTCAGCTCCTTTCTCTTCTATTACCGGAGTTTCAAATAAATTAGCTCCTACTATAGGTGCTGTTTTTGCTACTCCTGCATTAACCACTGAGAATATGTTTTCATTTGCTTATAGTCCTACAGATATTCCTGGAACGCAAAATTCATTAGTTAGTTATTACAATCCAACTGTTGGTACTGGCGAATATTCCTTGCTTCCTACAGGAATCCTTTCAAATGCTGGTTGGAAGTCTACTGATGCACGAAAAGCTTTAAATGTCGTGAATTCAGGAAAAACGTATTTGAATAAATGGACTAAAAATGCTTCAGATCCTGATTTTGTTGCTGTAATTCGTTATGCTGAAGTACTTTTAAATCTTTCAGAGGCGATTGTAAGAGATAATAAAACAGTTGATGCAAGAGCTATTCAATTATTGAACGCAGTAAGAGGTAGATCAGATGCTACTACTATATTTACGGCGGCGTCTTTTGCGACTTTTCAAGATTTATTAAATCAAATTGCAATAGAAAGAAGGATTGAATTACTAGGTGAAGGTTTTAGATCTCCAGATATTATGAGATTAGCACAAAATTTCCCTGCAAAGGGTGGTGCTCCATCTGTAGCTACAACAGATTCTCAGTACATATGGCCAATACCATTAAATGAGCTTTTATATAATAAATTATGTCTTCCTAATGACTAATAAAATAAAATTATATTGATTATTAAGTTTTAGAATTAGTTGAAAGAGCATCCAGTTTAATAACTGGGTGCTTTTTTTATTTATACGTTTTTATGATTTACCTTTACACTATTTTTTTGTCTACTAAATTTATATTTTTTGTCTAATAACATTTTTATACTAACCAGTTAATGTGAAATGTTGAAAAATTAGTTTATCTTAAGACAGACTTTAGTAATAGATTATAGCATAAATAAATGAATCATTCAGAAAAGAAAAATAACGATTGGTTGTTTGAGATAACGCCAAAAAATAAATTTTTCACACTTAATTTAAAGGAAGTTTGGCAGTATCGAGATTTATTGTTTCTTTTTGTCAAAAGAGATGTGGTAACAATGTACAAACAAACCGTTTTAGGGCCGCTTTGGTATCTGATTCAGCCGTTATTTACCTCAATTACTTTTACTATTATATTCAATAATTTAGCAGGAATAAGCACAGGCAGTGTTCCTCCGTTTTTATTTAACTTAGCAGGAATAACGATATGGAATTATTTTACGGCCTGTCTCAACGGAACGTCTAATACCTTTGGTAGCAACGCAGGTATTTTTGGAAAAGTCTATTTTCCGCGACTAATTGTTCCGCTTTCAATTGTAATTTCTAATCTAATTAAATTCGGAATTCAATTTTTTATTTTTATTGTTTTCTATCTCCTTTATTACTTTCAAGGTGCTGCTTTACATTTTAACCCTGCGATTGTATTTTTTCCTTTTCTAATAGTTTTAATGGGTATATTAGGCTTAGGTTTGGGAATGGTTATTTCTTCATTGGTTACCAAATACAGGGATTTTAGTTATCTAATAGGTTTTGGAGTACAGTTGCTCATGTATGTATCTGCAGTGATGTACCCTCTGGCATTGATTAAAGAAAAAATACCTCATTATGCTTGGCTGGTACAATACAATCCTTTAGCTTATGTTATTGAAAGTACGCGATATATGCTCTTAAATGTGGGTGAAGTTTCTGTTATAGGATTAATTTATACAACTGTGGTAACAATAAGTTTATTTTTAGTAGGAGTTTTAATTTTTAATAGAACTGAAAAGAACTTTATAGATACAGTATAATCTTTTCAAGATGTACTGTTTAAGACATAATGATAGGTTTTTTTTAAATTAAAAGTAACGTTTCCTAAGTAAAATAAAGTGTAATTTATCTCTTTCATTCCTGTGACTGAGTTTGCGAAGCCGTGTAAAATAGTCGCCTATTTGTGTTTATAAAATTTAGGAATTGATTTTAGAAAACTTTTAAAAGAGTTGATTTTTAATTATTTATAAAAGTGACCACCAAAAAACTGCACTTATAATAAACAGTCAACAAGAAGAAGAAATAACTCAAAGTAAATAATGGACAAAGAATTACGAAATAAGGAATTAAACATTCATTCCACTTCTTATGATGTTGAAGAGAAGAATGGAGATGTTATTCTTAAAGCCGAAAATATTTCCAAACAATACCGCTTAGGCCAAGTCGGTATAGGTACGCTGAGTCATGATTTAAATCGTTGGTGGCACCAAATAAGAGGTAAGGAAAATCCATATCTAAAAATTGGCGATGTCAATGACCGTTCTACAAAAGGAAATAGTGATTATGTTTGGGCTTTACAGGACATCAATTTTGAAGTTAAACGAGGAGAAGTCCTTGGGATAATTGGTAAGAACGGAGCAGGTAAATCTACTTTGCTCAAAATATTATCTAAGGTTACAGCGCCTACCACTGGAAGTATAAAATCAAGAGGAAGAATTGCTTCCTTGTTAGAAGTAGGAACTGGTTTTAATGGTGAAATGACTGGTAGAGAAAATATATTTCTCAATGGGGCTATTTTAGGAATGACCAAAAAAGAAATTGCCTCAAAATTAGAGGAGATTATTGATTTTTCTGGTTGTGAACGCTATATTGATACACCTGTAAAAAGATACAGTTCAGGAATGACCGTTCGTTTGGCTTTTGCAGTTGCCGCTTTTTTAGAACCCGAAATTTTGGTTATTGATGAAGTTCTCGCCGTGGGTGATGCTGAATTTCAAAAAAAGGCTATCGGTAAAATGCAGGATATTTCTAGAGAGGGCGGAAGGACTGTTTTGTTTGTAAGTCATAATATGGCGGCGGTGAAGAATTTGTGTACGCGAGGGATTGTTTTGGAAAATGGAAAAGTTGTTTTTGAGGGTAAAGTTGAAGATAGTATTGCTAGATATTTTATGACTGATGATTATAATAGTTATGATGAGCAAATAGGTGTTTTTAATTTTAATTCTCATCTAGACAAAAAAAATCCTAATTATGGATTATTAAAAGCTGAATTATTTTGTGATGGAATATTGAGTAATTCAGTATATTCAGGATCTAAATTTGAATTGAAGCTATATTTTAATGCGCAACGAGATTTTTTTGAGGGTGAGATTGGTATTGTATTTAAAGATTGTGATCAGATCTCTTATATAGGTTTAAACAATAAGCATTTAGGAAATAGTATTGAAATTAAAAAAGGCCCAGGAATAGCATCAATCATAATATATGATTTTCCATTATATGCTTCAGAAGATTATTGGATTAATTTATATTTTGGGGATCAAGGTCCAAATTATGAAAGCCTTGAAAATGCTATTAAAGTTCAAGTCATTGGTGAAGATGTTTTTGGATCTGGCAGAAAATTAGATACGGCTTGGAATAAAATTATTCATAAAAAATTAGAGATAAAAAAATTATGAGATATTTAATTAATTGTTTGTTTCTGTATTTAATAAAAATTCTAAACAAATTTGGAAAAGGAGTTTACATAAAAAGAAGATTTCTCTCTAGTGAAAATATTTTGATTAATAATTTTAAAGAAAATTCAAATTTTGATTTCATTCAAGTTGGAGCTAATGATGGAATAAGTTTTGATTTTTTATATGATTTTGTAATAAAGAGAGATTCTACGGGCATTGTAATAGAACCTATAAAGGAATATTTTGATGAATTAGTAATAAATTATAAAAATTTTCCAAAAATCATTAAAATAAATAGTGCCGTTCATCCGACAGAAAAAGAAGTGTCTATTTATAAAATTGCATCTAACTCGCAATGTAAATACCCTGATTGGGTAAAAGGAATAGCATCGCTTGATCCTTTGCATCATAAAAAAACAAATATTGATACAATTGATATAGTAAAAGTTAATGTAATATCTGAAAATTTGATGAATATTATAAAATACAATTATAAAAGTACTAGTATAGATTATTTTCAAATAGATACAGAAGGGTTTGATTATGAAATTTTAAAAATGCTAAGTTTTAGAGAATTTAAACCAGCTATGATAAAATTTGAAAGCGTGAATTTGAATAAAGAGGATAAAGAGAATTCATTAGTATTGCTAAGGAAAGAAGGTTATTATTTGTTTCATGAATTAGGCGATACTGTAGGAATAGATTTGCATAAAATTAAAATGATTTAATGATTCCAAAAATTATTCATTATTGTTGGTTTGGTGGTAAACGAAAGCCAAAACTAGTTCAGGATTGTATCAAATCCTGGCGAAAATATTTGCCTGATTATAAATTTATTGAATGGAATGAAAACAACTCAGATCTATCTCATCTTTTTGTAAAAGAAGTATATCGTTTAAAAAAATGGGCTTTTGTTGCTGATTATATACGTTTGAATGTTCTATATGTAAATGGAGGTATTTATTTAGATACTGATATGATGGTTTTGAAATCTTTCAATAATTTATTAGATAACAAATGTTTTTTTGGAGCGGAAGATAAATTTTTTATTAGTTGTGGGGTAATCGGGTCAGTAAAAAATAATGAATTTATTAAGGATTGTATATCGCAATATGATTTAATAAGCATAAATAATGATATTGATTTTAGCCATATTACAATACCTAGAATTATTACAGATATTTATAGAAAAAAATATAATTACTTTTTATCTTTTGATAAAAAAACAGAGCAAGATATTATTGTTATCTATCCCTTTACTTTTTTTTATCCATTACCGCATAGTAATAAAGAAGATTTTAAACAATATAAAGATTATTTGTCCTCAGACAGTTTTGCAGTCCATCTGTGGAATGAATCTTGGATAGATTATAATGAATTTCAGTACTTAAAAAAAGGAAAGTATTTTTTAGGTATAAAATTAATTTTGAAAAATATTTTTATAAAAGGTAAAATTGAGATGTCATATTTTAGAAAAATTTTATCTCATTTTAAAGCAATATTAATCAAGTGAACCAACAAATATCCATAATAGTTCCCTGTTACAATCAAGCACAATATTTGTCTGAGGCTTTGCAATCTGTATTAGAGCAAACTTATACTAATTGGGAATGTATTATAGTAAATGATGGCAGTCCAGATGATACTGAACAAATAGCTAAAAGATGGTTAGAAAAAGACTATCGATTTAAATATGTTTATAAAGAAAATGGGGGATTAAGTAGTGCCAGGAATGCTGGCTTGGATTTGTCTATTGGAGATTATATTCAGTTTTTAGATAGTGATGATGTTTTGAACAAATTCAAATTAGAAAAATCAATCAATAGCATTAATGAAAATAACGCAAAATTAGTTGTCTCAAATTTTGAAATGTTTACAACAGAGTTTACTACAACCAGCAAGCCATACTGCGTTTTAAAGAAAGAATACTTAAATTATAAATCTATTTTATATGATTGGGATGTGTTGTTTTCAATACCAATTCATTGCGGGCTTTTCAAGCAATGTTTTTTCAATAATTTTAGATTTCCATTAGAGCTTAAAGCAAAAGAAGATTGGATAATGTGGATATCAATTTTTCAAACCAATCCTAATTGTGTTTTTCTTAACGAAACTTTAGTTCTATATAGAATTCATTGCAGCAGCATGACAAAGGATTTAGATTTAATGCAGGAAAATCTTTTAAAAGCCTTAATTTATCTCAAAAATCATTTGAACATAGTAGATTTTGAGCAGTTATTTATTTGTAAATTCAAAGCGATGTATTTACAAATAACTACTTTAGAAACAGAGATTAAATTTCATAAGAATAAATTGTCTGTGTTGAAAAATTCAAATACATTTAAGTTGGCTATCAAAATCGTTGCTTTTTTAAAAGTGATAGGATTCGTAGGTTTTTTAAAATTTATTAAAAAAAAACCTTATAATTTATGTTAGCAATTATCATCCCGTTTTATAAGGTGACTTTCTTTGAGGCTACTTTACAGTCGTTAGCCGATCAAACAGATAAGCGCTTCAAAGTCTATATTGGCAACGATGCCAGTCCAGAAGACTGCACTTTTTTGCTTAGAAAATTTGAAGGAAGTTTTGATTTTAAATACCATCGTTTTGAAAAAAATATAGGACGAGCTACTTTAACAAAGCAATGGGACCGCTGTATTGCTTTATCAAGTAATGAAGAATGGTTGATGGTTTTATGTGATGATGATACACTTAATAAAGACTGTATTGCAGGTTTTTATAATAACATGCCATCAATAATTAATTTTAGATGCGATGTAATACGTTTCGCGACTATAACATATAATGAAAAAGACAAACTTTTTTCTAGTCTTTATACACATCCCAAAATCGAAAAAAGTACTGATTTTTTTTACAGAAAACTAATGGATCAAACACGAAGTTCATTGTCCGAATATATATTCAAAAGAAATAATTACGAACAACATGGCTTTAAGCATTATTCTTTAGCATGGCACTCTGACGACCGCGCTTGGCTTGAATTCTCAGGTTTTCAAAACATTTACACTATTAATTCATCAAGTGTTAGCTTTAGAATAAGCGAAGAGAATATTTCTAGAGCTAATTATAAAACAGAAGAAAAGATAAATGCCAAGGTGGATTTTTATAGATTTTTTGTTTTCAAGCATATTAATAAATTTCGACGATTCCAACGCAGAGATATATTGTTGCAATATGAACAACTAATTTATAAAATAAATCAGGTTGATTCTATTTTCTTTTGTAGAGTAATATTTTTATTTTTTGCAAATTTTTATTTTTTGCAATCAATAAAATTCACAAGACGTGTAGTAATATATTTAAGAAAAAATGTCTAAAAGTCCAGCAGTTTCAATTATAATTCCTGTCTATAATAGAGCAAATTTATTATCTTTTACCCTAGATAGTATTGTTAAACAAACTTTTACTGACTGGGAATGTATACTAGTTGATGATCGAAGTATGGATAGCTCTTTTAGTCTTATTAAAGAATATCAGATTAAGGATAATCGTTTTAAAGTTTATAAAAGACCTAGTCAATTAAAAAAAGGTGCGAATGCGTGTCGTAATTTTGGATTTACCAAAGCTACAGGCACCTATATAAAATGGTTTGATAGTGATGATATCATGTTGCCTAAACATCTAGAAATTGCCCATGATACTTTAATCAAAAATCACTTAGACTTTGTTGTTACGGAAACAATAAATTTTGATCACGAAACTAAAGAATTATTAGATTCTCCAAATGCATTGTATAAAGCTAATGTTGATTTTACTGCAGAAAATATTGCATTATATAGGATAGGATGGATTACAGATGATTTTTTAGGACACAGAAAAAAAGTAACAAATATTGTATTTAATGAATCAATAACTGACGGAGATGAATATAATTTTTTCATTAAAGTATTTCAGCAACATTTAAATGGTATTTTTATAAAAGAAGTAGTAACACATAGAAGATTACATAAAGATTCGATTTCAATTAAAAATAAACTAGACAAGACAAATTACATGTTAATTTTTGCTAATTTAAAACTTGAAACTGCAAAAGATTTGATGGTGTATAATGATCTAAGATTAATAAAATGGTTTTTATCTGGATATATGCAAGTTTCATTTGATTTAGCATTAAAAAAAAAGAAAACATATAATACTGATGAAGGATTCAAAATGATTTGTAAATACTTTTCTTTTAATAAAGGTATTGCTTTTTTCCTCGCTTTTTATCTAGCGTATTATTTCAAGAGAGGATATGTAATTATGAAATATGCACGAACTTAATTTAATAGTTAATCAAAATGAATTTAGTTTCTATAATTATCCCAATTTATAATCAGGAAAAATATTTAAAAGAAACATTAAATTCTGTTGTAAATCAAACATATTCTAATTGGGAATGTATTTTGATTAACGATGGAAGCAGTGACAATTCAGTTAGTGTTCTAAGCGAATATGTTTCTAAGGACAATCGTTTTGTATTTATAAATTCTGAAAACAAAGGAGTTAGTAGTGCTAGGAATTTTGGATTGAAGCGTGCTAAAGGATATTTTATCTTATTTCTAGATGGTGATGATTTAATTCACCCCGATAAAGTTAATTTAGCAATTTCTAGTTTTCAGAAAAACATTAATTTAGATATCGTATTTAATTGTACGAATTACTTTCAAAACACTGTTGATAATACTTTATATCCCATAACATTAAATTCTAATTTGCTTAATTTTAATGATTTATTGTTGTTTTGGGGAGATAAAATAATAATCCCAATTCATAGCGCTATTATTAAAAAAGATTTGTTTGATGGTATTGAATATAATTGTGACCTTACGGCCCAAGAAGATTGGTTAGTGTGGTTGCGTTTGTTTCAGAAAAATCCAAAAATATTGGTTTTGGATAATGTATTAAGTTACTACAGAAAACACAACAAAAGTCGAACACAAAGTTGTTCATTCGAAGAAGATCATTTTAAAGCAATGGAGATTTTTGAAAAATACATGGATTTAGAAAGTTATAAATCACTAATGCTACATCAAACAAAAAGATATTATAAAAGAGCTTACGATAATGCAAATAAATTAAATGAAATAAAAAGAAGCAAAACATTCAGAACTGCACTTTTTGTAAAAAGTAAGTTGAAGAAATTTAGATTGTTATCTGTGATTAGTTTTTTAAGTGCTAATTTTTTTAAAGATGAAAAATAATTTAGCTATAGTAATTCCATATTATAAAATAAATTTTTTTGGAGCAACCGTAGAATCCTTAGCTAATCAAACCAATAAACAATTCAAAGTTTATATCGGAGACGATGCGAGTCTTGATAATCCAAAAGAATTACTAGATAAATATCAGGATCAATTTAATTTTGTTTATCAAAAATTTGAAGAAAATCTAGGAGGAATATCTTTAGTTCAGCAATGGAATCGATGTATTGCCCTTTCTAGTAATGAAGATTGGATTATAATTTTGGGGGATGATGATGTGCTTGAAAGTAATTGTGTCGAATCTTTTTATTCAAATTTAAAAGAAATAGAAGATTTGGATAGTACTGTAGTACGCTTTGCAACTCAGGTTGTTGATAAAAACGGTAAAACAATATCCAAAATTCATCAACATCCTAAAATAGAAATAGCAGTTGATTTTTTGATTAGAAAGTTTAAAGGAGGAACTCGCAGTTCTTTGAGCGAGTATGTTTTTAAAAAGAAAGTTGTAGATAAGGTACAATTTAAAGATTTTCCTTTGGCTTGGTATAGTGATTTATTAGCAGTTTTGGAATTTTCGAATTGGAAACAGATTTTTACGATAAATGAAGCAATTGTTTATTTTAGATTAAGTGGAATAAATATTACAAGCAGAACGGATGATAGTGTAATCAAAAATATTGCTACGTTTCAGTTTTACCATTTTTTGTTACATAAGTATGACACTAAATTATCTAAGCAATTAGTTCAAGAAATTTTTAATCGTATTGAAAAAACATTATTAGATAATAAGAAAAATCTTAAGCGTTGGTTACAACTTTTTTCATTGTATCTTAAGTTCTTGCAGTTCAAAAGATTTTTCACTTTAAGTTTAAAGATAAAAAAAAGTATTAGATGAGGTTTTTAGTTATTGTTCAAGATTTGAGGGTTTCAGGAACAAGTGAGGGTATCGTTTCTCGTTCTTTTATTGCTAAATTGAGAAAAACCTATTCAAAATCTGTAATTGATTCAGTTTATATTGCTCATACTGATACAGAGGATCGCTTGGATTTGTTACCCGTTGATACAATTAAAAAACATATTGTCAATACTAAAGTTCCTTTCTGGACTTTATTTTGGAATCGGTTTTATTGGAGGTTGTTTCATGTTTCTTTAAAAGAACGTTATATTCATAAACAATATGCAAAAGTTATTGAAGCGTTAGATTATACAACTTATGATCATATTTTTATTAGAAGTGCAGGAATAGATCACGAAATGATTTTGGCAACTCATAATTTACCAATTCTAAAAAAAGCAATAGTTAATTTTCACGATCCATATCCTCTATCTTGGTATGTAGGAACAAAAACTACTTCTTCAAATTTAGAGTTGTTTAGATTAAAAAGAATGATGGAAATTGTTGCTCAAGCTAAAACCTGTTCGACTTCCGCACAATGGATGTCTCATGATTTAGAACATTTATATGCATCAAAAAACAAGTTTTATACTTTGCCACACCAGTTTGATGAGACAGTATTTGATTTGTCTGATAAAAGTCAAATGTTAGCTAAAAATAAAAAGATTAGCATTTCGTATCATGGAGCTTTGATGTTTGGTAGAAATATTGAGAATTTATTGATTGCCTATCAAGAATTATTGCAAGAAGATGTTATTTATAAAGAAAATACAGAATTTGTATTAAGACTGAAAGGAGATGGAATACAACAATTAAAACAAAAATTTAGCTCAATAGAAAATTTTCAGATTTTGGATTGTTTGAATTTTTCTAACTCATCAAATGAGCAAATTCACGACAGTGATATTGTTATTATTCTCGAAAACGGCCCTTTGTACTGTAATGTTTTAGTTGGAAAAGCACCTTTTTTGGCTGCTTTTGGCAAACCTGTTTTATGTGTTTCTCCTGAAAAAAGCGAATTGAGAGAAATTATTACAGACAAAAAGTTCATTGCAAATATGAATAATGTACAAGAGATAAAAGAAAAATTAAAGGCTTTGATAGATCATAGAATGATTTCTAACGAAAAAGTAAACCCATTTAGAGATTACTTCTCCGATGCTAATTTTAAAAAGCAGTTGTATAAAATACTTAATCATTTAGAAGATGATAAATGAAATAAAAGAAATTATAAAGAGAAAAATTTATAAAAGATATAATATTAGCTTTTCTAAATCAGGAGAAGATATGCAATTAAAACAAATTTTAAAGGTTAATAGAATAGGCGTTTATGTTGATGTTGGCTGTTGGGATCCTGTTAAAGCTTCTAATTCTTATTATTTTCATTTGAGAGGTTGGAAAGGAATTTGCGTTGACCCTAATCCTAAAATGCAAACACTATTTACCAAAAAAAGGAAATCAGATATTTTTATTAATAATGCTGTAGGGATAGGTAATGAAACATTGACCTATTATATGTTACAAGATGCTTTTTCCTCTATGAATACATTAGATTATAGTTTTATAAAAGAACATAACTTAGAAAATAAAATTGTAGAAAAAAAAGAGATTCAAACAGTTAGTTTAAAGTCAATATTATCGAAACATTTAGAAAAAGGTGAAGTGATTGATTTTTTAGATATAGATGTTGAAGGATTTGATTTGGAAGTTTTACAATCTAATGATTGGGAAAGATTCAGACCAAAAATAATTTTAGTAGAATCTGATACTGATTTGAAAAATGATTTGCAAAGTGAAATTACAAAATATTTGCAGAGTAAAGAATATAGAATAATATGTAAAACGTTAATAAGTGGAGATTTAGGTAATGTTTTTTTTGAAGATATTAGATTATAATGCGAGTAGGAACCAATCCACGTAAAAACGGAAAACACGAAAAGATTAATTATCTTCATCAATTAATCATTCCCGTTTATATTCCTAATAACGAAGGGTATTTCAGCGACTGTTTTAAAATTTTACAACTTTGCTTGAATTCTTTGTTTAAAACGGTTCATTCCAAAACCTTTATTACTATTGTTAATAATGGGAGTTGTGAGGAAGTAGTGAATTATCTCAATGGACTTTATAACAATGAATTTATAAAGGAACTCATTCATACTTCTAATATTGGTAAAAATAATGCGGTATTAAAAGGGTTGAAAGGACATTATTTTATGTATGTAACTATAGCTGATGCCGATGTTCTTTTTTTGAATGGATGGCAAAATGAAACAATGAAAGTTTTTAATACGTTTCCTAAAGCTGGAGTTGTTGGAATAGTCCCTCAATTAAAATCATTTTCGTATTTATGTGCGAATGTATTATTTGATAATTTTTTTTCAAATAAATTAAAATTCACAAAGGTTATTAACCCAGGAGGAATAAAACATTTTTATAAAAGCATTGGTTGGGATAATGACTATAATAAAGAATATTTGCGTTATCAATTAACGATTTCAGACAGTTCAAATTGTAAAGCAGTTATTGGTTCTGGGCATTTTGTGGCAACATACAAGAATGAAGTTTTGGAACAAAATTTAAAAATAAAAATAGATGAATATATAAGTTCAAAGTTTGATCGATTGCTGTTTGATGTTCCAGTTACTAAAAAAGGAGGTTGGCGTTTAACAACGGAGAATAATTTTGCTTATCATATGGGGAATGTTTATGAAGATTGGATGAAAAAAGTATTAGATGATTTAGCGGATGAAAGTAAAAGGATTACTCCAGGCTATTCTAATTTCGCTCTAAAAAGTAACAAGTTGAGCTATTTTATTAAAAATCAATTGTTCAGAAGGTTTTTGAAAAACAAAACTATACTTCGTTATTTTATGATTAAAAAAGGACTACCAAAAGATATCGCACAGAACTATTAAAATATATGAATCCTATTTTCTCCATACTCATCACTACTAAAAACCGAAAAGCCGATTTGGAATTCACATTGGCTAAAATTCAGCATTTACTTGATCAAAATAATGTAGAATGTATAATATATGACGATGGCTCGGCAGATAATACAAGTACTTTTATTAGAGAAAATTATCCCAATATAGTTTTATTGCGAAACGAGTTTTCTAGAGGATATCTTTTTTGTCGCAATCAAATGCTCAATCAAACCAAAGCGGATTATACGATTTCTTTAGATGATGATGCTCATTTTGAATCAAAGAATGTACTTGAGAATATAGAAAATCATTTTAAAAAGAATCCGAAATGTGGTGTCGTAGCCTGCAGAATATTTTGGGGTTTAGTACTACCGCAACATACATCTTCGAACGAACAAGTAATAAGAGCAAAAAGTTTTGTAGGTTGTGGACACGTATGGAATATGCTAGCTTGGCATAATATTCCTGATTATCCCGAATGGTTTGTATTTTATGGCGAAGAAGAATTTGCGGCTTTTCAATTGTTTAAAAAAGGTTGGGAGGTTCATTATTTGCCAGAAATATTAGTTCAACATAGGGTAGAGGTAAAATCACGCAAACAACAAAACGATTATCAAGTTCGTTTGCAACGTTCCTTGCGTTCGGGTTGGTATCTTTATTTTTTATTTTATCCAATTCCAGTTATTCCTCGAAAATTATTTTATACACTTTGGATTCAACTAAAAACGAAAGTGTTAAAAGGTGATTTGAAAGCATTAAAAGCAGTTTTGTTAGCTATGTTAGATGTTTTGTTGGCTATTCCAAAGATTATTAAAAATTCAAATAGGCTCTCAATGAAGGAATATAAGGAATATCAGAAACTAGAAGAAACTAAATTGTATTGGAGACCAGAGGATAAATAAACTGTTATATGAAAACCATTGCCATAATTCCTGCTAGAGGTGGTTCTAAGAGATTGCCTCAGAAAAATATTAAATTGCTTGATGAAGTCCCATTACTATCCTTTAGTATATTATTTGCACAAGCCAATAGTGAACTTATTGATGAAGTGTATGTTTCGACAGATGATGCCGAAATTAAAAAAATTGCTTTAGAATATGGAGCAAAAGTAGTTGACAGACCCGAGCAGATTTCTGGTGATTTTGAACCCACAGTCTCTGCATTAAAGCATGTGTTGCAATCTATTGATTTAGAGGTTGAAAATGTTATTTTACTTCAAGCTACCAATCCTATTCGTCCAGAAAATTTATTGAAAGAAACTTTTGAAATATATCAAAAAAAAAAGTGTAACAGTTTGTTTACGGTTTCAAGAAATCATAAAAAATTCGGAAAAATAATAGATCAAAGGTTTATTCCAGAAAATTATAAAATTGGTCAAAGAAGTCAGGATATCGATCCTCTGTATTTTGAAAATGGATTACTATACATTACAAAAGCGGCTTTAATTCTTGAAGATATAATTATATCTGAAGATGCTTATCCTTTCGAAATAGATCATATTTTTGCCAACGTTGATATCGACACACAAGAAGACTTTGACTACGCTAAATATTTATACCACAAACATATAAAATCCTAATTAGGAATCTAATTTATGAATCCATTTATAGAAATTGCAGGCAGAAAAATAGGTGTAGATTTTCCGCCATTAATCATTGCCGAAATCGGAATAAATCACGAAGGTTCTTTGCAAACAGCCAAAGAAATGGTTGACGCTGCAAAAAGAGCAGGTGCTGAAGTGGTAAAACATCAAACGCATATTGTAGAAGATGAAATGAGTGGAGCTGCTAAAAAAGTGATTCCAGGCAATGCGGATGTTTCTATTTATGAAATAATGGAACGTTGTTCACTCAATGAAGCGGATGAATTAGAATTAAAAAAGTATGTTGAAAATAAAGGAATGATTTTTATATCAACACCTTTTTCTCGCGCAGCAGCCGAAAGATTGAAAAAATTTGATATTCCCGCCTTCAAAATTGGTTCAGGTGAGTGTAATAATTATCCTTTATTAGAACACATTGCTTTGTTTGGTAAACCTGTTATTTTGAGTACAGGAATGAATACGATCGAAAGTGTTCAGAAAGCAGTAGCTATATTTGACAAACACAATGTTCCAGTAGCTTTGTTACACACCACCAATTTATATCCAACACCAATTCATTTGGTGCGTTTTGGTGCAATGGTCGAATTGCATGAAGCTTTTCCAGACAAAGTCTTCGGATTGTCAGATCACACGTTGAATAATAATGCTTGTTTAGGAGCAGTAGCTTTGGGAGCGAGTATTTTAGAACGTCATTTTACAGATCACATGCAGCGCACAGGTCCAGATATTGTTTGTAGTATGGATGAAAAAGCCTGTCAAGAATTAATTAACTCTTCAGCCGAAATAGCATTGATGCGTGGTGGAACTAAAAAACCAGCAGACGAAGAGCAAGTCACAATTGATTTTGCTTTTGCAACGGTTTGTTCTATAGCAAATATTAAAAAGGGGGAAGTGTTTTCTAAAGAAAATATTTGGGTAAAACGTCCAGGAACAGGAAAAATACTAGCGGAAAATTTTAGTGGTATTCTTGGTAAAATTGCTACAAGAGATATTGAAAATGATGAACAATTAGATTTTAATGATTTTGAATAATGAAAGAATTTGTAGCTTTTTTATTGATTAGGGTTTATAATAGTAAAACAATTCTTGATGAAATTATACTTTCAGCATTTGATAAAACTGTTGCGGACGTTCAGTATCATTTTCCAAATTTATCAACTGCTGATATTGAAACTAGTATTAAATCGAATAGTAATGAATTGGCAATCTTCTTATATAGATTAGGTAATGAAATTCATAAACATGGTTTAGAAGAGTTGAAACCTCAAATACATTGGTTATTAAAAGAATTATGTTGCTGTGAAATTTATTTCAATAACATTATTGATGTAGGTTTTTACATTGTACATGGTCAAGGAACTATTATTGGAAGCAGAAATACAATTGGAAAAGGATTTATTGTTCATCAAGGTTGTACTATTGGACATAAAAAAAATGGTCATGGTGATGGCAACAAGATTGGTAATAATGTTACCATATATTGTAATTCTTCAATAATAGGAGAGCTTACAATTGGTGATAATGTTATTATTGGAGCTCATCTATTAATAAATAAGGATATTTCTGATAATAAAATAATTACAATAAATACTTTAAACTAAATTGAAAAAAATTCTTTTCCTAACAGGAACACGAGCTGATTTTGGCAAAATAAAATCATTGATTTCAACTCTTGATAGGGATCAAGATTTTGAAGTTTTTGTTTTTGTTACAGGAATGCATTTGCAGGAGCAATATGGATATACCCTCATTGAAATTGAGCGCTGTAATTTTAAAAACATTCATACTTTCGAAAATCATACTCATGAGACTACGATGGATTTAACTTTGGCAAAAACCATCGAAGGGTTGTCGGCTTACTGTAAACAAGTCAAACCTGATTTGATTGTTGTTCACGGCGATAGACTAGAAACTTTAGCAGGTGCAATTGTAGGTTCTTTAAATAATATTTTGGTAGCTCATATAGAAGGAGGAGAATTATCAGGTACGGTGGATGAATTGATTCGTCATAGTGTGAGTAAATTGAGCCACATACATTTTGTATCTAATAATGAGGCCGCTAAAAGATTGAAGCAAATGGGCGAAATACAATCTTCCATTTTTACCATTGGTTCACCCGATATTGATATTATGTTTTCGGATAATTTGCCTGATTTATCGGTTGTAAAAAAATACTATGATATTGGTTTTGAAAACTATGCCATTGTAATGTTTCATCCTGTTACGACAGAGGTAAATCAGATGCAATCGTATGCAGAAACTTTTGTTAATGCATTAGAAGCCGATAATCATAATTATATTGTTATCTATCCAAATAATGATTTGGGAAGCCAATTTATAATAGAAGAATATAAAAAATTAAAATACAATTCCCGATTCCGGATTTTTCCTTCACTTCGGTTTGAATATTTTTTGACACTATTAAAGAATAGTCAGTTTATAATAGGTAACAGTAGCGCAGGAATTCGGGAAGCACCTTATTATGGAATTCCAATTATTAATATTGGAACTCGTCAACAAAATAGAGCAGTTCAAGCCGATATTATTAATGTTGATTATGGATTTCAAGCAATCAAAGAAGCTTTATCAGTTATTGATATTCATAAAATTAAAAGGTCAGATGCCAGTTTTGGAAAAGGAAATAGTACAGCATTATTTCTCGAGTGTCTTCAAAAAGAGAATATTTGGCAGTTGAATCACCAAAAACAATTTAGAGACAGAGAATGAGTTTTTTAAAGACAATTAAAAATTGGTACTATATTTCTTTAAAGGTAAAAAGTAGGCTTCTAATCGGTAGACCTGTTTTAGTAATGATGTATCATAGAATTAATAATTCCGTTGGAGAAAAATTAACAGGATTGTCAGTTGATATTTCTAATTTTGAAAAGCATTTACTTTTTTATAAAAATAATTTTCAAATTCTAAGACTAGAGGAAGAGTGGACTTCTCTAAAAAAAACTGGACTTGTAATTACGTTTGATGATGGTTATGCGGATAATATTATAAATGCATTACCGCTATTAGAGAAATATCAGCTACCTGCAACCATTTTTGTAACGACTTTAAATATAGACTCTAAAGACGAGTTTTGGTGGGATCGTTTGGTTTTTGATTATTCCAATTGCAAGGAATCATTTTATGTTCCGAAACAAAATAACGCAATTTTAAAATCAAATCGTTCCTATACGTTTCTTACTGATTTTGTTCATGCATTGCGAAATGAAGAGAAAGAGGAATGGTTTTTAGCGTTTGAAAAGATAAACAATATCTCTTTTTCACATAGAGAAGAATTTCGTTAATTGACAAGATCAGAGTTGAAATTGTTATCAGAGCATCCTTTGATTTCAATAGGAATACATACACATAACCACTACTCTTTAGGAACTTTGAGTTATGAAGAGCAAAAAAAAGAGTTGCAATTATCGATACAAAAGTTAAACGAATTAACAACTCAGAATATAAAATATCTGGCTCTGCCTCATGGTTCCTATAATCAAGATACAATTGAGGTTATGAATGATTTGAATTTGTCAGCAGTTTTATTAGCTAATAATTATTATTCAAGCAGTGAAAATAAAGCCAGTAGAAAAGTTTATAGAATTTTGATGCCAAATATTAAAGATAAAGAATTAAGAAATTATATTAAAAAATATGATTTTAAAATTTGGTAGTAGAAAGTTCTAATATAGAAATACTTTCTACAATTGTAAATTTTCAATTATGTGAAAAAACTTCTCAATTATCTCCCTAAACATTCACAGATTGAAAGAAAAGGGAATTGAATGGCTAATTATGACAGATGAAGTTATGATTTTTAATGATGAAATAATTTTATGCCATACTTGGTATGCTAGAAGTTATGGTTTAAGTGAAAAACATACCAAAAGAATAAATAATTTATTAGGTAAATCTTTAAATTTTGAAATTAATAGAAAAGAGCAAAAGTCGAAAATTATTTTTTACAAAAAGAAAACATTTGCAATTGAACAAATGATTAAAAAACAATATAGGCGAATTTGTTTAAAATTAAAGTAATGAAAAAACTAGCAATAGTTATAACAGACGGAGTCGGATTTAGAAATTTTATTCTAAGTGATTTTCTACCTGAAGCAGAACAGCAATTTGATGAGGTAGTTATTTTATCTTGTTTGTCAGCATCTGTTTATGACGGTTTTCTGCAAAAAACAAGAGTTATAGAATTAGCCGTTTTTGAAGAAAAATTCCAAACTTGGTTTTTTAGGAAAGCTAAAGAAGTAGCGCATTTGCAACTGCATAAAAAAGGTAATTTTGGAATTACAGATAATTTAAAAGTAAACAGGTCAAAAACAAAAACTCCGAGAGGATATGCTTCTCGGTTTATTTTTAAATGGACTTCACTATTTCATTCGGAAAATTGGATTCAGCGATATACTAAATTGCAACAATTCTCTTTTAAAAATAATGCAATTGTAAAAGAGTATAAAACAATTTTACAAAAAGAACAATTTGATATGTTGTTTTTTACCCATCAACGGCCTCCATTTATTGCACCATTGGTTTATCAGGCAGAGAAATTAAAAATAAAAACGGCTTCGTTTATTTTTAGTTGGGACAATCTGGCTTCGAAAGGGAGAATGGCGGCTGACTTTGATTACTTCCTGGTTTGGAGTGAATTGATGAAGACTGAATTACTACATTTTTATAAAAAAGTTAATGCTGAGGATATTGAAGTTGTTGGTACACCACAATTTGAGCCTTATGTTTTGGAACGATATAAAGTTACGAAAGAGGATTTTTATACCCAATTTAATTTAAATGCTGTAAAAAAAACTATTTGTTTTAGCTGTGGTGATATTTCGACGAGTAAGAATGATGAACTGTATATAACTGTAATTGCCGAAGCTATTCAAAAAAGTAAAATTGCAGATGTCAATTTTGTAGTTCGAACTTCTCCTGCTGAAAATCCCATTCGTTTTGAAAGCTTTGTTGCCAAATATCCTTTCATAAAATGGAATTATCCCAAATGGCATTTATCTAGAAAAGGACATCAAGAGGAATGGTCACAACGAATTCCATCAAAACAAGATGTTATAGATTTAAGAAGTATTTTAGAATATTCTGATTTAAATGTTAATATGTTGTCTACCATGAGTCTGGATTTTATGCAATTTGACAAACCAGTAATTAATCCTGTTTTTGGTAATAATGAAAATGGACTTTATGATGACCAGCGTTTTTTAGAATATCCGCATATTGAATACGTTGTTAACTCCAAAGCCAGTCAAATTGTTAAAACGGAACAGGAGTTAATAAACGCCATAAATTTATATCTCCAAAATCCAGAGATGGATACCGAAAAAAGAAAAGAATTAATTCAACTGCAAATCGGAAAACCTCTAGAAGGAACATCTAAACGAATCATTTTAACACTTTTAAAATGGGTATAAATACAAAGAGAATAGATTTACTAGACAGTTTTAGAGGTTTGGCAATATTAGGTGTGCTGTTTACTCATTTATTCTATAGATGGAATGATGCTACCTACCCTTATTTATATGCAAATCTATTTCATTATGGTTTTAAGGGAGTACCTTTTTTCTTTATGATTAGCGGGTTTGTAATTTGTTATACTCTTGAAAATACGTTGACATTTGTTGACTTTTGGAAAAAAAGATTTATTAGATTATTTCCTTCCATGTTTATTGCCAGCTCTTTAACCTTTATTTTTTTGTTGGTTTTTGATGAAGAAAAAGTATTTCCAAATAGTCATTTATTCAGGAATTATTTAGTTAGTCTTACTTTTTTATTACCCAATATTTTTGACTTTATTTTTTCTAAAAAAATACACTTTAGCTACATAAATTCAAGTTATTGGAGTCTTTGGCCAGAAATTCAATTTTATTTATATGCAAGTTTAATTTACTTTTACAATAAAAGTAAGTTTTTCAATAACTTTTTAGTTATTTCAAGTTTTATAATTTTAGGATTTGGTTTTATTTCCTATTTTGATTTCGATAATAATGTAATTTTTGAAAAAATAGTTAATTTATTTTCACTTATTAAACATCTTCGATTTTTTTTTATTGGTGCATTGTTTTATCAATTGTTTAGTAAAAAGAGGAAAATTAGGATAAGATATTTGATTGCTGTCCTAGCAATATATTACCTTACCTTTTGGATTTCTTACAATGAAGTAGAAATAATTTCTACTTCAATAATGTATATTCTTTTTCTTATTATGGTTTTTGCTCCAAATTATTTATTTTTTTTAAATAATAAAGTATTAATTAAAATTGGTTATTCTTCTTATTTTTTATATTTAATTCACGAATATATTGGGGTTGTTGTAATAAAAAAGATGGTTAATCTATTTTATCCTTACAGTTTTATTGCACCATTAATGATGATTATTTTGTTTATAATCTTAAGTATTAAATATTCAAAATATATTGAAAGTAAAATAACAATATTTCTACGAAAGTTAATTTTTAAAATACGTTTAAATGAAAATAGCCATACTTTGTAATTACGAACTCTCGCCCGAGCGAGTAGGCGGCATGGATTATTTTTTTTGGCAGTTTGATGCAAAATGCAAACAAAATAACATTCACGTCGATTGGTTTTTTCCAAATCAATCCAGTCATGGCGATTATGCTAAATTGACGATTTTGGATGCTAAACATCAAAATCTAGAATCTTTTTTTCTAGAATATTGTTCCCAAAAACATTCAAAATATAAGTATGTAATTACTCATTTTATAGAATTATGTACGTCTTTTTTTAAAAAAGTAAAAAAGTTTTCAGACACAAAAATTATTGTAATTGATCACAATCCAAGACCTTTGAACGGTTATTCTTTTGTAAAAAAAATAAAGAAAAGAATCAAAGGGTTATTGAATTCTAAATACATTGATACTTTTATTGGAGTTTCTGAATACACAAAAAAAGAGATAGTTAAAGATTTTGGTTTTCAAATAAAAAAGAAAACTAAAGTAATATACAACGGAATTAATATAGAAAGCATTCAAGTAAGAGCGAAACGAAGTAACACTAAACCAAGTTTTTTAACCGCTTCCCACTTGCGTGAATCCAAAGGAATTCAAGATTTGATTCAGGCAGTTTCATTATTACCTGAAGACATAAAAAAGGAAATTGTTATTGATGTTTACGGTAATGGTCCATATGCTTATAAATTAAAACAACAGGTCAAAAGTTTGTCATTAGAAAATTGTTTTAATTTTAAAGGAAGCAATTCTGAATTAAAATCGATTTATTGTATTTATGATTATTTGATTCATCCCTCTCATGAAGAAACTTTTTGTTATAGTGTTGTTGAGGCTTTAGCAGCGAATACAAAAGTAATTACAACTCATGAAGGTGGAAATGTATTATCAATTATTACTCATTTGGAAAATGGTTTTTTATTCGATTCAAAAAACACAAAGCAACTATGCAATTTAATTATTCAAGTTTGGAACGGTACTTTTGAAAACACTAAAGAAACAAGAACTTATATAGAAAATAATTTTTCTTTAGAACGTATGGTTCAGCAACATTTTGCCTTACTTAATCCATAATTAATTATAAATTTGCTAATCAAATTACGCTAATCTATTTATGTTTTTCAATTCCTTTGCTTTTGCTATTTTTCTGCCTATTGTTTTTATCTTGTATTGGTTTGTTTTCAATAAAAACAAAAGCACTCAAAATGCGCTATTAATCATAGCGAGTTATTATTTTTATTCTTGTTGGGATTGGCGTTTTTTATTTCTGTTAGTATTCTCTACCTTTTTAGATTATTATACAGGTATTCAAATTGAGAAAGCCAAAAAAGAAAGTATTCGAAAATTTTGGTTTTGGTTAAGTATCAGTGTCAATCTTGGTTTTTTAGGTGTATTTAAATATTATAATTTCTTTGCTGATTCCTTTTCGGATTTACTCAACGGATTCGGCTTGCAAACGAGCCCTTTGTTACTACATGTCATTCTTCCAGTTGGGATTTCTTTTTATACTTTTCATGGTTTATCGTATGTAATCGATATTTATTTAAAAAGGATTAAAGCCGAATACAACTTTGTTGATTACTCTTTATTTGTAAGTTACTTTCCATTATTGGTGGCAGGTCCCATAGAAAGAGCCACACATTTATTACCACAAGTAAAAATAAAACGAGAGTTTAATTATGAAAAGGCTGAAGAAGGAATTTTTCAGTTTATTTGGGGATTAGTCAAAAAGGTGGTAATTGCAGATACTTGCGCTACTTATGCCAACGCAATTTTTGATAATTATTCCTCCATGAATTCGTTATCTTTAGTGCTAGGCGCGGTTTATTTTGCCTTCCAGATATATGGTGATTTCTCTGGTTATTCGGATATGGCGCTGGGAATGTCTAAATTATTTGGTATCGATTTATTACGCAATTTTAATTACCCTTATTTCTCTCGAGATATAGCCGAATTTTGGCGTCGTTGGCACATTTCATTGTCTTCTTGGTTTCGGGATTATTTATACATTCCGTTAGGAGGAAGTAGTGGTGGAATGGCGATGAAAATTCGAAATACATTTATCATTTTTTTAGTGAGTGGATTTTGGCACGGTGCCAATTGGACTTTCATTGCCTGGGGTTTCATCAACGCGCTTTATTTTTTGCCCTTATTGCTATTAAAAAAGAACCGTTCTAATATAGAAATGGTTTCATTAAATTGGGATTTAAAATCGGTTAACGTTTTTTTTAATATTGTAATCACTTTTGCGATAACTTGCTTTGCTTGGATCTTTTTTAGAGCAAAATCAATCGGCGAAGCTTTTAGTTATATAAAGAGGATGTTTACCAATCGTGAATTTAATTTCCAATTCTTAGCAAATGATCGTAGTAATTATGAATTAGTCATTATGATTTTTGCATTCATTTTGATTGAATGGAATTGTAGAGCTCGATTAGAACCTTTTTCAGGCAAATGGAATTTGGTTAAATTAGCGTTAGCAATGGTAGCAATTGCTGCTTTTGGAACCTTTTCAGATTATAAAGAATTTATATATTTTCAGTTTTAATGAAAAATTTTTTAATTTATTTAGTTAAAATAATAGGCGTCCTTTTTTTGTCTTTGGTAATTTTGGATGGTTTATATACCTTAGTTTTCTTGCAATCCAAGAATAGGGGTAAAATAGAAACTGTATTTAATTCGGGTCCTAAGAAATATGATGTAATTATTTTAGGATCGTCTAGAGCTAATAATCATTTTGTATCTCAAATGTTCGAAGATAAAGGACTGAAAACATTTAACTTTGGAATAAGTGGTAGTCATTTATTTGAGACATCATTACTTTTAAAATTAATGATCGAAAGAAAATATAAGATTAAAAATATACTTCTTGACGCAGATTTAAGCATAGCTAATTTTAAACAATCGGAAGGTGTTTCCGCTAAGTTTCTGCCCTACTTACATAATTCAAATTTTATTAAAGAGCACTTTATGTCAGAAGAGGATTTTGATGCCTTGTATTATATACCGTTTTATCGATATATAAAATATGAAAATAAAATTGGTTTTAGAGAAGTCTTTTATGCTACAATTCATAAAAAGACTAATGTTTTAGACAATTTGGGGTTCTATTCCTTATCAAAAAATAAAAAAGGAAATATGAAAAATGATATCAGAGCTCTTAAGCCGATTCAAAATAAATATTATGAAGAGATCAAAAAAATTTGTGCTGAAAATCACATCAATTTAATTGCCGTAATGACGCCGATGTGCAGTAATACAAAAGGATTGGATTATTTTGAGAAAGTTAAAAAAATATATCCCGAAATTCATAACTATGAAAATGCTGTAGAGGGCGATCAATATTTCTCTTCATGCGGGCACATGAATGATGCAGGCGCGCGACTATTTACGACTCGAATTCTTAATGATTTTTTTATAAAAAAATAGATATTATTGTCGAATATATTATTTTATTAAAGTACTGTGCAATTTAGTTTTTAATTATCAAACAAAATGAAAATAGCTTTTCTAACCCCAGAATATCCTCATGCTAAAACAGGCAATTCTGGAGGAATTGGGACGAGTATTAAAAATCTAGCAAAAGGACTTTTGTTAGAAGGATGTTCGGTACGCGTTTTAGTTTATGGACAAAAAGAAGACGCTATTTTTGATGACAATGGGATTTGTATTCAACAGATAAAAAATATAAAACTGAAAGGGCTTTCTTGGTATTTTACTCGAAAAAAAATACAAGGAATAATCAATAAACTTTATCTAGAAAAAAAAATAGATATCGTCGAGGCTCCAGATTGGACGGGCATCACCTCATTTATACAACCTCACCTGTGTCCTGTTGTAATTCGATTAAATGGCTCTGATACCTATTTTTGTCATTTAGACAATCGTCCTGTAAAATGGATAAATAAATTTCATGAAAAAAGAGCATTATTAAAAGCAGACGGCTTGCTTTCGGTAAGCCAGTTTACAGCCAATTTGACAAATGAAATTTTTGGCATTAAAAAAAAATTTACAATTATTCATAATGCTATAGATACTAATTCTTTTGTTGCAAGTAACTCTAAAAATGAAAATACGATTTTATATTTTGGAAGTCTAATTAGAAAAAAAGGCTTGTTAGAACTTCCTTTTATTTTTAATGAAGTTATTCGTAAGAATCCATTAGCGCAGTTAATTTTGGTAGGTAAAGACGTTCCAGATATTATTACCGGAAACAAATCGACCTGGGAAATGATGCGGAAATTATTTACTAAAGAGGCATCCTCAAATGTTACTTATTTAGGGAGTGTTGCTTACCCAGAAATAAATAGGCATATTTCAGCTGCAACGGTTTGTGTTTTTCCCACATTTGCTGAGGCATTACCGGTATCTTGGCTAGAAGCTATGGCGATGCAAAAAGCCATTGTAGCTTCTAATATCGGTTGGGCAACAGAAGTAATTGATGATGGAGTGAACGGTTTTTTAGTTATTCCTGAAAATCATATGGAATACGCTTCAAAAATTAATACATTGCTAATTAATTCAAAACTATGTCAAGAGTTTGGAATTGCAGCAAGAAAAAAAGTAATAGAAAAATTCAGTATTTCGGTTGTGGCAAAACAAAGTTTGGCTTTTTATAAATCGATAATACAGTAAGTTTTGGTTGTAATCTATCATTATAATTCGAAAGTAAGGCAAGTAACAGTTGATAATCAATCAATACCATTTGATTCTCAAAGAACAATTGCTGATTCCTTACATGCTTTAGCCCAGCAGTTTCCTGATAAAAATATGGTATGGTGTAACATTTTAGCGCAAGAAGAGTTAAACCTAGAGATTATTCCGTTTTTGTTTCATCACAATAAAATGATGCTATCTTATTCCTCTGCTACTTGTAATTTTTTTGATTCTAAAATAGGTTATGTAGAGGAATCCTTATTTATAAATATTAATAAGAAAGTGACTTTTCCTACTTGGCAAATGAGTAGTTTGGTTGGTGTAATTTCTGCATCTTTTCTTAATATTGTAGATGAGGAAGTTTCAAAAGAGGCTAATTTTGATTATTACTTAAATGCAATTGCCAAATTAGCAATGCCAAAAGGATTATTGTGTTATTCTGAACCTAAACTTTTAAAAAGTGAAATTTCTGTAACTTCTAAAAAAGCATCAATTTTCAGTCTTTTTCGTTTTGTAAAACAATATTATAAAACCAGATGGGTCTTTTTATTATTCTTTAATTTAATGATTTATGAACGAAAGTTCCCTATATTTCCTATGCTTTTTTCTTTATTTTACAAGAATAAAAAAGGTCTAAACATTAATTTAGAGCCTATTAAAATACAATCTTCTGCACAAGTAATAAACCAAATGACGATTGACATAATTATACCGACTATTGGTAGGGCCCATTATTTGTATGATATATTGTGTGACCTTTCTAAACAAACAGTATTGCCACATCAAATTATAATTGTCGAACAAAATCCAGAAATAGGAAGTGAAAGTGGCTTAAATTATATTTATGATGAGAAATGGCCTTTTAAAATACAGCATTTATTTATTCATCAAGCAGGCGCTTGTAAAGCCAGAAATTTAGCATTAAAGGGAGTAGAAAGTGAGTGGGTATTTCTAGCTGACGATGACATCAGAATTTCGGATAATTTTATTGAAAAAGTATTTTATGGTATTCGTAAATTAGGCGCTAATGCCGTTTCTGTAAGTTGTTTGCAAAAAATAGAAAGACCAACTTTTAATGTTCGTTTTCAATGGGGAAGTTTTGGATCGGGTTGCAGTATTGTAAAAGCTGAAGTTTTAAAAAACATTCGATTTAATATGGCTTTTGAATTTGGGTATGGCGAAGACAGTGATTTCGGAATGCAGTTGCGCAATCAAGGTCATGATGTTTTGTATTTGCCTTATCCTGAAATTATTCATCTCAAAGCACCTATTGGAGGTTTTCGTACAAAGCCAAAATTACTTTGGCAAGAAGAAGCGATTCAGCCAAAACCATCTCCTACAGTAATGCTATATCAAATAATTCATAATTCAAAGGAACAAATTTTAGGGTACAAAACGGTATTGTTTTTTAAATATTACAAACATCAAAATATTAAGAATCCCTATCGCTATTTTATCTGTTTTCAAAAACAGTGGCAACGAAGTGTATATTGGGCTCATCAATTAAAATTAAAATCATGAGGTTTTCTTTAATTATATGTACCTACATGCGTCCAAAACCATTGTTTAAATTATTGCAATCGGTTAAGGAACAAACTATTTATCCAGACGAAATTTTAATTGTTGATGGCTCTCTCAATCAAAATACACAAACTGCTTTACAAGATAATCAGTTTAAAAATCTAGTTTATTTTCTAGTTTCTGATCAAGAAAGAGGTTTAACCAAACAACGTAATTTTGGAATTACTAAGGTAAATTCGCATTCCGAAATTATTTGTTTTTTGGATGATGATACGGTTTTAGAAGTTGACTATTTCGAAAAATTGTTACTTACCTATAAAATTCATCCTGACGCTTTAGGAGTTGGAGGTTACATCATTAATGAAACAGAATGGAAAAAAGTTGGCAAAGAATATAAGGCCTCGAAAAAGGAATTTTATTTTGATGGCTGGAAACGCAAAGAGAGTTCTCGTTTTGTTTTACGAAAAAAGTTAGGTTTGGATAGTGATTGCCCTCCTGGATTTTCTAGTCTTTTTTCTCACGGCAGAAGTGTTGGTTTTTTGCCACCTAGTGGAGAAATATATCCAGTAGAACAATTAATGGGTGGAGTTT
Organism: Flavobacterium sp. GP15; assembly: GCF_014281985.1. Lineage (NCBI taxonomy): Bacteria > Pseudomonadati > Bacteroidota > Flavobacteriia > Flavobacteriales > Flavobacteriaceae > Flavobacterium > Flavobacterium sp. GP15. The sequence continues at coordinate 93,899 of NZ_JACFTC010000002.1, forward strand.
CTTCTTTTAAAAAAACAGTTTTTGATAGCTTTCAGTTTTCTACTTATTTTGAAGGCTACGGTTTATATGAAGACGCCGATTTTTGTATAAGAGTGGCCAAAAAAGGGAAATTATATCTAAATACAGCGGCTCAATTATATCATTATCATGATGCTTCCGGAAGACCGAACCAATATCATTATGGGAGAATGGTAGTACGCAACGGTTGGTATGTCTGGAGGGTGAAGAATCCAAAACCAATTTTGAAGGATAAATTAAAATGGCATGCAATTACTATCGTATTAACTTTGATAAGATTCAGTAATGTATTTACAAAAAGCAATAGAAAAGAAGTCTTTACAGAAACTGTTGGTAGAATTATGGGATGGTGGAGCTTAACTTTTAGCAAACCAAATTCTAATAATTGATTTATATAAATTATAAAATTCAATAAAATGGTATATGTTTACGCATTATGTGATGTTTATTATGATTCATTTTATTTAAAGGGACTTCAGGAAGTGTTTTCTAAATATTCATTTAACATCGATAAATTTCCAAAATTCAGACAAGGAATTTTTGCGGTGATTATAGAAGAAGGCAATTTAAATATTAAAATCATTATCGACTCTACAGATTCTAATACCATAAATATGGAAGAACTGAAATGGTGCGATATCTATGGGAAAGTAAATTATAATACTTCTAGTTTACCAACAGAATCTTTGCATAAGATTAAACCAATTGGACCTAGTTTTGCTATTAAGATATGGAATTTACCATTTGCTGTTTATATTTCGTTTTTTAATTTCATAAAGTTCAAACGATATATTTCTAATAAAAGAGAGTTTTTCGCTAACTATTGGAGACAATCGAAACGACTACCAATGCGATCCTATTACTATACTCCTGCTGTAGAAAACTATATTTTTTTTGCAGGTTCAATATGGCGAAATGAAAAAGAAACTAATAATGCTCGTGCAGCTTTCATAAAGTCAAGTAAGAGAACTAATGTTTTTTTTGAGGGAGGTTTTGCACCTAGAAATAATGGCGATAATATGGGATTTGAAAATTTAGTTGTTACTAAAAGATATAGCATAAAGGAATACATTAAAAAGATAAAAAAATCTGCGGTTGTCTTTAATACTCCAGCAGTTTTGTCTTGTCATGGATGGAAATTAGCCGAATTTTTGGCTTTAGGTAAATCAATTATTAGTACACACCACATTAATGAACTTCCTAGTGAATTGAAAGAAAATGAACATATTTTGTATGTAGATGATTTAGATAGTATGGATGATAAAATTAAAACTCTTTTAAAAAATAAACAAGTTAGAGAAAGATTAGAGAAGAATACTAGAAAATATTTTGAGGAATTCTTATCTCCTAAAAGTGTCATTACTCGTTTGATAAACTTTAATTCAATTTTATGAAATTCCTCATCATCACTCACGTTTCTCATCTAAAATACGAAAACCACTATTTTGCCTATTCCCCTTATGTAAATGAAATGAACATTTGGGCAAAATATGCAACAGAACTTATTGTGGTTGCTCCATTAACATTCACAGTTAAAACAGCAATTGATAGTTCTTATATTCATCCTAAAATCAAGTTTTTATCCATTGATAATTTTGATGTATTGAGTTTAAAGGGATTATTTCGAACAGTAATAAAAACACCAAAAATTAGTTGGCAAATTTTCAGAGCCATGCGTTCTGCCGATCACATTCACTTGCGTTGTCCTGGAAATATTGGTTTGTTAGGTTGTTTAGTTCAAATTGCTTTTCCATCAAAACCTAAAACAGCTAAATATGCTGGTAATTGGGATCCAAAATCACAACAACCTTGGACATATAAATTACAAAAATGGATTTTGTCGAATACTTTTTTAACTCGTAACATGACCGTTTTAGTCTATGGAGAATGGGAGGGAAGTACAAAAAATATAAAACCCTTTTTTACCGCAACGTATTCAGAAGCCGAAAAGACACCTATTTTAGAAAAGACTCTTCAGCAAACGATTGATTTTGTTTTTGTTGGCGCTTTAGTTTCAGGTAAAAACCCATTGTATGCCATTCAGTTGGTACAGCAATTGTTTCAAAAAGGATATAAAGTTAAATTAACTCTTTATGGTGACGGAAAAGAACGAAAGAATTTAGAACACTATTGCTATGCCAATCAGTTAAATGGAATTGTTGTTTTAAAAGGGAATCAAAACAAAGCAACTTTAAAAAAAGCATATCAAGAAAGTGACTTTGTAATTTTACCTTCTAAGAGTGAAGGTTGGCCCAAAGCCATTGCCGAAGGAATGTTTTGGGGTTGTGTTCCAATTGCCACTCCGGTTTCTTGTGTTCCTTATATGTTAGACAAGAACAATCGTGGGATTCTATTAAATATGAACTTTGAACAAGATATTTTGCAGATCGAAACTGTGGTTAATAATCAACAGGTTTTTGATAAAAAACAAATTCTTGCTGCCAATTGGTCTAGAAATTATACCTTAGAGGTATTTGAAAATGAAATAAAAAAAATGCTGTTGCAATCCTAGCGCAGTTAGATACAATTTTAAATCTTAATTGTAGTTTACAATCAAAGAGTAGCATAATAGTTAATAAATTTCCCCGGCTATTTTTATTCAGTAATTAAAATCTTGATAAATTTAATTATAGTTTTAGTAGAGGAATAAGTTTTAAAAATGATATTGAATCAGCTTTAATCACATCTTTTTATTTATTTAACTACCTTTGGTTTTTATAATTTTGAGGTAAAACTCAACACTAATCTTATTTTTGCTTAGCAATTAATTCCTGTTTATTTATTTATGAAAAAAGCGATATTTCTTTTATTATTATTAACTAATATATGTATTGCGCAAACTCCAAGTCAGCCAAAGCAAGTAAAGGATACAACAAAAATTAAAATAGCTCCAATCGACCTTTATAGAGTAATTACTTTAGAGAGAGACACTACCTATATCGATACTTCATTGACTATTCAAAAAGAGTACAGTCATAATTATTTAAGAAAAGATACTTTTGGTCTTTTGCCTTTTGCAAATGAGGGACAAACTTACAATACGCTACAATATAGCCTCACGAACTTATCTCCCTATCCAGAATTTGGTTTTAAAGCAAAGCATTTTAATTTTTTAGAAGCCAACCAAATTAGATATTATTCTGTGGCTACTCCTGTAACCGAATTGTATTTTAAAACCACCATCAAAAAAGGGCAATCAGTAGATGCTTTTATTACCTTAAACACTTCTGAAAATCTTAATTTTTCTATAGCTTACAAAGGTTTGCGTTCAGAGGGCGAATATATCAATCAACTTGCTAGTACAGGAAATTTTAGATTTACAACAAGTTATAATACTAAAAACAAACGCTATTTTGCAAATGCGCATTATACCTATCAAGATATTTTAAACGGTGAGAATGGCGGCATCACCACCATTCAAGATTTTGAAAGTAAAGATCCTAACTATAACAATCGACAACGTTTTGAAGTTTATTTGAACGATGCTAAGTCATTCTTAAAAGGGAAGAGAATTTTTGTAGATCATAATTTTAGAATCAACCCTGAAAAAGGATCCAACAATCTTTATATTACGCATCAGTTCAATTACGAAAATAAGTTTTTCGAATTCTATCAAGCCACTATTCCTTCTTTTGTGGGAAATAAAATCGTATCACGTTTTGGAAATTCATTCTTAGACTACGGAATCAATGATCAAACAAGGTACAATAAGATGTATAATCGTGCAGGTCTGGTTTATGAAAATACTACATTAGGGAAATTTGTTTTTTTTGCAGATGATTTCAGATCCAATTATTACTACAACAGAATCCTTATTTTTAACAATCAAAACACGATTCCTAGTGCATTTAGCCAAAAAATCAATAGTGCCGGCGGACAGTATGAGTACAGACATGATAAATGGAACGGTACGTTTTTATATTCAAGATCAATTACAGCACAATCTCTTTCTAATCTCGATGCGCAATTAAAATACGATTGGAATGACGATATTCAATTGGCTTTTCAGTATCAAAACATCAACAAACTGCCTAATAGCAATTATAATTTGTACCAGAGTAGTTATGTGCAGTACAATTGGTCAAATAACTTTAAAAACGAAAAAATTAATGTTATAAAAGCCAATGCCATTTCACCTTGGATAAATGCAGAAGTATATTTGTCAGTAATGAATGATCATTTGTATTTCAAGGACAATTCTACCGATCTTCAAAAAACAGCTAGAACTCAAATTATTGGCCCAGCGCAATATGATGGTACCATTAATTACCTTTCGGTAAAAGCCAGTAGAGAATTTAAATTCGGAAAATTTGCTTTAGACAACACCATCTTGTATCAAAAAGTAAAGCAAACAAATGAAATTTTAAACGTTCCAGATATAGTAACCAGAAACACGATTTATTATACAACCTACATGTTCAAAAAAGCTTTGTTTCTGCAAACAGGAATAACATTAAATTACTTTTCTAAGTATTTTGCGAATGATTATAATCCTGTGATAGGCGAGTTTTTTGTACAAACCAACAAGCAAATAGGCAATCATCCTAATCTTGATTTTTTTGTAAATGCCAAAGTGCAAAGAACCAGAATTTACTTCAAGCTAGAACATTTTAATTCCTCACTTATGGGCAATGATTTTTATGCTTCTCCCACTAATCCTTCCCGCGATTTTACCATTCGTTTTGGTTTAATCTGGAATTTCTTCAACTAAATTCATACAAAAAAGTTTTTGTAATTTTTCATGGCGTTTTAACGTGCTATCCGCTATATCTTTCCTTGCTTAAGAACGCAAGCAAAGGATGTCGCTATTATCACGAACGCAAAATAGCATTCATAAGAATGTTTTGTAACAAAAACGTATCTTTGCAAAAGTTTTTCTAAAAAATTACAATCTAAAAAATTACAATTAAATGCAATACGCAGAAAATATATTAGGGACTATAGGGAATACTCCTTTAGTAAAACTTAATAAAGTTACCGCAGAAGTAGAGGCGCTAGTATTGGCCAAAGTAGAAACTTTTAATCCCGGAAACTCTGTTAAGGATAGAATGGCCGTTAAAATGATTGAAGATGCAGAAGCTGATGGTCGCTTAAAACCAGGTGGAACTATAATTGAGGGAACTTCTGGAAATACAGGAATGGGATTGGCTCTGGTAGCAATCATTAAAGGCTATAAATTAATTTGTGTAATATCAGATAAACAGTCTAAAGAAAAAATGGATATTCTTCGTGCTGTTGGGGCAAAAGTAGTCGTTTGTCCTACAGATGTTGAGCCTACAGATCCACGTTCTTATTATTCAGTTTCCAAACGATTAGCAACAGAAACACCAAATTCTTGGTATGTAAATCAATACGATAATCCATCCAATGCTATTGCACACTATGAGCAAACAGGACCAGAAATCTGGGCGCAAACAGAAGGGAAAATAACTCATTTTGTTTCAGGAGTAGGAACAGGCGGAACAATCTCGGGTGTTGCAAAATACTTGAAAGAAAAAAATCCAAACATTAAAATTTGGGGAATTGATACCTACGGATCGGTATTTAAAAAATACCATGAAACAGGAATTTTTGACGAGAATGAAATTTATTCGTATATCACAGAAGGAATAGGAGAGGACATTTTGCCAGAAAATGTAAATTTTTCATTGATAGATGGTTTTACAAAAGTAACAGATAAAGACGCAGCAGTTTATACCCGAAAAATAGCTTTAGAAGAAGGTATTTTTGTCGGAAATTCAGCCGGAGCTGCCATAAAAGGCTTGTTGCAACTTAAAGAACATTTTAAACCAGAAGACGTAGTAGTTGTTTTATTTCATGATTCAGGAAGCAGGTATGTAGGAAAGATGTTTAATGATGATTGGATGCGTGAAAGAGGTTTTCTTGAAGAAGAAATCACAAAAGCAGAAGATGTAATCAAAGATCATATCACTAAACCATTAATCGTAGTTCGTACAGAAGAGTTAGTTTCACACGCTATAGAACGCATGCGAAAATATAAAATATCTCAAATACCAGTAATAGATATTACCGGTTTTGTAGGGTCTGTAGATGAAAGTGATCTGTTTCAAAGTTATGTAGCTAATAAAGATGTAGCCGATAAACCGATTAAGGATATTATGGGTAAACCGTTCCCAATTGTGAAAAAAGGAACTGCTATAGAAGAAGTTTCAAAATTATTTACTAAAGATAATGCAGCCGTATTGGTCGAATTAGAAAATGGTGCACACCACATTATTACGAAATACGATATTATTGGTTCTATAAAATAAGATTTTTTTTTTTGCCACGAGTTAGACTATTTAGCTAAAATTTATTTTTCGTTAACTATTTTAATTTGTGGCTTTTTTAATTAAAAGTGATTGTGTCATAAAAAAAAACACAAGAATCTCTCTTAATTTTTAATTGAATAATTTACTCCCAAAAATGACTTTTACCGCAATAGATTTTGAAACAGCAACTGCTTTTCATCCATGTTCTGTTGGGATTGTTTCAGTAGAAAACGGAATAATAGTGGATGAATTTGTCAGTTTGATCAAACCTCCAAATAATTTATATTCTCCTTTTACGATTCAAGTTCACGGAATTCATCCTAGAGACACCATGAATGCGAAAAGTTTTGCCGAGGTTTTTCCAGAAATAAAAAAAAGGCTGCAAAACAAAATTGTAGTGGCGCATAACGAAAGTTTCGACAGGAATGTTTTGTCTAAATCTATGGCGCTTTATAGTTTAGATTATGACGATTTAAACCTTGCCTCTCGTTGGGAATGTACCGTAAAAATATATAAAGCTAAAGGGCTTAAACCAACAAAGTTGAGTGATTGTTGCCGAGAAATGAATATTCAATTAAATCATCACGAAGCTTTATCTGATGCTCGTGCTTGCGCTAAATTGTACTTACTGCGCTAAATATTTACTTCATAATCTTTCAATTACCATTCTTAAAAGGGATGTAATTCCAATTTATGTTCGAAATAACTTACTTTTAATTATTTTTACTACATTAGTATTCAATCTAATACGGTAAAGATGAAAGAAGATTTTCTACATTATCTCTGGAAATTCAAGAAGTTTGATTCCTTAAATTTAAAAACCTCGAACTTAGAGAACCTTACGATCATCCATGTTGGGCAGTATCTAGAACTTGCAGGTCCCGATTTTTTCAATGCACAAATTAAAATTGAAAATCAGAAATGGGCAGGAAACGTAGAGATTCATCTTAAATCATCGGATTGGTATCTCCATCAGCACGAGAAAGATTCCGGTTATGAAAATGTAATTTTGCATGTAGTATGGGAAAATGATGCAGCAGTTTTTAGAAGTGATAATAGCGAAATTCCGGTATTAGAACTTAAGGATTATGTAGATTCTGATACTCTAAATAATTACCATTCTTTGGTCGCACCTAAATCATGGATTTATTGCGAAAAAGATTTGAGTACTATTGATGAATTTACTTTTAAAAATTGGCAAGAGCGTCTTTTTTTTGAACGTCTAGAGACAAAATCAAAACCAATTTTTGATTTATTAGAAAAAACGAATCAAGACTGGGAATCTGTTTTATTTTGTTTGTTAGCAAAAAATTTCGGTTTGAACACAAACGGTGAAATTTTTATGAAAATTGCCCAATCTATTCCTTTTTCAGTAATTCGTAAAGAAAGTTTTGAAGTCGAAAATCTTGAAGCTCTTATTTTTGGAACTGCAGGATTATTAGATAACGAAAAAGAAGATAACTATTTTAAAGATTTAAAATTCCGCTATTTTTATTTGTTACATAAATATCAATTAGATAAAATAGTTGTTCCACCGGTACAGTTTTTTAAACATCGACCGGATAACTTCCCAACTATAAGATTGTCACAATTAGCTAATTTATACCATATACATCAGAACTTGTTTTCAAAAATAAGTAATTTACGATCTTTGAAAGAGAGTTATCAGCTGTTTCAAATTTGCGCAGCTCCCTATTGGCAAAATCATTATCAGTTTGATAAAGAAAGTCCCAAAAAAAAGAAAACACTTTCTAAATCGTTTATTGATTTAATTCTCATAAATACAATTATTCCATTGCAATTCGCTTATGCTAAAAGTTTAGGAAAAGAAGTTTCTGAGGATTTAATGGAACTTTTAACTGAAGTTTCTGCAGAGAAAAATGCAATTATTGATAAGTTTATTTCTTTTGGAATTAAACCCAAGAATGCTTTAGAAACGCAATCATTGCTGCAACTTAAAAAAGAGTATTGCAATAATAGTAGATGTTTAGAATGTGTAATTGGAATAGAATTGTTAAAAAATGATAACTAATTAATAATCAAATAATAATTCAATTAGCTTATTTGTAACTCCTGAATGGGTTTATTTTGTAATTTTGTAAATAACTAAAAATTTAAGTTGCAATGTCTGCTATTATAAAACTAAAGTTCTTTTTTGAAAAACATGGTTTTCATGTTTCTTCTCGTTTGGCAGATACATTAGGGATGCGAGCAAGTACGGTAAGATTATTCTTTATATACATTTCGTTTGTAACAGTAGGTTTAGGTTTTGGTGTTTATCTTACTTTGGCTTTTTGGATTAGGCTTAAAGATTTAGTTCGTGCCAAAAGAACTTCTGTATTTGATTTATAAATTATAATTTGATTAATAAAAAAAAAGGATCATAAAGTAGTACTACTTTATAATCCTTTTTTTTATTAATTGAGGTAAATTATTTTTCTGGGTTGTTTAATTTACTATTTTTCTTGCTGTATAAAAAATAAATTACAACACCAAGTACCATCCAAATTGCTAATCTTTCCCAACTTTCAATAGGTAAGCCAGCCATTAATACTAAACAGATTAGTACACCTATAATAGGGAACAATGGTACAAATGGTACGCGGAAACCTCGTACTGCATCTGGATTGGATTTTCTCATAACAATTACTCCAATACAAACAAGTGAGAAAGCGAACAATGTACCAATACTTACCATGTGTCCAAGGTCTGATACAGGAACAAATCCCGCAAACAAACTCACAAACACCATAAAAAGAAGATTCGTTTTGTAAGGTGTTCTGTTTTTAGTATGTAAAGTGCTGAAAAATTTAGGTAATAAACCATCTACACTCATGCTGTAAAAAACTCTACTTTGTCCCATTAACATCACTAACATTACAGAAGTATATCCTGCAATAATAGCAATCGTAAGTGCAGAATTTAAGAAGGTGTATCCTGTTTTTGCAAATGCAGTAGTAACAGGACTTGCATCACCTTTAAAATTAAGGTAGTTTTCTAAACCAGTTAAAACAAAAGCAAAAAGAACGTATAATATAGTACAAATTATTAATGATCCTAAAATACCAATTGGCATTCCTTTCTGTGGATCTTTTGCTTCTTGTGCAGCAGTAGATACGGCGTCAAAACCAATAAAAGCAAAAAATACAACTCCAGCACCTCTTAAGATACCACTCCATCCATAATGACCAAAATAATCACTACTAAAGAAATTAAGAAATGACATCTTACCAGAACTTAAAAGAGCTTCTCCTTCATTTACAGGTATAAAAGGTGTGTGGTTTGCGCTATTCATAAAGCCCCATCCTAAAGCAATAAATACAATTACCACGGTAACTTTCAAAATAACAAGTATGTTATTTATTAATGCAGATTCTTTTGTACCGCGTATTAATAAAACAGAAAGTAAACAGATAATTAATATGGAGGGTAAATTAATGATTCCTGGTGTCGTGTCCCAGGGACCATGCAAGATGGATTGCGGTATGTGAATGCCATAATTCCCGAGAAATTTATCTACATATTGAGACCAACTGACCGCTACTGTTGCGGCTCCTAAGGCATATTCTAATACTAAATCCCAACCGATTATCCAAGCTACAAATTCTCCCATTGTAGCATAAGAGTAGGTGTATGCACTTCCTGCTACAGGGATCATAGAGGCAAACTCTGCATAACAAAGTCCTGCAAATGCACATCCTACTGCGGCTAATATAAATGAGAGTGTAACTGCTGGACCGGCATTATCTGCTGCTGCAATACCTGTTAGAGAAAATAATCCCGCACCAATAATAGCACCAACTCCTAGCGCTACAAGTGATTTTGCAGATAGTGTTCTCTTTAATCCTTTTTCATCTTCTGAAGCTTCATTTAGTAAAACCGAAAGCGGTTTCGTTTTCCATATTGACATATGTTTTTTGGTTTTGTTGTTTTTAGATCTCAAATGTATTGTTTTTTGTAAAAAATAAAAACAATAATTAAAGTTTTCACTGATAAAATATAGTTTTTTATAATTTTTAGAGTTTTTCACTCCATTAATACTAGTTCTTGAATAAGAAAATCTTGTTAAAATTTTTATTTTGAATCTTGTGTTTTAAATTTTGCTTTCAAGTAAGAGTAAGTAATTGTGTTTTTATTTTTTAAATGTTTCAGATGTTTATAGAACAAGGTTTTTCTATTTGTAGTAATTTTATTTATAAATTAAATAGGCGAAAAGTGTTTTATTTTGAATATTAGTTATATTTTTAAATAAATTAAGGTATCTAATGGCGTTTAAAAATATTCGATCTCATTTTAATTTTTCTAAGGAACAGAGAATAGGAGTTTTATTCTTGTTTTTAATTATAATTTCTTTACAGCTTGTTTATTTTTTCGGTGACTTTTCAATTGTTTTCAAAGAAGAGGCTGGTAAACAAGAGTGGCTTTCCCTGCAAGCAGAATTCGATTCTATACAACGTAATGATAAAAGCCAGAATAATATGGTTTATCTTTTTAATCCAAATTTCATTACAGATTACAAAGGATACAAACTAGGAATGTCGGTTGCAGAAATAGACCGTTTGTTAAATTTTAGAAAAGAAAATAAATTTGTTAACTCGGCACAAGAATTTCAAAAAGTAACACAAATATCAGATTCCTTATTAAAGAAGATAGCACCTTTTTTTAAATTCCCTGATTGGGTAAACAATAAAAAGAAGTTTAAAGAATATGATTCAAATTCTAATCCAGTTTTTCTTAAAAAAGATAAAATAGTTGTCATAGATATAAATCAAGCAACACAAGAGGATTTAATAAAAGTTTATGGAATAGGTGAAGTGATCTCCTCGCGTATTTTGAAACAAAAAGAAATTATAGGTGGCTTTGTTTCTATGGAACAAATGAATGACGTTTGGGGATTATCGCCCGAAGTAATTGAGAAATTAAATCTTCATTTTAAGATTGGTGCACTTCCTGAAATAAAAAAAATAGATATTAATAATGCTTCTTTAAAGGAATTATCAAAGTTCTATTATTTTAGATATCCATTAACTAAAGAGATTGTTACTTATCGAAGTATGAACGGAGATTTTAAAAATATTGAGGATTTAACAAAAGTTAAGGGTTTTCCTGTTGATAAAGCAAAAATAATTACTTTATATTTGGACTTTAATTAAAAGTCTATAATTGGGTACTACTAAAATCTATAATTAATTGTAAAATCTTCCTTTTGCAACCTGTTCTTTTTAGATTTATACATATCACTCATTTACGACATTTAAAAATAATAACGCTGAGATACATTGCTATTGCGATGTGTTTTAGTAAACTTAATTTGTTAAAAAAAAGATAGAATTTATATGGAATCAATTTATTTCACAGAAGAGCACCAATTGTTTAGAAAAAGTTTGAAAGAATTTTTACAAAAAGAAGTAGTGCCTCATATTGAAAAATGGGAAAAAACAGGTACAATTGAACGATTTATATGGAAAAAGTTTGGTGAAATGGGCTTTTTTGGAATCAGATGTCCTGAAGCTTATGGAGGTTTAAATCTAGATTTGTTCTACACGGTTGTTTTTCTAGAAGAACTTCAAAAAATTAAATCATCAGGTTTTGCTGCTGCAATGTGGGCACATTCATATTTAGCTATGACGCATTTGAATGCTGAAGGGGATGAGAGAATCAAACAAGAATATTTAGTACCTAGTATTGCTGGTGATAAAATAGGAGCTTTGTGTATTAGTGAACCTTTTGGTGGTAGTGATGTAGCAGGAATGCGTACAACTGCAATCAAAGAAGGGGATAAGTATATCATTAACGGATCTAAAACCTTTATTACAAATGGTGTTTATGCAGATTACTATGTAGTGGCTGCTAAAACAGATCCTAGTCAAGGAAATAAAGGAATAAGTATTCTTCTTGTTGATAAAAATACAAAAGGAATTTCTGCAACAAAATTAGACAAGTTGGGTTGGAGAGCTTCAGATACTGCCGAAATTGCATTTGATAATGTCGAAATTCCTGTTGAAAATTTGATGGGAGAAGAAGGTAAAGGTTTCCCATATATTATGCAGCATTTTGCATTAGAACGTTTGATTATGGCTATCAACGGTCATGCTAGAGCAGAGTATGCTATAGATTATACTATAGAATATATGTCTCAAAGAGAAGCTTTTGGAAGAACCATTGATAAATTCCAAGCATTAAGACATACAATCGTTGAGCACGCAACAGATGTAGAGCACTGTAAAGTCTTTAACTATGCTGCTGTAGCAAGATTAGATAAAGGCGAATACGTGGTTAAAGAGGCAACCATGGCTAAATTAAAGTCTACTAAAGTAGCGGATGAAACAATTTACAGTTGTTTGCAAATGTTAGGTGGTTACGGTTATATGGAAGAATATCCGTTGGCACGTTTGTTAAGAGACAGTCGTTTAGGTCCAATTGGTGGTGGTACCTCTGAAATTTTAAAAGAAATTTTATCCAAAATGATTATTGATAATAAAAATTATAAACCTGCTGTTGAATAATAAGTATTAAATTTAGACAGGTATTTATTTGTATCAAAAAAGCCAATTTGTCATTGATGAATTGGCTTTTTTTATTGGTTTGATTGTGATAGTAAGGCTTAATTGTTTTATATTTTTAAATTTTCCTTAATTCATGCCTTATAATTGAGAAGTTTGATTACTTTTGCACACTTAAAGAAAGGGGGTGTCTATATTATGTTAATTATACCAATTAAAGACGGAGAAAATATCGATAGAGCGTTAAAACGTTACAAAAGAAAATTTGATAAAACAGGAACTGTTCGTCAACTAAGAGCACGTACTGCTTTTATTAAGCCTTCAGTAACCAATAGAATCAAAATTCAAAAAGCGGCTTATATCCAAAATATGAGAGATAACTTAGAGAGTTAATCGATTCCATTAAATAAAATACCGTTAGTCATCAAAAATTTATAACTTTGATGCTAACGGTTTTTTTATGGCTACAAATCAAGACGCATTTCGGGATTATCTACAGTTCGAGAAAAAGTATTCACCTCATACTTTAATGGCTTATTGTGCTGATATTAGTTCTTTTCAGTCTTTTAGCAAAGTTAATTATAATCAAGAAAATATAGATCATGTCGATTACAATAACATACGAAATTGGATTATTTCGTTAGTTGATGAAGGAGTCACCAATGCTTCTGTAAATAGAAAAATGGCTTCTTTAAAAGCTTATTACAAGTTTTTATTGAAGATAAAACAAATTCCGCTTAGTCCGTTAGTCAAACATAAGGCGCTAAAAGTTTCTAAAAATATTCAAATTCCATTTTCTGAAAACGAAGTAGATGCTGTTTTAAATCAAATGCAAAACGGAAGTGGTTTTGAAGAGGTTAGAGATAAACTGATAATTGATTTGTTTTATACAACAGGTATCCGAAGGGCAGAACTAATTCAATTAAAGATTGAAAGTGTTGATCTTTCCAATGCTTTGATTAAGGTATTAGGAAAACGAAATAAAGAACGTCTAATTCCTATTTTGCCTGTAGTTCTGGGTCAGTTTTCGTTGTATTTAAAGGAAAGGATTGGTTTGTCTGTAATTGTAGATGACGATTATTTTTTTCTCAATAAAAAAGGGTTAAAATTGAATGAAACTTTTGTGTATCGATTAATAAATACTTACTTTAGTACTGTATCAGAAAAGGTAAAAAAAAGCCCGCATATACTCAGACATACTTTTGCGACGCATTTACTTAATAATGGTGCAGATTTGAATTCAGTTAAAGAGTTGTTAGGGCATTCTAGCCTTGCTTCTACCCAAGTTTATACACATAATAGTTTAGCGGGGCTTAAAAGTGTGCATAAAGATGCTCATCCTCGTGGACGAAAGTGATTTTGAGAATGATTAATAATTAAAAAAGAAAATTATGAAGGTAAGTGTTCATGCAGTTAACTTTACAGTTGACAAAAAGCTAGTAGATTTTGTTCAAGATAGATTAGATAAACTTGAAAAGTATTATGACAAAGTCGTTTCTGCCGATGTTTTTTTAAAAGTTGAAAACACAAGTGACAAGGAGAATAAGATTGCAGAGATAAAAATTAATGTTCCTGGTGATGATTTTCTGGTAAAAAAACAATGTAAAACATTTGAAGAAGCTATAGAACTTTCCTCAGAATCGTTAGAGAGATTGTTAGTAAAAAGAAAAGAAAAGATAAGTTCTCATATTTAATATAAATTTTTTTAAAAAAATGTTTTGATTCATAGATAAAATCTCTACATTTGCAGTCCGTTAGAAATAGCGGACTTTTTTTATTGATATTGCCAGCGTAGCTCAGTTGGCTAGAGCAGCTGATTTGTAATCAGCAGGTCGTGGGTTCGAGTCCCTCCGCCGGCTCTAAATTTCCAATACGATTGGAAGATGTTCATGGTTTTATTGATAAGAAAAAGGGGAGATACTCAAGCGGCCAACGAGGGCAGACTGTAAATCTGCTGTGTAAACTTCGCAGGTTCGAATCCTGCTCTCCCCACAATCTTTTAAATAACGATTTATCAGAAAGTTTTCTTTCGAGTAAATTTGATTTAAAAGTTTGAGCACCGAAAACTTCGATGCAGGATCAACGACCTTTTGGGAGTTAATCCGAATAAGAGTGTGTGGAAAGATTTCAATTGGTAAAACAATTGATTGTTTAAAACCATAACATCATTCTCTGCCGACTTAGCTCAGAGGTAGAGTGCTTCCTTGGTAAGGAAGAGGTCACGGGTTCAATTCCCGTAGTTGGCTCAAGTAAGTAAGAAATAAAAATTAATATATAACAAGATTAAAAATTAAGTAAAATGGCAAAAGAAACCTTTAACCGTTCGAAACCACACTTAAATATTGGTACGATCGGACACGTAGATCACGGTAAAACTACTTTAACAGCAGCAATCACAAAAGTATTATCTGATGCTGGTTACTGTCAAGCAAGATCATTTGATCAAATTGATAATGCTCCTGAAGAAAAAGAAAGAGGTATTACAATTAATACATCTCACGTTGAATATGAAACTGCTAATCGTCATTACGCTCACGTTGACTGTCCAGGTCACGCGGATTACGTAAAAAACATGGTTACTGGTGCTGCTCAAATGGATGGTGCTATTCTTGTGGTAGCTGCAACTGATGGACCAATGCCTCAAACTCGTGAGCATATCCTTTTAGGTCGCCAAGTTGGTATTCCTAGAATGGTTGTATTCATGAATAAAGTGGATATGGTTGATGACGAGGAGTTGTTAGAGCTTGTTGAAATGGAAATTAGAGACTTATTGTCTTTCTATGAATATGATGGTGACAACTGTCCAGTAATTCAAGGTTCTGCTTTAGGAGGATTGAACAATGATCCAGCATGGGTACCAAAAATTCTTGAATTGATGGCAGCTGTTGATGCTTGGATCGAAGAGCCAATCAGAGATACTGAAAAGCCTTTCTTAATGCCAGTTGAGGATGTATTTACAATTACTGGTCGTGGAACTGTTGCTACAGGTCGTATCGAAACTGGTATTGCTAATACAGGAGATTCAGTTGAAATCATTGGTATGGGAGCTGAAAAATTAACTTCTACTATTACAGGAGTTGAGATGTTCCGTAAAATCCTTGATAGAGGTGAAGCTGGAGATAACGTAGGTTTATTGTTAAGAGGTGTTGATAAAGAATCTATCAAAAGAGGAATGGTTATCATTAAGCCAGGATCAGTAAAACCACACGCTACTTTTAAAGCTGAGGTTTATATCTTGAAAAAAGAAGAAGGTGGACGTCATACTCCATTCCATAATAACTACCGTCCACAGTTCTACGTACGTACAACTGACGTAACAGGAGTTATTACTCTTCCAGAAGGTGTTGAAATGGTAATGCCAGGAGATAACTTAACTATCAATGTTTCTTTATTAAGCCCAATCGCAATGAGCGTTGGTTTACGTTTCGCTATCCGTGAAGGTGGTAGAACAGTAGGTGCTGGTCAAGTAACTGAAATTGTAGGTTAATCCTAAATATTATATAAGGCCAGTTAATTTTCTTAACTGAAATCTAACTGGCTTTTAACATACGGGCGTAGTTCAAGGGTAGAATAGCGGTCTCCAAAACCGTTGATGGGGGTTCGAATCCCTCCGCCCGTGCAAAAAACTAATCATAATGACAAAAGTTGTAAATTATATATCGGAAGCATTTGAGGAATTAAAGTCAAATGTAACTTGGCCAGAATGGCCTGAGGTGCAACGTCTAACGATTGTTGTTGCCGTTTTTTCAGTATTATTCGCCTTGGCAACTTGGGGAGTTGATGAAATTTTCGCAAAAGCTTTAGCTGGATTTTTTAACTGGATAAAAGCTTAAATTTTTTTGTTATGGCAGATAATAATGTTAAAAAGTGGTATGTCGTTAGAGCAGTAAGTGGACAAGAAAATAAAGTAAAAGCATATATTGAGACTGAGATCGCAAGATTAGAAATGACTGATTATGTTTCGCAAGTTTTAGTTCCTACTGAGAAAGTGGTTACCGTAAAAGAAGGAAAAAAAATAATCAAAGACAAGGTTTATTTCCCTGGTTATGTTATGATCGAGGCTAATCTTGTTGGAGAAATACCTCATATTATTAAGTCTATAACAAGTGTTATTGGTTTTTTAGGGGAAATTAAGGGTGGTGAGCCTGTTCCTTTGAGAATTTCAGAAGTAAACAGAATGTTAGGTAAGGTTGATGAATTAGCTGTTAATACAGATACTCGTTCTATTCCTTTCAACGTTGGAGAAACTATTAAGGTTGTTGATGGACCTTTTAATGGATTTAACGGAACTGTTGAAAAAATTAATGAAGAGAAGCGTAAACTGGAAGTAATGGTTAAGATTTTCGGAAGAAAAACACCATTGGAGTTGAGTTTTATGCAAGTTGAAAAAGTATAATTTTTTGTTACATCTATAATATCCATTGCAATCGCTTCCAATGTTTGCAGTGTTAAATTTTTTAAAAAATGGCTAAAGAAATTAGTAAGGTAGTTAAACTACAAGTTAAGGGAGGTGCTGCGAACCCGTCGCCACCGGTTGGACCTGCTTTAGGAGCTGCTGGTGTGAACATCATGGAGTTCTGTAAGCAATTTAATGCTAGAACACAAGATAAAGCCGGCAAAATATGCCCAGTACAAATTACTGTGTATAAAGACAAATCATTTGATTTTGTTGTAAAAACTCCTCCAGCGGCAGTCCAGTTAATGGAAGCTGCAAAGCTAAAGTCTGGATCTGGTGAGCCAAATCGTAAAAAAGTAGCTAGCGTTACTTGGGATGTTATCAAAGCAATTGCTGAAGATAAAATGGTAGATTTAAATGCATTCACAATCGAATCTGCTATGAGCATGATTGCTGGAACAGCTAGATCTATGGGTATAACTGTATCAGGAGAAGCTCCTTTTTAATTAAGAGAAAGACATGGCAAAATTGACAAAAAAGCAAAAAGAGGCTGCTTCAAAAATTGAAAAGAACAAATTATACTCTCTTAAAGATGCTGCGGCATTAATAAAAGTAGTTGCTTCTGCAAAATTTGATGAGTCTGTTGATATCGCAGTTCGTTTGGGTGTAGATCCAAGAAAAGCGAATCAAATGGTAAGAGGTGTGGTAACATTACCTCACGGAACTGGTAAAGATGTTAAAGTATTGGCATTAGTTACTCCAGATAAGGAAGCGGAAGCTTTGGCTGCTGGAGCTGACTTTGTTGGTCTTGATGACTATTTACAAAAAATTAAAGACGGTTGGACAGATGTTGATGTTATCATCACTATGCCTTCTGTTATGGGTAAATTAGGTCCATTAGGTCGTATTTTAGGACCTAGAGGTTTAATGCCTAACCCTAAAACAGGTACTGTAACTATGGATGTTGCAAAAGCTGTTGCAGAGGTTAAAGCTGGTAAAATCGATTTCAAAGTTGATAAAACTGGTATTGTGCATGCAGGAATTGGGAAAGTTTCTTTTGGGGCTGAACAAATTATTGACAATGCTCACGAAATTATTCAAACATTAATCAAACTTAAACCAACTGCGGCTAAAGGAACTTACATCAAAAGTATTTACCTAACTAGCACGATGAGTCCTGCAATTGCATTGGATCCTAAAGCAGTATAATTGGTAGTTAAAAATTTTTAGTATGACTAGAGAAGAAAAATCAATCGCGATTGAAGATTTAACTGCACAGTTAGCCGGTACAAATATTATTTATGTATCTGATATTTCTGGACTTAATGCAGAGGCTACTTCAAGCTTAAGAAGAGCTTGTTTTAAAGCAGGTATAAAATTAGAGGTTGTTAAGAATACTTTGCTTGCAAAAGCAATGGAAGCTTCTGATAATGATTATGGTGATTTACCTTCAGTATTAACTGGAAGTAGCGCTATCTTTATTTCAGATGTTGCTAACGCACCTGGAAAAATAATCAAAGATTTCCGCAAAAAATCGGCTAAACCTGTATTGAAGGGAGCTTATATTAATGCTGAAGTTTACATTGGAGATGATCAATTAGATGCATTAGCAACTATTAAATCTAAAGAAGAGCTTATCGGCGAAATCATTGGATTATTGCAATCACCAGCTCAAAGAGTTATTTCTGCACTTCAAAACCAATTCGCAAAAGGCGAAGAGGCTTCAGAAGAAGTGGAAGCATAATAAAATAGAGTTCTACTCTAATTTTATTTAAAAAAGCGCACAATAAATAAATTATATTTTTACAAATCATTTTAAAACGATAGAAAAAATGGCAGATTTGAAACAATTCGCAGAACAATTGGTTAACCTTACAGTTAAAGAAGTTAACGAATTAGCAACAATATTAAAAGATGAGTACGGAATCGAACCAGCTGCTGCAGCTGTAGTAGTTTCAGGTGGTGGTGAAGCTGCTGCTGAAGATGTTCAAACTGAGTTTACAGTAGTATTAAAAGCAGCTGGTGCTTCTAAATTAGCTGTTGTGAAATTAGTTAAAGAACTTACAGGTTTAGGTTTGAAAGAAGCTAAAGATGTAGTTGATAGCGCACCAAGTACAGTTAAAGAAGGTGTAACTAAAGAAGAGGCTGAAGGTCTTAAAAAATCTTTAGAAGAAGCTGGAGCTGAGGTTGAACTTAAATAGTTTATCTCTGTTTTAAGAATAAGGTTTAGGTCTTGGATGTTTTTCCAAGGCCTAAACCATTTTTCGTATAATAAAATTATTTTTAAGTTTTATTATAAAATAGCATAAATACAATAGGTTTTTAAATCAATACGATGAAAGAAAATATAGGAAAGAGTCTCTCTTGAATTATTTTTAAAGATGTATCGATTATAAAAAAAAAGTATAGATTGTTTTATAAATTAAACAGTGTTTTGCACAAAAACTACTTTTTTTAATCAAAATTTCTCCATTGATGATTACAAATCAGACTGAAAGATTAAATTTTGCCTCAACAAAAAACATACCTCAATATCCAGATTTTCTAGATGTTCAGGTTAAATCGTTTAAAGATTTTTTTCAATTAGAAACTAAATCTGACGAAAGAGGCGACGAAGGGCTTTACAATACCTTCATGGAAAACTTCCCAATTACTGATACAAGAAACAACTTTGTATTAGAATTCCTTGATTATTTTGTAGATCCACCACGTTACACTATTCAAGAGTGTATAGAAAGAGGTCTTACGTATAGTGTACCTTTAAAAGCAAGGTTAAAACTATATTGTACAGATCCAGAACATGAGGATTTCGAAACAATTGTTCAAGATGTATATCTTGGTACAATTCCTTACATGACGCCGAGTGGTACTTTTGTTATCAATGGTGCTGAACGTGTAGTTGTTTCTCAATTACATAGATCTCCAGGTGTTTTCTTTGGTCAATCATTCCACGCAAATGGAACTAAATTATATTCTGCCAGAGTAATTCCTTTTAAAGGTTCTTGGATAGAATTTTCTACAGATATAAACAGCGTAATGTATGCTTATATTGACAGAAAGAAAAAATTACCTGTAACTACTTTATTCCGTGCAATTGGTTTTGAAAGAGACAAGGATATCCTTGAAATCTTTGACCTTGCTGAGGAAATTAAAGTATCTAAGACAGGTCTTAAAAAATATATCGGTAGAAAATTAGCTGCTCGTGTATTAAATACATGGCATGAAGATTTCGTAGATGAAGATACTGGTGAGGTAGTTTCTATCGAACGTAACGAAATAATCCTTGATAGAGATACAATTATCGATAAAGATAATGTGGAAGAAATCATTGATTCTAACGTTAAATCTATTTTGTTACATAAAGAAGATGCTAATCAAGGTGATTATGCTATCATTCATAATACGTTACAAAAAGATCCAACAAACTCTGAAAAAGAAGCTGTTGAGCATATTTACAGACAATTGCGTAACGCAGAACCGCCTGATGAAGAAACTGCTCGTGGTATTATAGATAAATTATTCTTCTCTGATCAACGTTATAACTTAGGTGAAGTTGGTCGTTATAGAATTAATAAAAAATTAGGTTTAGATACTCCAATGGAAAAGCAAGTCTTGACCAAAGAAGATATCATAACTATCGTGAAATATTTGATCGAATTGATCAACTCTAAAGCAGAGATTGATGATATTGATCACTTATCAAACCGTCGTGTTAGAACAGTTGGAGAACAATTGTCTCAACAATTCGGTGTTGGTTTAGCGCGTATGGCTAGAACTATTCGTGAGAGAATGAACGTTAGAGATAACGAGGTGTTTACGCCAATTGATTTGATTAATGCTAAAACATTATCATCAGTTATCAACTCTTTCTTTGGTACAAACCAGTTGTCACAGTTTATGGATCAAACGAATCCACTTGCTGAGATTACGCACAAGAGAAGATTATCTGCACTAGGACCTGGTGGACTTTCGAGAGAGAGAGCTGGATTTGAGGTACGTGACGTTCACTATACGCATTACGGTCGTTTATGTCCGATTGAAACTCCGGAGGGACCAAACATTGGTTTGATATCCTCTCTTGGTGTTTATGCTAAAGTAAACGGAATGGGTTTCATTGAAACACCTTACCGTAAAGTAACTAATGGAGTGGTAGATTTAGAGTCTACTCCAGTTTACTTAAGCGCAGAAGAAGAAGAAGGAATGATGATTGCTCAGGCAAATATCCAAATGGATGCTACTGGTAAAATTACTGCTGAAGACGTAATTGCACGTCAAGAAGGTGATTTCCCTGTAATTGAACCTACAAGAGTTGATTATACGGATGTAGCTCCAAATCAAATTGCTTCAATATCTGCTTCTTTGATTCCTTTCTTAGAACATGATGATGCGAATAGAGCCTTGATGGGATCTAACATGATGCGTCAGGCCGTACCATTAATTCGTCCTGAAGCTCCTATTGTTGGAACTGGTTTAGAGCGTCAAGTAGCTTCTGATTCTAGAGTATTGATTAATGCTGAAGGAGATGGAGTTATAGAATATGTAGATGCAAACATCATCACTATCAAATACGACCGTACTGAGGAAGAAAGAATGGTTAGTTTTGAATCTGATGAGAAAACATACAATCTAATTAAATTTAGAAAAACCAATCAAGGAACAAGTATCAACCTTAAACCTATCGTAAGAAAAGGGGATAGAGTGGTTCTTGGACAAGTATTATCTGAAGGATATGCTACTCAAAATGGTGAATTAGCTTTAGGTCGTAACTTAAAAGTGGCGTTTATGCCATGGAAAGGATACAACTTTGAGGATGCAATCGTTATTTCTGAGAAAGTAGTTCGTGATGATATTTTCACATCTATTCACGTTGATGATTATTCATTAGAAGTGAGAGATACTAAATTAGGTAACGAAGAATTAACGAACGATATACCGAACGTTTCTGAAGAAGCTACTAAAGATTTAGATGAAAATGGTATGATTAGAATTGGAGCAGAGGTTAAACCTGGCGACATTCTTATCGGAAAAATTACTCCAAAAGGAGAATCAGATCCTACTCCAGAAGAGAAATTGCTTCGTGCAATTTTCGGGGATAAAGCAGGTGATGTAAAAGATGCTTCATTAAAAGCGTCTCCTTCTTTACATGGTGTTGTTTTAGACAAAAAATTGTTCGCAAGAGCAGTTAAAGATAAACGTAAACGTACGCAAGATAAAGATGCTTTAGGAGCACTTGAAATGGAATTCGAAACTAAATTTGTTGAATTAAAAGACAAATTAGTAGAGAAATTGTTCTTGATCGTAAACGGAAAAACATCTCAAGGTGTAATGAATGATTTGGGTGAAGAAGTTTTACCAAAAGGTAAAAAATATACTCAAAAAATGCTTTATGCAGTTGAAGATTTTGCTCACTTAAGTAAAGGTCAATGGGTTGCTGATGATGCAACTAATAAAATGGTTAATGATTTAATTCATAACTATAAAATTAAATTGAACGATTTACAAGGTGCATTACGTAGAGAGAAATTCACAATTACTGTTGGTGATGAGTTGCCAGCTGGAATTTTGAAATTAGCTAAAGTATATATTGCCAAAAAACGTAAGTTGAAAGTTGGGGATAAAATGGCAGGACGTCACGGTAACAAAGGTATTGTTGCTCGTATCGTTCGTCATGAAGACATGCCTTTCTTGGAAGACGGAACGCCAGTTGATATCGTATTGAACCCACTTGGGGTACCTTCACGTATGAACATTGGTCAAATTTATGAAACGGTATTAGGTTGGGCTGGACAAAATTTGGGTAGAAAATTCGCTACACCAATTTTTGATGGAGCAACTTTAGATCAAATTAATGAATTGACTGACGAAGCTGGAATACCACGTTTTGGACATACACACCTTTATGATGGTGGTACTGGAGAACGTTTCCACCAAGCAGCGACAGTTGGAGTTATCTATATGTTGAAACTTGGACACATGGTTGATGATAAGATGCACGCCCGTTCTATCGGACCGTACTCTTTGATTACACAACAACCACTTGGAGGTAAAGCACAATTTGGAGGTCAACGTTTTGGAGAGATGGAGGTTTGGGCACTTGAAGCTTATGGAGCATCAAGTACTTTACGTGAAATCTTGACAGTTAAATCGGATGACGTAATTGGTAGAGCTAAAACTTACGAAGCAATCGTTAAGGGAGAGTCTATGCCAGAACCTGGATTGCCAGAATCATTCAATGTATTGATGCACGAATTAAAAGGTCTTGGACTTGACATTCGTTTAGAAGAATAGATTAAAATTTGTTACGGTAGAGATGTGATTAATCGCATCTCTACTTTGGCATTTATATAAGTTTTTAGGATTTATACCCGTAAACCGTTCCGATTTTTTATAAAAAACACTGTTTTTTATAACTAGCGCTTCAAAACTAGTTTGAAGTTTAGAGAAGTAACTCGAGGTGTTTTAATAGTCTTAAAGTCTAATGTTATAAAGTTTTTAAAGCCCTATGTGACTTTTGACTTTTGACTTTCAAACTTTCGACTATAATAAAAATCAATTTTTAATTGCAAATAAATCAATAGTAAAAACTATGATCAATAATAGAAATAACAATAATAAAGACAAGAATCCTGTAAAAAGATTCAATAAAATTTCGATAGGATTAGCTTCGCCAGAATCTATCTTGAAAGAGTCAAGAGGAGAGGTTCTAAAGCCAGAAACTATCAACTACAGAACGCACAAACCAGAGCGTGATGGACTTTTCTGTGAGCGTATTTTCGGTCCAGTAAAAGATTTTGAATGTGCTTGTGGTAAATATAAAAGAATTCGTTACAAAGGGATCATCTGTGACCGTTGTGGTGTTGAAGTTACTGAGAAAAAAGTACGTAGAGATAGAGTAGGTCACATCAACCTTGTTGTGCCAATTGCTCATATCTGGTATTTCCGTTCTCTTCCTAATAAAATTGGTTATATTCTTGGACTTCCATCTAAGAAATTAGATATGATCATCTACTACGAAAGATATGTAGTAATTCAAGCAGGTATTGCTAAAAATGCAGAAGGGGAATCAGTTCAAAGATTAGACTTCCTTACAGAAGAAGAATATTTGAACATTCTTGATACTCTTCCTGCTGACAACCAATATTTGGATGATTTTGATCCTAATAAATTTGTTGCCAAAATGGGAGCAGAGTGTATTATGGACTTATTGGCTAGAATTGATTTAGATCAATTGTCTTACCAATTAAGACATAATGCAAACAATGAAACGTCTAAACAACGTAAAACGGAAGCATTAAAAAGATTGCAAGTTGTTGAATCTTTCCGTGAGTCTAACTTGAACCGTGAGAATCGTCCAGAATGGATGATTATGAAAGTTGTACCAGTTATTCCACCAGAATTACGTCCACTTGTGCCACTTGATGGAGGTCGTTTTGCAACTTCGGATTTAAATGACTTATACCGTCGTGTAATTATACGTAACAATCGTTTGAAAAGATTAATGGAAATTAAAGCTCCAGAAGTTATCTTAAGAAACGAAAAACGTATGTTGCAAGAATCAGTAGATTCATTATTTGATAATACAAGAAAAGCATCTGCAGTAAAAACAGAATCAAACAGACCATTAAAATCATTATCTGATTCCCTTAAAGGTAAGCAAGGACGTTTCCGTCAAAACTTACTTGGTAAACGTGTGGATTATTCTGCCCGTTCGGTAATTGTTGTTGGACCTGAATTAAAATTATCTGAATGTGGTATCCCTAAAGATATGGCAGCAGAATTATACAAACCTTTCGTTATCCGTAAATTGATAGAAAGAGGAATTGTAAAAACTGTAAAATCAGCTAAAAAAATAATAGATAAGAAAGAGCCAGTAGTTTGGGATATCCTTGAAAATGTAATTAAAGGTCACCCAATATTACTGAATCGTGCTCCTACTTTGCACAGATTAGGTATTCAAGCATTCCAACCAAAATTAATTGAAGGAAAAGCAATCCAATTGCACCCTTTAGTTTGTACTGCATTTAATGCGGATTTTGATGGGGATCAAATGGCAGTTCACTTGCCTTTAGGACCAGAAGCTATTTTGGAAGCACAACTTTTAATGTTGGGTTCTCACAATATTCTGAATCCTGCAAATGGAGCGCCAATTACAGTACCTTCTCAGGATATGGTTTTGGGTCTATATTATATGACCAAAGAACGTTTGTCAACTCCTGAAAAGAAAATTTTAGGAGAAGGAATCACTTTCTATTCTGCTGAAGAAGTAAATATTGCTTTGAATGAAGGAAGATTAGAATTGAATGCTTCAGTTAAAATTAGAGCAAAACACTTTAATGAAGCTGGTGATTTAGTGTACCAAATCATTCAAACAACTGCTGGACGTGTATTATTTAATGAAGTAGTGCCGGAAGCAGCTGGATATATCAATGATGTATTGACTAAGAAAAACTTAAGAGATATTATTGGTCACGTTTTAAGTTCTACTGATGTGCCTACAACTGCAGCTTTCTTGGATAACATGAAAGACATGGGGTACAAATTTGCCTTCAAAGGTGGTTTGTCATTCTCATTAGGTGATATTAGAATTCCAGATCAAAAACCAAAATTGATTGCTGACGCTAGAGAACAAGTTCAAGGTATCTCTATGAACTATAACATGGGTCTTATTACTAATAACGAACGTTACAACCAAGTTATTGATGTATGGACTTCAGCGAATGCTCAATTAACAGAGTTAGCAATGAAAAACATTAGAGAAGACCAACAAGGTTTCAACTCAGTGTATATGATGCTTGATTCTGGAGCAAGGGGATCTAAAGAACAAATTCGTCAGTTAACTGGTATGCGTGGATTGATGGCTAAGCCTAAAAAATCGACTGCTGGTGGTGGAGAAATTATTGAAAACCCGATTCTTTCTAACTTTAAGGAAGGACTTTCGATCCTTGAGTACTTTATCTCTACTCACGGTGCTCGTAAAGGACTTGCGGATACGGCGTTGAAAACAGCGGATGCTGGTTACTTGACTCGTAGATTGCATGATGTATCTCAAGATGTTATTGTTAATATCGATGATTGTGGTACTCTTAGAGGTGTTGAAGTTTCAGCATTGAAGAAAAATGAAGAAATAGTTGAGTCATTAGGAGAAAGAATATTGGGTCGTGTAGTATTACAAGACTTAGTTAATCCTTTGAATAATGAAATATTAATTCATTCTGGTGAGCAAATTACAGAAGTTATAATGAAAGCAATTGACGCTTCTCCAATCGAGAAAGTTGAAGTTCGTTCACCATTAACTTGTGAAGCTACAAAAGGTATTTGTGCTAAATGTTACGGTAGAAACTTAGCTACTGGAAAAATGACACAAAGAGGAGAGGCAGTTGGTGTAATTGCAGCTCAATCTATTGGAGAACCAGGAACACAGTTAACACTTCGTACTTTCCACGTTGGAGGGGTTGCGGGAGGTATTTCTGAAGAATCTAGTATTGTTGTTAAATTTGCTGGTAGACTTGAAATCGAAGATTTGAAAACGGTTAAAGGAGAAGACAGTGAAGGTAATGCAGTTGATATTGTAGTTTCTCGTTCTACTGAATTGAAATTAATTGATGAGAAAACAGGTATTTTATTAAGTACTAATAATATCCCTTACGGTTCAAGTATTTTTGTTAAAGACGGTCAGTCTGTAGCAAAAGGAGATGTAATCTGTAAATGGGATCCATATAATGGAGTTATTGTTTCTGAGTTTACTGGTAAAATTGCTTACGAAGATTTAGAGCAAGGTCAATCATTCATGGTTGAAATTGATGAGCAAACTGGTTTCCAAGAAAAAGTAATTTCTGAATCAAGAGCTAATAAATTAATACCAACTCTATTGGTTTACGGTAAAGATGGTGAATTGATTCGTTCTTACAACTTACCAGTTGGAGCCCACTTGATGGTTGATAACGGTGAGAAAATTAAAGCAGGTAAGGTATTGGTAAAAATCCCTCGTCGTTCTTCTAAATCAGGAGATATTACAGGAGGTTTACCTAGAATTACAGAGTTGTTAGAGGCTCGTAATCCTTCTAATCCAGCTGTAGTTTCTGAGATTGATGGTGTTGTTTCTTTTGGAAAAATCAAAAGAGGTAACCGTGAGGTTGTTATCGAATCTAAATTCGGAGATATTAGAAAATACTTGGTTAAATTATCAAGCCAAATTCTAGTTCAAGAAAATGACTTCGTAAGAGCTGGTGTTCCATTGTCTGATGGAGCTATTACTCCAGATGATATTTTAAGAATTCAAGGACCAGCAGCTGTTCAACAGTATTTGGTTAATGAAATTCAAGAAGTATACCGTCTACAAGGGGTGAAAATTAACGACAAACACTTTGAAGTAGTAATACGTCAAATGATGCGTAAAGTAAGAGTTCAGGATCCAGGTGATACTTTATTCTTAGAAGATCAATTAATTCACACTAAAGATTTTATCGTTCAAAACGATAAATTATACGGTATGAAAGTGGTTGAAGATGCTGGAGATTCTAGTGCGCTTAAAGAAGGACAAATAATTACGCCTCGTGATTTGCGTGATGAAAACTCTCTATTGAAACGTACAGATAAAAATCTTGTTGTAGCTCGTGATGTTGTTACTGCAACTGCAACACCAGTATTACAAGGTATTACCAGAGCTTCGCTTCAAACGAAATCATTTATTTCTGCTGCATCGTTCCAGGAAACTACTAAAGTATTGAATGAAGCTGCTGTTGCAGGTAAAATCGATTACTTAGAAGGATTGAAAGAAAATGTTATTGTTGGACATAGAATCCCTGCCGGAACTGGTATGAGAGAATATGATAATACTATTGTAGGTTCTAAAGAGGATTACAATGATATGATGGCTAATAAAGAGGAATATATTTACTAAGATATGAGTAATTCTAATCAACAACAAGAGCAAATTAATATTGAGTTAGACGAAAAAACGGCTGAAGGAATTTATTCTAATTTGGCTATTATCAATCACTCTTCATCTGAATTTGTTTTAGATTTTGTAAGTATCATGCCTGGTATACCTAAAGCTAAGGTAAAATCAAGAATTGTCTTGACACCACAACATGCTAAAAGATTATTTAAAGCTATTGGGGAAAATATCCATCGATTTGAAGTAGCTCATGGCGAAATCAAAGAAACGGAACAAGTTCCAATTCCGCTTAATTTTGGTCCCGCGGGACAAGCATAATATTTTAAAAGGCTTTCACTTCGGTGAAAGCCTTTTTGTTTTAAAGCTATTCTTTAATTTTTTGTCTGAAACGTGTATGATTTAACTATCAAAGACACATTCCTTTTTAAAGGACCAATAACTGAATTATAAGTTTTATTGTTCTCTGGTCGTTTAAAAGTAAGTTAGACCAAAAAAATCTTAATCTCTTTCGCAATAGTGTCTAAGAAGCTAAATATTACTTTTTGTAAATTAAAAAATTAGTGATTTTAACCTTGTTTTGTTTTTGATAATTTAATTTTAAATAGGAATATGTCCTTTAAACGAGTATTCAGGTGGTTTGTCGGAATTATTTTTTGCTATCTCTTTAATGCTATACTTTCGCACTCGAAATAAGATAGCGATTAAAATATCATTTAAAAACAGATTTACATGCAATACTCTTCTTTAAAAATAAATAAAAAAACCATTTTTACAGGTCTTATGTTATTCGTTTTTATGTTAATAAGTAGTACTTCTGTTTCAGCTCAAACTGAAAATGATTTCCTTGTAGATGCATCAGTTACTATTTCTCCTTCAACTAAAAAAGAAAATGTTTCTACAGTTTCCTCTTCAAATAGCATGAACTTTGTTTTGTGGTTTATGGGGTCTAAACAAGATCCAAAAAGTTCAATTTCGACAGAAGGGAACAATACTAAAAAACAAGTGATTATTTCAGGAACAGCACCTAATCGTTTATTGATCAAAGCTTTTTTAAAAAAAGCAGTAGAATTGGATAGTATGATTGCTTAATTGAAATCATTTTAAAACATAAAAAAAACGCTAATTTTTAAATTAGCGTTTTTTTATGTTTTAAATATAGAGTTATTATTATTCGAATTCTGATGTAAAGAATAACTTAACATTTGGATATTTGTTTTGAGTCATTTGAATCGTAAAATCTGAATCTGCAAGGAATACGAGTTGTCCATATTTATCGTGCGCCAAGAATTTTTGCTTAATACGTCTAAATTCTTTAAACTCATCGCTTTTAAGATCGTTTGGTTTTACCCAACACGCTTTGTGAACAGGAAAATTTTCATACGTACATTTAGCGCCATATTCATGCTCTAAACGATATTGAATAACTTCGTATTGTAGTGCTCCAACAGTTCCAATGATCTTTCTGTTGTTCATTTCTAGCGTAAATAACTGCGCAACACCTTCGTCCATTAACTGATCAACCCCTTTGTCCAATTGTTTAGCTTTCATTGGATCAGCGTTGTTGATGTATCTAAAGTGTTCCGGTGAGAAACTTGGAATTCCTTTGAAACTCATGATTTCTCCTTCAGTCAATGTATCTCCAATTTTGAAGTTTCCAGTGTCATGTAAACCTACAATATCACCCGGATAAGAAATATCTACAATTTCTTTTTTCTCAGCAAAAAAAGCATTTGGACTAGAGAATTTTAAATTTTTCTTCTGGCGTACGTGATAATACGGTTTGTTTCTTTCAAAAGTTCCAGAAACAATTTTTATGAAAGCCAATCGGTCTCTGTGTTTAGGATCCATATTAGCATGGATTTTAAATACAAAACCGGTCATTTTTTCTTCTTTTGGATCAACCAATCGCGTTTCTGAATCTTTTGGTCTTGGTGAAGGAGCAATTTGAACAAAACAATCCAATAATTCTCTTACTCCAAAATTATTTAAAGCAGAACCAAAAAATACGGGTTGTAATTTACCATCTAGATATTCCTGACGATCAAATTTTGGATATACTTCGTCAATTAATCCTATTTCTTCTCTAAGTGTATTGGCTGGTTTTTGACCTATAATTTTTTCTAATTCAGGACTTTGTACATCTGAAAAAGCGATAGTTTCTTCGATGTTTTTTCTGCTGTCTCCACTAAATAAATTAATGTTTTGCTCCCAAAGATTATAAATACCTTGAAAATCGTAACCCATTCCTATCGGGAAACTCAAAGGGGTAACCCTTAAACCTAGTTTTTGTTCAACTTCGTCCATTAAGTCAAAAGCATCTTTTCCTTCTCGGTCTAATTTATTAATGAACACAATAATTGGAATTTTTCGCATTCTACAAACAGCTACTAATTTTTCTGTTTGCTCTTCCACACCCTTAGCTACGTCAATTACTACAATAACACTGTCAACAGCTGTTAATGTTCTAAAAGTATCCTCGGCAAAATCCTTGTGTCCTGGAGTATCCAGAATGTTTATTTTTTTGTCCTTATAATTAAATGCTAAGACAGAGGTGGAAACTGAAATACCTCTTTGGCGTTCAATTTCCATAAAGTCACTCGTTGCACCTTTTTTTATCTTATTATTTTTTACAGCACCAGCTTCTTGAATAGCACCACCAAAAAGTAGTAATTTTTCCGTAAGTGTTGTTTTTCCTGCATCAGGATGTGAGATAATCCCGAAAGTTCTTCTGCGTTGTATTTCTTCTAAAAAGCCCATATTTATATAAATAGGGTGCAAAAGTACTATTTATAAATGCCAATTAAAAAAATACTATCCTTTAATTACTCTGTTGGATTTTCAAAATTTAATGCAAAATTAATAATTGACTTATTTAATATTATTTTTAATATCTTTTTTTTAGTTTATTTCAATTAATCAAGATGTTTTTATGCAGTCTTAATTATTGAACTAATCTTTTTTTAAATAAATGCTACAGTATTTTAGGGTAATTTTTGCTGTTTTATTATAAGCAATCTAAAGAGTTTGAGTAATGAAAAAAATGCGATATAATTTTTTGTTAATACTACTTAGGAAACTTGTATTATCTAATTGAATTACTATTTTTGTTTGTTTTAAAATTTGAAAATGTCTATTGTATTATGTACTTTATAAACTTGATTCTTAAAACTGTATATTTGCCGAAAATATTTAGTTCTTTATAAAAACTAATAATAGCACACTTTATTCCCTTTTAATATTAAATTATACCAATGCCAATAAATAAAACACCAATGAAATTCATTAGTAATAGATTTGCACTTGCCTTTTTTCTCTTAGTTTTTACAAGTTTCGTTACAAGTGCTCAAGAGATTATTAAAGATTCTGTGGTTTCCTCTCCAATAATTAAAAAGCAATCAACAGGAAAGCTTAAAATAGATGGCATTATTGCAACAGTTGGTGATTATATCATTTTAGATTCAGATATTGACAAGTCATTTCTAGAAATTTCAGCTCAAGGCGGATCTGTAAAAGACATAACAAGATGTCAAATGTTAGGGAAGTTATTAGAGGATAAATTATATGCTCATCAGGCTGTTCAGGATAGTATTGTTGTTACAGATTCTGAGGTTAAAGGTATGATGGAAGATAGATTACGTTATATGGTTGAGCAAATCGGATCTATGGAAAAAGTAGTTCAATATTATAAAAAAGATTCTGAAGAAGAATTCAGAAGCTACTTTTCTGATATCTTAAAAGAAGGTAGGCTAACTTCTGAAATGCAAAAGAAAATTGTAGATGCAGTAGAAATTACTCCAGAAGAAGTACGTAATTACTTCAAAACAATTCCTAAAAATGATTTGCCATTCTTTGGTGTAGAATTAGAAGTAGCACAAATTGTTGTTACTCCAAAGGTTTCGGCTGAAGATAAGCAAAAAGTTATTGACCGTTTAAATGGTTTCAAAAAAGAAATAGAAGAAGGGTCGAGTTTTTCTACAAAAGCAGTTTTATATTCTCAAGATCCTGGATCTAGAGCAGCAGGAGGATATTATAAAATGAATCGTAAGACACCATTTGTAAAAGAATTTAAAGATGTTGCTTTTAGTTTGGCCGAGGGTGAGATTTCTGCTCCTTTTGAAACTGATTTTGGTTTTCATATTATATATGTAGAGAAGATTAAAGGACAAGAGATAGAATTGAGACATATTTTATTAGCTCCTGTTGCTACCGAAGCTTCTTTGGCGGAGGCTAAAGAGAAAATTACTTTGATTAAAAAGAGAATTGAAGATAAAGAAATTACATTCGCTGAAGCGGCGAGAACTTTATCTGATGAGAAAGAAACAAGAGCTAATGGTGGTGCACTTATTAATCCTAAAACACAAGATACTCGTTTTGAATTGACAAAAATGGATCCTGTTTTTTATAGTCAAGTTTCTAATTTGAAAACCAATCAAATTTCTGAACCAATTTTAGATCAAACTGAAGAAGGTAAGAAAAAATTTAAATTGATTACTGTAACTAATAGAATTGATGAGCATGCAGCAGATTATGCTAAAGATTATATTAAAATAAAAGATTTAGCATTAAAAAGTAAACAAATAACTGCTATAGGTAAATGGTTTGATGAAAAAATTAAAGAAACCTATATTAAAATTATTGGTGAATACAGAGACTGTGATTTTACCAATAATTGGCTAAAAAAATAATTGGATCTTACTTCATAGAAGTAACAAGAGCTTAAATAATTTTTCGTTAAATAAATAAAAAGAGTTAGTTTTATGTTTTCATAATGCTAACTCTTTTTAATTTTAAATACTTAATAAATGTCAGACGTCGTTGCAATACAAAACTTAGTTCAAAAGAGAAATGAATTAAAAAATGAAATAGCAAAAGTAATTGTAGGCCAAGATTTAGTAGTAGATCAAATTTTGCTTTGCATTTTTTCTGGAGGCCATGCTTTGTTGGTGGGTGTTCCTGGATTGGCAAAAACATTAATGGTAAATACGCTGGCTCAAGCCTTAGGTTTAGATTTTAAAAGAATTCAATTTACACCAGATTTAATGCCTTCTGATATTTTAGGGAGTGAAATTTTAGACGAAAACAGAAACTTTAAATTTATAAAAGGGCCTATTTTTTCAAATATAGTTTTAGCAGACGAAATTAACAGAACACCTCCTAAGACTCAAGCGGCATTACTTGAAGCAATGCAAGAACGCTCTGTTACTATTGCGGGAGAAAATTACAAGTTAGATTTGCCTTATTTTGTTCTAGCTACTCAAAATCCTATCGAGCAAGAAGGAACTTATCCTTTGCCTGAAGCGCAACTGGATCGATTTATGTTTGCTATAAAATTAGAATACCCTTCATTTGATGAAGAAGTTTTAGTAGTAAAGCGTACAACTTCGGATGTTAAAACTACTATAAATGCATTATTCACGGCAAAGGAAATAATTGATTTTCAGCATTTAATTCGCCGAATCCCAGTAGCTGATAATGTAATTGAATATGCTGTTGCGTTGGTAAGTAAAACTAGACCTGATAATCCGCTTTCAAATGAGTTTGTTAAAAACTATTTAGATTGGGGTGCGGGTCCGCGAGCTTCACAAAATTTAATCTTGGCTGCTAAAGCAAATGCTGCTTTTAATGGTAAGTTTTCTCCAGATATAGAGGACGTTAAAGCTGTTGCAACTGGAATTTTGCGTCATCGTATTATTAAAAATTACAAAGCAGATGCAGAGGGGATAACCGAAGAAATGATTATTGCTAAATTGATGTAATCAGTAAGTAGCAATAATCTATTATTTGTGTATCATTAAAGCTTAAACTTTCTAATTTCAAATTAGGATTATTTTGTTGATTTTTTTTATATGTCATGATAATAATCATATTTGGTTTGTGATTGTAATCATACTTTTGCGTATAATTTATTCACAAAATATACTTTAATATGAGCCAGAACAATGTGATTTTTACAAGACCAATTCCAATTGATAAAGAGGTTTCTTGGGATAAAACCCAAACAATTATGAGTAAGACAGATTCTAAAGGAATTATAGAATATGCCAATGAAGTTTTTGTTGATGTTAGTGGATACGAGGATTACGAATTAATGTCTCAACCTCATAGTATGATAAGGCATCCAGATATGCCTAGAGTAATTTTTAAAGTACTTTGGGATAACTTAAAAGCGGGAAAGAATTTTTATGCGGTTGTTAAAAACTTAGCTAAATCTGGAAGATACTATTGGGTAGTAACTGATTTCGAAATTTCTAAAGACTCTAATGGAGAGATTACTCATTATTTTGGAAGAAGAAAAGCTGTTCCTCAAGAAGTAATTAGTAAACACATTGAGCCCTTGTATAAAAGATTGTTGCAAATTGAGCAAGCGAGTGGAATGGAAGCGAGTGAGCGTTACTTAATTGGTTTTTTAGAAGAGAAAAAAAGAACCTATGTAGAGTTTGTAGAGGAATGCATTTTAGATTATGAAAAAACTCAGAATTCTTTAAAAAGAGAAGAATTAGAGGTAGAAGAAGACTCTGGTAATAGAGGTTTTTTCTCAAGATTGTTTGGAAGGTAGATTTATATTAAATAAACAAAAATAAAAAACTGGAATTGTATTTTAATAAAATGCAATTCCAGTTTTTTATTTATAATTTTTTTTTTAAGTGTCAAGCTAAAATACTACTATTACAGATAGTAAAAGAGATTAGTAAATTCAATGATAATATTATAATTTAAAACAATTATTTTGTTTTTTTCGCAACTTTATACAATGAATTTGGCTATTTAATAATAATAATTTTTGGAAAGATGTGTTTTATTAAATTCTTTCTAATATCATATGAAATAACTAAATTTGCATAACAATAAAAAAAACCTAACTATTTGGTTTTTTATTTTGAGTCAATCAGAATAATCTGCCTTTAACATTGAAATACTGCTATTATGAACATTTATAACGATTATCTCAAAGAAATCGAAGAAAGAAAAGCTCAGGGTCTTCATCCTAAGCCAATTGATGGTTCTGAATTGCTAAGCGCAATCATTGCACAAATTAAAGAAATAGATAATGCCAATAGAGAAGAATCTCTTAAGTTCTTTATTTATAATGTAGTTCCTGGAACTACTCCTGCTGCTGCTGTAAAAGCGGTATTTCTAAAGGAAATTATTCTAAGAACAGCAGTCGTTAAAGAAATTACTCCTGTTTTTGCTTTTGAGTTATTATCTCACATGAAAGGTGGTCCTTCTATAGAGGTTTTGCTAGATTTAGCTTTAGGGAGTGATGCTGCTATCGCAAATGATGCTGCTGAAGTTCTTAAAACACAATTTTTCTTATACGAAGCAGATACAAATCGTTTAGAAGTAGCTTTCAAAGAAGGAAATCCTATTGCTGCAGCAATTTTAGAAAGTTATGCTAAAGCGGAATTTTTTACTAAACTTCCAGAAGTAGTTGAAGAAATTAAAGTAGTTACTTACATAGCTGGTGAGGGAGATATCTCAACAGATTTACTTTCTCCAGGAAATCAAGCGCACTCAAGATCGGATCGAGAATTGCACGGGAAATGTTTAATTTCTCCTGAAGCTCAAGATGAAATCAGAGTTTTACAAATGCAGCATCCAGATAAAAGTGTGATGTTAATTGCTGAAAAAGGAACTATGGGTGTGGGTTCTTCAAGGATGTCGGGTGTAAATAACGTAGCACTTTGGACAGGAAAACAAGCAAGTCCATATGTTCCCTTTATTAATGTTGCTCCTATTGTTGCTGGGACAAATGGAATTTCTCCTATTTTCCTAACCACTGTAGATGTTACGGGCGGTATTGGTTTGGATCTTAAAAACTGGGTTAAAAAACTAGATGAAAACGGCAATGCAATTCGTAATGAAAATGGTGATGTTATTTTAGAGGAAGCCTATTCTGTTGCTACCGGAACAGTACTTACTATTAATACAAAAACTAAGAAATTATATAATGGCGATCAAGAATTAATCGATATTTCTAAGGCATTTACTCCTCAGAAAATGGAATTTATAAAAGCGGGTGGTTCGTATGCAATTGTATTTGGAAAAAAACTGCAAACTTTTGCATCAAAGGTTTTAGGTATTGGTATTGTGCCAGTATTTGCACCATCGAAAGAAGTTACTATTGAAGGGCAAGGTCTTACGGCTGTAGAAAAAATATTTAATAAAAATGCAGTTGGAAACACTCCGGGTAAAGTTTTACACGCTGGTTCTGATGTTCGTGTTACTGTAAATATTGTAGGTTCGCAAGACACCACTGGTTTGATGACTTCTCAGGAATTAGAGTCTATGGCTGCTACGGTTATTTCTCCAATCGTTGACGGTGCTTACCAATCAGGTTGTCATACTGCTTCCGTTTGGGATAATAAATCGAAAGCAAATATTCCTCGATTAATGAAATTTATGAATGACTTCGGTTTGATTACTGCACGTGATCCAAAAGGAGTTTATCCTGCAATGACCGATGTTATACATAAGGTTTTAAATGATATTACTGTAGATGAGTGGGCAATTATTATTGGTGGTGACTCTCATACCAGAATGTCCAAAGGGGTTGCTTTTGGTGCAGATTCAGGAACAGTTGCATTGGCACTGGCTACTGGTGAAGCTTCAATGCCAATTCCGGAATCTGTAAAAGTTACTTTCAAAGGAGAAATGAAAACTTACATGGATTTCCGTGATGTGGTTCATGCTACACAATCTCAAATGCTTAAAACTTTTGGTGGAGAGAATGTTTTCCAAGGAAGAATTATTGAAGTTCATTTAGGGACTTTGACTGCAGATCAAGCCTTTACTTTTACAGACTGGACTGCAGAAATGAAAGCGAAAGCTTCTATTTGTATTTCTGAAGATGATACTTTGATTCAATCACTTGCAATTGCAAGAGGTAGAATTCAAATCATGATCGATAAAGGGATGGATAATGAAAAACAAGTCCTTCAAGGATTAATCAATATAGCAAATAACAGAATCGAGGAAATTAAATCAGGTGTAAAACCAGCTTTAGTACCGGATGCAAATGCTAAATATTATGCTGAAGTTGTTATTGATTTAGATATAGTCAATGAGCCAATGATTGCAGATCCAGATGTTAACAATGCTGACGTTTCTAAAAGATATACGCATGATACCATTAGACCGTTGTCTTTTTATGGTGGAGTGAAAAAAGTAGATCTTGGATTTGTTGGATCTTGTATGGTACATAAAGGTGATATGAAAATTTTGGCTCAAATGCTGAAGAATATTGACGAACAATATGGTAAAGTTGAGTTTAAAGCGCCATTAGTAGTTGCGCCTCCTACTTATAATATTGTAGATGAGCTTAAAGCTGAAGGCGATTGGGATATTTTACAAAAATATTCTGGTTTTGAATTCAATGATAATGCTCCAAAAGGTGTTGCTCGTACTTCATACGAAAAGATGTTATATTTAGAACGTCCTGGTTGTAACCTTTGTATGGGTAACCAAGAAAAAGCAGCAAAAGGAGATACTGTAATGGCAACTTCTACACGTCTTTTTCAAGGAAGAGTTGTTGAGGATAGTGAAGGTAAAAAAGGCGAGTCGTTACTTTCATCAACTCCTGTAGTAGTACTTTCGACTATTTTAGGTAGAACACCAACAATAGATGAATATAAAACTGCTGTAAAAGGAATTAATTTAACTCAATTTGCACCTTCTCATAAATTGTTAGTTAAATAATATTCTATATTTTATATATTATTTAAAAGCCTGATTTAATTCAGGCTTTTTTTGTTTTTACACCTTGCTAAAATCCAAATTGATTTTGATTATTCTTTATCTTGATTATTTGTGATTAAATAACATTCAGTAGTTTAACTTTTTGTTTAGAAATATTCAGACTCCTAACTTTTGTGAGCTATACTATTTTTTTGTAACTTGTAGTGTTTAAAAAATGAATAATAATTATACCTATATACTATGGCTTTTGATATTGAAATGATTAAAAAAGTGTATGATAACATGACAAGTCGTGTTGACGAAGCACGAAAAATAGTTGGTCGTCCACTTACTTTAACTGAGAAAATTTTGTACAATCACCTTTGGGAAGGAAAACCTACTCAGGCTTTTACGCGAGGCACTGATTATGTTGACTTTGCTCCGGATAGAGTCGCTTGTCAAGATGCAACTGCACAAATGGCATTATTGCAATTTATGCACGCTGGAAAACCCAAAGTAGCAGTTCCTACTACGGTACATTGCGACCACTTAATTCAAGCAAAAGTAGGAGCAGAGAAAGATTTGGCTAGAGCCAAAACACAAAGTAATGAAGTTTTTGATTTCTTATCATCAGTTTCTAATAAATATGGTATCGGTTTTTGGAAGCCAGGAGCTGGAATTATTCACCAAGTAGTTCTTGAAAATTATGCTTTCCCAGGCGGAATGATGATTGGTACCGATTCTCACACGGTTAATGCAGGTGGTTTAGGAATGGTTGCCATTGGTGTTGGTGGAGCCGATGCAGTAGATGTAATGTCAGGAATGGCTTGGGAATTAAAATTTCCTAAATTAATTGGAGTAAAATTAACTGGTAAACTATCAGGTTGGACTGCACCAAAAGATGTTATTTTAAAAGTAGCTGGTATTCTGACTGTAAAAGGAGGAACTGGCGCTATTGTTGAATATTTTGGTGAAGGAGCGATAGCGATGTCTTGTACTGGTAAAGGTACAATTTGTAATATGGGTGCTGAAATTGGAGCTACCACTTCAACCTTTGGTTACGATGATTCGATGGGGCGTTATTTACGTGCTACTAACAGAGCAGATGTTGCCGATGCTGCAGATAAAATTGCGCCTTATTTAACTGGTGATCCTGAAGTTTATGCCGAGCCAGAGAAATATTTTGATCAAGTAATCGAGATTAATTTATCTGAATTAGAGCCTCATTTAAATGGTCCATTTACTCCTGATTTAGCCACTCCAATCTCTAAAATGAAAGAAGAAGCTATTAAAAATGATTGGCCATTACAAATTCAAGTTGGCTTAATTGGTTCTTGTACTAACTCTTCTTACGAAGATATTTCACGTGCAGCTTCTTTAGCACGACAAGTTGCAGATAAAAAGTTAAAAACAAAAGCGCAGTTTACTATAAATCCAGGTTCTGAAACTATTCGTTACACAATCGAACGTGATGGATTTATTGATACTTTCGAGAAAATTGGTGCTACTGTTTTTGCAAATGCATGCGGACCTTGCATCGGAATGTGGGATAGAGAAGGAGCAGAGAAAGAAGAAAGAAATACAATTGTGCATTCTTTTAACCGTAATTTCTCAAAAAGAGCGGATGGTAATCCAAATACATTAGCTTTTGTAGGGTCTCCAGAATTAGTTACTGCTATGGCAATTGCAGGAGATTTAGGGTTTAATCCTTTGACAGATACTTTAATTAACGAAGATGGTGAAGAAGTTCGTTTAGAAGAACCAACTGGAGATGAATTACCACCTAACGGATTTGATGTGGTTGATCCCGGTTTTCAAGCACCCGCTCACGATGGTTCGAATATAGTAGTTTCTGTAAATCCAGATTCAGAACGTTTACAGTTATTGGCTCCATTTGCACCTTGGGATGGAAAAAACATTACAGGGGCTAAATTGCTTATCAAAGCTTTTGGAAAATGTACAACAGACCATATTTCTATGGCTGGACCGTGGTTGCGTTTCCGTGGACATTTAGATAATATTTCCAATAATATGTTGATTGGTGCTATTAACGCCTTCAATCAAAAACCAAATACAGTTAAGAATCAGTTAACCGGTATTTATGATACTGTTCCTTCGGTAGCACGATCATATAAAGCGGCTGGAGTTCCTTCAGTAGTTGTGGGAGATCATAATTATGGTGAAGGTTCCTCTCGTGAACATGCTGCTATGGAACCTCGTTTTCTTGGTGTTAAAGCGGTTTTGGTTAAGTCTTTTGCTCGAATTCACGAAACAAACCTTAAAAAACAAGGAATGTTAGGATTGACTTTTGCAAACGAAGCGGATTATGATAAAATTCAGGAAGATGACACTATAAATTTCTTAGATTTAATAGAATTTGCTCCAGAAAAACAATTAACATTAGAATTTGTCCATGCTGATGGAACTACAGATGTTATAATGGCAAATCATACCTATAATGAAGGACAAATTGGTTGGTTTGTTGCTGGTTCGGCACTAAATTTAATTGCAGCTGAAGCATAATTTAAAAAATCTTAAATTGATCTTTTAAAAAAAAATTATTATTACAATATAAAGTGTTTAGGACTTGGTTTGTTGTTTTTTAAAAACTGCAAATTAAGTACTAAACATTTTTTTTACATTTAATTTTGAATTTTTTTCACATTATTTTTAAAAGGTTTTGACTCATTTTCTTTTTCACAAAACCACAATGAATTCATGAGTCTAATTTTATTTATAAAAAAAAGAATGTTTTTTTAATCCTTGATTAGTTCTTTTATTTAAGAATACCGATTTATTATGATAAAGTTAGTACTATAGTAATAAAAAATAAAAATCTAAGTATATTATAGTTTAAGGCTATTGAAATATTCAAAAAACAGCGGAAAAACTTGAAAATACCGTTATTATATAAGAATGTTTAAAAATTATGAAACAAAATAGTGCGTTTTTTGATAAATAATTCTATATTAGCATTTATTAGAATTCTACTGTTTGTACATTAATCAATAGATATTTTCTATGAAGTTATAAAGCAATTTTATGTAGAGAATTTCCTAATTTTTTTAGAAATTCATAATGGCGAAATTTAATAATTATATCCCGAAATCGTCATAAAAATATCCAGGGATAAGTAATTTGAAATAAATGAATATGAGTTTAAGAATAATTGTAATACTAGTTTTTTTAAATAGCATCGTGCTTTTTTCACAAGAAAAAATAACAAAACACACTATCGTAAAAGGAGAAACTATATCCAGCATTGCAGAGAAATATGAAGTAAAGCAAAGTGCGATTTTAAAATTAAATCCCAAAGCTAAAAATCTTCTAAAACTAAATTCAATATTATTAATACCTGTTGCCTCTTCAACTAAGACAGCTGCCACTTCAACTCAAATTGCTCAAAATTATACTGGAAAAGAGCATCAAGTTCAAGCTAAAGAAACCCTTTATGGTATAGCAAAGCAATATGGAATAAGTATTAAAGAATTAAATCAAATTAATCCAACTCTTGCTTCTTCAGATTTAAAAATTGGGCAAAAAATAAATATTCCAGCTAACGCAATTCCTGTTGATGTTGTATATGAATCAACAAAAGATATTGTAATAAAGCAAGAAATTGCTGCCACTCCAGTTGTGTCATCATCTACTTTTATTTGGGAAGTTTTACCTAAAGAAACTAAATACTCCATTACAAAAAAATACGGAATCACCATTAAGGATTTTGACAA
Source organism: Flavobacterium sp. GP15 (assembly GCF_014281985.1). Classification (NCBI taxonomy): domain Bacteria; kingdom Pseudomonadati; phylum Bacteroidota; class Flavobacteriia; order Flavobacteriales; family Flavobacteriaceae; genus Flavobacterium; species Flavobacterium sp. GP15. The sequence continues at coordinate 135,391 of NZ_JACFTC010000002.1, forward strand.
AGTCAATCCAGGATTAGGAGTTAAATCTCTTAAAGTGGGGCAAAAAGTTTTTATACCTGGAAATGTAGTTGCTGAAATAGCAATGGATACAAATAAGCAGGAGATAAAAAATGATACTAATATGGTAGCTTCTATAGATGTTATTAAAGAAAATAATTCTTTGAATACTATAATTAGAGAAGTGATGCCAAAGGAAACAAAATTTGCAATTGCAAAAGAATATGGAATAACAGTTAAGGAGTTAGAAAGACAGAATCCGGAGATAAAAAATAAACTCCGTGTAGGTCATAAATTGAGTATAACTGCTGCTAATCTATCTTTAGAAAATAATGCAGTAGCAGATGCTAAAGCAACTATACAAAATACTAAGATTGATTTTAATAATTCAATAAAACCAACATTTGATCATGAGTTTTTGGATGAATTAATTGAAAGTGCTTCACAAAATATAGGTTCACGTTACCGCACAGGAGGAACAACAAAATCTGGGTTTGATTGCTCAGGACTTATGTGTACAACTTTTGGAGCTTTTGATATCAAGTTGCCAAGAACTTCTCGAGAACAATCTGGAATTGGAACTAAAATTAATACAGAAGAAGCACAAAAAGGCGATTTAATTTTCTTTAAAACAAATGGAAGAAGTCAAATTAACCATGTAGGAATGGTTGTTGAAGTTAATGAAGGTGAAATTAAGTTTATTCATTCCTCTGTGAGTAGTGGAGTTATCATTTCATCTACTAAAGAAAAATATTATCAGAAAAATTTCACTCAGATCAATCGAGTTCTTCAATAGACTTATTGGAAATAAAAAAAAACGCTCTACTTGTAGAGCGTTTTTTTTTATTAAATTACAATTTCCCCTTCAGAACCACTCACTAAATTAGTTCCTGTAACAAATGATGCTGCCATCTTTAAGATATTGATCATTTGATTGCCATCGGTATCCCAAAAATAGGCGCTGGATGGAGTAACTTTTATAATAGATATGTTGGGATCGTCTTTTCCTTTTTCAAACCAAATTTCTACTGCAGGATTCCATAATTCTTCAATCTTTTTTCGATCTGTAGTAATTGATGCAGTTCCATTAACTACTAAATAGCTTCCCTTCGCAGGATGTGAAAAAAATAATTGAACTTTTGGGTCTTCCTCAATTTCTTTATTTTTATCACTGTCTTTTTGATTAAAAAAATAAATATTTCCTTGATCACATACTTTTACAGCACTCATTGGTCTTGTAGTTGCACCATCTTGAGTTTTTAGTTTAGTTGAAAAAAGACAAATACGAATCGCTTCTACTAGTTCTTTCAATTTATCAACGCCTTCAATTGTGTGTTTAGTTTCATTATCGCTCATGATATTTTATTTTTTATGTTTCAACAATTATTTATATGCTTGATTACAAAGTTGGTGAACTTAAACTTAAAAAACATTACACAATTTGATGTGATATTTTCAATTTTATAATATTTAGAATTTTAAAAACAAATATAATATCTGATGAGATTTTATGTCATTTTTCAGGATTTAAATAAAGGATATCTATTAATTTATAAATTCTATTTATATATTTTATTAAAAAAGATGTTATAAGGAATACTTATCATTAATTTTATGTTAATTAATAATATGACTTAATTTTAATAAATTATTTTTGGAGCGAATAATAAAATTATAACTCAATGAGAAAATTACTTTTTATCGCATTAACATTTATTACTACTGCAAATGTGATAGGACAATCTAAAACTGCTTTGTCTTTTAAAGCTGAAATTGCGAACAGAAATACCAATGCTATAAGTTTCTTAGACAGCAACAACGGAAAAGAAATAAAAAAGATTTCAGTAAATAAAGATGGTTTTTTTAAAGATTCATTTCCTGTAGAGGAAGGGTTTTATATGTTGTTTGATGGTAAAGAATACACGCAATTATTTTTGAAGAACGGATATGATCTAAGTTTAAAAATGGATGCTAAGAAATTTGATGAATCTATTGTTTATAGTGGTAAAGGAGCTTTAGAGAATAATATATTAGCGCAAAACGCTATAAAAGATGCAGCATATGATTACGATTCACTTTTGGCTTCATCTGAAGAAATTTTCACTAAAAGCATAAATGATAAAAAAAATGCTGATTTACTAGTATTGGACAACAAAAAATTAGATGTCAATTTTGTAACATTGCAAAAGAAAAATATTGATAAGTCATTGGTGAGTATGGCAAAATATTATGATGAAGCAATGAAAACTAAAAAAATGGATGGCGCTATGTCTCCAACTTTTGAGTATGACAATTATAAAGGAGGGAAAACTAAATTAGAGGATTTTAGAGGTAAATATGTATATATTGATGTTTGGGCAACTTGGTGTGCTCCATGTCGTGCTGAAATTCCATTTTTAAAAAAATTAGAGGAAAAATACCATCAAAAAAATATTGTGTTTGTAAGTTTGTCAATTGATCAATTAAAGGATGTAGAAAAATGGCGCAAATTAATTAAAGATAAAGAATTAGGTGGCGTACAAGTTTTTGCTGATAATGACTGGAATTCTCAATTTGTTAAAGACTATAATATAACAGGAATTCCTAGATTTATATTAATTGATCCCAATGGAAAAATAGTTAAAGCCGATGCACAACGTCCTTCTAGTCCTACAATTGAGGCTGAGTTTGACGCTTTATTACAATAATGTAATTAGGTTGAGGTAGTTATTAAAATGATGATTTATCTTTTTAATAACAATTCTAGATTAAAACCATCAAAATTTAATTTTGGTGGTTTTTTTATTAAATAGAACCGTTGTAAATTGTGACAAGCGGTTATAAAAAAACTTAAACGATCTTGATTGATCAACTTATAATTACAATCTTTGGACATTAAAAAAAAATAAAATAGTATGAGCAAAACAAAACTTACAATTAATCGTAACGGATCTATAAAAATCGAAGGAGATTTTGAAATAACAGATGCTGATGGTAATGTATACGGATTAGAGGGAAGAACTGCTCTAGGACTTTGTCGTTGTGGTTTATCTAAAAACAAACCTTTTTGTGATGGTTCGCACCGCAATGCATTTGAACATGATGCCTTAGCATTTGATTTGCCACCGGTTAAAGCAAAATAAAAGATTTATTTCTAAATATTTCTTTTATAAATTTAAATAATCCTGTCTGCATTTTGGATTAATATAGAATAATAGACGCTATCTTCCACTATTGGTAAAGATAGCGTCTTTTTTATTACATTTTTTTTGCTTGATGTCATGTGATTTACTTTTATGATTTGCATTTTTAAAAAAAGATATATCTTTATCGAAACCAAAACCAAAAACGATTATATGGAAGAAAATAAACCCGAAGATTTTAAAAGAGAATTAGGATTACTAGACGGAACAATGCTCGTTGTAGGATCCATGATTGGTTCAGGAATCTTTATTGTAAGTTCAGACATGGTGCGCCAATTAGGATCTGCAGGTTGGCTTATTGCTATGTGGGTTCTTACTGGTGTGATTACAGTTATTGCAGCAGTTAGTTATGGAGAATTGAGTGCGATGTTTCCAAAGGCAGGAGGGCAATATGTCTATATCAAGGAAGCATACGGAAAGTTAGTTGGTTTTTTATACGGTTGGAGTTTCTTCGCTGTAATTCAAACAGGTACTATTGCGGCAGTTGGCGTTGCTTTTGCAAAATTTTCAGCTTATTTATACGCGCCTTTAAGTGATAAAAATATTTTATACGAAATAGGAAGTTTTAAGCTAAATGCTGCGCAAGTTCTCTCTATAATTACCATTATTTTTTTGAGTTATATTAATAGTCGCGGTGTAAAAAACTCTAAAATATTACAAACAGTTCTTACTTTGATTAAGATTGTTTCATTGGCGGGTTTGATAATTTTTGGTTTCATGGCAGCTAAGGCTCAGGTATGGGATGCAAACTGGACCAATGCTTGGGCTTCGCAATCCTTCAATGTAGAAACTGGGAACTGGTTGCCAATAAGCGGTATGGCATTAATTTCTGCTATTTCTGCAGCATTAGTCGGTTCACTATTCTCAAGTGGAGCTTGGGAGGGAGTTACCTTTATTGCTGGCGAGATTAAAAACCCTAAACGGAATGTAGGTTTGAGTTTATTCTTAGGGACAGTTATCGTTTGTGTAATCTACGTTTTAGCAAATTTAATGTATCTAGCAGTTGTGCCTATGCAAGGCATTGCAACAGCCGAGTCTGATAGAGTTGCAGTTGTAGCGTCGCAATATATCTTTGGTCCGATAGGAACATTTCTAATTGCGGTAATGATTATGATTTCCACTTTTGCTTGTAACAACGGAATGATCATGGCAGGAGCAAGGGTCTATTATACGATGGCTCAAGATGGTCTGTTTTTCAAAAAAGCCGCTCAACTTAATAAAGCAAGTGTTCCAGCTTGGTCGATTTGGGTACAATGTCTTTGGGCTTCTGTGTTATGTTTGACTGGAAAATATGGAGATTTATTAGATTTTGTGGTTATCGTAGTTTTGATTTTCTACATGCTAACTATATTAGGAATATTCATCCTTCGCAGGAAGTTACCAAATTTAGAACGTCCTTATAGAGCTTTTGGTTATCCTTTTTTACCAGGATTTTACATTGTGGTTTCTACAGCAATTTGTATTGCATTATTAGTTGTAAAAACAAGTACTTGCGGTTGGGGTGTGCTAATAATGTTAGCTGGGATTCCAATTTATTATCTAACCAAAGCAAAAGAATAGTTTTTCTATCTAGTTATAAACGATCATCTATTTAACTTTAGTTCGTGAGAGGTTTTTATTTTTGATGTATAAATAAATTAACTAAAAAATCCGTCCCGTTATGAAAACGAGACGGATTTTATATTTAATTAAGATTGTATTATTATTTTTATTGAGTATGAGGATTAAGACTAAAAATAACAATCAGTATCTACAACCTGTATATAATTGGCTAGTAGTAAGTAAAACGTCTTACTTTGGCAATATATTTTGCTAATCTTATTACTTGGTGGCTGTAACCGTATTCGTTATCATACCATATATATAAAACAATATTGTTACCATCTTTTGAAACTATAGTAGCATTACTGTCATAAATGGCAGGTTGAGAAGTTCCAACAATATCTGAAGAAACCAACTCATTATTCATTGAATATTTAATTTGCTCAACAAGTTCTCCTTCTAGAGCATATTTTTTCATTATCGCATTGATTTCAGTAACTGAAGTTGCTTTTGAAACTTCAAGATTCAAAACTACTAATGAACCGTTAGGAACAGGAACTCGAATTGCATTTGAGGTTAGTTTTCCTTCTAAAGATGGCAATGCTTTTGCAACAGCACTTCCAGCCCCTGTTTCAGTAATTACCATGTTCAAAGCCGCTGCTCTTCCGCGACGGTACTTTTTATGCATGTTGTCTACTAAATTTTGGTCATTTGTGTAGGCATGAATAGTTTCTAAATGTCCTTTTACTACGCCTAATGTGTCTTCAACTGCTTTTAAAATAGGAGTGATTGCATTAGTTGTACAAGAAGCTGCAGAAAAAATATCAATTTCGTCAGGATTATATTCGTTCTGATTAACTCCATGAACAATATTTGGAACCCCTTTTCCAGGAGCTGTTAATAATACCTTATCAGCACCTTTTGATACTAAATGTCTGCTTAAAGCTTCGTGAGTAGTAAATGCACCCGTATTGTCAATAACTAAAGCTTTGTCGATTCCATAAAGAGTATAATCAATTTCTTCTGGAGAATTAGCTGTAATAATATGTACAGTTGTTCCATTGATAATCAAAGCATTGTTCTCTATATCAGCAGTTACTGAGCCTTCAAAATCACCATGAATCGAATCATATCTTAATAAAGAAGCTCTTTTTTCAAGTGTTGTAGCATCATTTTTATCACGTGTTACAATAGCTCTCAATCTTAACTGGCTTCCTTTACCTGTTTTTGACATTAATTCTCTAGCCAATAATCGACCAATTCTACCAAAACCATACAAAACCACATCTTTAGGATGAATTTCCTCAGAGTTTTTTGCATTTTTTAATTTGTCAATAACAAAATATTTGGCATCAGGATATTTGTCTTCTTCTAAAGCAAATTCATACGCTAGTTTTCCGATATCTAGTTTAGCAGGTGGTAGATCCAATTCTAAAATAGCTTTTGCAATTTTAACAGAATCGAAGATAGAAATTGGTTTTCCAACGAATTCACCAGCATAACCATGTAGGTTGATGATATCGCTTACATTTCGATCTATTAATTGATTGCGGAATAAAACCATTTCTATGGATTTATCGTACCATAAATCACTAATGATTTTGATAAGTTTTACTCCTGCACGTCGCCTGTCGGCTTGAAAAGAGACTTCTTTTTCGTATAAAGTTGTAGTAGCCATGTTGAAAATTTAATGAAAATAAGTTAGTGTATTTTTTAAAATTTGGTGCAAAAGTACCCATTTCAATCGATTTCGTAACTTGTTTTTCGAAATATTTATAAAAAAATATTTGTCATTTTAAATTTGTGTTACTCTTAAAAGTTTAAAAATGTGATTTATGATTTCAGCTATAAGTAAATTTAAACACGCAAATTGATTATTTAAAAAATAAGAATATTCAAATTAAAAAATTGAAAAGTGAAATTAGTGCTATTCAACACTCTTCTTCCTATTATTTGGAAGAAAAAAACGGAAAATTAACTGCTCTATTAGAGTCTCATTTGATGACAGAAAATAATTGGTTACTCTTTAAAAGGGAATTTAAAAAAGAGTTTCCTGATTTTTACCAAATGATTTTATCAGAATTTAAAGAAATTACCGATTCTAATATGCGTATTTTATTGTTGCAAAAACTTAATTTTAGTAATAGTGAAATAGCTGAATTGTTAGGTGTTACCATTGACGCGATAAAGAAATCAAAACAAAGATTGAAAAATAAGTTAGGAAGTCGTTACGGAAAACTAGAAAATAATTTAAATATAAATACATGATTTATTTTATTAAGAAAGTTTAAAAAACATCTTGCTTAAAAGTTACTTGTAATAATTTTAAAAAAAAAGTCTCCTAAAAATAAATTTAGGAGACTTAATTACATTTGGTATTTAACAATAACTTTATTTTAGTTTAAATAATAACACGGATTACTTCTCCATTTTTATTAATCATTTCTAAACGTACAGTTTGATTTTCTTCTTTTTTATTAATAATCTTAGCTACAGTTTCAATATCTGTTGCTTTTACATTATCAATGCTCAAGATTATATTTCCTCTTAATTCAGCATCATATTGTTTTAAGTTTTCACTTGTGATCGATTTTATTTTGACACCATAATCAATTTTAAATTTCTTTTTGTCTGCTGCGTCTAAGTTTTCTAATTCGATTCCTTTAAATTCAGTACTAAAAAATTCATTTTTACTTAGAATTACAGGAACGACCTTTGTACTTCCATTTCTAATATAAGTAACTTGTATTTTATCATTGGGTCTTTTTGTATTGATGTATCCAGAAAGATCTGCAAAAGTGGCAATGCTTTGATCGTCTAATTTGATGATAACATCTCCTTTTGTTAATCCAGATTTTTCAGCACCAGAATTTTTAGTTACCTTATTAATGTAAAAACCTTGTGTTTGAGAAATACCTAATTCTTTAGATGCGATTCCGTTTAATTCCCCACCTTCAACCCCTAAAATTCCTCTTTGAACATTACCAAATTCCATCAAGTCTTCGATTATTTTTCTTGCAATGTTGGACGGTACAGCAAATGAATATCCAACATACGATCCTGTCATCGAAGAAATCATGGTATTAATACCAATTAATTCGCCACGAGTATTTACTAATGCACCACCACTGTTTCCAGGATTTACAGCCGCATCTGTTTGTATAAACGATTGTATTCCGCTAGTGTTAAGGTCTCGCGCTTTCGCTGAAACAATTCCGGCAGTTACTGTTGAGGTTAAATTGTAAGGATTTCCTACTGCTAAAACCCACTCTCCAACTTTAACAGAATCTGAATTGGCAAAAACGGTGTACGGTAATTTTTCATTAGCATCAATCTTCAATAAGGCAATATCCATTTTTGAATCGGTTCCGATCAATTTTGCCTGATACGATTTTTTATTGTTCAAGGTAATTTGAATTTCAGATGCTCCTTGTATTACATGATTATTAGTAACAATATATCCATCTTCTGAAATTATTACTCCAGATCCTGTTCCTACTTGTTCTTGAGATTGTCCTCCTTTGTATCCATAAAAATATTCTAAGATCGGATTGCTTACCGTTCTTCTAGAAACGTTCTTTACGTGAACAACGGTATGAATTGTCTTATCTGCAGCTTCAGTAAAATCGAGCACATCAGCTGATAATCCTATTTTTTTAGAATAAGAATCTGGAGCAGTAGTAACGGTTCCGTTTTTCTGCTGAGAAAAATACCCATTTGTGTCAAATAATACTTTGTAAGCGCCTAGTGTTACTGTTCCACTTAATAACGAAACCAATAAAAGTGTTGAAAATTTTTTCATATTAAATTCGTTTTAAAATATTTTATACGTAAAATTAACACTAAAATCATTCCATAATTTCTAGTTTAACGCTCTTTAACAATGATTAACATTTCATTAATAGTTCGTACTTTTGTGTAAATTAATACATCCTAAAATGCAATTAGAATTTTTTAAATACCAAGGAACAGGCAACGACTTTGTAATGGTAGATAATCGCACCAATTTTTTTCCAAAAGAGAATACAAAACTAATTGCTCAATTGTGTGACAGACGTTTTGGCATCGGTGCAGACGGCTTGATTTTGTTGGAAAACGATACCGAAACAGATTTTAAAATGGTCTATTACAATTCTGATGGTAATCAAAGTTCAATGTGCGGTAATGGAGGTAGATGTCTAGTTGCTTTTGCTAAAAAATTAAATGTGATCCAAAAAACAACTACTTTCATGGCAACAGATGGCTTACATCATGCTCATATTAGTGACGATGGATTAGTTGCACTTCAAATGATTGATGTTTCTGATGTGAATGTTAATCCGGAATTTGTATTCCTTAATACAGGATCTCCACATCATGTTCAGTTAGTCAACAATTTAGAACAGTATAATGTAAAAGAAAACGGTTCTCAAATTAGATACAGTGAATTGTATGGAAAAGAAGGAAGTAATATCAATTTTGTCAAGCAAATTGACGAAAGTACTTTTACTTTAAGAACTTATGAAAGAGGCGTAGAAGATGAAACACTATCTTGCGGAACAGGTGCTACCGCAGTTGCTATAGCAATGAATGTACTGGGTAAAACAGATTCTTGTACTGTAAATTTGAATGTACAAGGTGGTAAATTAATCGTTTCTTTTGTAAAAGAGGATTCTGTTTTCAAAAAAGTAATGCTTAAAGGGCCGGCAAAATTCGTTTTTAATGGAATTATTGAAATTTAATAACGTAAAAATGAAAACATTAAAAGGCAGTACTATTTATCTTCGTGCATTAGAACCAAATGATTTAGAGTTTATTTATGCAATAGAAAATGACCAAACTATTTGGGAAGTTAGTAATACGCACACCCCATATAGTCGTTTTTTAGTGAAACAATATTTAGAGAATGCACATCAAGATATTTACGAAGCCAAGCAATTGCGTTTGGCTATTTGCAAAGATCAAGATTTTCCAGCATTAGGATTAGTAGATTTATTTGATTTTGATCCAAAAAATAATAGAGCAGGAGTGGGTATTGTTTTACAAGGCACTGAAAACAGAAATCAAAACATTGGTTCTGAAGCATTAGAGCTATTAATTGAATATGCATTTTCTAATTTAAATTTACATCAATTATATGCAAATATTGGTACTGAAAATGTAGCAAGTAATGCACTTTTTACTAAATTTGGATTCGAAATGATTGGTGTGAAAAAAGAATGGACTTTTGTAAAAGGAAAATACAAAGACGAAGCTCTTTTTCAATTGATCAATACTACTTTCTGATTTTTATTTAAAAATCAGTTACCAAAGCTTTTAAATAGATATTCTACAAAATAAAATGCCACAAATGAAATTAAAAAAAATTATAACAATAGTAGCTGTTGCTTTAATAACGGTATTATTAATTTACGGATTTATTCTCTTAAACCAAATTTTTTCGCCGAATACAAAATTCTCAGAAAACGAAGTGTATGTATATGTTCCTACTGATTCTAACTATAAGGATGTACAAAAAATACTTGCACCTTACGTAGAAAATATGGATCGTTTTGATTTGGTTGCAGATAAACGAGGGTATTCCGACAATGTGATTCCAGGTCGTTTTTTATTAACAAAAGACATGAATAGTTTTGCGCTAGTAAAAACAATGAGGCTTAATTCTGCTGTGAAATTAGCTTTTAATAATCAAGAGCGTATTGAGGATTTAGCCGGACGTGTGGGTTCGCAAATAGAAGCAGACAGTCTTTCACTACTTACTTCTTTTAAAGATTCTATTTTTTTAAAGGAAAACGGATTTAATGAAGAAAATGTGTTAGCGATGTTTATTCCAAATACTTACGAAGTATACTGGAACACCACTGCGTTTAAGTTCCGTGATAAAATGATCAAGGAATACCGTAGTTTTTGGACTAAGGAAAGAGTGGCTAAAGCAGAAAAACAAGGTTTAACCCCAATTGAAGCAACAATATTAGCTTCTATCGTTCATAAAGAATCGGTTAAAAAAGATGAAAGACCAAGGATTGCAGGTGTTTATTTAAATCGTTTAAGAGCAGGAATGCCACTTCAGGCTGATCCTACGGTAATTTATGCCATCAAAAAGAAATCGAATGATTTTGAGCAAATTATCAAAAGAGTTTTTTATAATGATTTGACAATGAGTCATCCTTATAATACTTATAAAAATTTGGGACTACCTCCAGGGCCTATTGCTATGCCTGATATTACTGCTCTTGAAGCGGTATTGAACCCAGAGAAAAACGACTTTATTTATTTTTGTGCAAGTATTGAACGTTTTGGATATCATGAATTTGCTGCTACATTAGCTGAACATAATTTAAATGCAAAAAAATATTCTGACTGGATTAACAGTCAAGGAGTCAAAAGATAGTTTTGAAATTTAAAGTACCACTTCTTTTTTTTATTTTAATATATTTTCAAATGGGCTATTCTCAAAAGAGTCCATTTGAAAATACATTAAGGCCATCAGATTCTTTAAATCACATCAGAAAAAATACTGTTCTTATTTCAGAAATTGCAATTGGTGCGGGAACTTTGATCGGTTTAAATCAACTTTGGTATGCTGATTATCCCAGATCAAATTTTCATTTTATAAATGACAATTCAGACTGGCTACAAATGGATAAAGCAGGGCATGCATTTTCTTCATACCATTTGGGTCGATTGAGTTCAGAAATGCTAAAATGGAGTGGAGTTTCTAAGAGAAAACAGTTACTCTACGGATCGGGTGTGGGATTTGTATTTCTTACCGCTGTTGAGGTACTAGATGGATATTCATCACAATGGGGAGCCTCTACTGGAGATATTATAGCGAATGCTTCGGGAACGGCTTTATATGTTTCACAAGAGTTAATCTGGAACGAACAACGTATAACCCCAAAATTCTCTTTTCACACTACAAAATATGCTGATTTAAGACCTGATGTTTTAGGAAGTTCTTTTTCTGAACAAATTCTAAAGGATTATAATGGTCAAACATATTGGCTTTCCTTTAATTTATATTCTTTTGCAAAAGGAACTAAAATTCCTAAATGGCTAAATCTGGCTGTTGGTTATGGAGCAGAAGCAATGATTTCAGCAAATCAAAAAAATAATAGTATTTATTCTTCAACTGGTACAAGGCCATTTAGGCAGTTTTATCTAAGTTTAGATATTAATCTTACAAAAATTAACACAAATTCTTCTTTACTTAAAACTCTTTTTTCTGTTATAAATACTATTAAGGTTCCAGCCCCAACAATTGAGTTTAAGCGTTTTAACGATGTAAAATACCACTTAATCTATTTTTAGAAAACTTTAACTATCTGATTATCAGTATAAATAATTTTATTGTATCTTTGCACGTAGAAATTTCATAACGGGACAGCGTTTGAAGAAAAACAATTTATGATAAAGAAATGGTATTTTTATACAAGTCTAACTGTTATTACAGTTTTTTTAAGTTTAGGTTTTAAACCTGCTAATTTAGAAACCCACCCCTGGTTTCTAATAAATGAAGAAGATGGTACACACTACTTATATCCATCTCAAGAAGCGGAGGAGTACACTAATTTAAGTATCCCTTTTACTGGTAATTTCTTTGTTGGTTTCAGAGAAGCAGTTGGCTTTAAAGAATCAGAAAGCAAATACAAAAAAATTAATTCCTTAGGTTATATGGGTAAATACCAATTTGGTATTGAAACATTAAAATCTGTAGGTATTAATGATAGGGTTGCTTTTCTGAATAGTCCTGAATTGCAAGAAAAAGCTTTTTTGGCTCTTTTAGCTAAGAATAAATGGGAATTAAAAAATGAAATTGAAAAATACGAAGGTACTGTTATGAATGGTCTTCGCATTACAGAATCAGGAATATTAGCGGCTGCTCATCTTGGTGGTGCTGGTTCTGTAAAGAAATTCTTTCGGTACAATGGAAAACGCAATTTTACGGATGCCTATGGAACTTCAATAAGAAGTTATATGAAAATGTTTGGTGGCTATGATACTTCATTCATTGTTGCTGACGTAAATGCAAAAGCAAAAAATATTTAAAATAGTATATAGAATAAAAAAAGAGGGCTATCATTATTTGATAGCCTTCTTTTTTTTTAAACAGTAAAAATATTATTCTTTACTTTCTTCAAAACTTCCCATTAAAATTTCTAATATTTTAATTGCTGCTTCACTGATTTTTGTTCCAGGTCCAAAAACCGCTACAGCACCAGAGTCAAACAAAAACTGGTAATCTTGTGCGGGAATCACTCCTCCAACAACTACCATAATATCTTCACGACCATATTTTTTAAGCTCTGCTATCACTTGAGGAACTAATGTTTTATGTCCTGCTGCTAATGAAGAAACACCTAAAATGTGAACATCATTTTCTATGGCCTGTTTTGCTGCTTCCTCAGGGGTTTGAAAAAGAGGACCTATGTCAACATCAAAACCAACATCAGCGTAACCAGTAGCAACAACTTTGGCTCCGCGATCGTGACCGTCTTGCCCCATTTTTGCTATCATGATTCGAGGTCTTCGTCCCTCTTGCTTAGCAAATTCATCAGCCATTTGTTTTGCTTTTTCAAAACTTTTGTCGTCTTTTATCTCTTTACTATACACACCGCTAAAGGATTTAATTTGTGCTTTGTATCTTCCGAAAACTGTTTCTAATGCATCGCTAATTTCTCCTAATGTGGTTCTATTTCGAGCAGCATCAACAGCTAAATCTAGTAAATTACCTTCGCCAGTTTGAGCACATAGTATTAATTTTTTTAGAGAATTTTGCACTTTTTCGGAATCTCTAGTTGCCTTAATGCGGTCTAATTGCTCTAATTGTTGTTTGCGAACCATTTGGTTATCTACATCCAATATTTGCAAAGGGTCTTCTTTTTCTAATCGATATTGATTGACTCCAACTATAATATCTTGTCCACTATCAATACGTGCTTGTTTCCTTGCAGCTGCTTCTTCTATACGCAATTTTGGAATTCCAGATTCGATTGCTTTGGTCATTCCTCCCAATTCCTCAACCTCTTCTATTAGTTTCCAAGCATTTTCAGCGATTTCATTGGTCAAACTTTCTACATAGTAACTTCCTGCCCAAGGATCTACTGTTTTAGTGATTTTTGTTTCCTCTTGTAAATACAATTGTGTATTTCTAGCAATTCTAGCAGAAAAATCGGTTGGTAATGCAATAGCTTCATCCAGCGCATTGGTGTGTAGCGATTGTGTTCCTCCAAATGCTGCTGCGGCAGCTTCAATACAAGTTCGTGCTACATTGTTAAAAGGATCTTGTTCAGTTAAACTCCAACCAGAAGTTTGGCAATGCGTTCTAAGAGCTAAAGATTTATCATCTTTTGGTTCAAATTGTTTGACCAATTTTGCCCATATCATTCTCCCTGCACGCATTTTGGCAATTTCCATAAAATGGTTCATTCCAATTGCCCAGAAAAAGGATAATCTTGGTGCAAATTCGTCAATTTTCATTCCTGTTGCTAAACCAGTTCTAATGTATTCTAATCCGTCCGCTAACGTGTAAGCCAACTCAATGTCAGCAGTTGCTCCCGCTTCTTGCATGTGGTATCCAGAAATTGAAATTGAATTGAATTTCGGCATTTTTTTACTGGTATATTCAAAGATATCAGCAATGATTTTCATAGACGGCGTTGGCGGATAGATATACGTATTACGCACCATAAACTCTTTCAAAATATCATTTTGAATCGTTCCAGAAAGTAATTCCGGTTTCACTCCTTGTTCTTCCGCAGCTACAATATAGAAAGCCATAATTGGTAAAACGGCCCCGTTCATCGTCATAGAAACAGACATTTCATCCAAGGGGATTTGGTCGAATAATACTTTCATATCTTCTACAGAGTCGATAGCAACACCAGCTTTTCCTACATCACCAACTACGCGCTCATGATCGGAATCATAGCCACGATGTGTAGGTAAATCAAAAGCGATAGAAAGTCCTTTTTGACCAGCCGCTAAATTTCTTCTGTAAAAAGCGTTACTTTCCTCCGCTGTTGAAAATCCCGCATATTGACGAACTGTCCAGGGTCTGCGAACATACATAGTGGCATAAGGTCCGCGTAAATTTGGCGCAAAGCCAGCTCCAAAATCAAGATGATGAAGATTTTGTATATCTTTTTCGGAGTAGGTTTGTTTCAGTTCAATATTTTCAGCAGTTAGAAAACTTTTTTCGTCTGCACGTACTGCTTTATCTTGTGACTGTCCTAGTTTTATATGTTGTATGTCTTTTCTCATTTCATTAATACTGATTATTGAACACTAAAACAGTTAGTGGTTTTTTAGGTTCTTCCAAGTCTTAGAATCTCTAGATGAATGTATAATCGCTTTAATAATAATTTCTTTTTTATTTATTTCAAAATGAATTAAATATGGGAAAGTTTTAATTAATGCTACTCTTGTTGAATCATATCTTATTTGGTAAATTTTAGGATTATACCTAATTATTTTAACCTCTTCACGTATTGAATTTAAGAATTGTTTTTCTAAACCTTTTTGAATGTTTTGATACCAATCTACTATTTCAATTAAATCATTTTTGGCTAATGGTAGAATTTTTAGATTATAAATCATCTTCCATTTCTTTTAAAACATCGTCAAAATTTAAAATATTTTTTGGATTTTTTAAATATTCTTTAGTTCTTTCCCTAACTTCATCTATTTGCCATTGTGGAATTTCATATGAATTTAGTTTAGGTAAAATAATTACTTCCACTTCTTCAGCTTTAAAATCATCAGGTAAAGTGATACTTATTTTCTGGTTCTTTACTTTTACAAATTGTCGAATAGCTTCCATAATTTTATTGTTTATATTAAATAATGCAAAAAAGGAATTAATTATCTTCTAATTTCAAACGCTCTTGTTCTAAGCTTTCCGCTAAACGCTTTTCGATTATCGGTTTGATTAATGTTTTTCTTGGATTTTGCTTTACGAAAGGGAACAATTCTAAATCCTCTTTCATTCTATCTTGTTTATTAGGATGCTTGTTGGTTCCTAATAATATTTCTTTTCCCGTATCAAATAAATCTTGCTCGGCATCGGCACTTTCTTGAATTTTTCTTTTGATAATTCCGTCATTCAGTTGTTTAAGAAAACCACCATTTGCCTCGATATCTTTGAATAATGTTAGCGATTTTTCCGCTAATTGATTGGTAAGGTTTTCTATATAATAACTTCCGTCAGCTGGATTATTTACTTTATCAAAATAGCTTTCATTTTTTAAAATCAACAATTGGTTTCTGGCTATTCGATCACCAAATTCATTGTCTTTGTGGTATAAAGCATCGTAAGGTAAATTAGCAATAGCATTTGCACCGCCAATAATAGCACTCATACATTCGGTTGTAGTACGTAACATGTTTACATTATAATCGTATAATGTTTTATTTCGTTTTGTAGGTGAAACTATAATGTTACAATCTAAATTATGGTTGTATTCTTTAGCGATAAGATTAAATAATAGTCTCAATGCACGTAATTTTGCAATCTCAAAAAAGTAGTTTGTTCCTACTGCTACTTTAAAAACTATAGGTTGCTCGATCGACTCTATTCTATTAAAATATTCATTGACATGACCTAAACTATAGGCAATTTGCTGAACAATAGTTGCACCAGCATTCTGATACAAAGAAGAATTAATGCTGATTAAAGAAATCGCTTTGGTTTGTTTTGAAAGTAAATTTAGTGTTTCAAAATTATTTTTTTCTTTGGTCGTAAACCAATTGCCGTCTTTGGCTAATTGTCCAATTGGATCTAGATTACAAAAGATAGTTGTGTTGGTTTTGGCAGCAAAAGCGTCAATCTTTTTTACGAAATCGGTTGAAATAAAGCTTAGGTTAAAATAAACAGTAACATTAGATAACGGCAAATTCTCTAATAAATTGGTAATATCAATCGATTCATTTTCAATTGAAAATCGAATACTGTCTGCGCCACGACATAGTGTATTTATGGCTCTTTCAATTGATTTTTCTACATCATACACAAAGATGTTTTGACATATTTTAAATTGAGTCGCTTTTGTGGCAACAGAAAATGTTTTACCCAGTTCATCCTTATGGTAAAACGGTTTTACCTGAATATCTTCTGGAGAATTCCAAACTAAGGTTTCATTGTAATCAGCTCCCTTGAGTTCAAATTGAATTTTTTGTTTCCACTGTTTAGAAGAAATGGGATTGAAATCATCGAAAAGAGTAGCAGCCATTTTATTCGTTTATTATGTGATGGTTTTTAATAATCAAAACTTAATTATTTTTTTTCAATTGTGTCGCCTTCAAATTCTATTATATAAATATCTTCACTATCTTTTTTCATATAGTATTTTTCGCGGGCGTATTTTTCTATCTGTTCGGAGTTTTTTAATTGCTTAATGTTCTCCTGATCTTTCCTTATTTCTTCTTTATAATAGGAAGCATTATCCTCAAGATCTTGAATTTGCTGGTCTAAAATTCGATGATCAAAATAAGAATAATTATCTAAAAAAGTCATCCATATACAAAAGAACATTAGTACCCAAACGTATTTGTTACTTAAAAATTTAAACCAAGGTTTGTCTTTATATGGATTTTTCATTTTTTTATTTTTAGCCCCGATTGTAATGGAAATCCTTTTTTCCTCGTTCTTTAGAGGGAAAAAGATTGAAATGAAAAGCGGGAATAGCTCCTAATCATTAGTAAATTTAAAAATACAACTAATTTAAAGTATTTTTTGATTAATTACTGCCCGGACTACATCTATGGCTACTGTATTGTATTTGTCGTTTGGAATAATGATATCAGCAAATGCTTTTGTAGGCTCTATAAACTGTTCGTGCATTGGTTTTAATGTAGTTTGATATCTGTTAATAACCTCTGTCATATCTCGTCCGCGTTCTGCGATATCTCTTTTCAGACGGCGAATTAATCTTTCGTCAGAATCAGCATGAACATATATTTTTACATCAAAAAGTTCTCTTAACTCTGGGTTTGCGAGAATTAATATTCCCTCTACAATCATCACTTTTCTGGGATGAGTAAAAACAGTATCATCGGTTCTGTTGTGTGTTACAAAAGAATATACGGGTTGATTGATGTTATTTCCTTCCTTTAATTCTTTGAGATGTGCTACCAATAATTCAAAATCAATTGCGCGAGGATGATCAAAGTTAATTAAAGCTCTTTCGTCAAAAGAGAGACCGTGATTTTCTTTGTAATACGAGTCTTGAGAAATAATACCGACTTCTGTTTCGGGTAATTCATTCATAATCTGATGTACAACGGTTGTTTTTCCGCTTCCCGTACCACCTGCAATTCCAATAATGAGCATAAAATTTCTGTTATATTTATAGTGGTACAAAAGTAGGAATTTAATCGGGAGTGAATTTTGTTTTAGTAGAAATATTTGCTAATTTAATAGGTCTAGTATTCATTTTTGATAAACATTTTTTATCTTTAGTTTCTAAAACTACTCACTTTGCATTCACAAATCAATACTAATATAGGAAGATACGTCTCTTTTGACACTAATGAATTAGCTATTTTTAATTCCTTAATGGAGTTTAAAGCTGTTCCTAAAAAAACGATTTTGCTTCATGAAGGTGAAATGTGCAATTTTGAAGCTTTTGTTATTAAAGGCTGTGTTCGAAAGTATTATATTGATGCCAATGGCTTTGAAGTTATTCTTCAGTTTGCCATTGAAAATGCTTGGATTAGTGATATTTCGTTTAGTATCTATGAAAAAAATCCGAGTAGAGTTTATATTGAAACTATAGAAGATTGTGAGTTCTTTATGTTTAATCCCGAAACGAAAGAAGAGCTTTTTAGTAAAGCACCAAAGTTTGAACGTGCTTTTCGAATTTTGATGCAACGCAGTTTGGCCGTTACTCAAGAACGACTTTTTAATACTATTTCTAAAACTGCTACAGAAAAATATATAGAGTTTTTAGAACATTATCCAGCACTTCCGCAACGTGTTGCTCAACATTTCATAGCGTCTTATTTGGGTATTTCGGCTGAATTTTTGAGTAAAATAAGGACAAAAATGGCAAAACATTAAATTTCATTTTTTTTTATTTCTTGTCCTAGTTCAATGTATTGACTTTTTTTTTGACGCAACTTTGTACCATAAAATTAAAGAAAACGACAATGGAAAATAAAGATACTACCGTAAACCATAAAATTGCTAATTACATTTTGCATAAAGCCGATTCTCGAGGTCATGCCAATCATGGCTGGTTAGAGTCCTATCACACTTTTAGTTTTGCGAATTATCAAAATAAGGATCGCATGAATTTTGGTGTTTTGCGAGTGCTTAATGATGATAGAGTAAATCAGGGAATGGGTTTTGGAAAACATCCGCACGATAACATGGAGATTATTTCTATTCCGCTAGAAGGTGATTTAGAACATCAAGATAGTATGGGAAATACCACTGTTATCAAAGAAGGTGATATTCAGATTATGAGTGCTGGAACAGGGATATTTCACAGTGAGAAAAATAAGAATCAGAATCAATTAGTTAAGTTTTTGCAGATTTGGATCTATCCTAACAAAAAAAATGTAACTCCGCGTTATGACCAAATTACTCTTGATCTAAAAGATCGCCATAATAAATTACAGCAAATATTATCTCCAAATCCAGAGGATGAAGGGGTTTGGCTTCATCAAGATGCTTGGTTTCATATAGGGAGATTTGATAAAGGATTCTCCAATTCTTATCCATTAAAAAAATCAGGAAACGGAATTTATGCTTTTGTTTTGAAAGGCGATTTTACGGTAGGAGACATTCATCTTAATGAACGTGATGGTTTAGGAATTTGGGATACGGAATCTATCAAAATAACTGCTGATTCCGAAGGAGCAGAAATTTTATTGATGGAAGTACCGATGCAATTATAATTTAACAAATAAAAAAATAAATAATACTATTATGACAACAACAAAATGGGCAATAGACCCTACACATTCAGAAATTGGTTTTAAAGTAAAACACATGATGTTTACTAATGTTTCAGGTAAGTTTACCAAATTTGATGCTTCTATTGAATCTCATGAAACTGATTTTGAAAATGCTAAAATTCAATTCACCGGAGCAATAGACTCAATAGCTACAGGTAATGCAGATAGAGACACGCACTTAGTAAGTGCTGATTTTTTTGATGCTGAAAAGTTTCCAGAAATTAAATTTGTAGCAACATCGTTTACCAAAATTAAAGATTCTGAATACGATTTAACCGGTGACTTAACGATGCACGGTGTTACTAAATCTATAAAATTACCTGCAGAATTTAGTGGCTTAATGAAAGATCCTTGGGGAAATACAAAATTAGCTTTTTCATTAGAAGGTAAAATTAATAGAAAAGATTGGGGATTAAACTGGAATTCAGCACTTGAAACGGGTGGCGTTTTAGTTGGCGAAGAAGTACGTTTGGTTATTGAATTACAATTTATCAAACAATAATTTACTATTAGTATATCGGTAAATTCAACATTATGGCAATATACTTATATTAAGTAAAGTAATATTTTTTTCATAAAAAATGCCCTAAAAAGTATCTAACTTTCTGGGGCATATTCATTATTTACTCTCTTTTATTATTCTTATTTATTTTTTTTTGCTTTGATCATCATTTCGAGTTGATCCCAAAGTTCTTCTGGAATTGCTTCTAACAAATTAAATTGTCCGGCACCTTTAAGCCATTCTCCACCATCAATAACTACTACTTCTCCATTTACATAAGCTGAAAAGTCAGAAACTAAATAAGCTGCTAAATTGGCTAATTCCTGATGATCACCAACACGTTGTAGAGGCACTTTTTTTGCCATGTCAAATTTCTCCGCTAAGTCACCTGGTAATAATCGGTCCCAAGCTCCTTTTGTAGGGAATGGTCCTGGAGCAATCGCGTTGGTGCGAATTCCGTATTTTGCCCATTCAACAGCAAGACTTCTGGTCATGGCTAAAACTCCTGCTTTTGCAGTAGCACTAGGAACTACATAAGCGGAACCCGTCCAAGCATAAGTAGTTACAATATTTAAAACAGTAGATGATTTTTGTTTGGTATCAATCCAATGTTTTCCAAAAGCAAGTGTACAGTTTTTGGTTCCTTTTAAAACAATATCAATAACGGTATCAAAAGCGTTTGCAGACAATCTTTCGGTAGGAGAGATAAAGTTTCCAGCTGCATTATTTAATAAGACATCTACCTTACCAAAAGTTTTCAAAACTTCTTGTAGCATGTTTTCTACTTCTTCATAATGACGCACATCACATTGTATAGGAAGACAAGATCCGCCAGTTGCTGCTTCTAGTTCTTTAGCCGTGTTTTTTAATTTTTCTAAATCTCTGGATGTAATGGCAACTTTAGCGCCAAGTTCAAGGAAATATTGGGTCATTGCTTTTCCTAAACCACTTCCGCCACCGGTTACTACAATCACTTTGCCTTTAAGAGCATCATCGCGTAACATTTTATCTGTATAACTCATAATTTCTATTTTTTGAATTGTAAATATAACGAAATCAAATAGTATGCATGCATAATAAAAATAAATAAATCAGCACTTTTATATCGTGCATAATCTTTTAGCAGCTTCTTCTAATGTTGCATTGTCTTTTGCAAAACAAAAGCGAATTAACTTTAAGTCTTTTCCATCTCCATAAAAAGTAGAGATTGGAATGGCAGCAACGCCATATTCAGTGATTAATCGTTTACAAAAATCAACATCATTTTCATTTGAAATAGCAGAATAGGAAGCAACTTGAAAATAAGTTCCTTCGCAAGGCATGAGTTCAAAACGACTTCCGTTTAATAATCCTCTGAAATAGTCTCGCTTTTCTTGGTACATTTTCTTAATATCATCAGTAGAAACTATGTCTAAATAGTCGCTAATGGCCACTTGGCAAATGCTATTTACACTAAAAACTAAAAATTGATGTACTTTTTTTATTTCTTTCATTAAGTGTTCAGGCGCAATCAAATACCCTATTTTCCATCCGGTGATATGAAATGATTTCCCAAAAGAAGAAACTATAATACAACGATTGATCAATTTTTCTCTTGTATTGGCTGAAATGTGCTTTTCTTCAAAAGTGATGTATTCATAAACTTCGTCGGATAGGACTAAAATGTTTGGGTATTTTTCTAGTAAAAGTTCTAATGATTGGAAGTCAGATTCTTTTAAAATTTTTCCAGTTGGATTGTGTGGATTATTAATGATAATCATCTTCGTTTTCGAAGAGCATGCTTTGTCTATAATTTCCCAATTGGGAGTGTAATCATCGTTCAAAGCTACTCGAATTGGCTTAGCATTGCAAAGTAGTACGGGCGCTTCATAACAATCATAACTCGGATCTAGAATTAGTACTTCCTCATTTGTTTTTACTAAAGTGGTAATAATTGTAAAAATTCCTTGAGTTGCTCCTGCCGTTACTAAAATTTCGGTTTCAGGATGAACAACTCTTGAATAGGATTTCTTAGTAAATGCAGCTATTTTTGATAATAACGGCGGATAACCAGACATAGGCGTATATTGATGTACATTTTCGGTAGCGAGTTTAGCAACAATTTCTGTTAATGTTTTGTCAACTGGAAAATTAGGAAAACCTTGAGATAAATTAATAGCGTTGTGTTCTGAAGCCATTTTTGACATTACTGTAAATATACTCGTGCCAATATTGGGAAGTTTGCTCATAAAAAAAATCATTAATTCTAATTATAAAAATAGACATTTTATAATTAGAATCAATGATTTACTATTTGTCTAGTGTTACAATACTTTAAGGAAAGTAAAATAAACTTTTACAGTCTTTAAAATTGACTCTGATATTTACATTTTATGGATGATAAAAATAGTTGGACGCTTGTGTAAATCGATTGTCTCTTTTTTCCAAGCCGCAATTTTCTTGGTCTTAATGTACTCTGTTGGCAAAGTAATATCTGTTGCGATACACAAATGCGTATCAGGATGCAAGGTTTGAATTAAATCTTCCAGTAATTTATTATTTCTATACGGTGTTTCGATGAAAATTTGTGATTGATTTTTTTCGAATGATACTCTTTCTAGTGTTTTAAAACTGGCTTTCTTTTCGTCTTTCTCGATAGGTAAGTAGCCATGAAAAGTAAAACTTTGTCCGTTCATTCCTGAGGCCATCATCGCTAAGAGAATTGAAGAAGGTCCAACTAATGGAATTACTTGAATTCCTCTATCATGTGCTAATTTTACAATCACAGCACCAGGATCAGCTACTCCAGGACAACCTGCTTCACTCATTAAACCCATATTAATGCCTTCTAACAAGGGTTTTATAAAGTCTAAATGTTCTTTAGTTTCCGTGTGTTTATTTAAAACAAAAAGTTTTAATTCTGATTGTTTCTTTTCCGGATTTACTGTTTTAATAGACTTTCGAGCAGTTTTATCATTTTCAACGATATAATAATCAATAAGATCAATACTTCTTTTTATAGTCTGCGGAAAAACATCCATAGGATCGCAATCACCCATAGTGGTAGGAATTAGATAGAGTTTTCCTAAAACAGTATTTGATTTCATATTCTTTATTTATATTCTAAAGTAAAGTTGAAATTAGTTTTATTTTGTATTGAAAATAAAAACTAAAAAATAGATTGAAGAGCTATTTTACTAAAGAATGTTATTGGTGTTTTTGTATTAATTTCTCCGAAATCACATCACATACTTCATCAAGCATGTTGTACACAATTTCAAATCCATTTGGTAAGCCAAAATAAGGATCTGGCACATCTACATTTTCATTTGGAAATAAGTCATTCAAAATCATTTGAACTTTGTCTTTTTGATCTTGATTTTTGGCTAAATCCAGTACATCACTGTAGTTGTTGCTATCCATCACATAAATATAATCAAAAGTATCAAAGTCAGAAGTGCTAAATTGACGTCCTCTTTGTTCCGAGATATTTATTTGATTTTTTTTCGCTACTGTAATAGAACGTTCATCAGGCGAATGACCAACATGCCAAGCACCAGTTCCTGCAGAGTCAACTAAAAATTTATCTTTTGGCAGTTTTGAAGCTAGAATTCCTTGGGCTAAAGGTGATCTGCAAATATTCCCTAAACAAACCATTAAAATTTTAATAGGCATAAAAGCGTTTATAGCGTTAATTTCTTATTGATATCTTCAACAAATTTTTTGAATTGTTTGTCAGTTGCCACTAAGTTGTCAACCGTTTTACAAGCGTGTAATACCGTTGCGTGATCGCGATCTCCAATTTGAGAACCAATATTGGCTAAAGATGCTTTAGTGAATTTCTTTGCGAAAAACATCGCTAATTGTCTTGCTTGTACAACGTGCCTTTTTCTCGTTTTAGATTGTAAAGTTTCTAAATCCAATTGGAAATAATCCGAAACGATTTTTTGAATGTAATCGATCGAAATTTCTCTTTTTACATTTTTCACGAATTTTTCGACAACGCTTTTCGCCAATTCAATAGTAACCTCTTTTTTGTTAAAAGAAGATTGCGCTATCAATGAAATGATGGCTCCTTCAAGTTCTCTTACATTCGATTTAATATTGCGAGCAACATATTCTACAATTTCATCAGGAATTTCAACTCCATCTCTATAAAGAATATTTTTCAAGATAGAAATTCTAGTTTCATAATCGGGTTGATGAATTTCTGCGGATAATCCCCATTTAAAACGAGATAACAAACGTTGTTCGATATCTTGCATATCAACTGGCGCTTTGTCCGAAGTCAAAATTACTTGTTTTCCATTTTGATGCAAGTAATTGAATATGTGAAAAAATACATCTTGAGTTCCTGATTTACCAGAAAGAAATTGAACATCATCAATGATTAATACATCAATTAATTGATAGAAATGGATAAAATCATTACGATTATTTTTCTTTACAGAATCAATATATTGTTGTGTGAAAATTTCAGCAGAAATATACAAAACGGTTTTTTCTGGATATTTGTCTTTTATTTCTACACCAATAGCATGTGCTAAATGTGTTTTTCCAAGACCAACTCCACCAAAAATTAATAACGGATTAAACGATGTTCCACCTGGTTTATTCGCAACAGCCATTCCTGCAGAACGCGCCAAACGATTAGAATCACCTTCAAGAAAATTATCAAAACTATAATTAGCATTTAATTGCGATTCAATTTTTAAATTTCTAATTCCTGGAATTACAAAAGGATTTTTTAATTCTGGGTTTAAATTTTTAAAGGGAGCATCAACTTCTTGCGGTTTCATCGGAACTCTGTTGGCACTTGGTAACTGTTCCGTAAACGGTTGTTTGTTACCATAAGTGTTTTCCATTCTAATTTTATAAAGTAACTTAGCGTTTTTTCCAAGTTCTTTGGTAAGGGCAACTTTTAATAATTTTACATAGTGCTCTTCCAACCATTCATAAAAAAATTTACTAGGAACTTGAATGTATAATGCGTTATCGGTAAGTTCAACTGACTTGATTGGTTCAAACCAAGTTTTGTAAGCTTGATCTTGAATGTTGTCTTTGATAAAAGACAAACAGTTTTCCCATACTGATTGAGCAGTTTTGTTCATATATTCTATTAAATTGTTTTAATTTGGTAATTTTTATCTTACTAAAAAAAAGATGTTTTGATGTCTTTTATCGGGGTAACAAATATGTGAACAAATTTCTGTAAAAAAAAATTTATGGGGTGGAAATTTCACGAATAAATGTCGTAAGGGGTTCTTTAAATTTAAAATTTTTAATATATAATCAATGAAAGATCATAAGGTAGAAGTTAGGGTGCGTTATTCAGAAACAGACCAAATGGGAGTGGTATATCATGGGAATTACGTTCCTTATTTTGAGATAGGACGCGTGGAATGGCTTAGAAACAAAGGGATTTCATATAAAAGTATGGAAGAAAGTGGTATTGCTCTGCCAATTGTGTCTATGACTATAAATTATAAAAAATCAGCGCGTTATGATGAGTTATTGACAGTTCACACGGTTTTTAAAAGTCAGTCCTCCGTAAAGATAGAATTTGATTGCGCTATTTATAATGAGTCGAATGAGTTATTAACAACCGCCCATTTTATCTTAGTATTTGTGTCATTAAAATCTGGCAAACCAGTGTCTCCGCCAGATTATATTTT
Source organism: Flavobacterium sp. GP15 (assembly GCF_014281985.1). Lineage (NCBI taxonomy): Bacteria > Pseudomonadati > Bacteroidota > Flavobacteriia > Flavobacteriales > Flavobacteriaceae > Flavobacterium > Flavobacterium sp. GP15. Next base: position 161,208 of record NZ_JACFTC010000002.1, read on the forward strand.
AGAATTGTTTAAAGCAATGGAATAAAGTTGAAAATAATGCTGTTTTATTTAAAAAATTAAAGAGGTTTTATATCGATTTCAAACATAGAATTAAAAATGTCGTAAACTATTTCGGCATTTTTTTTTCGTGTTTTTATCTCAATTTTGCCTAATGGAATTCCAGATTCCTCATTAATTTCCATTTCTTGACTCACAATTTCGAGCTTTTTTTCCTTAATCACTCGCATTATTTTATTCATATTTTTATAATCATAAGTGATCATAAAATGATTATCGATGGTTTTCTCAATAATTTCAGCGCTTTCTAGAACTAATTGTGCTGTTGTTCTGTAGGCACTAATTAATCCTCCAACACCTAGTTTTACACCTCCAAAAATCCGAATAACTACTACCAAGATATTAGTAACCGAAAACGATTGGATTTGACCATAAATAGGCATCCCAGCTGTATTACTCGGTTCTCCATCATCATTGGCTCTGTATGATATTGTTTCATTTCCAATTTGATAAGCGTAACAAAAATGCCCTGCATTAGGATATTGCTTTCGCAAAACATCTATTTGGGATTTTACACTATCTTCTGATTGTATTGGGAAAGCGTAACCAAAAAATTTGCTATTTTTTTCTTTGAATAACACTACCTCTGGAGTTTGTGCTATCGTTTTATAAGTATCTTTAATTTCCAAAAAGTGCCGGTTTTTCTAAATTATTTTTTTGTCGAATAAGTGTATTACATCTTCTTCTCCCACTTGTAAGTTCCAAACATTAAAGCCTAACGAAAGTGCTGCATCTGTATTTTCCTTTTTATCATCTACAAATAAAGTGCGCTTTGGATCTAATTCGTGGTTGCTAATTAAGTGCTTGAAAGTGTCTAAATCTGGTTTTCGTAATCCCATTTCAAAAGAAAAATACACTCTTTCAAAACAACTATAGAAATCACTGTAAAAAGAAACGCCGTTTTTTTGTTCAAAAGTTTCGATGTGAATAGCATCAGTATTAGAAAGTAAAAATAAACGGTATTTTTCAGAAAGTAATTGCAAGAACTCTAAACGATACAAAGGAAAATCTAGTAAAATAGCATTCCACGCTGTTTGTATTTCGGCAATACTCGAATTTGGAATGTGTTTCTGAATGCCTAAGAGGAAATTTTCACGAGATATTTTACCAGTTTCAAACTGAGAATTCAAATGCATTAGCTCCTCATTCCATTCTGTTAATCCTAGTTTTTTAAAAGCATTAACGGTTCCTTGTAAATCTAAATTGATAAAAATAGCTCCAAAATCAAAAATTATAGTATTAATCATAGTTTCTTGAAATTATAAGTTCGTCGTTACTAATTGTTGATTTCTCAAAATTTTTCTTAGCCAAGGAAGGTGCTTTTATACCCGTTATAAAATCGATTTTCCCTATAAATATTCGAGATTCATCCCACAGTTTAGCATCAATAAATGTCTGTAAAGTTTGACTTCCGCCTTCAATAATAACAGATTGTATTTGATGTTTATAAAGCACTTGTGCTATTTGAATAGCAATGTTTTCTTTAAAATCGATGTTTTCAAAGATAGTATTTTCTTTTTCAATAGTAGTTTTTGATTTAGAAAATAAAATTGTTTTTGTCTGATTGTCAAGAATTTGACTACTATTTGGTATTCTTTTATTTTGGTCTAAAACTATACGAACGGGATTATGACCTTTCCAATCTCGCACATCTAATTTTGGATCATCATCAATAACCGTTTGTGTTCCTACTAGTATTGCTTGTTCTTCACTGCGCCATTTGTGCACGAGTTGCCTAGAATAAGAATTGGTAATCCAGATTGGTTTTTTTTCGGATTTTTCAATTGGAGCAATAAATCCATCTTGGCTTTCGGCCCATTTTAATATTATATAGGGTCTTTTCTTTTCATGAAAAGTAAAAAAACGCTTATTCAATTCATAACAATCTTCTTCTAGAATCCCCACGGTTACTTTAATTCTGGCGTCAAGTAGTCTTTTGATTCCGTTTCCAGCTACTTTAATATTGGGGTCAACGGTGCCAATGACCACATTAGGAATTTCATTTTCGATGATCAAATTACAACAAGGCGGTGTTTTGCCAAAATGACTGCAAGGTTCCAAGCTAACATAGATAGTCGCTTTTTTTAGGAGCGTTTTATCTTTTACCGACTTGATAGCGTTTACTTCTGCATGTGGTTCTCCAGCTTTTTTATGCCAACCTTCACCAATTATTTTTCCGTCATAAACAATTACACTACCTACAAGTGGATTTGGATATGTTGTGCCTAGTCCATTTTTAGCTAATTCTATGCACCTTCTGATGTATTTTTCATGTATTTTCACAATACAAAAGTAGTGATTTTTGCTTTTATGATTTTGTTTGAAAACAACGAAGATTTACAACAAACAATTTCTATTTTTGCGTATATAATTAGATTGTAGATAAAATGGAAAATTACAGTATCAGAAAAATAAATAAAGAAGACAATCAGCAAGTTGCACAATTAATACGTGCTGTTTTTGATGAAATGGATATTCCTAAAGTAGGAACTGCCTATGCTGATCCTTATCTTGACTTAATGTACGAAGAGTATAATAAGCCTAGATCTGTATATTATGTGGTAGAACATAACGGAAGAGTAGTAGGTTGCGCCGGTATAGCACGACTAGAAAATGAAGCTGAAACTATTTGTGAATTGCAAAAAATGTATTTTCTACCAGAAATTCGCGGTTTGGGAATTGGTAGTGAGATGATGGCTGTATGTTTGCAAAGTGCTATAAATTTTGGATTCGAAAGTTGCTATTTAGAAACAATGCCTTTTATGCTTGACGCACAAAAACTATATAAAAAATCCGGTTTTGAATCTATTGATGCACCCATGGGAAGTACTGGTCACGATAGTTGTCCTGTTTGGATGCTGAAAAAACTATAGTTTTAAATCATCACTTTTAATTTAAAATACTTTTACTACTTCTTTTATAAAATACAACATGAAAATTAGAGCATACAGATCCTATTTTATTCAAGAGCTAGATTCCATTTTTGGAGGAGATGAAGCGGAAAGCTTTTTCTATTTGATATTAGAAGAAAAGCATCAATTAAAAAGAATTGATTTGGCCTTGCAAATTGATTTAACTTTTTCTGAGAATGAAATTAAGGTTTGGAATGTCATTTTAGAACAATTAAAACAAGAAATCCCAGTACAATATATATTGGGGAAGACTAGTTTTTATGGATTGGATTTTGAAGTGAATAAAAATGTTTTAATTCCAAGACCAGAAACGGAAGAACTAGTCGATTGGATAATTAAAAGCAATACAAAAGATTCATTTTCAAAAAATATAAAAATTTTAGATATTGGAACCGGAAGTGGTTGCATCGCTATTTCATTGGCTAAGAATTTTGCAAATGCTCAAGTTTTTGCGATTGATGTTGCTGAAAATGCTTTGGCTACAGCCGAAAAAAATGCACAAAACAATAAAGTTGAAATTACTTTTTGGAATAGAAACATTCTTAAAACATACAACTTAGAAGAACAGTATGATATTATCGTTTCTAATCCTCCATATGTTAGAAACCTCGAAAAAGAGGAAATCAAAAAAAATGTACTAGATAATGAACCTCATTTGGCTCTTTTTGTAGAAGACAATGATGCTTTGATTTTTTATAAAAAAATAGCAGAATTAGCTCAAAAAAACCTTTCCGAAAACGGGCAACTGTATTTTGAAATTAATCAATATTTAGGCAAAGAAATGATTGATTTGCTCGAAAAAATGAATTTCAAAAATATCGAATTACGAAAAGACATTTATGGCAACGATCGAATGATTTTTGCTAATAAATAAAAATTCAAGCAAACTTTACTATTACTTTAATGTTCCTAAACCATAAGTTTAGGAGAAATAATTAAACGATTTTTATTGATTACACTTTTTTAAAAAATAACATAAAGTATTGTCATAGTTATATTTCTGATTTAAAAACTAAATAGAATACCTCTAAATTATTCATAACGCAACGCCTCAATAGGATCTAAAACTGCCGCCTTAATAGCTGGATATAATCCAGAAGCAATTGCAACAATAAAACTGGTGAGGAATGCTGCCATTATTGCTCCCCACGGAATTACAAATGCAAAATCCATAGCGGTAGCGATACCAAAACCAATAAGAATACCAAAAATAATTCCTACTAAACCACCTAATTGGCCAATGAGTAAAGTTTCTATAAAAAACTGAATCGCAATAGTGGTTTTCTTGGCTCCCAAAGCTTTTCTAACTCCAATTTCTCTAGTACGTTCTGTAACCGAAACAATCATGATATTCATCAAAGCAATAGAGGAACCCAATACAGTAATAATACCAATAAGCCAGGAAGCAAGTCCTAAGTATTTCGTAATTCCTAAAATTCGATTGATTAAATCGTCACTTCGAACCACACCAAAATTATTGTCTTTTACAGGACTTAATTTTCGAACTCTACGCATGGTGCTCGTTGCATTATCTAATGCTTGTTCTAGTAATTCTTTTTTATCAACCATTACACTTACCGTATAATTTATATTGGGTGCCGTAAATAAGGAACGGGCAATTTGTATGGGAATTAATACCCGTAAATCCTGATTGTTACCAAAAGTGGATCCTTTTTCTTTCAGAACACCAATGACTTTAAATCTAGCTCCGCGAATCGAAATTACTTTGTCAATCGGGTTCACGTCTTTTAATAAACCTTTCTCAAAATCAGATCCTACAATACATACATAGGCATTGTTATCTATGTCAAATCCAGTAAAGTTGCGTCCTAAACTAGTTTCTAATCCAGAGTTAGACATAAAATATTCATCAACTCCTAGAATAGAATTCTCTGGATCTGTTTTTATCGCTTCATATTTTATCTCAGCTGTTGAGGTAGCTGTAAAGGAAAGTGAGGTTTCTGTAAATGGATATTGAAATTTATTCTTAAACGCAACGGCTTCAGGATAAGAAATAATTGGATTTATGATTTCACGCTCGTCTCCACCTCGATTTCGCGTTACGTTTTCATATTGTTTTATGTTAAAAGTGTTCGCTCCCATCGATGCAAAATCACTCGAAATAGTGTTTTCAAGTGCTGCAACAACAGTAAGAATACTTACTAAAGCCGTAATTCCTATCGCAATTATCATCACAGTAAGAACCGTTCTTAGCAATTGCGTACGTATTGAACCAAACGCAATTCGGACATTTTCCTTAAATAATTTTAGCATCATACAAGTTTGACACGAAAATACAATTTTTGTTACAATTTTTCTGTAGCTAAAATATAATTTCCTGCAATCTCTTTTATCTGGAGCAATTTCCTGCTTTACGTTACAATCCAGTTGTAAAATAATTTATTTTCAATTGCCTAAAAGGAGCTTCCTCTGGTCGCTCTTTTAGTCAAGAAAATAATATTATTTTTTACAACTGTATTTTCACTACAATCAGGGCTATGGTTTGTGTAATAAAATGATGTAATTTGTAAAGAGAATAATTTAAAAAATAAGATATTTGCACCCAATCAGATTTGTTCGTTTTTTATGTTCTTCAATCTGAAAATTTAAAATTCAATATTCATAAAATGGCATCAAAACCGAGTATTCCAAAAGGAACTAGAGATTTTTCACCAAGCGAGGTGGCAAAACGTCAGTATATCATTCAAATTATAAAAAGTAATTTCGAAAAATTCGGATTCCAACCTATAGAAACACCTTCTTTTGAAAACTCCGATACTTTAATGGGAAAATACGGCGAAGAAGGCGATCGATTGATCTTTAAAATATTAAATTCAGGTGATTATTTGGCAAAAGCCAATGCAAGTCATTTAGAAAATAAAGACAGTACTAAGCTCACTTCGAGCATTTCAGAAAAAGCGTTGCGCTATGACTTGACCGTACCTTTTGCACGTTACGTGGTGCAACATCAAAACGAAATTGAATTTCCTTTTAAACGGTATCAAATTCAACCGGTTTGGCGTGCAGACCGCCCTCAAAAAGGCCGTTTTAGAGAGTTTTTTCAATGTGATGCCGATGTAGTAGGTTCTAAATCCCTTTGGCAGGAGGTAGAATTGGTGCAGTTATATGATGCTGTATTTACCGACTTAGGACTGGTGGGTGCAACTATAAAAATCAACAATAGAAAAATTTTATCTGGAATTGCTGAGGTAATAGGTGCTTCGGATAAATTGATAGACTTTACAGTTGCCTTAGATAAGCTCGATAAAATAGGCGAAGAGGGTGTAAAAAAGGAGATGGTCGAAAAAGGAATTAATGAAGAAGCTATCGAAAAAGTACAGCCTTTATTCAATTTTACCGGAACAATTACGGAGAAAATAGAAAAATTATCGCAGTTGCTTGCTGCTTCTTCAGAAGGTATGAAAGGAGTTGAAGAGTTGCGATTTATTTGTGAAAATGTATTGAAATTAGGATTAAACAGTGCCGTTTTAGACTTAGATGTAACGTTAGCTCGTGGTTTGAATTACTACACAGGAGCCATTTTTGAAGTAGCTCCACCAAAAACAGTAGCAATGGGATCCATAGGAGGCGGTGGTCGTTATGATGATTTGACGGGTATTTTTGGATTAAAAAACATGAGCGGTGTAGGTATATCATTTGGTTTAGACCGAATTTATTTGGTTGTAGAAGAGTTAAGTTTATTTCCAGAAACCGTAACAGCAACTTCAAAAGCGTTATTTATTAACTATGGTGATAAAGAAGCTTTTTATGCCATGCAAGCCATACAAAAATTAAGAGCTTTAGGCGTAAAAGTAGAATTGTATCCTGAAAATGCAAAAGTGGGAAAACAATTTCAACATGCTGATAAAAGAGGGATTCCGTATGCTGTTATTATTGGAGAAGATGAAATGAAAACCAATTCGTATGCTCTTAAAAATCTTGTCACGGGAGAACAAGTTGTCATTGATTTTGAAAATTTAAAATCGACGTTATTATAGACTGTCCGTTATTTCTAAATATAAAAAAAGCTTCGTTTAAGATATAAACGAAGCTTTTTTTTATAAAAACTGTGAATTAATAATTTTAAAAGTTGAAATTTAAATTGTCAAATTTTATTTTGAAGGTCTAAATAACACCAACTCCAAAAATAAAAAAAAAGACAATAAAATAATCTTAAAATAATCCTAAAATTTATTAAAAACTCCATTTTTATAAATAACAGAAGTCAAATTGCTAAAAAGGTGACAATTTGACATTTTAAAACAATTGGCAGTACTTTTGCAATCCATGGAAAAGATTAACAATGAACTTTAAGAATATTTTTAAAAATACAAGTAATATGACTACTGAAAATACAGAAATCGATCAGGAATTAGAGGAGACGACATTAGAGAATAATGGCGGTGAGGAGCAAGTTGTTGTTGAGGAATTAAGCTTAGAAGAGCAATTAACACAAGACTTAGCGAAAGAGAAAGATAAATATTTAAGATTATTTGCTGAATTTGAAAACTATAAAAGAAGAACTACTAAGGAACGTATTGAGTTATTCAAAACGGCTAACCAAGAAGTTTTATTAGCATTGTTACCAGTTTTAGATGATTTTGATAGAGCAATTACAGAAATCAGTAAGACAGATGATGGTCCTTTATTAGAAGGTGTTGCGCTTATTAATGAGAAATTAAAAACTACTTTAGTTTCTAAAGGATTAGAGCAAGTTGATGTAAAAGCAGGAGATGTATTTGATGCTGATTTTGCTGAAGCGATTACTCAAATTCCTGCAGCATCGGATAAGATGAAAGGAAAAATTGTTGATGTTCTTGAAAAAGGATATAAACTTGGAGATAAAATTATCCGTTTTCCAAAAGTTGTTATAGGTCAGTAATACTTTAATTTATAGTGGTAATTTATTGCTGCTTTAGGTTTGTAAGAAAAAATAAAAATGAAAAAAGATTTTTACGAAATTTTAGGCATTACTAAAAGTGCTGATGCTGCCGAGATAAAAAAAGCCTATAGAAAACAAGCTATAGCGCATCACCCTGACAAAAACCCTGGAGACAAATCGGCAGAAGATAAATTTAAATTAGCTGCAGAAGCATATGAAGTCTTAGGTGATCCTCAGAAAAAAGCTAAATACGATCAGTACGGTCATCAAGCATTTGATGGTTCTGGTGGTTTTGGTGGCGGTGGTCATGGCGGTATGAATATGGATGATATTTTTAGCCAGTTTGGTGATATTTTCGGAGGCGGTTTTGGTGGCTTCGGAGGTGGAGGCGGTGGCGGAGTTCGTCGTGCTAAAGGAAGTAATCTTCGTATCAAAGTAAAACTAACATTAGAAGAAATTGCTAATGGTGTTGAGAAAAAAGTTAAAGTAAAACGTAAGGTTCAAGCTCCTGGTGTTACTTATAAAACTTGTTCTACTTGTAATGGTCAAGGACAAGTGATGCGTGTAACTAATACAATTTTAGGACGTATGCAATCTGCTTCTACTTGTCCTACTTGTAGTGGTTCTGGTCAAATTTTAGATAAAAAACCATCGAATGCAGATTCGCAAGGGATGATTTTAGAAGATGAAACAGTATCTATCAAAATACCTGCGGGTGTGGTAGATGGTATGCAGTTAAAAGTTTCTAATAAAGGAAATGATGCTCCAGGAAATAGTATTCCAGGAGATTTAATTGTTGCCATAGAAGAGTTAGAGCATGATCTTTTGAAACGTGAAGGAGAGAATTTACACTATGATTTATACATTAGCTTTGCCGAAGCTGTTCTTGGTATTTCTAAAGATATTGAGGCTATCAATGGTAAAGTAAGAATTAAATTAGAGGAAGGAATTCAATCCGGTAAAATTCTTAGATTGAAAGGTAAAGGAATTCCAAGTATCAACGGTTATGGTAACGGAGACTTATTGGTTCATGTAAATGTTTGGACACCAAAAACATTAAACAAAGAGCAAAAACAGTTTTTTGAAAATGCCTTAACGGATGATAACTTTATTCCAAATCCTGAAAAATCAGACAAATCATTTTTCGAGAAAGTAAAAGATATGTTTTCATAAATAGGTTCGCGAACAAACGCAGACTTATCAATAAATAAAAACCCATCCTTAAATTAGATAAGGATGGGTTTTTTTGTGTAACAATTATGCCTATTTCGGCACTAATTATTTACTTTTACATCAATTAAAAATAAAGCATGAGTAATATACTTGAGGTTAATAAAGTAGTAAAGAAATATGGTGATTATGTTGCGCTAAACGAAGTTACATTATCCGTACCCAAAGGCAGTATCTATGGACTTCTGGGGCCAAATGGAGCAGGAAAAACATCTCTTATTCGCATCATCAATCAAATTACCTTACCGGATAGTGGGCAAATTATTCTTGATGGTGAAAAATTACAGCCCAAGCACGTTCAGCACATAGGCTACCTTCCAGAGGAAAGAGGTTTGTACAATACTATGAAAGTGGGAGAGCAATGCTTGTATTTGGCTCAAATGAAAGGACTTTCAAAAGCAGAAGCAAAAAAACAATTGGAATATTGGTTTGAAAGATTAGAAATTCAAGGCTGGTGGAACAAAAAAATCCAAGAATTATCAAAAGGGATGGCACAGAAAATTCAATTTGTTGTTTGTGTTTTGCACAAGCCCAAATTATTAATTTTTGACGAACCTTTTTCTGGATTTGATCCTGTAAACGCAAATGTTATCAAAGACGAGATTTTAAAGCTTCGTGAAGATGGAGCTACTATAATTTTTTCTACACACCGAATGGAAAGTGTAGAGGAGTTATGCGATCACATTGCTTTAATACATAAATCAAACAAATTGATCGAAGGAAAGCTGAACGATGTTAAGCGACAATTTAAAACCAATTCTTACGAAGTAGGTATATTGACTGATAACGTTGAAGGGTTGATGTATGATATTACTCAAAAATTCACTGTTAGTCCAGCCAATTTTAAATCACTCAACGATTCTCTGAAATTAGAAGTACAATTGGGTAATGCCACGCCAAATGAGTTGTTAAATCTCTTAACGCTACGTGGGCAAGTCACACATTTTCTAGAGAAAATACCAAGTGTCAACGATATCTTTATCAAAACCGTTAGCGGAAATTAAATAAATTCTAATGTTGTGATTTTAAATCTATATTGTAAAATCACTACTAATAAATAAAAAACTAAATGAGTATTATTTCATTAATTATAAAAAGAGAATTTATTTCGAAAGTTCGCAATAAGTCTTTTATCGTAATGACTTTTTTAAGTCCGTTGTTGTTTGTTGCATTAGCAGGATTTGTAGGATATTTAAGTTCGATGAAAGCCGATACAAAACAAATTGCAATTCATGATGAATCCGGTGTATTTGTCCAAGAATTCACAGCCAAGAACAACAAAAATGCAACTTATAAATACCTAGATTTATCAAGGATAGATTTAAAGTCTCTAAAGGATAGTATCACTAATGAAAGTTATGAAGGACTTTTGTACATTCCAAAAGCAGTTGATACAAAGGATTTTGAAAACAACATACAGTTTATTTCAAACAATAGTCCTAGTATTTCATTTACAGAAAAAGTTCAGTATATAATTGCCTCTAAGCTAACAAAGACCAATCTTGTCAAAGCTAATTTAGACACTCTTGCTATAAATAAAGCCAAAGCCATTGTAAATATTAACTTGACAAAAGCTTCTGGAGAAGAAAGTGTCAAAGGACTCAATGAAATAAAAATAGGAATTGGTGGTGCTTTTGGTTATCTAATTATGATGTTCATTATAATTTATGGTAATATGGTAATGCGAAGCGTAATCGAAGAGAAAACGAGTAGAATTGTAGAGATTATTATTTCGTCAGTAAAACCATTTCAATTGATGATTGGAAAAATTATTGGAACTTCATTGGCAGGTTTACTACAATTCTTTATTTGGGCGGCCATAGGACTTTCATTAATGTTTGCAGCCTCTACTTTTTTTGGCGTAAATGTGTCACCTACGGCAAAAATATCACCCGAATTAATGCAGGCTGCACAGCAAGAAATGGCAGGAACAGCACAAATGTATATTAAGGAATTATGGAATTTGCCTATTGCCAGCATTCTAATCGGATTTGTCGTTTATTTCATCGGTGGTTATTTCCTTTATAGCTCTTTTTATGCAGCAATTGGTGCCGCGGTTGACAATCAGACGGATTCGCAACAATTTCTTTTGCCTATAATGATGCCACTAATCTTAGCAGTTTATATCGGGTTTTTTACAGTAATCAATGATCCACACGGAACCGTCGCGGTAGTTTTTTCAATGATTCCGCTTACATCTCCTATAGTAATGCTCATGCGAATTCCGTTTGGCGTACCTTTGTGGCAAATTGCTATATCAGTCACCTTGCTATTTGCTAGCTTTTTTGCAGTAGTTTGGTTTGCTGCAAAAATATATAGAATAGGAATATTGATGTACGGCAAAAAACCAAGTTGGTTGGAATTATACAAATGGTTGAAATATTAAGATTTTAATTGTTTGAATTTTCACAATAAACAATTAATTGTAAGGAGCTATTTCCCGCTTTTCATTACAATCTTTTATACCTCGCTAGGGCGAGTTACAAAAGGATTTTCATTGCAATCGGGGCTAGGGCATATTATTTGCAAGAGGATATATGCTTTTAACAAAAAATAGAAATTTAAGCCTTGGTCAATTTATAGCCATTAAAAAAACAGTAAAAAATGCCGAAAATATTAGTAATAGAAGACGAAGCCGCAATACGAAGAGTGCTCAGTAAAATACTTTCTGAAGAAAATGATACCTATCAAGTTGAAGAAGCAGAAGATGGAGTTGCTGGTTTCGAAAAAATAAAAAATAACGATTACGATCTCGTTTTATGTGATATCAAAATGCCAAAAATGGATGGTGTTGAGGTGCTAGAGGCCGTAAAAAAAATTAAACCTGAAATTCCAATGGTGATGATCTCTGGTCATGGCGATATGGAAACAGCTATAAATACAATGCGTTTGGGAGCTTTTGATTACATCTCAAAACCACCCGATTTAAACCGTTTGCTAAACACAGTTCGAAATGCTTTAGACAAAAAACAACTAGTTGTCGAAAATAAAATTCTAAAGAAAAAAGTAAGTAAGAACTACGAAATGATTGGCGAAAGCGAAGCGATTAATCACATCAAAGTGATGATTGATAAAGTAGCAGAAACCGAAGCTAGAGTTTTAATTACAGGACCAAACGGAACGGGAAAAGAATTAGTTGCGCATCAATTGCACGAAAAAAGTGTACGATCTAATTTTCCATTAATCGAAGTTAACTGTGCTGCTATTCCTTCAGAATTGATAGAAAGTGAATTGTTTGGTCACGTCAAAGGAGCTTTTACATCGGCAGTAAAGGACCGTGCAGGAAAATTTGAAGCAGCGGACAAAGGAACCATTTTTTTAGATGAAATTGGCGATATGAGTCTTTCGGCACAAGCCAAAGTTTTAAGAGCCCTACAAGAAAGTATGATTACTAGAGTAGGAGCCGATAAAGACATAAAAGTAGATGTGCGTGTAGTTGCAGCAACAAATAAAGATTTAAAAGTAGAAATTGCCGAAGGTCGTTTCCGCGAGGATTTATACCACAGATTAGCCGTTATATTAATAAAAGTGCCCGCGCTAAATGATAGACGAGAAGATATTCCGATGTTAATAAGTCATTTTGCAAATAAAATTGCTACAGAGCAAGGAAATGCAGTCAAGAAGTTTTCTGCTGCTGCAATAAATTTGCTTAAAGAATACGATTGGACTGGAAATATACGGGAATTGAGAAATGTAGTAGAGCGTTTGATTATCCTTGGCGGAAGCGAAATTTCCGAAAATGATGTGAAACTTTTTGCAAGTAAATAATAGCATTCGAATAAATTATAGAATTGAGCTTTAAGCTATAAAAAAATGAAATTAAAAAAAATAAACGAGAAGTTACAAGAAGGTTTAATTGAGAACGGTCTAACCGAAGCGAATGCATTGCAGCAAGAAACTTTTTCTACAATAAAAAGTGGTGCTGATTGCCTTATTATTTCTGAAAAAGGCAGCGGAAAAACAACTACAATTGTGCTGAATGTAATTCAGCAATTGGCTAGAGAAACCGAAGAATCTCCACGTGCTTTAATTATTGTTGAAGACAAAGCGAAGGTTTTAGAAATGGAAGATCTTTTTGAAAAATATGGTAAATATACCGATCTTCAGGTGTTTGGTGTTCATGATAAAGGCGACATGGAATATGATAAAAATTATATTTCTACAGGAGTTGATGTGCTAATAGGAACGGCTACTAAATTGAATGATATGTTTACCACGGCAGGTTTTAATGTCAATCGTTTAAAAATGTTTATTGTTGATGATCCAGATCCTATTTTACGATTGCGTAATGAAACTAAAATCATGCGCATATCTAATAGCATCAACAAAACTCAGAGAATCGTTTTTGCTGATCGAATAACAGATCGTATTGAGATTTTAGTTGATAAAATGTTGATAGAACCTTTCGTTTTTGAAATGGATGAGGAAGAAGAATATGAAGAGGATGAAGATGAAAGTGAAGAAGATGAAGATGATCTAGAGGATGAAAATGAAAATTTAGAAGAAAAATAATAATACTAATAAATAAAATAAACATCATGGGATTAATGAAAGTATTTTCGGGAAGTGAAATTCTAGCAATGGCTTTACAAGAAAAAATTGAAGCAATTGGTGTAGATGTAGTAGCTAAAAACAACATACAATCGGCTCGATTAGGTGGTTTTGGTAATTCAGATTTAGCAGTTGAATTATTCGTGCAAGAAACAGAATTTGCAAAAGTAAATCCAGTTATCGAAGAATTTAGAATGAGTATCTAAACTCATTAGTATTGCTTAAAAGAGTAAAATGAAATACAAAATGTTGGTTCTGGACTTGGATGATACCTTATTGACTGATGACCATAAAATCTCAGACGAGAATAAGGAAATGTTATTTGAGGCGCAAAAGTTAGGTGTTTATATTGTCTTGGCCTCCGGCAGACCTACTTCAGCAATGATTGCTTTTGCTAAAGAATTAAAACTAGATGTCAATAATTCTTTTATGCTTTCTTATAACGGAGCTGTAATTACAGATTTAAAAGAAGATAAAGTCCTATTCGAAGAAAGCTTGACACAACAACAAATTCATGAGTTATACGATTACAGTTTAAAAAGTAAAACCCATATCATTACTTATATTGATGGGAATATTGTAAGCGAAACGGATTCAGAATATATTGAAGTAGAAAAAAATATTACAGGATTACAACACAATAAAGTTCCTCATTTCAAGGATGCGGTCACTTCATCTGCGGTAAAATGTATTTTATTAGAAGAACCAACTTATCTAAAAAAGGTTGAAGCCGACTTAAAAGCAGCGATGCCACATTTGAGTGTTTCTATGTCAAAACCTTTTTTCTTAGAAGTGGCTCCAAACGGAATTGATAAAGGAGCGAGTATAAAATTCTTAGCTGAAAAACTTAATATTCTTCAAAGCGAAATTATAGCGGTTGGTAATGCCGGTAATGATTTATCGATGATAGAATATGCAGGATTAGGTGTTTGGGTTGATAATGTAGATCCAGAATTGAGAGATAGAGCAACTGTTATTGTTGCCTCAAATAATAATCATGGCGTGGCCGAAGTAGTAAGACGTTTTATATTACAATAAGTTTTTTTAAAAAAATTAAATAAATCCGATACCTTATGTATGAATCATAAGGTATCGGATTTGTGTTTTAATAAAATGCGTAACCTCTACTCATTAATAGATTTTAGTTTGTAAATTTGCACACTTAAATTTTTTGACAACGATTTCATTAGTTTAAGATTTATTATGGGAAATAGAAAAAAAGTTGCCTTTTATACGCTTGGTTGTAAGCTGAATTTTTCGGAAACATCAACAATTGCTCGTTCTATTGAGGATGAAGGTTTTGATCGTGTCGATTTTGAGGAAGTTGCTGATATGTATGTGATAAATACGTGTTCTGTAACGGAAAATGCAGACAAACAATTTAAGCAAATTGTAAAAAAAGCAATGAAGTTAAATAATCAAGCTTTTATTGCTGCAGTAGGTTGTTATGCACAATTAAAACCAGAAGAATTAGCCTCAGTAGATGGTGTTGATTTAGTTCTTGGTGCCACAGAAAAATTTAAAATCACAGATTATATTAACGACTTGTCTAAAAATGATATCGGGGAAGTTCATTCTTGCGAGATTTCTGAAGCTGATTTTTATGTAGGAAGTTATTCTATTGGGGATAGAACGCGCGCTTTCTTAAAAGTACAAGATGGTTGCGATTATAAATGTACTTATTGTACCATTCCATTAGCGAGAGGAATTTCTAGAAGTGACGAATTAGAGAATGTATTGAAAAATGCAAAGGATATTTCTGCACAAAACATCAAAGAAATTGTTCTTACTGGAGTGAATATTGGCGATTACGGAAAAGGAGAATTTGGTAATAAAAAACACGAGCATACTTTTTTAGAATTGGTTCAGGAATTAGATAAAGTAGAAGGAATTGAGCGCTTGCGTATTTCGTCTATTGAACCTAATTTGTTGAAAAACGAAACGATTGAGTTTGTTTCCAAAAGTCGCACTTTTGTTCCGCATTTTCATATTCCTTTGCAATCTGGAAGCAATGCTATTCTAAAATTGATGAAGCGTCGCTATCAGCGAGAAGTTTATACCGAAAGAGTAAATAAAATACGCGAAGTAATGCCACATGCTTGTATTGGTGTGGATGTGATTGTTGGTTTTCCTGGCGAAACTGACCAGCATTTCTTGGAGACTTATAATTTTCTTAATGAAATGGATATTTCTTATTTACATGTTTTTACTTATTCGGAAAGGGATAATACAGAAGCTGCAGCAATGGATGGAGCAGTTGCTGCCAATGTTCGAGCCAAGAGAAGTAAAATGATGCGTGGATTGTCTGTTAAAAAGCGTCGTGCTTTTTATGAAAGTCAATTGGGAAGTAACAGAACCGTGCTTTTTGAAAGTGAAAATAAAGAAGGATACATTCATGGATTTACAGAAAATTACGTAAAAGTAAAAACACCGTGGAATCCAGAATTAGTAAATACATTACACGAAATCAATTTGACTAAAATTGATGATGACGGAAGCGTAAGAATGGAGTTTATTTCGGCTTTGGTTTAAATCCTGTCCTTGGGAAAGGTAATTCAGAATCATAACAATATATAAAATCAAAACCCCTTTATTATAAGGGGTTTTGTAGTTTTAAAATCAATGTGATTATGGATTTGTTGACCAAATACTGCTGTTTTTTATAAAAACTCTTCGGTTCAATTTTAATTGAGCGATAATTAATTCGGCCATATCTTCTGCTTGCATTACTTTATCAGGATTACCATCGGTAAGTTTTAATTCTTTCGCCATATTTGTAGCAACGGTACTTGGCGTTAAAGCAGTTACTCTAATATTGTGCTTGCGAACTTCTTGCATTAACGAATCAGTTAATCCTAAAACAGCAAATTTTGACGCACTGTACGCGCTAGTCATTGCATTTCCGTTTAATCCTGCAGTGGAAGAAATATTGATAATATCACCCATTTGTCTTTCAATCATATTAGGTAAAACAGCACGTGTTACATAATATGTTCCCATTAAGTTCACTTTAATAATGTTTTCCCATGCTGATGGTTCTAGTTCTAAAAATTTACCAAAAGCAGCAATTCCAGCATTATTAACTAGGATGTCAATTGTTTTAAATTCTGCTAATGCTTTTTCTACAGCTGTGTTTACAGAAGTAATATCTGCAACATCAGCGATAACAGTCATAGATTTTACTCCAAGTGCATTTACTTCTTTAGCGACTTCATCTAAATCAGATTGTGTTCTTGCCATCAAGATTACATTTACACCTTCTTTAGCCAATGCAATTGCAACTGCTTTTCCAATACCTTTTCCGGCACCTGTAATAAGTGCATTTTTATTTTTTAAATCGTTCATGTTTTGTTTTTCTAAAATGAAGTACAAAGTTAAGCCATTCCCTTTTTTGTAACTGTTATTAAAAAGTAAAATAAGATAGTATTAACGTTTGTCAACTCTAAAAATTTAAATTATTTTCATCTAATAATTTGACAAGAAAACCCTCTAATTATGTAACATCAAGGTCACATAAATGGCTGAAGTTTGTAAAACAGAATTTTAGTTGAAGTTATAAATCAAAAATAAAAGATTTTATTATGAAAAAAATAGTTCTATTTTTAAATATCAGTATTGCATTATTATTTATTGGTTGCAAGCAAGAAAGTAAAACAGAGTCTACAATTGACAAAATTGCCGTTAAAGAAAGAAATGAACCTAAAAAAACTTCTTTTCATCTCGAAAACACAAAAGAATGGTTGTCTAAAAATAGTGCAGATAGTACGAACTTTGCTATAGCTTATGCTGTCAATAGAACGGATGCTGCTAATTTTAAAAAAATGGATTCTGTCGTTATTCCAGATGATATGAGTGGAGACATTGAATTTTATTTACCATTTCCATTATCGGTTTCGTCATTAAAAGAGATTAATAAAATCGTGTTTTTCTCTTATCCAACACAAACATTTGCGGCGTACGAAAAAGGCGAGTTAGTATATACAGGTCCTACTAATATGGGTAGAGAGAAAGATAAAACACCAACGGGACTTTTTTTTACGAACTGGAAAGCTGAAGAAACTACTAGTACTTTTGACGACGAATGGGATTTGCGTTGGAACTTTAATATCGAAAATAAATTGGGTGTAGGATGGCATCAATATACTTTGCCAGGATATCCTGCTTCTCATTCTTGTTTGAGGCTTCAAGAAAAAGATGCTCGTAAATTATATGATTTCGCAGACCAATGGGAATTAGCCAATCCAGAAACAGTAAAGGTAAAAGGTACACCAGTAATTGTTTTTGGTAGTTATGATTTTAAAGCTCCTAAACCATGGTTAGAATTAGTTAAAAATTCAAAAGCATTAACTATTTCTGAAAATGAAATTGAAACAGTAACAAAGCCTTTTGTAGAGTCTATTTTAAAAGAACAAAAAATTAGACAAGATTTTCAAAAAGAAGGGAAATAATATTTAGATTAGAATATAAAAAATCCATTTTGTGAATATTAATTCGCAGAATGGATTTTTTTTTAATTATAAACTTAGTTTTTATTCAGATTAAAACAAAAAAAAACTCCTAAATGATAGGAGTTTGTAAAACTAATCTAGTTTATTTTTTATATAATATTTGCCATCCAAATCTTCATCAAAATCATCAATTTTAACTGGTTTTGGTTTTGGTTTATTTGCTGTTGCTTTCTTTTTCCACATTTCAAATTTTTCTGCTGGCATTTTTTTCTTCATGATTTCCAGAATCTCTTTTTCTGCCAGACCAAATTCTTTTTTGATGATTTCAAAAGGGTTTTTTTCTTCTAAAGCCATTGTAACAAGTTTTTCTGTTTGTTCCCAGTTTAATTCTTTTCGGTTACTCTTTTTCATCACGTGAAAATTAATTCAAATAAGTTGTTAATGATTAATAAATTACATTTCTAATTTGATACCAATATTAAGAAAAAAATAGTTAGATTCTATCAAAACTTATTTTTTTTTATATTTTTTACTTCTTTTCTTTTACAGGTTGATTTTGAAAAGGTATTTTTAATAAATTTTTTAAATTATTGTGTTCTGTAGGATTAGGATGCGAATCAATTCCGTAAATTATTTCTTCTTTTGGCAGCGTCCTAAAAGTCCCAAATAAACGATCCCATATAGAAAATATATTTCCATAATTACTATCCGTATAGGGCATTACATGATGATGATGTACTTTGTGCATGTCTGGCGAGACAATAAAATAACTTAAAAGTGTATCTACTTTTTTGGGTAGTGCAATGTTCGCGTGATTAAATTGTGTGGCAATCACCGATAAAGTCTGATATAAAAAAACCATCCACATTGGACTTCCAATAATAAAAACACCTATTGCGGTAAAGGCAAATCGAATGATACTTTCTCCAGGATGATGTCTATTGGCTGTTGTAGTATCGATCCAAGTGTCGGTATGATGTATTAAATGAAAACGCCATAAGAATTTTACTTTATGTTCTACTAAGTGAACTAAATAAGCACCAATTAAATCTAGCAAAAGTAATCCGATAAGTGTATAAAGTAAAATGGACATTTTAGGCAACCATTGTAGTATTCCAAAATTGTTATTAATTGTCCAATCAGCGGTTTTTAGTAAAATAAAAGCCAACAAGAAATTGACAATAATTGTGGTTAGCGTCAAGAAAATATTGATTCCTGCATGATGCCATTTTTTATAGTTGAATTTAAAAAGTGGATAGGCATTCTCAATCATCCAAAAAATAGTGATTCCCGCTACCAGAATTAAGCTGCGATGAGAAGATGGAATACTAGAAAAGTAAGATATAATTTCGTTCATAGGAATGATTTATTATATCAAATATAATGATAAATCAATACGAAAATTATTTTATCAGTCTGAAGGTGAGGTTTATTCGCGGTGTTATTGGTTTGGCTGTTTTAGGAATTTGATGTTTCCAGAAATGTTGTGTAGTTCCTTTCATCAAAAGCAGACTTCCATGTTGTAAATTGATGGTTTTTTTCTGTAGTGAATCAGTCTTATGTTTTAATTGAAATACGCGTTCCGCACCAAAACTAACCGAAGCAATTATAGGATTTAATCCCAATTCTTTTTCGTCGTCTGCGTGCCAACCGTTACTGTCTTTTCCGTCGCGATAATAATTGAGTAAAACCGTACTAAAATTTGTTTCAGCAACCTTTTCAACTTCCAGTTTTATTTTTTGCAAAAGCAAACTCCACGGATGAGGTTGCATTTTTATATTCGAATAGGAGTATGATTTTCCTTCATTACCGTACAAAGCGGTCAATCTGGGTTGCGGATGAATTTTTCCAAAAATTTTGATTTCATCTTGTTGCCAGAGAATGTCTCTTTGTAGTTCCGAATAAATTAAATCGGCTGATGATTGACTATAAAATTCGGGATAATAAATAATTTCAGCATCTGGTAATCCCAGAAATATTGGTTCGGAGTGTCCCTCAAATAAAGAATTCATTTTTTACGTATATTGAAAAGCCCAGTAAATCAATACTAACTGCAAGGGCATTCTTAAAAGCAATACCCATTTTGGCAATCCCATTCTCGCCTTTTCATTAAAATACATATAAAGATGCGTGGGAAAAACAGCGATCAATAAAGCAATAATTCCCCAAGCAGCATAATTCGAAATACTTGCAATACACAAACCTATAGCCAAAAGTACTTCGGCCAAACCACTAATTATATTTAATAATTTTGGATTTGGAAAAGAAGGAGGGATAATTTTTATGTAAAGACGTGGATTTCTAAAATGGTTTATTCCTGCAATGAAATAGATAAATGCCATTACATACAAATGCCAAGGTAAATTCATAATAATTTGTTTGTTACGAATTTATAAAAAAATCGATGAGTTTACTAGTATTATAACACGATTTATTAGTGTAAATCTTTAGCAGTTTTCTTAAAATTGACATTCATAATGATTATCGCTAAAATAATTAAGACAATACCAAACCATTGTAGCGGATCTACTTTTTCATTTAATAAAGTATAAGCCATCATAACCGAAACCGGAAGCTCTAGCGCAGAGACAATACTTCCTAGTCCAATTCCAGTTAACGGAAAACCAGCATTCAATAACATCGGTGGAATTATAGTTCCAAATAGAGCCATAATAATTCCCCATTTTAAAAAAATATCAAAGTTAAATGGAGTAACTTGCGTAAATAAAGCAAATGTAAATACAATTACCGCGCCTCCAAGAAGCATATACAAACTTCGTTGGGTTGAAGAAATTGTGGTCGCAACACGATTAGCGGTAAACATAGTTGTAGTAAAGGAAGCAGCTGCTAAAACTCCCCACATAATGCCGCGCCAATCTAATTGTATTTCATTGTTTATTAAGTTAGTTGCCAAAACGGTTCCCACTAAAACAATAATTACTGAAATAATTTTTTGGGTCGATGGTAGTTTTTTTTCTAAAATCATTTCTAGTAAAACTCCCATCCAAACAGTTTGCATCAATAAAACGATCCCGATAGAAACAGGAATGTATTTCACGGCTAAATAATAAAAAAGACTGGTTGTTCCCAACGAAGTTCCCGCAAGCATCAAATGTAGAATATTTTTTTTCGTAGCTTTTGGAGTTGTATTCTTGTTTTTAATCTTCTGAATTAAATTTAAAAGTAGAATTCCAATAATTCCATATATAAATTGCGAAGTTGTTACTTCTGCTGTTGTAAAACCTTCTCCGTAAGCTATTTTTACAAAAGTGGCTAACATTCCGTAGCTCGTTGCACCAATTGCTACTAAGAAAACTCCTTTTAATACGCTGTTCTTTGTCATTTTTTTTAAATTTTAAAAAGCGGGCAAAGATAGGCTTTAGTTGCAACTTATGAGTAGAATTTAGAAGTTAATATTTCAGAAGTTTATTCTCCTTTTTTTATTAATTCTAGATCAGCGATTTCCTAAAATTATTATGTCGTATTTATTCTAAAAATACATTTTTCTAAATTAGAACCTAATTCTTGTAACGTTTGTTCTACTTACGAGTCTATTTAGATAATAAAATATCCATGATGAAAAATAATATCTTGTTGGCTCTATTCCTTTTTGGAAGTTTATGTACACTTCAAGCACAGGAAACACCTGCAAAAGCAGTTGAATTAAGCGAAGTATCAATTGTAAAAGTGAAGAAAGCTGTAGAACAAAAAGCAGACAGAACTATTTTTGATTTTGCAAGTCAACCCAGTTTAAATACAGGATCTGTATTAGACGGAATAAAAAAACTACCTGGATTACTTGCATCTGATGTCGCTGGAATGATGTATCAAGGAAAGCAATTGGATGTTTACTTAGATGGAAGACCATTAAATATAACTACAAATGAACTCAATTCTTTTTTAGAAGGAATGCCTGCAAATGCTATTGAGAAAATTGAAATCATAACACAACCTGGTGCTGAGTTTCCAGCAACTTCTGGTGGAGCTATTATGAATATTATTACGAATGTAAATGCTAAAAAATATTTAAGCGCAACCTTTACAAACAGCACGAATATTACTAATTATGATCATTTGAGATGGCGTGTAAACAATAGTTTGCTGCTGAGTGCTAGAAATAAATATTTTGGTTGGCAACTGAATCTTGGACAAAGTTATTCTGAAAGCGCTTTGTGGACTTCCTTAACTAAAAACGAGAATAATGTAACTACTTTAGTTTCGGCTACAGATGCGGATCGTATTGGAAGAACAAATTTTGTAAAATCAGCGCTAACTTTTGATATTGGTAAAGATAGATTGTTGCTTAATTATGATTTAAATTACAGCAATAATAATAGTGTAACTACGAGTAATGGTCCTGGGTTTAATACGGATGATGACTCTTACACAGATGCATTGCGCCAAGATTTCGTGGTGACTTACCAAAAAAAGTTTGACGACAGATCAAAGAAATTAGAGTTTAAATTCAATTATAATGATAATAAAAATGATTTTTTATTAGACTCTAGAATCAATAATACAAACGTTTTAAACAATGAATCAAATCAGCAATTATTCAATGCTAAAATTGATTATTCTCAGCCAATAAACTTTTCAGATGAAGGAAAATTGAGTTTTGGTGGTTTATATGAAGGATTGTTTTTTGAAACTCAAAATAGGAATGTGGTCAATTTAGACTATCAACGTAGAACAGCGGCTGCGTATTCAGAATTGCAAACTAAATTTAGTAATTTCAATTTTATCGTTGGTGCTAGAGCTGAGGATTACGATATTAGCGGAAAAACCAATACGACAGATTTAATTCCGTTTAAACAATTTCGATTTTTTCCTAACGCAAGTGCGCAATACAATTTTAGTAACTCTGTTTATTTTAATGTCAATTACAACAAGAAAATTAGTTTGCCGAGTACTTCTGCATTAAATCCTAACAATACCAATTATCAAAATCCCAATGTAGATTTCTCTGGAAATCCAAACTTACAACCTACAATCTTTGATAATTATGAAGTAAAATTAAGCGCGTTTGATTATGCATTTATTGGATACAATGTAAGTTCTGCTCAAAATCAAGTGGTTAATAGAGTTTTGCTAACGAATGATGTGGTGATCAATACCAATGTGAATGTGCCACAAATTAAAGTTCACAATTTTAATATTGGAATGCCAGTTCCGTATATGTTGTTTACCAAAGGACTTAAAGAAACGATGAAAATGAATGTCAATCCAGACACGATGAATTTCTTATATGTATATACGGCGTATCAATACCATCAAATTCCAGATATTAAAACCAATGGTTTTTGGATGTTAAATTTAATGTCGCAACTCTTATTGCCAAAAGATATTAAGTTTGTGGCCAACTTTACTTATATGTTTCCAAAGGGGAATTACTTTTATTTTATTGTAGATAAACCGATGCGAAATAGCTTAGATTTGACTTTCTCTAAAAAGTTTTTCAAAGATCAACTTTCCGTTTCATTGAGTGCTAGTGACATTTTTAATTCTAATCGCACTGTGGTGAGCTCCTATAATACGCCATTATTATTGTCAAGCAAATATGACTCTCGTCGATTTGGCTTTAGTATTAATTATAAAATTCCAACTAAAAACAAATTGGCTAAAGAAGGTCCAAGTTTGTTGAACAAAGAAAAAAAGGAAGAAGAAGGCAATTTGAATCAGTAAGTTTTATTTATGATTTTTGATTAACGATTTTTGATTTCTGATGTGAGAATCTAGATAAGTAAATAATTTATTTTCAACCACAAAATCGGCCTTCAAAAATCGTTAATCTTTAACGAGAAATCTTTAAAATAGTCCTTGCAATGCTTTATTCTGTATTCCTATTTTAGTAGGATCAAAGTCTAGTTTGTTTTTTAATAAACTCGCATATACACTTCTAAAATCTGTTTCGTATTTTAAATCACCTTGATCTAAATCTGATAGATTGGGATTATTACCAATGATTTTGCCTCGGTTGTTACCGCCAATAACAAACATTGGTGCTGCTGTTCCGTGATCCGTTCCTTTGCCATTGTCTTTTACGCGACGACCAAATTCAGAAAAAACAACAATAGTTACATTTTGTAATAAAGAGGCTTTTTTTAAATCGGTATAAAATGAAAATAACGCATCATTCAATTCCGTTAATTTGTTGTTTTGAATCGCCAATTGGTTGTCGTGCGTGTCAAATCCGTTTAGCGAAGTATAATATACTTTTGAATTCAAATTTCCTTTAATTAAACGGGCAATCCAAGCTAGATTTGTAGCCAAACCCGTTTTAGGATAGCTAATTTCAGTGTTTGATTTAGCTAATGCTTTCTGAATCTCATCAGAACCTTCAGTAACCGAATTGGCAATTTTTCGAACAAAATCCAATTGCGGATTATCAGATAAAGTTATTGTGTCCTCTTTTTGATTTTTAGTTTTAAAAACATTCGGGTTTTTCACCGTAATCGAATTAGGTTCTAAGCCTTTTAATGCCAAATTATCAATAGTGTCTATGTTGATTCCGGCAGTTGGTTGATGATCTTTACATTGCAAATCCAGATAGCGACCTAGCCAACCTTCGTTGCTATATTTATTAAAATCTGAAGCAGTTTGCCAAATTTCTTGACTGCGAAAATGCGAGCGATTAGGTTCAGGATAACCCACATTTTGAATTACCGATAAATCGCCATTTTGCTGCATTTCTGCAAATCCTTTCAAGGCTGGATGAAATGCCATTCCTTTATTTTTGCTAACAACAGCCTCGTTAGATAAAGCGATTTGTGGACGCAAGTTGTAATACAATGGATCCTCAAAAGGAACGAAGGTGTTCAGTCCATCATTTCCTCCATTTAATTGTACAAAAACAATGCATTGATCTCCAATAATTAAGTTTTGTTGCGAACCAAAAGCATGTAAAAAATCGGGTAAAAGTAGCGCGCCTCCAGTAAATGTTCCCGTAAGTGTCAAAAAGTTTCTTCTATTCATTTTCGCAATTTTAAAATTAAATCAATTGATATTCGGGCATTTTTATCATGGCATTATACAAGCGCAAAACAACCTGATTGGCATTCTCTGCTTTTGGATTGAAATCATATTTAATGATATTCTCAAAATCTTTTTGGGATGCAATATCTACCGAACACAACAATCTATTTTTTAGTTCCGTTATAATTTGCTTGTTATTACCATTATTGTTCCAATTGATTTCAACCTGTTTTGTTTTAATGTTTTTGTCTATCATTTCCTCGTTTGGTTTGACATTTTTTCTATTTAAACCGCGGCCGCTACAAAGTAAATCAGCAAGATTATTCCGTTGTAAATAGACTTGTGAAGTCAACCAAGAATTTCCGCCAACCCATCCTTTTACATTGGGTTGGTTGTATAAATCCATTCCTTGTTCTTTTATAAAATTGGCAATCAATTTTGGGTTTGAATTTTCAATATGAAGTTCGGATAGTAGTTGTAAAACATATTCCAACGGATTTTTTATTTTAGAACCGGCATTATTTTTAGTGTATTCCTCAGTAAATATTTTTATTAATAAAGGCTGAATTTCAAAATCAACTTTTCGAAAATAATCACCATAATATTCAACTAATTTCTCTTTTGGTGTATCGTAAATAAACCATCCTAGAATTTTTCTTGTAAGGAGATAAGGAATTTGCTTTTGTTCGAAAATTAGATCTACTATATCATCACATTTGAAGTTTCCGGTTTTTCCAAAAAAAGTCTTCACGTCATTATCCTCGAAAACGCGGCGGTATTGAGCTCCTTCTTTTCCAATTCCTAAACCTGCTAAAGCTTTGGCACCATTTTTTATATCAGACTCCGTATAATTTCCAATTCCTAATGTGAATAATTCTAATAACTCTCGGCTTAAATTTTCGTTGTTTTTCCCTTTTTTATTGTCCGTATTATCAAGATAACGCACCATTGCGTTGCTTTTTAATATTTTTTTTGTCAATTCCTTGAAATTTCCAAAAGCATTTTCTTCTAGAATTTGATGGTGTTGATAGATATAATAATTGACTTTTACCTTTTGAAAAGTTGCTACAAAATGGTTGTGCCAAAAACAGGTCATTTTCTCTCGTAGAGGAAATTCTTCATTTCTCATTTTATCAATCCACCACGCTTTCATTTCTAGTGAAACTTTAGCTTCAGTAATACGTAATTGCTTTCTAGCCTCCGTATTATCTTCTTTGTATTGCATTCGGAGTTGCTTGAAATCTTCCGCCGTTTTAGGACTATTTTCTAGAAAATCGGGTATTTGTTTTTCTGATTTTTTCTGGAAAGACTTTTCAAGAAATGAACTCAAACCAATTTCTGAAATAGTTTGTGCTTCTTTAGAGGAAAAACCAAGTCGTAATGACCAAAGTACTGTATTGTCCATACTATTAATGGGATTAAAATCGAATGATAATTATCAAGAAAAAGGAACAATGTTGCTGTGATTTTTCTCTTTTAGTTCTCAATTAGGACAGCCATTTTACCAAAAGGTTTAATAAAGAAGATTGATTCGAGAAGAGAGAAAAGACGATGTAATCTTGATTAGTGAATTAAAATAAATCAATTTCTATCATAAAATAAAAAGAACAGCACTTTTATGATTCTCAAAAAAACCTCTTTTTTTTTAAATATGATCACTTAATGCTTCTTGTATTTTTTAACTTAAAGTCTTACTATAACAAAAGAAACTGAGGTTTTAAAAACTTTTTTTAATAGTAAAATAATATAAATATTGTTATTTTTTTTTAAAATATATCAGATTATTCTTTATTAATAAAACTAATAATTAATAAAATATGTAGCTATTTTTTTATTTTAATCATTTGTATATTTAACATTTGTATTTTAAAAATGTGTTGATATTTAAAATATTACCTTCTATATTTGCAAAAAAATTTTGCATGAAAGTAATACAATACTTATCAATTTTTTGTTGTTTTTTTAACACTTTGATTTATTCCCAACACGACACCAACATTACTTATGGTTTGAAGTTCGGGGCTTTACACTCAAAAATCAGTAATCTTCCAGAGAGTATAAAGGGACGCGATAATACATTTGATAATAGTAAGATGGAAACCAAAGGTCTTTATGGTTTAGAAGGTGGTTTTTTCTTGAATTTTAAATTATATGATACTCGCGTAGCCATTCAGCCCGAAATTTTGTTTAGACAATCGGGAGAGACCGTTACCTACAAGGATAAAGTAGGTAAGGAGTTTGAGTTAGGGCTCAATTATTCTTACATAGAAATAGGTGCATTGTATAAAGTATATCCTTACAAGGGATTAAATTTAGGTTTTGGTGCTTTTTATGGTGTGAGCCTTTCACCCAATAATGTTACTTATAAATCGAATGAAGCTGGCGGATTATATGATGTAGCTACTAGACAGTTTTATCAAGATGGTCTAGATGGTGCAGATGATTTTTCGATGTGCTTTTCTCTCGGATATGAACTTCAGCAAAGTATTCATTTTGATCTACGCTATTATTTAGGTGTAAAAGATGTAGTAAAAAGTAACGCTTCCTCCTTTCAATTTATCGAAAATCAAAATAAAACCAACACTATTAGTCTTTCCTTAGGCTATAGTTTTCACCAATGGTAATTTCAAAAAAAATGAAAAAAATTATTATAATCCTTTTTTTAATTGGCGCAAAATCACTTTCAGCTCAAGGAGATAGAAGAATCACTTACGGGCTTTTTGTGGGCGGAATGTATTCAAAAATGTCTAATCTTCCTGATGTAATTGTACCCAAAGGAATTTATGAAGGCTACACTTTAGAAGAGAAAGGAAAGTTTGGTCCTACCGCAGGGTTTTTAATTAACTGGAAATATCCGTATGCAAAAGTAAGTATTCAAACCGAGGTTTCGTATTCTCAACAAGCCACCGATTTGAATTATGAAGATGTAAAAGGTCTTGAATACAAAATAAATTTTGGTTACAGTTATCTTAATACCGCCACTCAATTTAAGTATTATCCGTATCAAGGTTTATATGTTGGTGTTGGTCCAGGTGTGTCTTTTAATATCAATGCTAATAATATAAAATACACTTCCAATAGTCAAGAGTTATTTGCAAATTCTGGAGTTTATTTTGAGCCTGATGCCAACGTACAAA
Organism: Flavobacterium sp. GP15; assembly: GCF_014281985.1. Lineage (NCBI taxonomy): Bacteria > Pseudomonadati > Bacteroidota > Flavobacteriia > Flavobacteriales > Flavobacteriaceae > Flavobacterium > Flavobacterium sp. GP15. The sequence goes on from NZ_JACFTC010000002.1 coordinate 189,397, forward strand.
AAGTTTTGAGAGAAGCGCTTACCGGTAAAAATTATTTTTACGGAATATTCTCAGCTGGATACGAATTTGAATCCAATTGGACTGTTGGAGCCAGATATACTTTGGGGCTTACAGATGCTTTAGCAACTGAAGAAAACGGGCATCGCTACAGCGAAAATAAAAATAAGATTAATAGTATTTCATTAATTATTGGATATTCATTTGATTTTGATGATTTGGCGAATTTTTAATAGCGATTTCATTTTTTAAAATAGTAGAAATTATGTGTAGAAGGATTTTTTTAGTATTGGTTTTTATTGCGTTATCGACCAGTAATTTAATTTTTTCGCAACAAAAAATAAAACCTGGTGCTGTACAAGATCCTACTTTTTGGCTGACTTCAAGAAATAGTGGAGAAGCTTATTATTGGGAAAATCGTACGGATAATGAAGGTAAAATAACTGCTAAAAAACAAACGGGAACGGCTTTCAATTTTAACCCTAGTATAATCTTTGATGCGACACAAGATTCTTTGATTCTGCCATTAGGAACGGATAAAAAAAGGAAACAGACCTTATTTCTAGTCTATAAAGTAAAAGATAGTTTAAAAGAACAGTTTTTATGGACAATAAATGATCCGAAAAAAATAGTAGCACTTGCCACCAATAAACGTTTGGTAGATTTAAAAAAATATTCGTACCAGTCTTATAAAGAAAAAATAAAACCTCATAAAGCCAATATTCATTTTTTTCAGCAGAATATTACCGATACCATAGCGCGCTCTTCGTCACTAACCATCGGTCAAAGGTCTAAGTTAGAAAAATTACCGCCAGAAGATTTTAAAGGGAATATAGGTGAAATTTTGGTGTACAATAGAGTACTCTCGGGATTAGAAACTCAAAAAGTAGCTAGCTATTTAGGTATTAAATATGGAATTTCTCTTTCGCAATTTGAAAGTAAAAATTACCTCAATAGTTCAGGAGATATTATTTGGGATATAGATAAACACAAGGGATTTGAAAATTCTATAACTGCTGTAGGAAGAGACGATGCGAGTGGATTGTTACAATTAAAAAGTAGCAATATGATAGAAGAAGGTTTGCTTACTATTGCTCTTAAAAGTAAAAGCAACAAAATACCTAATAATTATTTTTCTTTTTGGAGTGATAACAGCAAAAATCTTATAGTAAAAAAACAGGAACAAGGAGCGCCAATAGGAATTGCGAGAGAATGGCAATTGGATTTTGTGAATCCAAGTGATTTAAGTCTGGATTGGAGTTTTAATACGAGTTTAATAAAAGGGACTTTACCTAAAAATACTTTTTACTGGTTGTTAGTCGATTATTCAGGAAAAGGAACTTATCAAGAAAAAGATTCAGAATACATACGTTTAGGAAGTACAGAAACACAACAAAAACTAGTGTTGAATGATTTTGATTGGGACAAACAAAAAACAGGAAAAACTAATTTTACTATAAAAATTGCTCCAGAAATGTTCAGCAGCGTTTGGATTACAGAAGCTACTTGTGGAGTAACGGGATCCGGAGAATTAAATTATACTATACAAGGAGGTGAAGCTCCTTTTGTAGTAACAGTAAAAAAAGAAGGAAGTGATACTGTCGTAAAACAATGGAACCAAGCTGCTAAAAGTGCTAGTGGAGTACAACTTTCGTCGGGGAATTACGAGTATATTGTTAAAGATGCAAAAGGCAATTTATACACAGAAACTGTTTTTGTAGCTGACAAAGAAGGTACTTTCCCAGATTTAAAATCACAATACCAACTCACGAACGGTAACACAATTACACTTGATGCAAGTCAAGGGTTGAAACCAGGAAATTATGAATACAAATGGTATTATGAGGGGAATTTTATTGATGATAATCCTAAAATTTTAATAGATCAAGCCGGTATTTATGAACTTCGATTATCAAGTGATAATCTATGCAAGACTTCGACTAAAATTGCGGTTTCTACAGATGGGAAAGAAAATTTAGATTCTAATATCTTGATATTATATCCAAATCCAACAATTGACGGTCATTTTACAATAGCCATGCAATTTGTTCAAAAAACGGATGCCACAATTGCTATACATTCGTTAAATGGAAAATTAATTCAGGAAAAGGAATTCAAGCAAATAGAAAATTACCTATATGATGGGGTTATCAACGCTTCATCAGGAATGTATCTTGTTACCGTAAAATCAGATTTTGGAACTAAAACTTTTAAAGTGATTGTTAAATAGTTCCATTTTAAATAAAAATTAACCGATTGCCCCACAGTCGATTACTATTCGTTATGAAAAATAAAATTATAATTAGTGTCCTTTTAGTTAGTTCCTTTTTGTTTGCAATAAATTTAAAAAACAATGCTGTTGTTTCGTTATTAACTACTCATTTTTTTGAAGAAGAATCAACTGAATCCCTTCCTGAAAAGGTAAAATTAGATCCCGCGTTGGTTACTCCGTCAAAAGTATTTGATGCAGATATTCAACTAGGAGTAATTGGTATTCAAGATGAAAATGATTCGGATGATGCCTATGATAACGTATTTCATTTTAAAATTGATGCGGAACCTGCTTCAACTGAAAGTGCCTACTTAGAATACGAATTATATGGTTTTGATCAAGCAGCTTCTATCTCTAGAAGTGTAAATAATCAGCCTAGTATTGGAGGACAATTTTTATCGCCTAATAAAAGTTGGAACCAACAATCAGAATTACTCTCTGAAAAATCATTAAGAAATGGAGATAATGTGGTTTTGTTTACCGCATCAGAAGGAGTGGCGAATTCGTATAAAATAAAAAATGTTCGAATTGTCTATAAATCGGTAGTTCCTTCAAATGAGCTAACACTTTTACAGTCAGAAACTAAGTTATACATCAAAGGAACTAATTTTCCGTCTCAAATTAAATCACTAACTATAGCGGGGATTGCAATAGATATGAGCGAACCAGAATTTGAATTGGTTTTAGATCGTAAAGAAGCTGAAAAATCTATACTGTTGACCAAAGAGACGATAACAGGAAAAATAAGCAATGAGAATTTAGTGTTAAGTGATTTCAAAAAAGTGGATCGCTTTGTTGCTGTAGAAAATGCAAAAGAACGTTTTTTTAAAACTATTGATTTTCAAACGGAAAGTAAAATGGTTTACAAAGATTTCTCGGCTATTTTCCCAATTGGTGCTTTGAAAAATAAAGTAACAGTTTCTGTGAGTGGTTTGCGAAAAATAGACATAGCCCCTCTAAATACGGCTATGGTCAATGTGACTAAAACGAATGCTGGTTTTCGATTGTTGCCACACGGAACTGTTTTTGAAAAAGCAGTTCATTTGTCTTTACCTTTTGATAAAAAAGCCATTCCAGAAGGATATACGGAAAAAGACATCAACGTATTTTATTTTGATGAAAATAAACGACTTTGGCAGGAGGTTCGAAAGGATTCTTTGGATATAAAAGGCGGAATGATCAGTGCAAAAACGACACATTTCACGGATTTTATTGCTGGAATTATAAAAATGCCCGAATCTCCAGAAACTTCTGGTTATACGCCAACGAGTATTAAAGATTTAAAAGCAGCAAGTCCATTAGTTGGAATTCAGTCTATTGCGCCACCTTCGGCCAACGGAAGAGGAACTGCAAGTACCGGTTTTGGAATCGCAATACCGAACGGAAGAGGCGGAATGCAACCTTCCTTTAATTTGCAATACGACAGTGATGGTGGACACAGCTGGGCAGGAATGGGTTGGGATGTTTCGGTTCCATCCGTTAATATAGAAACTCGTTGGGGTGCACCACGATATGATGCCAATCAAGAAACGGAATCGTATTCGATCGCCGGAGAAGCCTTGATTCCGAATACACATCGCGCTGCTTGGGTAAGTAGAACTGCAGACAAACAATTTTATCCGCGTCGAGAAGGTGCTTTTCAAAAAATTATCCGCAAAGGATCTTCACCGAAAGACTATTATTGGATTGTGAGAGATAAAAGTGGAGTGGCTAGTTATTATGGTGGAACGACATCTGGCTTAGCGGATAATAGTATTTTGCAAGATGCTTCGGGAAATATTGGACATTGGGCTTTGGCAATGCAAGTCGATTTGAAAGGGAATACGGTTCAATATGAATACGATAAAAAGGAAGGCGAACTCTATCTTAAAAAAGTCTACTATACCGGTTTTGGTTCCGAAAAAGGAAATTATAGTGTTTCTTTTATTAAAAATACCGATTTGGGTGAGCCCAACCGAGCAGATGTTCAGGTTTCGGCGAGATTGGGTTTCAAGCAATTGAACAACCAATTACTACGAAAAATTGAAGTGCGTTACAAAGACCAAATGGTTCGCAGTTACGAATTGAATTATAAGGAAGGTGCATTCAAGAAAACCTTATTAAAATCGATTTCAGAATTTGATTCGGAATCGAAATTGTTTTATACCAACACATTGGATTATTTTGATGATGCGCGAGAAGCAGGTGTCTATAAGCCTTTTGGAGAGGAACAGGTTTGGACAGTGCCTAACAATAACATAAAACAAGGTTTTACAGGTATAAAATTTTTTGAAAGTAACCACACATTAGTAGGGAGTACGATAGGTAATTCAAAGGGAATCAACTATAGAATAGGTGTTGGTCCTAGTAGTGCTGGCTATAAAAATAATACTATAGGAGCTCATGGAGGAAACAATTGGGGAGAATCTGAAACTTTCGTTGTCTTACAAGACTTAGATGGAGATGGTTATCCTGATAAGGTATTTTCAAAAGGTAACGTTGTTTATTATTGTAAAAACTTGATGGCTACAGTGCCTTTTACCTTTGATATTCCTAAGATTATAACGGGTATAAATGATTTAGGCGTTAGTAAAAGCAAATCTTTTAGTTGGGGTGTGGATGCGAGTATTGGTAATGGAGTGACTTCCGCTAATATTGGGTATGATGAACAGCGTTCAACCAATCGATCGATTAGTTATTTTATGGATTTTAATGGAGATGGATTAGTTGATTTTGTAGAGAATGGAAAAGTACAATACAATCGTATTGTGGATGGTGTCCCTACTTTTTTAACATCCAGTTTGGCTACTCCTGCACCGGTTTCAGGCATTGGAACATTAACGCTTACTGCTCCAGATCGAACAGTCGAATTAGATGAATTGTTGAAAAAAAATCCATTGAATGATGTAGTACGGGTATGGCAAGCTCCTGTAAATGGTACTATTGCTGTAAACCAAAGTTATCAATTACTAGAAGATACCTCCAAACAAAGACAAGACTACAAAACTAGAAATGGAATTGATAAGGCAGATGGGGTGCACCTTTATTTTCAGAAAAATAACGATCTTATTTGGGATGAAGTCATTTCAGGAACAGATTATACAATAAAAACAAGACCTGCACAAACACTAACCGTCACAAAAGGAGAACGTTTATATTTTAGAGTGAGTTCGATAAAGGATGGTAATTTTGATAAAGTATCTTGGGATCCAAAAATCGAATACATCAAAGTACGAGAGTATTATTATGAAAATAATAGTGTTAAAAACAGATTGAATGATGTGTTGACTACAGATAATGATGCTAATTTAGTTTCACTCAAAAATTTCCAAGCATCAGAAGATTTTTTTGTAAGTTCTTCCAATCCTATAGTGGTTCCTAAGTCAGGAATAATTAATTTCTCTGGTACTCTTAAAAAGCCATTTACATCGGACCATGTTACTTTAAAAATTGTAAAAAATGTAATGGGTTCCAATGTTGAAACAATATTGTACAAAAAAACATTTTTAGCCTCAGAAATTGTCAATTTTGATTTAACTTCTCTTTCTTTTAATATTCCTGAAGACAATGCTTTTATCAGAACGCAAGTTGAAACTTTAACTAATATTGATGTAAAAACTTTAGAGCTTAATGCTATAGTTACAATCCCTGCAATGCCAGGGACAAAACCAGAAGACAATATCAAAAAAGTAGATGTTTCACATTCTTTTTACTCTAAAATAGATGGAAATTATGTTATTAATGGAGAAAAACCAACAATTACAGGAAAACTAGTAATTAGTATAAATCCATTAGATTATCAGCTTATAGAACAACCTCTTGCCTCAGATTATAATGGGAAAATTATTATTTCTGCAAAACAAGCTAATAAATTAGTGGCAAGAAAAACGTTTGATGTGGTTGATGGTAAATTAGAGGAAACAACTTCAGTTTTTGACAACACCTATGTTTATCCTGAAACTCAACAAGATCAGCCTATAGATTTAGAGGTTTATGTAAGTAATACTAAACTTAATGAAATTATAAAATCTTATCCTAATGGCAAATTAAAAATTAATTATAAAATTGAAATACCAATAGAAGAAGCCCCTTATGTATTAAGATGGGTCGCAAGTACCGATAATTTTTCTATTTTTTCTGATTGGAATGAAACCGATGCAAATTTTGGTATTCAGTATAAAAATTGGGGTCGCTTTGCAATTAATGGAAATCTTGCGGGAAATCTGATTAACCAATCACAGCTGAAATTTAACAGTAACAATAACATTGACACGGATAATTTTCCAGACATTAATTCATTAGACCCAGATAGTATGCCGGAAGAATTTAATACTAACAATCAGTATTTTATTCCTATGGCTGCAAAGTATTCCGATACTTTTTTTTACGGTGGTGAAGAAAATATTTTCATTCAAAGGGAATTTATGGGAACAAGTCGATTGGGTGAAGACGATTTTGCAGAATATGCCGATTTTTCTTCACCTGTTACATCTATAACAGGAGGCGAAACAGAAGCTTTAGATATGATTACCGAAAGTAAAAGTCGCAGTATTGGAGGCGGCGGAGGTATTGGCGTTGGCTCAGGTGCAATCAGTGGAGGTTTGTCTGCTTCAAAAGGAGATTCCTACGTTGTTCAAACCATGAGTGATATGAATGGAGATCGATATCCCGATTATATTAGAGATGGAAAGGTTCAGTTTACAACTCCTATGGGAGGAAAAGAAAATAGATTACAAGATACGGGTAATTTTAGTCATTCAAAAACGACTAGTTTAGGCGGAAGTGCTTCGGGTAGCTATAGCCATGGAGGGACTCAAAGTTCGGCTAGTGTAGATATTAGCAAAACAGGTGTCAAATTCAATAGTGCGAAAACAAATGCTGGTTCCAATGCAGCAAAAGTAGGAGGTACGGTGAGTTTGGGTGGTAATATAGGTTTCTCAAACGATCATTCCACACATATTTATTCCGATATTAATGGTGATGGATTAGCGGATAAAATTCAAGATAACGAATCAGTAGCGCTGAATACGGGTTATGGTTTTCTTCCCTCTGAAACTTGGCCTAACATGAACGTTATTAACAAAGGAAAATCTCTTGATATAGCTGGTAATGCAGGATATAGTATTTATAATGGATCCTTTTCTGGAGGATTAAACTATTCGCACACCACTTCGGATAATTCTAATTCCTTTTTAGATATTAATTCGGACGGTTTGGCAGATAAAATTACTTACCACGACAATGCTGTGTTGGTCGAATTGAATATGGGTAATTCATTTGCACCAGCGATAACCTATCCTCGTTATGAGTCTATGACACGAAATACCTCATCAAGTTATGGCGGGAATGTAGGTTTTTCAATTCCAATTAATGTTTGGCTATTAAAAATTGTGCCTAGTTTTGGCGCTTCAATAGGAACTTCAACCTCTCGTACCGAAGCTACTTTCAACGACATCGATGGTGACGGTAACCTCGATTACATCCTTTCAACTGACGAAGACAACCTAACCGTCCGCCTTTCGAACATCAAAAGAACCAACAAGCTAAAAGGCGTGACCAACGCAGCGGGCAACAGTTACGTGGTGGATTACGAATTACTAAAACCAACTTATGAAAATCCAAATGCCAAATGGGTTTTGCAATCCGTAGATATCAATGATGGACATGTGGGTGATGGAATCGATCATTCGATAGCGAAATTCAAGTATGAAGATGGGTACTACGACCGTCGCGAAAGAGAATTTTATGGTTTCGCAAAAGTGATTCAACAACAAATCGACGCTGCTGATAATTCAGTGTTTGCAACCACTACGCAGGAATTTTACAATCAAGATTATTTTAGAAAAAATTTGTTGAAACGCAGTTATACGTTGGACAAAAGCAATAAAATGCGTCAAGAATCGGAGAATGAATACAGTTTTATTGACGTAGTAACACAAGCGAGTGTGCCAGTTTCAGAATTGAATTTGCCTTCCTGTGATGCCAAACGTATTTTTGTGGGATTGATTCATACCAACCAAAAAATGTACGAGGGCGGAAGTGAGTATTTAGAAACCAACACTTTTAGTACCTACGATGCCAACGGAAATATCACGCAATACGACGATTTAGGAAACGGTACCACTACGGATAAAGTAACGGCAAAAATTACGTATCACGAAAGTGCAACCCCTTATTTTGGTGGAATTCCGAAACAATTGGAAGTATTTACTAAGGACGGATTGCGCCGCAAGAGAGCCACGACCATTAATACGACAACGGCTGAGGTTACTCAAATAAAAAACTACAGTGCGGCTGATAAAATTGCCATAACCGATATTGCTTATGATGCATACGGAAACCTTCAAAAAATAACCGGTCCAGCCAATTACAAAGACCAACGCATGACAATGAATTATGTGTACGATGGCGAAAATCATAGTTTTTTGACTGAAATAAAAGATGCTTTTGGATATCAGAATAAAATGGAATACGATTACCGCTTTGGCATTCCGCTAAAAACGACTGATCGAAACGATCAAAGTACTGAATATACGATTGATGCCGTAGGTCGTCCCAAAACTATTCGAGGTCCTTATGAAATTGCCAGTGGAAAACCGTATACGATTGCTTACGATTATTTTCCAACAGCAAAAGTTCCGTACGCAAAAACTAGAAATTACGATCCAGAGTTGGATAAAGATATCGAAACCTATACCTATACTGATGGATTGGGCAGAGCCTTGCAAGTAAAGAAAACAGCTAGTTTGTTTACTGCCGCAGGAAGTCCCGATCAGGAAGCCCAAATTGTCTCAGGAAAAATTATTTATGATGGTTTAGGTCGCCCGACAACCAGTTATTATCCAACGACAACTACTACTATAGATGCTGCTTTTAGTACGGCATTATCTAGTGTGAATCCGACCAAAACCGAATATGATGAAGTTGGTCGTGCCGTAAAAGTCACTTTGCCAGACGGAAGTAGCAATACCACTACTTTCAAAATAGATACTTTTGAAGGAGTTCCCACCATGCTGACTACGCAAACCGATGCGTTGAACAAAACGGTGCAATCGCAAACGGATGTTAAAGGCAGCAATTTGGCGAGTATTCAAAATGATTTGGTGACTAAGTTTGATATTAATGCTTTAGGCGAAACCATTCAGGTCACGGATGCGATGGATCACATTACCAAAAGCACCTACGACTGGCTGGGCAGAAGAACCGAGTTTACACATCCCGATGCAGGAACTACGGCAATGGAATATGATTTGGCAGGAAACCTAACCAAACGTGTTACACAGGATATTAAAAATACGGTTCCTAATGGTGGAGCTATAAAATACGAGTATGATTACAACCGTTTAGAAAGCATCAAATATCCAAAGAATCCACAAAACAACATACAATACAATTATGGTAAAGCCAACGGAACGGCATCGCGCAGAGGCAGACTGTGGTTTGTGCAAGACGCCAGTGGCGGACAAGAATTTTTCTATGGCAAACTAGGCGAAGTCGAAAAAGAAATTCGAACCTTGCGTATTACACCAACCGATGTGCAAACCTATATTTCGCAGTTCGAATACGATACTTGGAACCGAATTCAGAAAATGACCTATCCCGATGGCGAAGTAGTGGATTATACGTATAATCGAGCGGGTAATTTGCAAAGCATGCAAGGCAAGAAAGAAAGTCATACGTATGATTACATCAAGCAATTGGCGTATGATGAGTTTGAGCAACGCAAGTATTTGAAATACGGAAACGACACCGAAACGAATTATACCTACGATCCAACGATGCGCCGATTGCAACAACTGCAAGTAAAAAGTGGTTCGCGACAAGTGATGAACAATTCGTATGGCTATGATTTGGTAGGGAATGTATTGAACATTAAAAATACCGCTCCGATTATCAATAATACATTGGGCGGAACCTCCAATCATGAATACCAATACGATGATTTTTACCGACTGAAAACTGCCAAAGCGCTTTACAACGGAGAGTTTACCGAAGCCAAGTATGAGCTGAACATGAGCTACAACAAAATGCACAACATTACTAATAAAAATTTAGTGCATACGGTGAACAATGAGCAAAAAGGCTATGTGTTGGATTATAACTACGATAACGAAGTGCATCCGAATGCGCCGAGCAAAATTGTTGAAGTAGGAAAATCTGAGCCAAGAGTTTACATTTATGACGGTAACGGAAACCCAACAAATTATTCTGAAGAAAAAAGTTTTAGAAAAATGACCTGGGACGAAGAAAATCGTTTAATGGGAATCAATGATAACGGAAGAATTCATCAATATACATACGATGCAGGAGGCGAAAGAGTTATAAAAAGTTCTGGAGATTCTCAAAACGTGGCCATCAACGGGCAAACGGCAGCAACTATTGTACATACCGATGATTATACAGGATATATTTCTCCTTATTTTGTGATCAGCAAAGGGAAATTTACCAAGCATTATTTTGAAGGCGCAGGACGAATTGTGAGCAAATTAGGAAACGGCGCCTTTGCACAACCTTTGGGTATTACGGCAGGCGGAGTAAATTATACAAACCTTACGGCAGAGCAACAAAAAGCAATGGACGCTTATGTAAAGAGTTTAGGTTTGCCACCAGGACCACCCACACAACAGGGGATTTATGCCACACCCGAGTTTACGGGCAATCCGTATCCGAGTGAAGTGCTAAAACCCGCGGCAGAAAACCAAGCACCACCCGAAGGCTGGCCAAAAAATCCTATTTTTAATAAACCCGGCGATGTTCCAGGACCTCCGGTGCAATTTGGCCCGCCTGTGGAACCAACAACGGTGAAGCCTGGAGAAGGTTTTACAGGAATTGGATTGCCTGAGAATGATATTTTTTATTTTCACCCCGATCATTTGGGAAGTACTTCGTATATTACAACCCGAAACGGAAGCATAAGCCAGCATGTTGAGTACATAGCCTTTGGAGAGATATTATTTGAGGAGCATTCTAGCTCGTTTTCTTCACCGTACTTGTTTAATGGAAAGGAACTCGACAGAGAAACGAATCTTAGCTATTATGGGGCGAGGTATTTAGATATGAAGACTAGCCTTTGGTTAAATGTTGATCCGTTGGCAACTTACAATCCTGTTTTTGAAAAGCAATTTTATTTTGATGGACAGCATAATGGAGGTGTTTATAATTCTGGTAACTTAGCTTCTTATGCGTATTGTTATCAGAATCCAATTAATCTCATAGATCCAAATGGAAAACAAGTAAAATCAAAAGCACAAACAGGTTGGTGTGAGGGATGTGCTGATATAGGATTAAAAGATGGAGATTATTCGAGTGACGTTCAAAATCAAGTATATACTGCAACCGTTCAGGGAGTTTCACAAAAACAGTTTAATTCATTTAAAGAGGTATTTACCACAAATCCGGGGAAAATAACGACAAATACTTTTGCAACTTATGATTTAATTGATAGAGATGGTAATGGTAAATTGTCAAAAAACGACCATATAGATATTGATATTTCAGGACCTGATAATGCATCTGTTAAAGTTAAGTCAGTTACATCAAATTCAACTTCTTTTAGTGCAAATTTTGTAACTTTGGAAGGACATACTGATGCTGGAGAGATTTATTTCTCTGGTTCAATTAAGAATGGAGTCGTTACTTTTACAATCAATAATACAACTAGAACAAATACAGGTATGAGTTTACTTGGAGCACCATTAGTTAGCAGGGCTGCTCAAAAAGCACAGTGGAGAAGAGTAATGGCTAATTTTGGAGATTTTTTTAAAAAACCTGTTAGTTCAGCAACACAGAAAATTTCAGAATACGATTATAATGATTATACAAATAAACAAGGTGATCTTGAATTTACAACTACAGTTGATAAAACAAAAGATGTTCAAAGTCTCCAAAAAACTAATAATTAATTAATATGAAGACAATTAGTTTGTTCATCCTTTTTATCTCAATTCTGTTTATTTTTGTGAAGTGCCTTAGATATTTAAAAAAGGAAAATATACTATATAAATATTTAACAATTTTAGGAATATTATATTTAATTGATATTGCTTTAGCGAGTTTTATAATTGATTATTTTTCTTTATTTGAAGGATTAAATTCAAAATATGATTTTGAAGAAGTTTTTTATACAATTTTACTATGGTCATATTTACCTATCGTTTTACTAATAATAATTGGTTCAGTTTGGTGGTTGGTTGATATTTTTTATTTAAAAAAAAAACTAAAGGTATAAAGTAAGAAAAAAGTCCAATCGCTCGGATATGTCGACAACGCTAGCGCAGATTTGCAATCTGTGCCCACAAAGTTGAGCAAGTAAACAAAGAGAAATGAGTATAAAAAAAACCGAGCAAATTGCTCGGTTTTTTGTGTTTTATAGAGTTAAGGCGTTTGAGAGTGTCTGTTTTATTTTTAGATTATAAATTGCCATATCAATAATACTAAAAATAGATTCTTTTTGTTTGCTGTCTAATTGTTCAATCAATTGCCCCAGCTGGCGCGAGCAGAAATAATTTCAACGGCTAGCGCGATGCCTCTGGCTTGTGCCCACAAAGTTGAGCAAGTTAACAAAATGAAAAACCAAGCTTAATTGCTTGGTTTTTGTGTTTTATAATGTTGAGAAAAAACTGATCATTTGAGAAGTACTTCGTATATTACCACCCGAAACGGAAGCATAAGTCAGCATGTCGAGTATATAGCCTTTAACTCTCTTCTTTTATTGTTTTTTTGGAATCGTTGAATCTCCTAAAATCGATTTGGGGAAGTTTTGTTTGAGGAGCATTCTAGCTCGTTTTCGTCGCCGTACTTGTTTAATGGGAAGGAATTAGACAGAGAAACCAATCTTAGCTATTACGGGGCGAGGTATTTAGATATGAAGACGAGTTTGTGGTTGACGGTGGATCCGTTGACGGAGATGATGCAAAGTGTGGGAAGTTATATTTATACTTTTAATAACCCTGTTAAATTTGTTGATCCTGATGGTAGAAAACCATATGATTGGTATGAAAATAAAACAACTGGTAACGTTCAATGGTTTAACTCTAGTGGAACTAAAAATGGTTACAGAAATATTGGAAAATCAACTAATTTTGTAGCGGGAACTGGGCAAGGATTAATACTAAATTCAAATGGTACTGCAACAGATATGAATTCTGGTAAATCATATGGCGCCAACAAAACAGTTGTTGTTAATTCATCTACAGGGACAACAGTAAAAACAATTAGTTCAAGTGAAAGTCTTGCTAATCTTAGCACATTAAATACATACATTGGAAGTGTTGGAGGGCCCTTAGCAGAGTATGGCTCAAAAAGTAATATAGCAGGTGAAACATTTAGATCAACAGTTAAAGGTTTAGATGTAAGTGATGATGCTATTAATAGTTTGGCTACCTTGAATAAAGTATCTCAATTTAAAGGAATAGCAAATGTAGTTGGGAAATCTTCGCCTTTCATCACCGTTGGCGTTGGATTACTACAAGTACAGGAAGGATATAATTTGGATGGTAAAACTTTTGGTAAAAATGCAAAATCAGCAACTGGAGGAGCCGTTGGAGGAGCTGTTGGTGGTTATTTAGGCGCAAAAGGAGGAGCTGTGCTAGGCGGTGCTATTGGAGTCTGGTTCGGAGGAGTTGGAGCTGTTCCTGGAGCTATTATTGGAGGAGTCATTGGAGGAATTGGTGGTGCAATTTTAGGAGATGATTTAGGGAAAAAACTGGTGAAGTAAAATAAATTTTATGATTAAGAAATTAGTATGGTTTTGGAATTTAATTTATTATAATTTATTCCTATTTGAGAATATGATAACAAAAACAATTTTTTTTCCTTTTTTATCCTTGTTAAAGAGTAAGAAAATCAGGGAGATTTACAATAAGAGAGGAATTAAAGATCCTGACTTAATTGTTAAGGATGCATTGTTAAATCCTATATATGGAAGTAATAGTGTTAGTGCTGCTGGAATTATAAGTGTAATAGTATTATTCTATTGTGTTGGGTTTTTTTGCTTATATACCGGTTTTTTTTTAAATGAGTTAAATTTAACAATCTCAAATCTTTTGATATTTGGTATTATTGCCATTGCCATAAATTACTATTGTCTATTTAAAAGAAATAAATACCAAGATTATTTTAAAGAATTTAATCATTTATCAAGAAAAAAAAGATTGAAATATAGTTTTTTAAGTTTTTTGTTTATAATTTCTTCTCTGATATTTCTTATAATTAGTTTTGTATATATGGATTATTTATTAAATTTAAAATAATTCCCCTAGCTGGCGTGAGCGGAAATAAGTTCAACGGCTAGCGCGATGCCTCTGGCTCGTGCCCACAAAGTTTAGTAAGTAAATAGAATAAAAAACCAAGCGTAATTGCTTGGTTTTTGTGTTTTATATTGTTGAGAAAAAACTGATCATTTGGGAAGTACTTCGTATATTACAACCCGAAACGGAAGCATAAGTCAGCATGTCGAGTACATAGCCTTTGGAGAGGTTTTATTTGAGGAACATAATAGCTCGTTTTCTTCGCCATACTTGTTTAATGGGAAGGAACTTGACAGCGAAACGAATCTTAGCTATTATGGAGCTCGGTATTTAGATATGAAGACTAGTTTGTGGTTGAATGTGGATCCTTCAAAAGAAAAATATCCAAACCTAGGTTCAAACGTTTTCTGTCTTAACAACCCTATAATTTATACAGATCCAGACGGACGAGATCCTATAACAGGCATTATTGATGCAATATCAAGTTTTGCTTTAGATGTGGGGATGGATTATTTTGGTGGAATGCTTATTGAAGGAAAATCATCTCAACAGTCTTATGATGATATAGGCTGGTGGTCAGCTGGTTTGAATGCAGCAGGAGCATATGCGGTTTCAACTGTTACACCTACAGGTACAGCTACTGCTGCGAAAATTGCAAAATTTGCTAAATCAACCGCAGGGAAAATTGTAATTAGTGTAGTTAGTAAAATGACTACTAAAGCATTAGATAAATATAGTCAAGGCAAATATGATGATGCGAATCATGAATTTAGTTTTAGTAAAGTGAGTTTGCTCGACTTGTTCTGGGAATCTGCAATTGAAACTTTAGTAGAACAAGGATTTGGAAGTAAAGCTGATGAAGTTTTAGCTTCTTTAAAGAAAGAAAATAAAAAACTGTATAATAAATTAGAAAAACAGGCGAACAAAATTGCAGCAGGAGAATCAAAAAAAAGAGTCAGTAATTATGCCAAAAAAGTAGCAGAACAAAAGTTAAAAAGGAATGATGCTATTGAAACAGTACTAAAAACTAAGACGGGAGAGAAGGTCTTACATGGCTCTACATCTAAGAAGTTAAATAAAGAAACAAATCCAACCCAATGACAGAAAAAATATTCTCAAAAAAATGGATTTTTATTTTAATGGCGATTTTACTAGTCTTATTTCTAAAGGAAGACAGGATTATATTAAATGTTCCGTTAATTTTAAATATATGTGTTTTTTTACTTTCCTTATTTATAATTTTTATTTTTCAGTATAAATATAATTCAGTCAAAAAGAAAAAGAAAAAGAAAAACAATAACAATATTATCAATATAACAGGAATTTTTATTTTGTCGTTTTTTATTTTTATTATATTAAAATTATCGATCAATTTCTTTATTATTAAAAATTCTGAAAAAATGTTAAACGAAGAGATTAAATTACCTATAGAGAATTTTATTTCAGGAAGAACAGATTTGATTTATTTTAATTTTAATGACAAAAGATATAGTTTGAGGTATAACAATACTGATAATTTAAGTAGAGAAGAAATAGTTAATAAACACATATTACATATCATATATAGTAAATCTTTTTTTGAAATATATGTTATTAAAAAATATAATATTGAATTCAAATGAAAAATATAATAGTTTTTTTTATTTTAATGTTTGCTTTTGAGGTGAACTCGCAATCCTTTGAAGGTAAATTAGAATATTTTGTGAGTACTGAAATTATAGGTGATACATTAGTACAAAACATAAGCAAAAACAAATTGATTGAGAAATTGAAAAGTCAAGGTGAAATACCAATAGATACTTTAACTTATATTTATTCTTCAAAAGGAGATTTCGTTTCTATTTCAAAATATGGTAGTAACAATATTATTAGTAATTACATAAAAAAGAATAATCTATTATATACTTTCATAGGAGATTTCAATATCGTATCAGCTATAGACGTGACAATAGATTTAGAAGAAAAATTAGGAAATCCCCCAAGTGTTAAAAAGATAAATAAGAAAGAAAAAATAGGTGACTTAGAATGTTATATTGTTGAAGTAAAATGGGAAACAGGTACTTATAGGTACTATTTTTCTGATAGTATTTTAAAGATAGATCCAGAATTATTTAAAGATTATAATTATGATCAGTTTTATGCCTTTTTACGAATTTCTAATGCCTTACCTATAAAAATTGAAAAATTAACTAATAATTTTTTCAAATCTACTTACCTCTTATATTCTTATACCCCTCAAAAAATAGATAAAGTTATCTTTTCTATTCCAAAAATGAGAGAAGATCGTACAATTAGTAATATGTATATAAACAAGAAAATTTTTATTATTAAATAATTTTTAAAATTTTCCTACTGTCTCATAATGTATATAAATTCAAAGTAACTTGGGTTAGGTTTTAATTAAACCCGATCGCTCGGATTTGCAATCTGTGCCCGCAAAGTAGAGCAAGTAAACAAAATGAATAACCAAACGTAATTGCTTGGTTTTTTTGTTTTATAATGTTGAGAAAAAACTGATCATTTGGGAAGTACTTCGTATATTACAACCCGAAACGGAAGCATAAGTCAGCATGTCGAGTACATAGCCTTTAACTCTAGTTTTTATTGTTTTTTTGGAATCGTTGAATCTCATAAAATCGATTTGGAGAGGTTTTATTTTAGGAGCATTCTAGCTCGTTTTCTTCGCCATACTTGTTTAATGGAAAGGAATTAGATAGAGAAACGAATTTGAGCTATTATGGGGCGAGGTACTTGGATATGAAGACTAGTTTGTGGTTGAGTGTGGATCCGTTGGCGGAGAAATATTTTATGAACTCGCCATACATTTATGTAAGCCAAAAGCCAATGAACCTTATTGATCCTACTGGGATGGGAGAAGAAGATCCTATTGATCCACCAAAACCCGGAACAGGAAAATATGCAGGGGCATCTTGCAAATGGTGCTCCAAACGGGGTAGATTTACCAACTGAACAATTAAATGAAGTTGTAGTTAATGCAAAAAGTAAAAAATCAGAATCTAGTTTCAATAGTGCTGATGCCGTTACTCTAGCTACGGCAATTACAGTAACAACACAAGAATTACAATACAGTAAGTACTTTGAATCTTGGAAAGGAATAAATGGAAAAATGTATAGCGGACTTAAAGGTTCAGGGCCAAACCAATTTACAGGAAGTCGTGGTCTAGCTATGAGTAATTCAGCAAAGATTGGATATTTTGGATTGTTTTTAGGCGGTGTTTCAGTAGGTCTAACGGAATATAATTATGCAAATTCTTTAAAAATTCCTTATGGACCTAACATGAGAGAATATCTTTCTAAGGTAAGAGCTCGAGACCAGATAGCAAACGCATCTGGATTTATGGGTGTTATAGTAGCTGCAGCAAGTTTTGGATATAATTTAGGTTATTTAATAGAACATACTTGTAATTGTAATATTCAGTATAACCCTATTACTAATGATTTTACACCAATTGAACAAACATATATGGAATACGATAGACTAGGTATAAACTTATTTAAAAATTAGAATGAATTATTTATATGTCTCATTATTTTATTTTTACACAAAAATTGTAAAAGTGGAAAAAAGCTATCCTCCAATTGTTGGTATATCTGCAGTTTTATCAATGCTCATAATATTAATATTAATGATATTAATTGAGTTATTAAATCTTCAAGAGCTTTATCAATATAGTAACTTTTATTTTATGTTGATTTATGTCTCAATTTATATTCTAGGATGGTTTTTATTTTATAAATGGTACTTTTCAAAAGAAGAAGAATTATTGAAAAAATTTAAAAAAAAATCAAATTTATTAAAATCAAGTATTTTGTTTTTTGGTTGGTTTTTTATTTTATTGTTAATTTATATTTGGTTCAAAAGATTTGAATTTTTTCGTTAAGAATTAAAAAACCCGATCGCTAGGATATGTCGACAACGCTAGATTTGCAATCTGTGATTACTATGGTTATCCAAATAATATTGAATGTTTTTTTTGCCAATATATTGAGAATTATTCAATTTATAAATTGGGATTTAGGTTTTTTCAAGGCATAGAAAGCCTCTGAATAAGATTAAAAATGGAGGCTGAAACCTTCCTTTTTGTTTTGACTTATTCCCCCAGCTGGCGCGAGCAGAAATAATTTCAACGGCTAGCGCGATGCCTCTGGCTCGTGCCCGTAAAGTTGAGCAAATAAACAAAAAGAAAACCAAGCATAACTGTTTGGTTTTTGTGTTTTATAGAGTTTCAGTTCAGATAGTAATTTTTAAAATTAATGATGAATTTTCATATAATAGTTCTTTATGAAACCGAATGCCCTAGCCCAGATAGAAGGGAAAATCCTTTTTTTAGTTTCGTTTTTTTAAACGAGACAAAAAAAGATTGGAATGATAGCTGGAAATAGCTCCTGAAAAGAAAGTTTTACGGATGAAAGTAGCTATAGGAAAATTACTTTTCAACTAGGAAACCAACTTATGAGAATCATTGAAAACGTAAGAATTCATTAATATACGTAAGATGTAGCTGGCGAAAGAGTCATATAAAGTTCTGGTTATTCGCAAAATATTGAAGCCAAAGGATATGGCCGCATGGATATCTTTTCAGGGCTAATGTAGATTTGCAATCTGTATTCGCATAAGATTGTAATTAATAAATAATTATTTGTTTTTTTTAGAGTAATATTAAAAAGCGCAAAAAAAACATCGGTAAAAAGAGGCTTTTCGTTTAATAATTGTACAATTAACTTTTTATAATAATATTAAAATTTAGATATGAATTGGTTTTATTTCATTAAAAGTTTATTCTGTTTTATTGCTGTCTTTGTACTCTATAAATACGATTTATGGTGGAGAAAAAATAAAGTAGAAAACAATAAAGAGGCCTTAAACGACTATGATAAAACGGTAAGACCTGTTAGGAATTTTGGATTAAAAATCATGCTCTTAATAGTAGCAATACTATTGTTGGTGTTAAGTTTTAAAGAATAAAAATACGATGATAATTTTATAAAAAACAGATATATTAGAACATTTTGATTTATTTTGGATGATTAAAAATAATACAAATCTTACTTTATTTGTTTTTTATAAGTAAATATTTACGAAAATTAAAGTATGTTTGCGCTTTAAAATTAAAAATAAACATCATGAAAAAAATTATTTTAACGGCCATCGCCGTATTTGCTTTTGCTACGGGTTATTCTCAAGAGGAAGGTAAATTTAGAGTAGGATTAGATTTTGGATATACAATTCCTTCAAATGGAGGAGGTGGAGTATTATTATCAATTGAGCCTAAATACAACTTAAAAGACAATATGAATGTCGGTTTAAGAATTGGAGCCGCTGCTATGGTGCGTGATTTAAATAGAAATGGGGAATCTACTAGTGCGAAAATTTCAGCAAATGGTTCTTATGTGGGTACATACGATTACTATTTTAATAATTCAGGAGGTTCTTTTGTACCTTATGTTGGTGGTGGTGTTGGGTATTATAGTATTGCAAATGTAGAATTTGATGATGTAAATTCCTCTACAGAAACTGTTGGCTTAGATGCTACAGGTAAATTTGGTGGTTTATTAAGAGGTGGTTTTGAATGGGGTAAATTTAGAATGGGACTTGAATATAATCTTGTTCCTAAATCTACTTTACAAGATGTGTCTGGTGCAGAAGTAGGAACTATTGCAAATAGTTATTTAGGTATCCATTTAGGCTTTTACCTTGGTGGAGGAAAATGGAATAAATAATTTATATACAGGAACTAAATGGCGCAAATGTTTTAGACTTTGCGCTTTTTTTTGTTATTATATTATTTGGTCTCTTTACTATAAAGCCGTTTTTGAGGGAATGTTTATAAATAAAAGACGATTAATAGTATTGAACTTTTAAGTAAATTAAATGGATTATAAAGGGGAATTTAATTCAAAATTTTAAAATCAAAGGCTAGTTTTTTAGTTTGAATTAAAGTACGCCAGTCCACAAAAAATAAGCAGAATAACATTATAAACCCTAAAATAAAACTCAGAATCGACTGCCACGAAAAAATATTATCAATAATACTTTGTTGATTGTCAACTGCAAATTTACCTAAATGAAGCGCTATAGAATCACTAGTAAATTTACCAATCAAAAAGGGAATAATAATATAAATAGGTTTTATTTTAGAAATACCAGCACCCAAAAATAATGGTGTTGTAGGAAGAGGTAACAAAGAATAAGCAAGCACAACAACTACCCCTTTCCATTTATTTTCGTTCATCTTATCACCAAGGAACTTTATGTCTTCATTTTTTGAGGATTTTAAGAACTTGCTGGCTAATAATGGAGCATATAATAGAAGAATAAATCGACCTAAAACCGATCCTAAGACTCCAATAACAATAACAGCCCAAACGTTTAAATCAAATAAAATTTGAAGAAATACCATTATTGTAAATGCTGGTGCAAAAGGAAATGGTACAATGTCAAATAATAAAGAGCCAAAAAAAACTAAGAGATAATGCCACCACATAGGTTTGGAATTTAATTTTATCACTATGACCGATAAGCAAGGATTGCAAATTTGTAGTGTCAAAGTAAGGAACCTCAAAACTACAACTAAATACGATGTAAAGCTGAAATACTTTTTTGCTTACCTATTTATCTTTAAAGGAAAGAGTTTAAGAGATGTGGGTGTAAAATGTGTTTCTAAATATTCGGATACTTATTCCTATTTATTAAAGTTTCCATTTTGAGTTTTAATCGATAGTTTGCGTTATTTTTCCAATATTTAAACTATTAGCCATCGCAGTGAATATCTTAAAATACGTTCCTTTTAGATCATACAAACTTTCATGAGTTCCTACTTCTACAGCTTTTCCTTTGTCTAAAACAATAATGTTAGATGCATCGATAATTTGAGAAATACTATGCGAAATAATAATGACCGTTCTGTCTTTTTTTATCGCATCTAACGATTTTTTTATTTGCTCTGTTGCGATAGCATCTAGACTTGCTGTGGGTTCATCTAAAAATATGATAGGAGGGTTTTTCAAAAATAATCTTGCAATAGCGATTCGCTGTTGTTGTCCTCCCGAAAGTAAATGCGCTTCCGATTGATAGCCGTTTGGCAAGGCGCTAATTTGTTCATGAATATAGGCTTTTTTCGAAGCTTCTATTAACTCATTTTCAGTTGCATTTGGATTGCCATAAAGAATGTTTTCTGAAATTGTACCTTTGAAAATGTGATTCTTTTGCAATACCAATCCAATATTTTGCCTTAAAAAATTAGTATCATACTCTTTTAAATCAATACCATCTAATAAAATAGTGCCTTTGGTTGGTTGGTAAAATTTATCCAATAAATTTATAATACTACTTTTCCCAGCACCACTTAATCCTACTAACGCGGTATTTTGATTTGGTTTTATTGTAAAGTTTACATTCTCTAATGCTTTCGTCCCGTTTGGATAACTAAAATCTATATTCTTAACTTCTAGTAATCCTGTTATTTTTTTAGGTTTATAAGAACCACTTACTTCTTTTTGATGGTCCGATTCTAAAATATCAAAAAATCCTTCTGAATAAATTAAAGCATCATTTACTTCATCATAAATTCGGTGTAGTTGTCGTATTGGTGCCGAAACATTGTTAAATAACATAATGTGAAACATAATAGCACCAATGGTCATGGTTCCGTTTAATACAAAATAGGCAGTTAGGATTATTATAATTACCACTCCAATTTGCTCTACAAAACCTTTTATACTTTCAAACATAAAACTGGTTTTTCTCGTAGCTAGCTGGTTTTCGGTCATTTCGTATTGTATGTCTTGGTGTCGTTTGGCTTCAAGCGACTCTCGCACAAAGGATTTAATAACCGTGATTGATTCTATCAAACTAATGATGCCATTATTTTTGGTTTCTCTATAGGTTCGCATTCGTCTTCTAAAACCACTTAGTTTAGTAGCTTGTAATTGACTGATGTAAAAATAAATGGGAATGATGCATAAACTAACCAAACCTACATAAAAATTAGCGTAAAACATTAATCCTAAAGCCACAATTGCATTAGCAAAAAGCGGTAAAATATCGATAAAAAAGTTCTGGACTAATCTGGTTAAGCTACTTATTCCTAAATCAATACGCGTTTGGAGTTTACCACTATCATTTTCGCTAGAAGTATAAAATTCCATGCGATAGCTAAGGATTTTTTCAGTTATGGTTTGTGAAATATCACGTGAAATAAAAATACGTAGTTTTTCTCCATAAAACTTTTGTCCAAATTGAACTACTGAGTAGATTAATTCTTTTGAAAGCAAAATGATACTAATAATGCCCAACAAATAGAAACCTTTTGAAAGCGGTTCTCTAGCTACCATTAAATCACTGATAGAATCTACAGTATATTTTAGTATTAAGGCGTTCACTTGAGCAGCAAAGGAACCAATAAATGCAAGGAATAAGGTAGCCATTACCATTTTACGATAAGGCTTTACAAATGGCGTTATTTTTTTATATAAGGATGAAATAGTCATTTTAGCAATTTAAGAAGAAAAAATAATTCTCTCTAAATTTTTATTATTTTTTCTTTTTCTTCATTGCTTTTTGGGTAATCTATCCTATTAGCAAGCAAGTATTTTATGGTAAAAAGGGAGGGAATTGTAGAAGCTAATTTCAATGGAGCAATACTTTTAATTTTGTTTATCCTGTTTTACCCAGATAAGGTCCTTTGTTGTATAACCGGTCTTTTCTGCAATTCTCAAGTAGTCTTTTTTAATAGCATCAGGAATAGTCGTTTCTCGAGATAAGATCCATAAATATTTTGTGCTCTTTCCTGCAACTAAGGCGTATTTGTAATTTTCATCAATTGCAATTATATTATATCCAGCATAGAAAGGACCAAAGAAAGAGACTTTAAGCATTGCAATATCTTCGCTGCCAACAAATTTAGCCTTTCCAATTGCTTGTGTCCATTTGTGTTTTTTTACGTTGTATCCTTTGTTTACGACTTTAATTTCCCCATCGTCTTTTAAAGAGTATTCTGCTGTTGTATTATTTAAATCTTTTTCAAATTTGAAATCTAATCGGGCTATTTCATACCATTTTCCAAGATATTTTTCTTTGTAAAACGGCTTAACTGCTGTCACATTTTCTGGGATTGTTTTGCAAGAGCAAATAGATGCAACTATTAAAAAAAGTGTTGCTAAATAAATTATTTTATTGGTTTTCATAGATGTATTATTTTTTTTACCGATTTAATATAGGTCTTTAATAAAAGTTCTACCTATAAACTTACATAGAGGTTAAATCGCATTACATTGTCTTTGCTAAGGTAGAATATCTGGGTGAAAATTATACTTGCTGTAACCGAAAATTAGGTAATTACTTAGTTATAACTACGAGGAATGATTGCTCGAAATTTTGCCTACAACCAAAGCCTCCCGCTCATATTTACAATATAAATTATTTTTTTATTAAAACATGCTAATATATGTTAATCAAAATAATGTATTAAATCGTCCTGAAAAAGGTTGGTAGCACTAAGTTTTACGATACAAAATAGAAACGTTTTAAGAAACAAATCAATTATTATTTTTTTTGTCGATCACTATTTATAAAATTTAGAATTAATATCAAAACTGTAGATAAAATTAGAATAGGTATAAATGAATATCGAATAGTGAAATAGATTTCTTCATGAAAAAGATAAGTACTCCATGATGATTCTCGGTCTACAAAAATAGTGTAATTAAAGAAAAACCAAATTAATATCAAGAATATATATTGAAGTGTTATTCTCATAATTTTCTGCTTAATCACTGAAAAGAAGTAAAATAGCATTATAAAGAAAAAACTGGAAAAGATTGATATAACAAAAATGTCTTCAAAAAAACTACAATCTAGACATGCACTGGAAATGCTGTCAGAGAGTTTTATCATTGATAAATAGGATTGCAAAAATGTAAATAGAAAAACAATGCAAATGTTTATAAATATTTTCTTTATTGAAAAAGCTCCATAAGTTTTTATAAATGTTTTCATTTTAAATTTTTAAAAAAGACTATTTTTTATGGATTTTCAGGTAAAATTACCGATAAATCTTTGACTAGCTTTCTTGATAGAAGCGAGAATCAAAAAAAATATAAAACCAATAATTTCTGTAAGGAGTAAAATTTTAGGATCATACCTCAGTGCTTACTTTTAATAATTAATTGGTTGTATTTCTTAGGATTAAATTCAATTTTTGGTTTGTGTTTTCCGTCAAATAATAGCATTGCATTTCTTTTCCGGAATTTATCGATAGCGATATAATAGGTTTTATTTTCTAAATTAAATTTAAAGTCGATTGCATTTGTACTTCCAATAAAAAAGTCATCTCTCGCTGGTCCGTATTTATTATAAAGTGCGTTGGCTATTTTCTCAGGATTATTTTTGGTTACATTCCTAAATTCAATTTTTTCATTTGTCACAAAATAGATAGCTTGTTTTGGAGCTGTTATTTCAAAACCAAACTTTGTTTTTTGAGCAGCAGATACTTCTTGAATGTATTTGGAACCACAAGAACTCAATGCGGTTAAAAAAAATAGTAATATTATAATTCTCATTCTCTATTTTTTGGATTTAAATATCTTCGTCTAAATTAAAAATACAAGTGGAATTAAAAATTGGAAATAGAATAACTCTCAAATTAATTTGATAATGAGTCTATAAACTATTAGTGAATTTCAACAGGATTAAATTTGTCTGACAGAAAATTTTTTTATCCATTTTCCCTTTTTAAAAGCGGTAAATTTTTAGCCAAATATTCTATTTAGATAATTTTAATTTGGTATGTATTAAAAGTCTCTAACAATCGATTTTAGAATCTTTATTGATTTTATAGGTTCTATATTTTCTTGTTTTTCTTTTTAAATGTTAGAAAAATACAGATAATAAATGTAATTAAGAATAGCCAATCTAATGCTGGTTTTTTAAATGTAAAAGTGGCAAAATCGGTGTGTTTATACAAAGCTAATCCAATGGGAAATGCAATTATTGCAAAAACGATATTAAAGTTTATTTTATTTTTCATTTAATCAATGTTTCGTTATTAAATTTATAATTGGCTGTTTCCAAAGATTAATTTTCAGAATTATGCTAAGTTCTTTGAATCCATTCCTAATTTAGGACTTATATGTTTTATGATTGTAAATAGTTTTTTTACTAGATAATTTTCAAATATATTAAAATTTTCTTACAATTTTTTGCAAGAACATATAAATAAAAATTGTTCTAACTTAGCCCCGATAGCAGCGAAAATCCTTTGCTGTGGCGGTAGCCAAAAGCAAAGATGGTAATATCCCGAAGCGTCGGGAGTTGCGAACTTCCTAACCGAGATTTTTATGTTAAGATTAAATTTCTTGCAAAAGATAAACGTGAATTTATCACATATTTCGCAATCTTTCCAAATAGCTTTTACCTGCTGGCTTTATTTATTTTTTGCGCTAGCTGTTAAGTTTCATTTTTTTGTAATTGTATTATTAATTTATCTATTTGTTTTAAAATTTCAATATCATTGATAAGCTTAGTAATTTTGTTCTTGTCCTCGGGTTCTTCATCTAGAATTTTAGCTAAAATTACACTTTCATAAATTTTTTGTTCAAATTTTGACTTGGTGAAATCTGTCAGATTATTTAAATGTCTGGACGCAATGCCTTCATAGGTATTTTTTGATATTATTTTGCTTTCAAACGGTTGAATATCTAAAACAATTGGAACATGGTCGCTTTTATCTATCCATTTTTCAGAAGCTTCAAGTTTTAAGTTGAAGCCATTTTTTATAATTTCTTTTGATGCAAATACATAGTCGATATGATAAGGCCTTTCTATTTTTCGGTACATAAAGAAAGTTTTTCTACTTTCTTTTCCATGTTCTTCTTTATACTGCTTATGATATAGACTTTCAATATTATGTAACTTTAAAAAATTCACAACATCTGTATGATTGCCAACTCTTTCTTTTTCATCCCAAATTTGATTGCTGTTAAAATCACCAATTAATATAGAATTCTCTTGTAAGCTTTTTTGATAATAATTGATAGCGTTCCAAACTTGTCCAATATATCTTGATAATGGATTTTGTTTATTGTCCATTGCCCAAATTGCAAATAATAAAAACGAATTTGTCCCATCTGTAACTTCCAGTGGTACTATGTATCTAAAATTTGAATTGAATTCTTTTAAAAGTCGAAATTTATAATTCGAGTATGAGAAAATTGCAATTCCTTTTTTTCCAGTGTCACCATACCAAAGAAAGTCGTTTGGTTGTGGTGTTAAGCGTCCAAATTGTAGTTTTTCTTCTTGTTCACATTCTGGGACAATTAAAATGTCCGGTCTTAGATCTAAAATCTCTTTATTCTTTAGTCTAAATGCCCCTTGGCAATTCCATTCTATAATTCTCATTTCAATTAGCAGATTGGTTTAGTTAAACGGCAGTTAAATAGTACTTATATGCACTAAATTTTTGTTTCTCAAACTTAATTAGGGTTAATCGGAATGTCTTTAATTAACTTATGCAATTCCAAATATATTAAAATTTTCTTACAATTTTCCGTAAGAACATATAAATACAAATTGTTCAAACTTAGCCCCGATAGTAGTGAAAATCCTTTGTTGTGGCGGTAGCCAAAAGCAAAGATTGTAGCAAATAGCGGGACAAAACTTCTTAGTAAAACATTCGATCTGCTCCAAAAAAAAGACCCGCAAGTTTTCACTTGCAGGTCTTCAATTCTCTACTTTATAGGAGTTAGGAAAGGATTTATTTAATCATCTCGAAACTTCTTTTTACAAATGCCGTTAGCGCTTCTCCTTTTAGAAGATTTTGCGATAATTTAGCTAAGTCAAGGGCTTGTTTGATTAAACTTTCTTGAGCTGCTTTATCGGTATTGTTCAAAATATTTGTTGCCAATTCAGAGTTAGTATTTACAACTAAATTGTACATTTCTGGCATATTACCCATTCCGAACATTCCGCCACCGCCACCGGATTGACTCATTTCTTTCATTCTACGCATAAATTCTGGTTGCGTGATGATAAATGGAGATGCATTGCTATCTAAAGCTTCTAGCTGCACAGAGTACGTTTGTTTAGGAACGATAGCTTCTAGAACGGTTTTTAAGTTAGTTTGCTCTTCTTCAGATAATTTAGAAATAGCAGTTTCTTCTTTTTTGATTAAGTTATCAATATGATCTGAATCGACACGGATAAAAGTCATGTTGCTGTTATCGCCTTCAATTTTTTGAATTAAATGAGAGATAATTGGCGAATCTAGTAATAAAACTTCGTATCCTTTTTCTTTCGCAGTCTCGATATAAGAGTGTTGCGCTTCCTTGTTTCCTGCGTATAAAACTACTAGTTTTCCGTCTTTATCGGTTTGCGTAGCGGCTAGATTTGTTTTTAATTCTTCAAGCGTGTAGAATTTATCATCTACTGTTGGGTACAAAACAAATGCGCCTGCTTTTTCATAGAATTTATCTTCAGAAAGCATTCCGTATTCCAATACGATTTTAATGTCATTCCACTTTTGTTCAAAATCAGCGCGATTTTCTGTGAACAATGATTTCAGTTTATCGGCTACTTTTCGAGTAATGTAATTTGAAATTTTCTTAACAGCAGCATCGGCCTGCAATCCAGAACGAGAAACATTTAATGGGATATCTGGCGAATCAACAACCCCTTTTAGCATCATCAAAAATTCTGGAACAATTCCTTCTACATTATCCGTTACATATACCTGATTTTGGTACAATTGGATTTTGTCTTTCTGAATTTGTAAATCAGAACCTAATTTTGGAAAATATAAAATACCAGTTAGGTTAAAAGGATAATCAACATTCAAGTGAATGTGGAATAACGGCTCCTCAAACTGCATTGGATACAATTCATGATAGAAATTCTTGTAATCCTCTGGAGATAATTCTGTTGGTTGTTTGGTCCAAGCCGGATTTGGGTTATTGATGATATTGTCAACTTCTACTTCAGTAAAAGTTTTGTCTTTATCTTCTTCAGCAACTTCTTCACCCTTTTTTTGCTCAATTTTTTCTGTCTTAGTTCCAAATTTAATCGGAATAGGCATGAATTTATTGTACTTATTTAATAACCCACTAATTTTAGATTCTTCTAAAAATTCTAAAGAATCTTCAGCGATATGTAAAATAATTTCCGTTCCACGAGTGGTTTTATCTGCTGGTTCTAATGTGAATTCTGGGCTTCCATCGCAAGTCCAATGTGCCGCTGGTTCGTCTTTGAAAGATTTAGTGATGATTTCTACTTTTTCGGCAACCATAAAAGCCGAATAAAAACCAAGACCAAAATGACCAATAATTCCAGAATCTTTTGCAGAATCTTTGTATTTATCTAAAAATTCTTCTGCTCCAGAAAATGCAACTTGGTTAATGTATTTTTCAACTTCATCGGCAGTCATTCCTAAACCTTGATCGATGATGTGTATTTTTTTGCCCTCTTTGTCTATTTTTACTTCAATAATTGGATTGCCATATTCTACTTTGGCTTCACCAATACTAGTTAAATGTTTTAATTTTAAAGTGGCATCAGTACCATTCGATATTAATTCTCTTAAAAAAATTTCGTGATCACTGTATAAGAACTTCTTGATCAAGGGAAAGATGTTTTCTACCGAAACATTAATTTTACCTGTTGTCATATTTTGAGTTTTTAAGTTTGTTTTATAGCCTACTATTCTTTCAAATAAGATACCAATGATAGGGGAAGTGACAAATTGTCGTAGCCTTTAATTATGATACAAAATATTATAATTTTGAAACAAAAATATTATAATGCAGTGTATCTTTGTATCAGTATTAATACATTAAATTTAGAAAGATGAAAAAAGTTATTTTAGTATGCACATTAGCAGTTTTGATGTTTGCATGTAAATCGAACTCAGCTACAAGTACGAAAACAGATAGAAAATCGCAAGTAGCTATAAAAGGGAATTGGGAAATTAGTTCAGTAACGTATCCAGGTTCACAATATGTGAAAGTGAACACTTTTCAATTAGCAGACTCAGAATGTTTTGTTGGTAGTACATGGAAATTCGTTTCTAATAACAATAAAGGAACAATGGCTTTAACAAAAACAAATTGTGTAGCTTTTAGTTCTCCAATTACTTGGTTTGTTAATGCAGACGGACAATTTGTTCTTAAGATATTAGATGCAGGCGAAAAAGCAAGAAAAGTAAGAGATGGTTATGTATTAGGTTTAGCTAATCAATCAGAAACTTCTTTTCAATTGATCGATAAAATTGATGTTGCAGGTAAAATGACGGACGTTGTTTATCAATTCCAAAAAGTAAATTAATATTAAAAAAAATACAATTATGAAAAAGATTTCAATAGTTGCAATAGCAACAATAATGGTTATAGGTTCAATGTTTACGAGCTGTGAAGCGGTAAAAAACACAAACAAAACGCAAAGAGGAGCAGGAATAGGTGCTGTTGCAGGAGCTGTATTAGGAGGAGTTTTAGGTAACAATCTTGGTAAAGGTGGTAATGGTGCAATGGGAGCGGTTCTTGGTGGAGTTGTTGGTGGAGTTGCCGGTGGAGTTATTGGTAATAAAATGGACAAACAAGCAAGACAAATTGATCAAGTTCTTCCAGGAGCTGAAGTAGTTCGTGTTGGAGAAGGTATTAAATTAGTTTTAAATGAAAATGCAGTACGATTTGATACTAATAAATCATCTTTGACTGCTGCTGCTAAAGCTAATTTAGATAAATTAGTTCCAGTTTTTGCTGAATATCCAGATACTAATATTACTATTTACGGTTATACTGATAATACAGGTGCTGCTGATTATAACTTGAAACTTTCAGGAGAAAGAGCTGGAGCTGTAAAATCATACTTAAATAGTAAAGGTGTTTCTTCTAGTAGATTTCAGGTTACTGGTTTAGGTATTGCTGATCCAATTGCTTCTAATGAGACACTTGAAGGAAGAAGCCAAAACCGTCGTGTAGAATTTGCTATTACTGCAAATGATAAAATGATCAAAGACGCTGAAGCTGAAAGTAAAAAATAAGCAAACATTACAATAAAATTTAAGGCTGTTTCTCCTAGAAGCAGCCTTTTTTTATGATTTGATTGGAATGATTTGATGATACTAAAATTTTTAGTTTTAAATATTAACCTTCAGTTGCTTATTTCAAACTGAAGAAAGAATAATTTATTAATTTGATTTTTTTAAAAGTTAAATATTATTATTTATGAAGCTTTATCTGTGTGGAAAATCAATTATAAACCTAAATAAATCGTGGCATAAGCAAATTAAACATTGTAAATTTGTGCTCTCAAATAAAGATGATGCTAGAGATAAATAACATATCCTTCACGTATATTGATATTCCGGTAATTCAGGAAGTTAGTTTTACGATTGAAAAAGGTCAAAATACAGCGATTATTGGCGAAAGTGGCTGTGGAAAAAGTACTTTGCTAAAACTTATTTATGGTTTATACGATTTAGATGCTGGAGTAATAACCTATAATGAAAATCCTATTTTGGGACCCAAGCACAATCTGGTTCCAGGAGAAGATTATATTAAATATTTAGCGCAAGATTTTGATTTAATGCCTTATATTACGGTAGAGGAAAATGTAGGTAAGTTTTTATCGAACATGTTTCCGGATGAAAAGAAACAACGTGTTTATGAGTTGTTAGACATGGTCGAAATGACCGCTTTCGCCAAAGTAAAAGCGAAATTTTTGAGTGGTGGCCAACAACAAAGAGTGGCATTGGCTAGAGTTTTGGCGTTAGAACCAGAAATTCTATTACTAGATGAACCTTTTAGTCAAATCGATTCTTTTAGAAAGAATTCATTGCGTCGCAATTTATTTAAATACTTGAAAGATAAAGGTGTTACGTGTATCATTGCAACTCACGATAGTACAGACGCCTTGGCTTTTTCTGATGAAACGATAGTGATTCAAAACGGGAAACTGGTTGTAAAAGGAAACTCGAAGCTGGTGTATGAAAATCCAATTAATAAATATACAGCTTCTCTTTTTGGTGAGGTTAATGAATTGAAATTATCTCAATTAATTCCTATCGAAGAAGAAGAGGATGAGTTTTTATTGCTTTATCCACATCAACTAAAATTGGTTGACAGTGGAGTGATGCAAGTTGTAGTAAAACAATGTTATTATAAAGGCAGTCATTACTTAGTAAAAGCTGCTTTTGAGCGAAGAGCCATTTTCTTTGAAAATGATACAGAATTAGAAATAAATCAGGAAGTACACTTAATGCTAGCTTAAAATAAAAAACCCCGAAATTCAATGATTTTCGGGGTTTTCCATTTATTATAATTAAGCTTATTTTTAATCGTAGATTCAGTCATTTTAAATTTTTGAATCATTTGCCGATGAAGCAAAAAGGCGTGAATTTAATCAACCTTAAAAACTTTTTGACTTTGTGGCAATAAAACATATTTCTTAGTGGTAAGTAGCTTAATTCTTCAAATACTTCTCTAAAAACTGATCTTGTTCCCATAATAAGTGCAATATGTTTTCTTTCGCAGCGTACCCATGAGATTCTTTTGGTAAAATGACCATTCTTGCGGGAGCACCCAATCCTTTTAACGCTTGAAAATAACGTTCTGTTTGTAAGGTAAATGTTCCTGGATTATTATCTGCTTCACCATGTACCAAAAGCATTGGTGTTTTCATTTTATCAGCATTCATAAACGGTGACATCGTATTATAAACTTCTGGAGTTTCCCAGTAATTACGTTGCTCACTTTGAAAACCAAATGGAGTTAGTGTTCTATTGTATGCGCCACTTCTAGCAATTCCACAAGCAAATAAATTTGAATGTGTTAACAAGTTAGCTGTCATAAATGCACCATAAGAATGACCGCCAACAGCTACTTTTTTTCTATTGATGTATCCTAAAGCATCAACAGCATTAATTGCTGCTTCGGCATTATCAACTAATTGCGAAATAAAATTATCGTTTGGTTCAGTTGTTCCTTCTCCAATAATTGGGAAAGCAGCATCATCAAGAACCACATAACCTTTGGTTACCCAATATACAAAGGAACCATAGCTAGGAAATGTAAATTCATTTGGATTTTGAGTAACTTGCCCTGCTGAGTTTTTGTCTTTGTATTCTGCTGGATAGGCCCAAATAAGCAATGGCATTTTTTCTTTTTTAACTTTGTCATAACCTACCGGTAAATATAATGTTCCCGATAACTCAACACCATCTTTACGTTTGTACTTGATTACTTCTTTGCTTACGTTCTTGATACTCTCAAAAGGATTTTTAAAGGCAGTAATTGGAGTAAGTTTATTTTTCTCTTTAATATTTTTAATGTAGTAATTAGGATATTCGTTTTTAGATTGTATTTGTACTAAAACCGTTCCTTTTTTAAAATCTTCAATTTCAATGATATCCTCTTTTTTATCTGTATATGCAGATGTGTAAAGACGTTTTGATTGCAATGTTTTTAAATTATAT
Source organism: Flavobacterium sp. GP15 (assembly GCF_014281985.1). Classification (NCBI taxonomy): domain Bacteria; kingdom Pseudomonadati; phylum Bacteroidota; class Flavobacteriia; order Flavobacteriales; family Flavobacteriaceae; genus Flavobacterium; species Flavobacterium sp. GP15. Next base: position 222,375 of record NZ_JACFTC010000002.1, read on the forward strand.
TCTGTGATAAAAGGAAATTGACCATTTTTAGTAAATCCATCACCTATAAGAAATGCATTGTCATTTTCTATGGCCAAAACATATCTATTGTATTGATTTTTTTTGGTTTCAAAGTTCCCCGGATTAGAATAAGAATCTTGTGAATTTCTATCAAAAATTACTTTTGGTTCTTGACTAGGATTTGATGGATTGATTAAATAAGTTTTAGTATTACGAGTATCGTACCATTCGTCTGTTACAATTGCAATATTGTCATTTCCCCAAATCATTCTGCTATAGCGTTGAGGTGTTTTTACCAATGAAGTTGCAGCAGTTGTAAAAGGAGCGTTCCAAAGAAAAACCTCGTCTCTATAATCTACTTTATTAGCAGGATCTCCACCATCTAATGCTTCTGCATATACTAATGTTGCTGGTTTGTCTGCTCTCCAACTCATGTTTCTTCTTCCTTTTCTAACGGCCATAAAACCTTTAGGAATTATTTCTGTAAGAGGCACTTCATTTACAACCTTTACTTCTTTTCCTGCAACATCATATATAGTTGTTTTCATTGGAAAACGACTTAAGGGAACAATGTAGGAAAACGGTTTTTGTATGGTATTTAACATCAAGTAATTTCCGTCTGGCGAGAAACTTTCTCCGGCATACATAGCTGCTTTTTGAAATAAAGTAGCCGTTCCGTTTAAGTTTATCTTATATAATTCAGACGTCATGATGTTTTCAAAGTTGATCTCATCATTCTTGTTTTTCAACATATCTGGATACGTTCTGTTTTGAGATTTTTCTCCGTCAGCATTCGAAATTATCGGACCAGTTGGAAGATCTTTTTTGGAATCTAAAAGTGCAGCTCTATTTTTTGGTAGCATTTTTACCAAAATAGTTTCATTGTCATTCATCCAACTGAATGGATTGCCAAGATTTGCATTGACTGTAGCTTCTGTTAATTTTGTAGCTTTTGCTGTAGATACATCAATTACCCAAAGTTCAACCCCAGTATTCGTAGTATGTGAGAAAATAATTTTTTTATCGTTTGGAGACCAAGATAGATTGCTAATACGAGGATTGTCAGGCAATCCAGCAACTTGCATCTCCTTCTTATCGCTTACTTTTTGAAGTTTAAGGTTGTTGACATACGTAACGGTACTAGAAATGTTGGTTACGGGATTGATGCGTAAACCTCCCAATCGCAGTTCGTCTTGGTTCAAATCATCTAATGATTTATAGGTATTTCTATAGGATAATAATAAATATTCTTTTTTAGTATCCATAGATACTGAAGGTGCTCTTTCATAATCGGCTAATTCTAAAATAGATTTAGAAGGTTTTTGATAGCTGAGATTTTCTTGAGCATAGGTGGTTAAACTCAGTCCGAGGAAAAGAAAAAATGGAATTTTCAATTTCATGATTTAAGTGATTTTAAATTAGCAACCGAAAATAAAGTAATGTTATTAGATTTGAAAGTAAATGACTCTTTTTAACTTTTGCAAGAGCTTGATATTTATCAAAATTATTCCTTTAATGTTTTTATTTGTGTGAATTCGAATTCAGTTTTAGTTCTCTTAAAAGCATAAAAATTGTAAATTGCTAAAATAATGGTAATTTGGTAGCTCATATTTTTAAGTATGTTTTAAATTTGCAATCGTATTTTAATAAAATAATATAATATGTATCATTCAAAAATAACAGGGTTAGGATTTTATGTTCCCGAAAACGTAGTGACAAATGATGATTTGTCTAAACTCATTGATACTAATGATGAATGGATTCAAGAGAGAACAGGAATACAAGAAAGAAGGCATATTGTACCTGGTGAAGATACCACGACATCAATGGGCGTAAAAGCAGCTGAAATTGCAATTACTCGTTCTGGAGTGGCTAAAGAGGATATTGACTTTATTGTTTTTGCTACTTTGAGTCCAGATTATTATTTTCCAGGACCAGGAGTTTTGGTTCAAAGAGATTTGGGATTAAAAACTATAGGCGCATTAGATGTTAGAAACCAATGTTCTGGTTTTATTTATGCTTTATCTGTTGCAGATCAGTACATAAAAACGGGTATGTATAAAAATATTTTGGTGATTGGTTCTGAAGTACATTCATCTGGATTAGATATGACATCGCGCGGTCGTGGTGTTTCTGTAATATTTGGAGATGGAGCAGGAGCAGCAGTTTTGAGTAGAGAAGAAGATTTGACAAAAGGGATTTTATCAACACATTTACACTCTGAAGGACAACATGCTGAAGAGTTAGTGCTCAAAGCACCAGGAATGGGTGGTCGTTGGGTATCTGATATTTTGGCGGATAACGATCCAGACGATGAGAGTTACTTTCCTCACATGAATGGACAATTTGTATTTAAAAATGCAGTAGTTCGTTTTAGTGAAGTAATCAATGAAGGTTTAGAAGCTAATAATTTAGAGGTTTCTGATATCGATATGTTAATTCCGCATCAAGCAAATTTGAGAATTTCTCAATTTATTCAAAATAAATTTAAGTTAAACGACGATCAAGTTTTTAATAATATTCAAAAATACGGTAACACAACAGCTGCATCTATTCCAATTGCTTTGACCGAAGCATGGGAACAAGGCAAAATAAAATCGGGAGATACCATTGTATTAGCTGCTTTTGGTAGCGGATTTACTTGGGCTAGTGCTATTATTAAGTGGTAGAATAACGTTTGATATCATTAAATTATTCAAAAAAAAACCCGGAGTTGGCATACTCCGGGTTTTTTATGGATAACAACTATTAAAAACTAATTCTCTAATTTTTCATTAAAACATTCCTCCGCCACCTTCTTTGGTATTGTTGTCTCTTTGTTTGCGCTGTAAACTTTTGTTTTTTCCTGCACCAAACATATAATTAAAACCTACATAAACCGATTGGCTTTCCCAACTGAATTGTCCTACTTGAGGATACGGATTGTCTCCGCTAAAACCAGCTTTCATTGTGTCGAAAATATCATTAAAACGAATGCTTAAGGTTGCCTTGTCTTTTAAGAAAGAGTAACGTCCACCTGCATCAATTTTATACATTTCCTTACCATTAAACTGAACACCATCAACTCCCGATCTATAAAAACCGAATAAAAGGAATCTAAGATTTTTATTGGCTTTAAAATTACTTGTAAAACGAGCATTAAATGCAGCGGCATCAACTTGTTTTGTTACAAAGTCAAAAGAATTTGACGTCGAATTGTAAACAGATATCAATCCTTTTTGAGCAATGCTTGAGAAATCTACCGCAGGTTGAATATCCCACCAACTGTTTATCTTATAATTTAAAGAGGCTTCAAAACCATAAGCTCTATTATTATCAAAGTTGTCATAACTTAGAATTTGTTGGTTTTGATTTTGTGGGTCTGGATAGATAATTCGGTTAATTTCGTTATTAATAGATCTCACAAAAACACCTGTAGTGATCGATCCTTTAGTAATGGTTTTTGTATAATTTACTTCGACAGAATTTGTAAATTGAGGTTGTAATTCGGGATTTCCAATAGAGGTAATTCTTGGAGTACTAAATTCTCTTATTGGTTTTGTTTGGTCTAAACTAGGTCTGTCTACACGGCGACTGTAACTAATTTGAAATTGATCTTTCTCGCTAGGAGAATATGTCATCGACGCTGATGGATATACCGTAATATAATCGTCCTTGAAAGCAACAGTGTTATTCAGTTTCGCATTCACTTTATAGCTTTCCAGACGAGCACCCAATTGATAACCAATTTTACTAAATTTTTGTCCAAAAGTTACGTACGCCGAATTAATGTCTAAATCGTATTGATAATTAGAATTTGATAAAGCGCTGTTTGTAGTAACATAATTATTGTCCGTTCTAACAATTCTAGTTTCGGCACCTAATTCTAATTTGCTTTTTTCGTTCAAAGGGTTTACGTAATCAAGATTAACGATAGAGTTTTGTCTTTTTTCGTTGATGTTGTCTCTATAACTACTACTAGGAATTATAGGATTAGTAAAAGCGGTACGGAAATTTGAAATTTCATCTCCAGTATAAATACTGTGATTGATTTCTAAATCTAATGACTCTCCTTCTTTTTTTGTTAAATGTTTAAAGGCTAAATTGTAGGTTCCGTCAGTGTTATTCCCTTTATATTTCGAATTTTGAAATAGATTTTTGGAGGCATCAGGATTTGTAATAGCAACATCGATTTGTGCATTTCCAAGTTGTTTGTTTTGATTTGTATAAACAGATAAGGTGTTTTTATCATTGATGTAATAATCCATTCCAATTTTAAACAAATGGGATTTATCGTTATTGATGATATCAAGATGTTGATTGCTAAGGTCATCTAATCTCAGGATATTTCCCTCATTGAGTTTCTTACCAAAGTTATTCCCGTAAGTTCCAAAAAAGTTTAATTTTCCAGTTCTATAGTTCATGTTAGTAGAACTATTAATTTTTGGTTTTTTGGCAAAAGTTAATCCCGTATTTATACTGGCATTAAAACCATCACTAGCATTTTTATGCAAAACAATATTAATGATTCCTGACATTCCCTCTGGATTATATTTTGCACTTGGATTGGTGATTAATTCAATTTTCTTAATAGAAGTAGAAGGAATTTGTTTTAGTAATTGTGCAGCATCAATATTGCTAGGACGACCATCTATTAAAATCCTAACATTTTCATTTCCTCTCAAAGATATTTTTCCGTCCTGATCAACATTTACAGAAGGAATGTTACTCATAATATCCGAAGCCGTAGCTCCCGAAGTAGTAAGATCTTTTCCGACATTAATTACTTTTCTATCAATTTTTTGTTCAATTGTAGAACGCTCGCTAATTACTGAAACTCCTTTTAGTTCAATGGCATCTTCCTCAAGGGAAATGGTGTTTAAGTTTAAAGTAATGTTCTCGGTAAGTTTTGCTGATTTTGTGATGGTTTTGTATCCAATAAATTGAATCTCTACCACATAATCTTTTAAGGCTAAATTCTTGATTTGAAACAATCCTTTTTCAGAGGTAATTCCGCCCGTAATAATTTTGTTGTTTTCCTTTATTGTAATGTTTACATAAGCTAAAGGTTCGTTCGTTTTTTGATCAATTACCTTACCTGAAATACTTCCTGAGTTTTCTAAAAGTGTTGGTTTGACAGCTGTTTGTGCCTGCAACGAAAAGAGCGTTGCAATAAAGCAAATTAGTGTTAATTTGATTTTCATGATTGATTGTGATTTGATTGTGATTTGATTGATGTTTAAACTTTAATCCATTAAATAATTACTTAATGTTACTTAGTAAGACTGCATAAATTATTATTTGTTACAGATTTTTTTTGAAAAATAAATCTGTTTGTTGAAAATAAAAACTAAACAACTCATAATGAATAGGAAATTATCTTATTCTTCAATTTTAAAATTCCCGCAGAATCACTATCTTTGCACCCTTAAAAAAGTACACAAAATGACATTACCACAGATTCTTACGCCCGCTATTGAAAAAGCCGTAAATGCTTTATTTGATGTTACTGTTGAAAAAATTGAATTTCAAACTACTCGGAAAGAATTTGAAGGAGATATTACCATGGTAATTTTTCCTTTACTGAAATTGGTAAAAAGTAATCCAGTTGAATTAGGTAATAAAATTGGAACATATTTAGTCGAAAATTTGGCAGCCGTAAGTCGTTTTAATGTGGTTTCTGGATTTTTAAATATTGTTATTTCGGATGACTATTATTTAAATTTCTTTAATGAAATAAAAAACATTGAGTCCTTTGGTTTTGTAACTCCTAATCCAGAGGATAAAGCAGTTATGGTTGAATACTCTTCGCCAAATACTAACAAACCACTGCATTTAGGTCACGTACGTAATAATCTTTTAGGATATTCTGTTGCCGAAATTATAAAAGCTTCAGGTAAAAAAGTATATAAAACCCAAGTCATTAATGACAGAGGAATTCATATTTGTAAGTCGATGTTGGCTTGGCAGAAATTCGGTAACGGACAAACTCCCGAATCAACTGGTCTTAAAGGAGATAAATTAGTAGGGAACTACTATGTTGCTTTTGATAAAGCCTATAAAGAAGAAATAGCGCAATTAATGAGCGCTGGAAAAACGGAAGAAGAAGCCAAAAAACAAGCGCCAATTATTTTAGAAGCACAAGAAATGCTTTTGAAATGGGAAGCAGGAGATGAAGCCGTAATTACGCTTTGGAAAATGATGAACCAATGGGTTTATGATGGTTTTGCTATTAGTTATAAAAATCTAGGAGTAGATTTTGATACTTATTATTATGAAAGTAATACTTATTTATTAGGAAAAGATGTAGTTCAGATAGGTTTAGATAAAGGAGTTTTCGAGAAAGATCCAGATGGTTCAGTTTGGATTGATTTGACTGAAGAAGGTTTAGATCGTAAAATTGTATTGCGTTCAGATGGAACTGCGGTTTATATGACGCAAGATATTGGAACGGCAATTCAGCGTGTGAAAGATTTTCCTGATGTAGGCGGAATGGTTTATACCGTAGGAAATGAGCAAGATTATCACTTTAAAGTGTTATTCTTAATCTTGAAAAAATTAGGTTTTGATTGGTCTAAAAACTTATTTCATTTGTCTTACGGAATGGTAGATTTACCTTCTGGTAAAATGAAAAGCCGTGAAGGAACTGTAGTTGATGCCGATGATTTGATGCAAGAAATGACCGATACAGCTCAGAAAATTGCCGAAGATTTAGGTAAATTAGATACTTATACTACTGAAGAAAAAGCAAAATTATATAATACTATTGGTCTTGGAGCTTTAAAATATTACATTTTAAAAGTAGATCCTAAAAAACGAATCTTATTTAATCCAGAGGAATCTGTTGATTTTGCTGGAAATACAGGACCGTTTATACAATATACTTACGCCAGAATTCAATCTATAATTCGTAAGGCTAATTTCGATTTTACTAATAAATCAGAAATAACAACACTTCACGAAAAAGAAAAAGAATTAGTAAAGCAATTAGAGTTGTTTCCAGAAGTGATTCAAAATGCAGCACAACATCATAGTCCCGCTTTATTGGCAAATTATACTTATGACTTAGTTCGCGAGTACAATTCGTTCTATCAAGCAGTTCCTATTTTAGGTGAAGAAGATTTAGAAAAGAAAATATTCCGAGTGCAATTATCAAAAAAAGTAGCCGATGTTATTGCTTCTTCTTTTAAATTACTAGGAATTAATGTTCCAGAAAGAATGTAGTTTTTTTTATAATTTAATATAAAACAAAAGCCGATAATTTAAAATTATCGGCTTTTGTTTTTAAAAATATTCAGTTGTTATTTTATTTTTTGATAACAAAACTGTCAATAATGCTATCCGTTTGGTCTTTTGTTGCATTTGGTTTTAAGTCAAATAGTTGGGAATACAAAGTCTTTTTATTTACTTTTTTTTCCAATTTTATATCTTTGTTTTGATCAAAAACAGTATCCCATTTCGTTCTTATATTTTTCCATAGATTATTGTTTTCTTTCCACCAATTTTGAGCAGCAAGACATTTAGAATCGGCTACTTTAGTATAAATATCCATTCCTTTTTCTTGAGCAAGTAGGTACTCTTTTCCTGCTTCGGTTCTTAAAATTTTATCATTATCTTGTTCATGGTTCCAACCTGTTTTAGTGATTTCATGAATGTTTCTTCTTTTCAAAACATTATAATCTTTGCGTTTGGTATCTTCTCTTCTAGGTAATGGAGCATCCGTTGTGTTTTTCCAATAGTCTTTTCCGTCAATATGAACCCAAGAAGCAGTTCCTTCATATCTTGGACTATCGTCAACTTGAAATACTTTTTGGGTCCATTGTCCTTTTACATCCATCTTATTCAACTTAGTAAATTTCCAAGTATTGTCTTTGTCAAAACGATACAAATTAGTGTTTTCATAAAGCCAATCTTGTCTCCAATGTTTGATAATCATGTCGTCACTCACAATTAATAAATGTTGTAGCATTATTTTGTTGGGTGTATCTTCTACTAATTCTATCCATTCTAAACCATTGTCATGTTTTGTCGCAGATGGCTTATAATTAACGCTGTCTTTTGAATATTGAAATGTTTCTGCAAAATTGAATTTTACTTCATAACAACCACACATAGCTTTGATCGCTTTTATGTCTTCACTTTTTTTGATTTCTTGACTAAAGCTTGTTAGAGTTGTAACTGTCATTAATGCAGATAAATAGAGTTTTTTTGTTAACATAGTTGATTTTATTAATTAAAATTTTTTGACAAATATATAAAGTTTATTTAGAATAAATAAAAATAAGACTACTTTTGTAGAAATTATCAAGTCTAAATAAAAATAATGAAATTTAAAAATACTCTTTATATCACTCTTCTTTTTTGTCAATTTTCCTTTGCTCAACAAGTGCAAAATGACAGTTTAGTTGTTAAGGAATTATTAGAAGTTAAGGTTGTTACAGCTACAAGAACCGAAAGAGTACTTTCTTCCTTACCCTTGCCAATAAGTATAATAACTGCCAAAGAAATTGAGAAAACAGGAGTTACTCGGTTAAATGAAATTTTAAGCGAGCAAACAGGTATTATTTTAATTCCTGATGAAAGTGGTTTTGAGGGGATTCAGATTCAAGGTTTAGACGCAGCCTACACGTTAGTACTAATTGATGGCGTTCCAATTGTTGGTAGAAATGCAGGAGTTTTAGATTTATCAAGAATATCAGTAGGGAATATAGATAGAATTGAGATTGTAAAAGGGGCATCTTCTGCTTTATATGGTTCAGAAGCAATCGGTGGTGTGCTCAATGTAATTACAAAAAAACCTAAAAAGGATATGCTGTCAGGTAATTTTTCCTATCGATATGCAACTTTCAATACCAATGACTTGAATGCTAATCTGCTCTGGAAAAAGAACAGGTTTTCTGCTAATGTATTCGCTAATTTTTATTCTTCTGACGGATTTGATTTGGATAAAACAACCCCTTTAAAAAATGTCGAAAAATTTTATAATTACACCATTAATCCCAAATTGTATTATGATTTTTCTAAAAAAGTTAAGCTAATTATAAGCAATCGCTTTTACAATCAGAATATGAATAATGTCGCCCTCATTGAAACTGAATATTACAAAGGTGATGCCGAAGAAAAGGAGTGGAATTCTCAAGTTAAAGTAGAACATAAGTTGAATTCAAAGTTGTATTTTGAGTATGAATTATATGCAACGAATTATAAAAACAATTCCTTCTTAGAGGATGAAAGTAAAGTGCTTTACGATCAAACCTTTTATAATCAATGGCTTTTTAGACCTGAAATAAGAACTACTTTCTCTATTAATAAAAATAAGTTAACAGCAGGAATAGGAATGAATCAGGAAACTTTAGATAGAACTTATTTTAATGCTATTGTCAAATTTAATTCTCAATATGTTTTTGTGCAGTATGATTACAACCCAAACCAAAAATGGAATATTCTAGCGGGATTTAGGTACGATAATCACAGTGAATATGCCTCACAGTTAAGTCCAAAATTAGCGTTAAATTATAAAATTAACACTAATTTTTCTTTAAAAACATCTGTTGGATACGGGTACAAGGCACCAGATTTTCGCCAATTGTATTTCGATTTTACAAATTCCTCAGTAGGATATACCGTTTTGGGATATAATGTAGCTGAAGCGCGATTAAATGAGATGCAAGATCAAATATTGAAAAAAGAATCAGGGATTAATTTTGATGAACCATTACAAGCAGAAAGTGCTGTGAATTTTAATTTTGGAACTTTTTACAAAAAGGAAAAATTTAAATTAGAGGTAAACACATTTTATAATTCTATTCATAATTTAATTGATACTAAGGCAGTTGCTCAAAAAAATAATGGTCAGAGTATTTTTAGTTATTTTAATACTAATGCTGTTTTTACGTATGGATTAGAACTAAATTCGAATTATAACTTCACTAAAGATGTAATGGTTTCTTTTGGTTATCAATATCTAACAGCAAAAGACAAATCGATTTCGGACCACTTTCAAGACTATCAATACATACGAAACAACGAACTACAAACGATAAAAATTGATAAATCAGATTATTTCGGATTGTACAATCGCTCGAAACATACTGCCAATCTCAAACTATTATACACTATTTCAACTATAAAAACAGATATCAATTTGCGTATTTTTTACAGAAGTAAATACGGAATGTTTGATAGCAATGGTAATCAAATACTGGATAAATACGACACGTTTGTAGATGATTATTTTATTACCAATTTATCGGCTTCAAAATACATTTCGGATACATTACTTTTTCAAATCGGTGCTAATAATTTACTTGATTATAAAGAGCCTAATCAAATTCCTAATCTTTCTGGAAGACAACTTTTTGCACGAATTCAATTCAATTTTTAATTAATATTTATTTAAACACTTTTACAATGAGAACAAATTTTTTAAAACTTTCGCTTTTAGCACTAGTAATTTTCACAACATCATGTAGTAATGATGATAAAAAAGAGGAGCTAGTTCCAGCAGTTATAACTCAAAAATTCACTAATCTTCCGGCTCCAGCCACAGGGGGACAAGGACAACCTGAAGGCGGTGCATTCACAAAATTCAGTTTTTCTGAAAATAAAATTGTAACTAATGACAATTGGGATGTAGCTTTTCGTGGTACTGTAATTATTGTAAACGGAGGAGCTAAAATTGGTATTGTCGATGAGCCAAACAGAACGGGAAATGCTGCTGTAAGCATTGTTTCTGGTGCATTTTCAACTATAAAATCGATTCCCTTAGCGTCAACCTTTAAACAAGATGGAGCTGCGATTTATGCTTTTCCAAAGTCTGGAGATAATGCGTGGTACGATTACAATTCTAATACTCATATTATATCCTCTAAAGCGGGAAAGATATTTGTTATAAAAACACATGATGGGAAATACGCAAAATTTGAAATCCTAAGTTATTACAAAGATGCACCTGCAGCACCAGATCTTACTTCTACAGGTAGATATTACACCTTCAATTTTGCTTATCAGCCCAATAGTACAACAACTTTTTAATTTTTTTTTTTTTTGAATCTATCCATTTATTTTGATTTATAAAGTTTAGCCACTTATTTTGAGCTATTCCTACTAATAATTATTGAGATAATTTGATGCAATTCAGCATATTAAACACACTCCTTAAACTAGTATTATAATTAGGTTCAAAATATTGTCTTGATATTTCTTTTTTTGTAACCAATTGGATTTTGGCTTCTATAAGCTAAAATGTTAATGTCAATACTGTTTATGAGTTACTTGTTTGTATTTTGGGAAAAGGAGGTTAGATTTATCTAGCCTCTTTTTTGTTTTTAAAGTATTCATATTAAACACAGTTTAGCTAAAATAAAATCCTCTTTTCTATTTTTTTCTATTTCATAAAATAGTCTCAATTATCTATTGTATCTAATTGTCTAATTATCTAATTAGTTTATCTTTGCATTTCAATAAAAAAATAAACCATGTTCGATAATTTAAGCGATAAACTAGATAAAGCCTTTCATATACTTAAAGGTCACGGAAAAATCACCGAAGTAAATGTAGCCGAAACTTTAAAAGAAGTTCGTAGAGCTTTGCTTGATGCGGATGTTAACTTTAAAATTGCGAAAGATTTTACCACTAAAGTAAAAGAAAAAGCAATCGGGCAGGATGTATTAACAACGCTTCAGCCAGGGCAATTGTTAGTAAAGTTAGTTAAAGATGAACTGACAGAATTAATGGGTGGTGATGTTGCAGGAATTAATCTTTCTGGAAATCCAACCGTTATTTTAATGTCTGGTTTACAAGGATCAGGAAAAACTACTTTTTCTGGAAAACTAGCGAATTATCTTCTTACAAAAAAGAATAAAAAACCACTATTGGTTGCTTGTGATATTTATCGTCCAGCAGCGATTCAGCAATTATATGTTGTTGGAGATTCAATAGGTGTTGAGGTATACTCGGAACCAGAAAATAAAAATCCTGTTGAAATTGCCCAAAATGCAATCAAACACGCGAAAGCAAATGGATTTAATGTGGTTATTGTCGATACAGCAGGTCGTTTGGCGGTAGATGAGGAAATGATGAACGAGATAGAACGTGTTCATAAAGCGATTCAGCCTCAAGAAACCTTATTTGTTGTAGATGCAATGACAGGTCAAGATGCCGTAAATACAGCAAAAACCTTCAATGATCGATTGAATTTTGATGGTGTTATTTTAACGAAACTTGATGGTGATACGCGTGGTGGGGCAGCTATTTCTATAAAAACAGTTGTAAATAAACCAATTAAGTTCGTTGGTACAGGGGAAAAGATGGATGCTATAGATGTATTCTATCCTATTCGTATGGCTGAAAGAATTTTAGGGATGGGTGACGTTGTGTCTTTGGTAGAGAGAGCGCAAGAACAATTTGACGAAGACGAAGCCAGAAAGATTCAAAAGAAAATTGCTAAAAATGAATTTGGTTTTGATGATTTCCTATCTCAAATTCAGCAAGTAAAGAAAATGGGTAATATGAAAGACTTGGTCGGAATGATACCTGGTGCTTCAAAAGCCATGAAAGATGTAGAGATCGAAGATGATGCATTCAAACATATAGAAGCCATTATTCACTCGATGACTCCAATTGAAAGAAGCAAACCCGCTTTGATTGATGTAAAAAGAAAAGCAAGAATTGCTAAAGGTTCCGGAACGAAAATCGAACAAGTCAATCAATTGATGAAACAATTTGATCAAATGAGCAAGATGATGAAAATGATGCAGGGACCAGGAGGAAAAAATTTAATGAAAATGATGGGCGGAATGAAAGGCGGAATGCCTGGAGGAATGCCTGGAATGAGATAATATCTTTAAGGTTTAAAGTTTTAATTAAATTAAAACTTTAAACCTTAATTTTTTAGCAGAACAATTACAACAACTATTATGTTATCCTTTTTTTGCTGAGTTGGTTTGATTACAGCAAAGAATTATTATCCTTTAAACTAAATTAAAATGCAACTACTAGACGGAAAAAAAACAGCGGAAGATATTAAGAGTGAAATCGCTGTAGAAGTACAAAAAATGAAAGATAATGGGGAAAAAGTACCTCATTTGGCTGCTTTAATCGTTGGTAACGATGGGGCAAGTTTAACTTATGTTGGCAGTAAAGTGAAAGCTTGCGAACGAGTAGGATTCGAATCTACTTTAGTAAAAATGCCTAGTACAACTACAGAAGTTGAATTACTTAAAAAAATAAAAGAATTAAACGAGAATGAGGCTATTGATGGCTTTATCGTTCAGTTACCATTGCCTGAACAAATTGATGAACAAAAAGTTTTAATGGCTGTTGATCCGAGTAAAGATGTGGATGGTTTTCACCCAGAGAATTTTGGTAAAATGGCATTAGATATGACAACTTTTATCCCAGCTACACCTTTCGGTATCTTAGAGTTATTAGAAAGATATGAAGTAGAAACAAAAGGTAAACATACTGTAGTTATTGGTCGTAGCCATATTGTAGGACGCCCAATGAGTATCTTAATGGGAAGAAAAGGATTCCCAGGAAATTCAACAGTTACTCTGACACACAGCTACACTAAAAACATTGAAGAAATAACGATTCAGGCAGATATTATTATTACTGCACTTGGAGTTCCTAATTATCTTAAAGCAAATATGGTAAAAGAAGGTGTTGTTGTTATTGATGTTGGTATTACTCGTGTTCCTGATGAAAATCATGAAAAAGGATATGTAATTACAGGAGATGTTGATTTTGATGAAGTAAGTAAAAAAGCATCTTTTATAACTCCTGTTCCAGGTGGAGTAGGACCAATGACGATAGCAATGTTACTTAAAAACACACTTTTGGCAAGAGAAATGAAAAGAAATAAATAGTATAATTGATTTAAAAAAAAAGCCTTAAATGTGAGTTTAAGGCTTTTTTTTGCTTAAAAACGACCTAAAAATTAGTTTATTGACGATTAAACGAAATTTAAACAATACTTTTGCACCACTTAAAAAAAAAAAATAATTTTAAAATGGACGATTATTATTCGGAAATGTTGAACTAAATTAGCCCTTGTAACTAAATCAAGAGGCTATGAATAAACCTATAGAATTTTGATATGAGAGCTTTTTACAAAAACAATAACGGATTAATTGCCATTGACAAATGGATCCCAAACTGCTGGATAAATATAGAATGTCCGACCGAAGCAGAAAAAAAATATTTACTAGAAGACCTAGAGATTCCAGAAGCTTTTTATAATGATATTGAAGATATTGACGAAAGACCAAGGATAGAAATTGAAAATGGTTGGACTCTAATCATTATGCGAATTCCAGTTAAGAGCAATGATATAAAGTTGCCTTTTCATACCATTCCTGTTGGTATTGTTTTTAAAGGTGAAATATGCATTACCATAAGTTTTCACAAAACAGAAATGCTTGCCGATTTTGTAACCTACACCAAACGCAAGAATATTAATATCAAAGATAATTTTGATTTAGTATTAAAATTGTTACTATCCTCTAGTGTTTGGTTTTTGAAATACTTAAAACAAGTTAACCAAAAAATAAAATTAGCCGAAGATAATTTGGAGAAATCCATAAAAAATGAAGAATTACAAGCCTTACTTCAAATAGAGAAGTGCTTGGTTTTCTTTATGACTTCCTTAAAGGGCAATGATATTTTATTACACAGAATCAAGAATATAAAATCACAAAGAGAATATTTTGATCTTGATTTGTTAGAAGATGTGGAGATTGAATTGCGTCAGGCACAAGAAACTACCAATATTTATAGCGATATTTTAACAGGAACTATGGATGCGTATGCCTCTGTAATTTCAAACAATATGAATACTATAATGAAACAGATGACTTCTATTTCAATTATATTAATGATTCCAACATTGATCGCTAGTTTATACGGAATGAATGTTCCTAATGATTTACAAGAAAACAAATATGGAATCTGGATTGTAATTGCAATATCTATGATTTTGTCTGCTTTTGGTGTGTTTTTATTTAAAAGAAAACGCTGGTTTTAAATTCCTTTTTATTTTTTTTAAAACACTTGTAAAATTCAAATATTATAATAACTTTGCATTTCAAAGTACTTTAAAATGAAAGATACACATCAAGAAGATTTAATGCACATTCGTTCGATGATGGAACGTTCTTCCCGATTCATTTCCTTAAGCGGTCTCTCTGGCATCTTTGCGGGAACTTTTGCTCTAATAGGTTCAGTCTATGTTTACTATTTATTCGAAAAAAGAGGAATTGCTTATTTTGATAGTAAAGAGGTAAGCTATAGTTTAGATTTTATTATGGAGTTGGCTTTTATTGGAGGTTCTATTTTAGTTTTAGGCTTAGTATCAGGAATTTTTTTTACTTACAGAAAAAGTAAAAAATTAAATATTCCTATCTGGACCAATACTACCAAGAAATTGATAATTAATCTAATTTTACCTTTGACTGTTGGTGGAGTTTTTTGTGTAGCTCTTCTATATCATAATTTATTAGCTTTAATTGCACCCTCTACCTTGTTATTTTATGGTTTAGCTTTAATAAATGCTGAAAAATACACATTTTCTGATATTAAATATTTAGGTTTTTGTGAAATAATTTTGGGGTGTGTCTCCCTTTTTTATTTAGGAAAAGGTCTCATTTTTTGGGGAATAGGATTTGGTGTTTTGCATATTCTCTATGGTTTGATAATGTTCAAAAAATATAAATAAAATGGGAATAATCGATAAATTAAATAAAGATTTTGATAGTCGAGTCCGTTTAGGGATTATGTCTGTCCTTATGGTCAATGATTGGATCGATTTTACCGAAATGAAGTCTTTATTAAATGTAACAGACGGAAATTTGGCTAGCCATTCTGCTGCTCTAAATAAATTAGATTACATAGAAATTAAAAAGGAATTCGTGGGCAAAAAGCCTAAAACTTCCTATAGAGTTACTAATTTTGGTAGAGCTTCTTTTGTTTCTCACCTTAATAGTCTTGAAAAATTAATAAAAAATAAATAACCCCTTTTTTTTAACTAATTACTTTGAAATTCAAAGTACTTTTAAATATTTAAACATGAAAAAACATACTTTGATTTTTAGCTCAACATTGCTATTTTTTAGCTTATTTTACAAAGAAGGCTTAGGTATTAATTTAGCTTTTTTTGCCTTATTTTTAATAGCTTTGATTAATTATAATGCTAAGAATAAGACCTTTACTTTTAAAATTTTATCTTTAACTTCAGTACTAGCTACTGCTTCATACGCATGGTTTGGTGACGCCGCTTCTTTTTTTGCATTGTTTTTTTCTATACTCTTTCTTCAATTTGAAAATCAAGAAATTAAACTAAAAACAATTCTGTCTATACCGATCATATTTATTAACTTTTTTTCTTCTTTAGTAAGACCTTTTTTATTTAAGGAATGGCTTCCAGAAACTAAAATTGGAAGTAATACGTTAAAAAAAGCAATTGCTTATGTATTGATTCCCTTGGTTTTCATGGTTGTTTTTTTTACTGTTTATACATATGCCAGTAATGTTTTTTCTGGTTTTTTGCGATATGAAATTGATTTTGACTTTACAGCTGTTTTTTTTACAACTCTATTAGGGTTTTATATATCTTTTTCTTTTTGGAATTATTGGGTTCCTAATTACAATTATTCCTTAAATTTAAAATTGCAGAATTTATTTACCTCAGAATCTCAAAGTGAAATTACACCAAGTTTTTCATTTTTAGATTTAGACTTTGAACGAAAAAGTGGTGAAATCTCTTTAATTATTTTAAATGTAATGTTACTGTTTTTTATTGCAGCATACAATTATGAGCAGTTTTTTCAAATACAAGAAACATCTTCTTTAAGTTCCGCAACTCATGATGGAGTTAATTCTGTGATGCTCTCTATATTTATGGCAATTGGTGTCCTTTTATTCTATTTTAAGAAAAGTTTTAATTTTGATGATAAGGCGAATTTTCTCAAAGTTTTGGCTAAAATTTGGATTTTTTTAAATGCAGTTTTAGTGTTTAGTTCAGCAATCAAGAATTATGAATACGTTTGCCATTTCGGATTGACTTACAAGCGATTAGGAGTTTTTGCTTTCTTAGCCATTATTTTAATTGGACTCGTTTATCTTTATTTAAAAATTAAAAATCATAAAACAAATGCCTATTTATTTAATGTAATGCTTTGGTACTTGTATGGTTTATTAATGCTTTGTGCTTGTGTAAATTGGGGTAATTTGATAACAATCTACAATATTAATTCTAAAAGAGGAATTGAACCCGTTTTTTTAAGTGAACTTAATTTTAACGATAAAGTGCGAAGATCTTATTTTGAAGAAAATAAATTATCAGGGGAGTACATGGAAGAATTAGTGGAAAGAAGAATTGAAATAAATCAAAATAAATCATTCCTTTCTAAAAATTTATATTACCAGAATTTAGAGAATCAAAAATAAATATATTTCAATAGCATATAAAAAAAGCGTTTCAGATTTTGAAACGCTTTTTTGCTTTTTAATATTCTCCTCTTTTCTTAAATCGAGGATCATCCCTTTTTATAAATTCGGTTTTTCTTCTGTTTGGTGATGCTTCTGGTTTAGGTAAACTTCCTTCTTCTGTTTTAATTGAAGGCTCAATCAATTGATTCATTTCTAAAATTTCAGCATCCGTTAAATCTCTAAAACGACCCACAGGAATATCAAGTGAAATATTAATGATTCGAATACGCTTAAGCGCTACAACGTCATAACCTAAATACTCGGTCATTCTACGAATTTGGCGATTTAAACCTTGTGTAAGTATAATTTTGAATGTGGTAGAACTAATTTTCTCTACTTTGCACTTTTTGGTTACAGTATCTAAAATAGGAACTCCATTTCCCATCTTTTCTATAAATCGGTCCGTAATTAATTTGTTTACTGTTACGGTATATTCTTTTTCGTGATTGTTTCTCGCTCTTAAAATTTTATTTACAATGTCACCGTCATTGGTCATAAAAATCAATCCTTCACTTGCTTTGTCTAATCGTCCAATTGGAAAAATACGAGTGGGATAGTTTATATAATCAACTATATTATTGCGAACTTCTAAATTAGTAGTACATTCTATACCTACTGGTTTGTTGAAAGCAAGGTATACTGGTTTTTCATTTTTTTCTCTTATCAATTTACCATCAATACGCACTTCATCATTAGGAGATACTTTGGTTCCTAATTCTGGTACGATTCCATTAATGGTAACGCGACCTTCTTCAATAATTTTATCGGCTTCACGACGAGAGCAATATCCTGTTTCTCCTATGAATTTATTGAGGCGTTTTAAATTTTCTTCCATAGTGCAAAAGTAAGCAAATTTCTTTATCGGTTTCTTAAACTCTTTTTTAAAAATGATGTTTGGGTAGGAAAGTGATTTGACATTCAACTTTAAAGTTGTTTATCACAAATGTCAATAAATATCAAAAATCCCTTAAAGTTTTAAAACCTAATTAATCTAATTCATAAATTTGAAATAGAAACTACAGCAAATTAAAATTTAGGCATTCTTATATATCTTAAGTGTTTAAAATAGTCAATATTATTTTTGAAACACTCACACTTTTTTAAAATGCACTATTAAAAATTATGGATTTTAGTCCTTTGAATCAAATAAAAAGGCACTTACTTTTTTATACAATTCCTCATCATGTAATTTGTGACCAAGGCCTTTTGTTTCTTCAAAATGAACGTCTTTCCATGCGGAGGCTATTTTTTTTCCTTCTGTAAATAAGACAATAGTATCATCAACATCATGCGCTAAAAATCCTTTAGTTTCATTATTGGAAACAAATTCTTTTGATGCAAATTCATCTAAATTTTTATCCAATACCTGCGTGTATTTGTTTTTTAAAGCTTGTGTAACTTTATTGTTCAATCTTAATAGATTAGTAAAGTTTTTTAAAATAATAACAAAATCACTAGGCGCACCTAGAATTACCATTTTTTGAATATTAGGGTTTTGGTGTTTATATTGATAGTACAAACTTGTTTTTCCTCCCATAGAGTGACCAATCATATATTGAGGTTGGTACTTTTTAGCAACAATATCAATAAATTCTGCATATTTTGGTACGGTAAATTCTTTTCCGCTTGACATTCCTTGTCCTGGTCCATCAATAGCAATTATGGTACTTCCTGAGTCGATAAGATAGGGTAGCATTTTTTTCCATCTAGATGAATTGCTTTCCCAACCATGAATAAGTAATATATTGGTATCGTTTCCTTTCCAAATGTAGGTTTGTATTACATTATCATTATCAATTATTGTGTCTCGAATTGCACCTTGTAGTGTTTTAGGAATTTTGTTGCTATTGATTTTTCCTTTTCTAGGTTGGCTAAAAAATCCATGTGCTATTTGAATAGCTTTATCAGGAAAAACATAGCTCATAAGATTGATGTAAGCACCAATTGATTTAGTTAACAAAATATAAAAACTCTTTTTCATGTAATAAAATTATCAAACTATACAAACAAAAAAAGTCTGCAAAGCAGACCAAATATAATATAAAAAAAAGTCCCGATGTAAATCGGGACTTTAATGTAATTAAAACTTAGCAAATAATTGATCCATTTTTTCTTTTTCTTCGTCAGCTAGCATGCTGTCTACTAATATTCTTCCAGAGTGTTCGTCTGTGATGATTTTCTTTCTCGAAGCAATTTCTACTTGAGTCTGTGGCGGAATAGTGAAGAATGATCCTGCAGACGCTCCTCTTTCGATAGATACAACAGCTAAACCATTACGAACACTAGTTCTGATTCTTGTATATGCTTTCAATAATCTTTCTTCAATTAAAGCTTGGAATTCTTGAGATTTCTCAGATAAGAATGCCTCTTCTTTTGCTGTTTCAGCCATGATAGCGTCTAGCTCAGATTTTTTATGCTTTAAGTGATTTGATTTTGCTTCTAATCTTTCTTTAGAGCTTGCAATTACTTCCTTCTTGTGTTCCATAGAAGCTTTCATTTCTTTAATTTGCTTTTCAGACAATTGAATTTCTAATTCTTGAAATTCTATTTCTTTAGTCAGCGAATTAAATTCTCTGTTGTTACGAACCGTTTCTTGTTGTTTCGTATATTTTTTGATAGACTCTTTGTGGTCTTCAATGGCATTCTTTTTTACTTTGATAAGGTCCTCAATTACTTCAAGTTCTCCTTTCAATTTTTCTGAACGCGTACTTAAACCAGCCACTTCATCTTCTAAATCTTCAACTTCTAAAGGAAGCTCTCCTCTTACGTTTCTAATTTCGTCAATTCTGGAGTCAATAAGTTGTAAATCGTAAATCGCTCTTAACTTGTCCTCAACACTTAATTCTTTCGTATTCGTCATATTCTATAAGTACTTAACTGGATTTGAATTTTCTTCTGATAAAATAACGGCAAAATTAAGGATTTTTTTTCGAAGATACTCAACAATATAATTTTTTGTATAGCGTTCGCTTTCAAAATGTCCAATATCTGCCAATAAAAGTTGATTTTCGGCTTGATAAAACTCATGATACTTCAAATCAGCGGTCAAATATACATCTGCGCCAGCTTGAATTGCATTTTTTATGGCAAAACTTCCAGCTCCACCAAGAACGGCTATTTTTTTTACTTCTTTTCCGATAAAGTTAGAATGCCTTATCCCTTCTGATTGCATTTTTTCTTTTACAAATAGTAAAAAATCTTTTTCTTTCATTGGTTCTTTCAATTCACCAATCATTCCTAAACCAATATTTTGATGCTGGTTTTTTAAATCGTAAATTTCATACGCCAC
Source organism: Flavobacterium sp. GP15 (assembly GCF_014281985.1). Lineage (NCBI taxonomy): Bacteria > Pseudomonadati > Bacteroidota > Flavobacteriia > Flavobacteriales > Flavobacteriaceae > Flavobacterium > Flavobacterium sp. GP15. The sequence goes on from NZ_JACFTC010000002.1 coordinate 243,130, forward strand.
TTCTTCATAAGCATGATTTTGAAACAATGCTTTTAATATTTTATTTTCTAAATGTTTTTCAAAAGTAACTTCAATTTTAATTTCCTCTGTTTGAACAAATTCAAATCGCTCTCCTAATTTAGGATTGCTATTTTCATTTCCCATAAAAGTTCCTATGCCTTTTGAATTGAAACTGCAATCTTCATAATTTCCTATATTTCCAGCGCCAGCATCAAAGAGTGCTTTTCGAACTTTTTCTGCATTTTCAGCAATTGTATAAGTCACTAGTTTCCGAATGAAATTTTCCTTTGGAACTAAAACTTTAGTATTTATTAAACCAAGCGCATCACAGAAAATTTTATTCACTCCATTTTGATGATTGTCTAAAGCAGTATGAACTGCATATATAGCAATATCATTTTTTATAGCTTTGATAATCGAGCGTTCTACATAATCTTTGCCTGTTATTTTTTTTAAGCCAGAAAATAATATAGGATGAAAACAAACTACAAGATTGCATTTTTTTGCTATGGCTTCATCAATTATGCTTTCTAGCGCATCATGACAAACTAAAACTCCCGTTGCTTCATTATTTTGATCTCCAACTAATAAACCTACATTATCAAAATCTTCAGCGTAAGCAAGCGGCGCCATTTCCTCCAGAATAGAAAGAATGTCTTTTATTTTACTCATTATTAATTGTTTTGCATTTATAAATCATCAAATTTTTTAAGAATCTATTTAAGAGAAAAGTGTATGTTTGACTAAATGAGAATCTTAGCGATTTGTACTTTCAAATATAAGCATAAACGATGTTTTTTTAATATTTGAACCGTTTTATTCGTGAATTGGTAGCTTATCTTTTTATATTTGTTTTATGAATTTACTTAGAAAAATAATGTTTCCAATTTCCATTTTGTATGGTATAATCACAAGTATTCGTAATTTTCTTTTTGATAAAGGGATTTTAAAATCCTATTCTTTTGATTTGCCAATTATTGCAGTGGGAAATCTTAGTGTTGGAGGGACTGGTAAAACGCCTCAAATAGAATATTTAATTCGTTTGCTTTCTAAACAATATAAAGTAGCCACTCTTAGTAGAGGTTATAAAAGGAAATCGAAAGGTTTTATTTTGGCTGATCAAACTGCGACTGCTGTTATTCTTGGTGACGAACCTTTTCAATTTTTTGAAAAATTTAAAGAAATTCAAGTTGCTGTTGATACTGATAGACAAAATGGGATTAAGCAATTACTTAACCAAAAAGACAAGCCAGCAGTTATTTTATTAGATGATGCTTTTCAACACCGAAAAGTAAAAGCTGGATTTTATATTTTGCTAACTTCTTATGGAGATTTATTTTCAGATGATTTTATATTGCCAGCAGGAAATTTAAGAGAAAGCAGAAGTGGGGTAAAAAGAGCGAATGTTGTCATTGTAACTAAATGTCCTGATACGCTTTCATCAGAGGAGAAAAACAAAATCAGAAACAAGTTGAATATTTCTTTAGATCAAGAATTATACTTTACTTTTATAGCGTATGATACATTTATTTTTAGCGAAAATCTAAAGTTAAACCTTAATGAACTGCAATCAACACCCAAAATAGTAATTGCAGGAATTGCAAAGCCAGAACCTTTTTTTGAACATTTACAAAATAATAATAAAGTCTGTTTGTCTTTTCCAGATCATCATAATTTTACTGATAAAGACATTTTAGAAATAAAAAAAATAGCTCAAAACAATATTATTATTACTACCGAGAAAGATTATATGCGTTTGAAAGGAAGTTTGCCAAAAGAACAGCTTTTCTATTTGCCCATAAAAAGTTCTTTTCTGTGTGATAGTGAGAAATTTGATAAAACAATTATAAATTATGTGGGAACAAGTACAAGAAACCGTTAGTTATATCAACGAGAAGATCAATTTTAAGCCAGAATATGGTGTTATTTTAGGATCAGGATTAGGGAGTTTTACCGATGAAATGCAAATTGAGTACATTTTACCGTATAATGAGATTCCAAATTTTCCAGTTTCAACCGTTCAGGGTCATAAAGGAGCCTTAGTATTCGGAACCATTGGTTCTAAAAAAGTAGTTGCTATGCAAGGAAGATTTCATTTTTATGAGGGATATTCTATGACTGAAGTTACTTTTCCGGTGCGAGTAATGAAATTTTTAGGAATTGATAAATTAGTAGTCTCAAATGCTTCTGGTGGAGTAAATCCAAACTATAAAGTAGGATCTATTGTGATGATTACAGATCACATTAATATGACTCCAGAACATCCTTTGCGTGGCAAAAACGATGAGCGTTTTGGACCTCGTTTTGTAAATATGAGCGAGCCTTATTCTAGAAAGATGATTGCTACCAGTAAAGCTTTAGCAAAAAACTTGAATATAGAAGTGCAAGAAGGAATCTATCTAGGCTTACAAGGTCCTACTTTTGAGACTTTGTCCGAATATAGAATGGTGAAAATTTTGGGTGCTGATTGTGTGGGAATGTCAACTGTTCCAGAAGTAATCGTAGCGCGCCATATGGATTTAGAAACATTTGGTATTTCTGTAATAACAGATATGGGTGACGAAGAAAGTATTGGAACTATTTCTCATGATGAAGTATTAGAGGCTGCTAAAGGAGCAGAACCTAAAGTAAGAAAACTTATTAGAGAATTAATTTTAAACTATTAATAGACTAAATATATTCTGCGATTGTGCTATAAAAATCCTCTGGGACGAACGGTTTAGTTATTACTTCATTCATCCCAAAGGATAAAAGCATTTCGCGGTTTTCGTGAAGCGAAATAGCTGTAAGTGCTATAATAGGTGTAGTTTTATCAAAACTACGAATGTGTTCTGTAGCAACAGTTCCGTTAATTCCGGGTAAGTGAACGTCCATCAGTATTAAATCAAATTTATTATTCCTAGCCCAATCAATTGCATCTTCTCCATTATCAATTATCTCACATATAATTTTCTTATTATGTAGCATTTTACGAGTGATCATTTGATTGATTTTATTATCCTCAACTACTAATATCTTTTTATTTATTAATTTAAAATCATAATCAATTTTTGGAAGCACTTTTACTTCTACTGGGCTTTGGCTTATTTCAAAAGCTAATTTGAAAGAAAAAGTAGAGCCTTTGCCTACAATACTTGTTAACTTTATTTTACCTCCAAGGATTTTAATTAATTTTTTTACAATAGTTAAGCCCAATCCTGTGCCTCCATACTTTCGGTTCACTTCTATTGAGCCTTGGGAGAAACTATCAAAAACACTACTTAATTTGTCCTCAGGTATTCCAATTCCAGTATCATTAATTTCAAAATAAAGCGTGGCTATTTTATCTTCTAACATTTCAAGATTGGTAATTAATTGGATTGTACCATTCTTTGTAAACTTTAGCGCGTTATTAATCAAGTTTAGTATTATTTGAGATAATTTTGTTGGATCTCCAATTAGATAATCGGGTATTCCCTCATCAATTTTTAGTACTAAATCGTTGTTATTTGCGACAGCTAATTCTTTTAAAGAATTTTTAATGTCAAATAGCAGTTGCTTTAAATTAAAATTAGTTTGTTCTACTTCAGATTTATCAGATTCTATTTTATTTATTTCTAATATTTCATTGATAAACTTTGTCAAATAATCTCCCGAAAATTTTAAAGAATGCAAATAATCCAATTGGTTTTTTTTCGGTTTTTCTTCTAATAGTAAATGTGCAATTCCATTAATGGCGTTTAATGGTGTTCGAAGTTCATGACTCACAGTAGAAAGAAATTCAGATCTTGCTTTTGATGCTTTTTCGGCTTTGTTTTTTGCAATTTCTAGCTCGTTATTTTTTTCTTGTAATAATAAATTTGATTGATTTCTAATGATATTGTTCTTGTATAAAGAAAGACTTAACAAAGACAATATTGAGATTAAAGCTATAGCTAAGATGCTGATCAGTTTAGAAAATTTACTTGTTTTTTCCTGTTCCTTAATCTCATTGTTATTCTGAATAATTTCTTTTAATCGTTGTGATTGTTTGAATTTGGTATAATCATCTATTCCGAGTCTTTTATTATTTCTAATAGTAATACGCTCTTTTAAATTCAGATGTTGTTTTAAATAGGAGTAGGCAGTGCTTTTATCTAGAATTTTTTCATAAACGGTACTAAGGGCCAATAAAATATTAGATCGCTGTTCTAAATTATCTGAATTATCACCTAATTCTAGTGCTTTATATAAATAATTCAGCGCTAAATTACTTCTGTTGTTTTGATTTTCAATATAGCCAGTTTGATAAAGCGCTTCTATTTTCGAATTTAAATTACTACTGTTATCAGGTTTTGCTATTATGGTTTTAAATATTGTTAAAGCTTCATCCAATTTATTTTCGGACTTGTATAATATTCCTTTTTGAAGAGAGAATAATTCGGCAGTATCAGGTATCTTTAAAAAATCTTGAATTACTTTGGCTTTGTTTAAGAAGATTTCGGCATTGCTAAAGTCTTCTTTTTCTATATAACACATTGCTATTGTGTATAATGTCGCAACTTGTTTTGTGTTTGGTTTTAACGAAGAATACAGTGAAGCACTTTTAAGAAGTGTCCCAATAGCATCATTGTATTTTTTTAAATCATAATATAGTTTTCCTAAATTATAATTTTCTGAAGCTTGCTCTTTGATATTATTGCTTCTTTCTGCTTTTACTATCTTTTTCTGAGTATTTGATAGTGCTTCTTTGTAATTGTTATTGTCAACTAAAGGGTAGTTTAAGCTAACATAGTAAGCTGTGCTATCTATTTTCTCGCGTTGTTGAGAATATAGTAACGAAGTTAAAAAAAGTAAATAAACGAAAGACCATTTCATTTGTTACCAATTTTATGACTCTTATTTTTATGGCTTTTTTAAATTAGTCAAAAGAATTAAATCAATTATCCTGGAGGAATACCCTATTTCATTATCGTACCAACCAACGACTTTTACCATTTTGTCAATTACTGAAGTTAGCTGAGCATCAAATATACAAGAATTTTTATTGCCAATTACATCTACTGATACAATTGGATCTTCAGTATAGTCTAAAATGCCATTCAGGCTGGTTTGTGCAGCAACTTTAAAAGCTTTATTGATCTCTTCTATTGTTACCGCTCTTTTTACATTAAAAGTAATATCGGTCAATGAACCATCTGGCACTGGGACACGAATACCACAACCCCCAATTTTACCTTCAAATTCGGGGAAAATTTTTGTTAATGCTTTTGCAGCTCCAGTTGTTGTAGGGACAATTGATTGGCTTGCTCCACGGGCGCGACGCAAGTCTTTATGAGGTTGATCGTGTAAACTTTGATCTGTTGTATAGGAGTGTATAGTGGTTATATAAGCTTGCTCAATACCGCAAAGCTCATTGATTACCTTTATCATAGGTGCTGCATTATTAGTAGTGCAACTGGCATTTGATATAATCGTTTCTGAACCATCAAGTATGTTTTCATTCACCCCTAAAACTACTGTTTTTATAGTGTCAACTTCAGACGGTGCAGAAAGAATTACCTTTTTGGCTCCAGCTAAAATATGATTATTTAAATCTTCAAAAGTTTTGTATTTTCCTGTAGATTCAATAACAAAGTCAATATTTAAACTTTTCCAATCTAAATTTAGAATACTCTTTTCATGAAAAAATAAAAAGTGTTTGTCATCAATTATAATTCCTTCCTTATCACTACTTACAACATTTGGTAAAACACCGTGAATGCTGTCGTATTTTATTAAGTGAGCCATTGTTTTTGTATCCGCAATATCATTTATGGCTATTACTTCAATGTTAGGATGATTTAAGAGTAAGCGAAATAAATTGCGCCCAATTCTTCCAAAACCATTTATAGCGATTCTTATCATAAGTAGGAAAGTGTAGGTTCTTAAAGTAAAACACCATAAGTTAAAATCTTCAGAATTTTAACTTATGATGTTATACCATTGTATTATAGTATATGTTTTTGAGCTTTGTAAGAAGAACGAACTAAAGGACCACTTTCTACATGACGGAATCCAAGTTCTAATCCATAATCTTCATATTTTTTAAATTGCTCTGGAGTTATGAATTCTTTTACAGGTAAATGTTTTTTGCTAGGTTGCAAGTACTGACCAATAGTCACAATATCTACATTAGCTTCACGTAAATCACGCATGGTTTGATAAACTTCTTCTTCCTGTTCTCCTAGTCCAAGCATGATCCCGGATTTTGTTCTATTAATTCCTTTTTCTTTCAGGTATCTTAAAACTTCTAGACTTCTATCGTATTTTGCTTGTATACGAACTTCACGTGTTAGTCTTCGAACGGTTTCTACGTTGTGAGAAACAACTTCTGGGTTGGCTTCTACAATACGATCTATATTTCTTTCGATTCCTTGAAAATCTGGAATTAATGTTTCTAGAGTAGTAGTAGGATTCATTCTTCGAATCGCTTTTACCGTTTCTATCCAAATAATAGATCCACCATCTTTCAAATCATCTCTATCTACACTTGTAATTACCGCATGTTTGATATTCATGATTTTTATCGAGCGAGCTACTTTTTCAGGTTCATCCCAATCTACGGTTTCTGGTCTTCCGGTTTTTACACCACAAAAACCACAAGAACGAGTGCAAATATTTCCCAATATCATGAAAGTTGCCGTTCCTTCTCCCCAGCATTCTCCCATATTTGGACAACTTCCTGAGGTGCAAATTGTATTCAGACTATATTTATCAACTAATCCTCTAAGTTCAGTGTATTTTTGGCCTATTGGTAGTTTCACCTTCAACCATTTCGGTTTTCCAACCGGTAAAGTATTTTCTAAAACAGTTTCCATATATCAATTTTCAAAGTGCAAAGATAACGATTGTAGTCTATTTGTGGATTCGTTTGTCCTTTTATTTAAAGCAATGTAAATAGATATATTTAAAGCAGATTTTTTTCGTTTTTTTACAAATAGTTGTCCTGCTTTCCCCTTTATCTCTCCGCGATGCTACAAGGATATCGGCTCTATCAGGGCTAGGTTAGAACTTTTTGTAGTGCTAAAGAGGTTTTCCTAAAAAGAATCTAAACAATAAAAGCAGCACTTATAGATGCTGCTTTTATTAAAATATTTTCAATTAATAATTTACTCCATTTTTATGATAATAGGAAGATTATAAGCTGTTCTAACTGCTTTTCCATCAATCATTCCAGGCGTCCATTTGGTTCGTAATGATTTCAAAACTCGAATCGCTTCTTTTCCTAATCCATAACCTGGATCTTTTTTTACTTGAATGTCGGTCATACTTCCATCTTTTTCGATCACAAAAGAGACAAAAATGCGAATGTTACTTGTGTTTTCTATTTCTGGTTTTTCAAAATTATTACCAACATAAACATAGAATTTATTAATACCACCCGGAAATTCAGGAAGTTTGTCTAGTGCTACACTAGCGACAATAGTATTGCCTAAATCAGTACCATTAGTGTTATCTGTTCCGCTTGTTGTGCCTGCAGTAGGATTTACTCCTGTTATTCCAGTTCCATCATTTACAACAGTTGTAGTACTTTGGTTATCAGTATTTTTAGGAACGTCTTGTGTAGCTTGCGCGGCTTGTACGATTTCTGGATTTACTAATTGTTTTTTTATAATTGGTACTTCTGTTGTATTACTTTTTACCGCCGGAACTGATTCGTTGGGTTTAACTTGGTTTGGAATGATCTCATTAATTTGTACTATAGTATTAGTAAAATCAGGAGTACTTACGTTTTCTGAAGAATCAGCACTAAAATAATTTAAGAATCTAGGAATACTTATAGTTCCAAATAAAAATAATACCCCCATTAAAAGGGCAAATAGTAAGGTTTTATTACTTTCCTTACGGAGTTGATAGGCTCCGTATTCTTTGTTTCTGTTCTCAAAAACAAGGTTCAACCAACTGGTTTCGTAGATGCTTAATTTTGACATAATTAGTGGGTTTAATGGTTAAGTAACATTCAGATCATAAGCATGTTTTTTTAAAATCATCAAGGGGTTTATTTTATTTATGTGAATTTAGTAATTATTTTAATATAATCGTAGATATTATACACTTATTTAACTACTATAGTAATTAAAATTTCAATATTACATCATTTTATCTAATTATTGCTAATTAATTTTTTACTTAAAAAAAGATGTATAGTGTTAATTTTCAATGCTATATAATTTTAATTGTATAAAAAAAAGATAGTGTTTTTTATAATTAAAATAGTACGAATTAAGGAGGGAAATGAATTTGTTGGTGTAAAATAATTGAAAGTAAATTATTTTTTTTTCTGAATTATTTCAGCCAGTAATTTTTTAGCACGAAGTAATTTTACTTTAACATTGCTCAAGGGTTCATTAATTTTAGTGGCTATTTCTTGATAAGTCATTTCCTGAAAGTAGCGTAACTGAATTACTTCTTGATAATGTGGCTTCAATTCTTTGATAAACTGCAGTAATAAAGATAAATTTTGTTCTGTGATTAATTTGTCCTCTGCAGACGGAGTAGTATCGGCAATATTGTAAGCTTGTTGGTCTTCTTCGTCTGTGATTTCTACGAATAAACTGGCTTTCTTTTTGCGTAAAATATCGATATGAACATTTTTTGCAATAGCAATCAACCAAGTGTTAAACTGAAATTCTGAGTTGTAGGAAGCAATTTTATCAAAAGCTTTTGAGAATGTTTCAATAGTTATATCCTCTGCGTTGGTTTCATTTTCAGTACGTTTTAGCATGAAACCATACACTTCGTTCCAATAATGATTCAATAGAAAAGTGAAAGCAACTTGATCACCTTGTTTTGCTTTTTCTATTTGATTTTTTATTTCCAATGTATTGGTTTTGAGAATATATTTGTTACAAATATATTGATTTGCGTAAATATTAATACTATTTCAATTACCGGATACCAATATACGACATCTTTTTCTTTTAATTTTCCAGCAGAAAATCCGATCACCAGCCAAGTTATAAGGTAACGAAAACCGATTAATAGGAGTACCACAATCCATTCAAATTGTATTGCTAATAATACTATTGAAAGTATTAAAAAAGTTAGTTGCGAGAAATAGAAAAGTCCCAATTGAAACTTGTCAAATTTTTTGTAATAATTCGCAGTAGCAATATGTCTTCTTTTCTGAATCAACCAATCCTTATACGTAGTTTTTGGTTTAGAAAGTGTAATGCTTTCTGGTGTATATGCGATAGTTGTATTCTTAGAATTCGCAGCTTGATTGATAAATAAATCATCATCTCCAGAACGAACTCTCATGTGATCTATGAAACCGTTTACATTAAAAAACTCTTCTTTTTTGTACGCTAAATTTCTACCTACACCCATGTAAGGATGTCCTGCTTTTGCCCATGAAAAATATTGAATTGCAGTTAATAAAGTTTCAAAACGAATTATTTTATTTAAAAACGAGTTGTTTATCTTTTCATACTTACCATATCCTAAAACTATTGTTTTTTGTGCCGTAAATTGAGCACTCATAGCGGTTATCCAATCTTTTGAAGTGGGATAACAATCGGCATCTGTAAAGAGTAAATATTCTTTTTTAGCTGCTTTAATTCCTAATGTCAAAGCATATTTTTTGTTTCCCCAAAAGGCTTCGTTATTTTGAACTTTTACTAATCTAATATTAGAATATTGCTTCTCAAATTCTTCAAAAATAGCCAAAGTATTATCGCTTGAAGCGTCATCAATTAATACGATTTCAAAGTTTGAATAGTTCTGTTCAGCAAGGAGAGGAATAAAACGAACTATGTTTTCTTGCTCATTTTTAGCACATACGATAACTGAAATAGGGAGCGTATTTGGTGTTGTCTGTTGCGTTTTTGCAAAAGCAAATTTGCTAAAGATACCCAAATAATACAAAATTTGAACTGCAACAATAAATATAAAAATGTAAAGAATGATAATAAGCATCAGAGTTTAGTGTAATTTTATTTCCTTAATTTTAAGAAAGTGCAAAGGTATGAAATACAATTATCATTAGTAAATTATAAATTTATGAATTTTAAAGTTTTTCATAAGGACATTTTTTCATCTCTTTTGCTGTGGCAATAGACTCAGTTGTGTTTTTTTTCTCTAATTCTAGAATAATATTCTGATAATTTTTCTCGTCTCGATTTTGTGACATCTTGCGAGTGGCTTGAATTTCTTCAATTTCAATTTCAAAAGCAACAATTCCATTAACTTGTCTCATCGTTTTTGAAGATAAATCTTCTATACGAATTGGTTTTTCAGACTGCTGTTCGTGTTTATCCACTAATCTTTTTAACGAATTTACAACGGCTTCACCTTCAATTATTTTTATTTTTCCATATACATGTACGGCAATATAATTCCAAGTTGGCGCATTTTCATGATCATACCATGAAGAAGATATATATGAATTTGGTCCAGAAAAAATTGCTAAAACTTCTTCGTTTTGCTTAAAGCCTTCCCATTGTGGATTTTCCTTAGCGATATGACCTTCTAAAATGGTTTTCCCTTCATTATTAATCGCAAGTTCAAGCGGTATATGAGTGGCCCACAATTTTCCGTTAGTCTGATTGATCAATATGCCAAAACTATTCTCCTCTAGAAATTTATTTACTTCTTCCGGATTCTCATTTTTGTATATGTCTGGTGTAAACATGGTGGAATTTTTATTATTAAAGAATTTAAATTTTGAAAAAAACTGTTTATCAAGCAAAAAAATTTTGAATAGAATACTATTATTTTTTTTAAATAATATTGACTTCTGCTTCTATACGAATACCAAATTTTTTCAAAATAGTTTCCTGAATATTCCTTGAAACCTGTAGGATTTCTGCTCCAGTAGCATTGCCATAATTGACTAAAACTAAAGCTTGATTTTTATGAACTCCTGCGTCTCCAAAACGCTTCCCTTTAAATCCAGCTTGTTCTATTAGCCATCCAGCAGGAACTTTAACTTCAGTTTCAGAAATTTCATAATATTTCATTTCTGGAAATTGCTGCTTTATTGGTTCGAATTCTGATTTCAAAAGAATTGGATTTTTAAAAAAACTACCGCTATTTCCTAACTCCTTAGGATCGGGTAATTTACTTTGACGAATAGCAATTACTGCATTGCTAACCTCTTTTAAGGAAGGATTAGTTATGTTGTTTTTTGCTAATTCACTAATTATGTCTCCGTAGGAAGTATTAATTTGATGATTGTTTTTGGTTAATTTAAAAACAACTGAAGTAATGATGTATTGGTCTTTTGCCTCGTTTTTGAAGATGCTTTCTCGATATCCAAAACGGCATTCTTCTTTTGTAAAGTTTTTTATTACCTGATCTTTTACTGCAATGGCTTCACATGAAACGAAGGTGTCTTTGATTTCAGTTCCATAAGCTCCTATATTTTGAACAGGAGTGGTGCCTACATTTCCCGGGATCAATGACATGTTTTCTAAACCACCAAAATTGTGATCAATGGTCCAAAGAACAAATTCATGCCAGTTTTCTCCCGCTTGACTTTCAACCCAAACAAAATCTTCATTTTCTTTTATAATTTTTTTGCCTTTTAAATCGATATGTATTACAAGGGCATCTATGTCTTTTGTCAAAAGCATATTGCTTCCTCCTCCTAAAATGAATTTTTTATCAGATTTTTTTAACTCTAAAATGTCTTTTAGTTCTTCAAGTGTGTGAATGGCTACAAACTGTTTTGCTTTGGCTTCAATGCCAAAAGTATTGTGTTTTTTTAAAGAAAATTGATGTTGTATGTCCATGAAAGTGTTTGCTTTTTTGAATTCTTAATCCAAAAGTAATAATTATAATTTAGTTGGATAATTTTTCATTCATAGATGTGTTTTTTAATTTTATGAATGTTTAATTTATTATTTTCTCAATTATGAATTTTGAAATATTTGAGGGAATGTTTTGAAACTGAATCAAAAAATAATATCTTATTCAATTGAAAATTTCAATAGAATTATTTCTCGTTTTTAATTCTTAGTAGTATTGATTAACTCGTGATATCTTTCAGAAATGATTTTCATATTTATATTATAATCTGCATTTTTTTCTACAAATTTTCTATTTTTTACTACGGCTTCTTCTCTAAAATTCTTGTTTTCAAAGGACCATATTAATTCCGAGGCAAGCTTTTCATAATCATCAATTGGAATAAGTTGTCCGTTTTTACGATGTTGAATCCAAGATCTATTTCCAGGAATATCGGTAACAATGGGAAAACAATTGCAAGCCATAGCTTCAAATAAAGAGGCCGAAACACCTTCTGTTATTGGCATACTGATGTAAAAATTTGATTTTTGAAGTATTTTGGGTAATTCGGTATTAGCAATTCTTCCCGTAAAATTAACTTTCTTTTCAATATTTAAATTTCGGGCTAAATCTTTCAAATTTGTCAATTGATTTCCGTCTCCAATAATTGTAAGGGAGAAATCTATACCTTTTTCATTTAGCAATGAAAAAGCTTTAAGGATAGTATCATGACAGTATTCAGGCAATAAAGAACGAGTTAGTACTGCATTAATTTTTGATGGATTAGCGCTATTTATATTTTTAAATTTTTTGAGATCAATTCCTTTTGGTAGAACCAAAACCTTTTTCATAGCTACATTTCTCTCCTTCATAGAAACCGTCATTACGGGTCCCCAAGCATGTATTAAATCGGCTTTTTGAAATGCATATTTTTGAATCATTTTTTTTAAATGAAACGAAAATGATTTTTCAGGCCATAAATCAGTTCTGCCTTGTTGAGCAATCGCTACAGGTTTTACGCCAGATAAGGCAGCAAGAAAACCATAACTGGTGGTTCGTTCAGCAATAATCATATCCGGTTTTTGGAGTCGGCTAATTTTCTTTATTTTAAAAATTGCAAATAGAAACTCAAATATTCTTAAAATTCGGTTTAGATTAGAATTGCTTGGTGTTTTTAATTCCCACGTAATAATTTCAAAATCGCCAAATTCCCGAAGACCATTCATCCAAGTAATTGCATCGGCTCTGTAGGTTTCTCCAAGAAAAAGTATTTTCTTTTTTTTCATTTATAATTATTCCGACGTTAAGGCGCGATTTATAAAATCATTTAAAGGTTTTAATGCTATTAGTTTTCTACTCATCACAGTAACAAAGTCTTTTTTGGAAACGGACAAAAAATCGATTGCTTGAGAGGATTCAAAACTTTTTAATTTAAGTAATTCAATAGCTGGATGTTCTTTTTCGTAACCTCTAGGTGGATTTTTCAGGGTATTTTTTTCATTGCGATCAAAATCCTTAAATTCTGTTTTAAAGTTTTTTTCTTCAAGAATAGCTTCTAAATCATCATGGAAATAAGCAATTTCCTTACGCATTTTTTTTAAGTCTTCAGATTCAGGACAGTAAAGTCCGCCTGCAATAAAACTAGCGCCTTTTTCTAAATGTATGTAGTATCCAGAACGGTTCAAACCTTTACTTCCTGAGGAGAACCAAAGTCCTAAATGTGTTTTATAGGGAGTTTTGTCTTTTGAAAACCGAATGTCTCGATTAATTCGAAAGGTGCAATTTTTTACTTCGAGCATTTCTAAGGAAGGATCAAGCGGTTTCAGAGCGTCTAGAAAGGAAGCTGCTAATTGCTGATAATCTTTTTTGAAGGCCTCATATCTTTTCTTGTTTTCTAAAAACCAATCTCTATTGTTATTGGCTTTTAAATCGTCTAGAAATTGTATTGTTTCTTTTGAAAGCATGTTCGGTTATTGTATTTGTTTTCTTAAGTCTTCTTCACTTATATAACCAGAATGTTTCCATTTTATCGCTCCTTTTTCATGTACAAATAATGTAGGAAGTTCACTAATTTTCAGTGCATCCATCAATGTTTTGTTTTTATCAGCATCTAATCTAATAATTACAACATTTTCATTTTCTTCTTTTTGCATTTTAGCAAGGTAAGGAGCCATTTTTTTACAAGGAGCGCACCATTCTGCATAAAAATTAATAAGTACCTTTTTATCTGAATTTACTAATTTGTTGTATTCTTGAACAGACATTCCGCTCACTTTATCACTTGGCTTAGACAAGCCTGCAGCATCCCATTTCAAGATTCCACCTTGTAGTTGATAAATGTTTTTGAAACCTAATTCTTCTAATTTATTAACAGCATTTTGACTTCTTCCGCCACTTTTACAATACACAAAAACAGGTTTTGTTTTGTCTATCTTTTCTACATCTGTCACAAAGCTATTTCCTAACCAATTAATATTTATGGCATTATCTAGGTGTGATCCCGAAAATTCCTCAGGAGTTCTTACATCTAAAATTTGTGCATTTGGAGTTTCGGCTATTTTTTCGGCAAAATCTTTTGCTTCTATTGTTTTTACGTCCTTAGCGTTTTGTGCATTGCACGAGAATATTATAAAGGAAATAATTACGAGTATTTTTAGATTGAATTTCAAGGTGTTTTAATTTTAAAATGATTAGGCTAAATTAGTTATTTTTTCACTTTGCCAAGGCTAATGAAGTCTTAAATAAAACTATAAATTGAAAATTTTATAGGATTGATGTGTAGATTTTAAAATTTCTTCTGTGCGATCCGCATGCGTATCAGAAATAAAAAGCTGACCGAAAGTATCGCTATTTACCATTTCGATTATTTTTGAAACTCGGTTTTCATCTAATTTATCAAAGATGTCATCAAACAGTAAAATGGGCTTTACGCCACTTTGTTTTTTTAAAAATTCAAATTGCGCTAATTTCAGAGCGATAAGATAGGTTTTTTGCTGTCCCTGAGAACCAAATTTTTTAATTGGGTAATGGTCGATTTCAAAAGCTAGATCATCTTTATGAATACCGACACTTGTATAATGCAAAGCCCGATCTTTATTGATGTTTTCCTGCAAAAGTAGGAGGAGTTCTTTTTCGAATAAATGACTTTCATATACCAATCGTACGCTTTCTTGTGAACCTGTTATTGCTTGATGGTGCTTATTGAAAATAGGAATAAATTGTTCGATAAATTCTTTTCTTTTTTCAAAAATAAATTTTCCTAAACCGTCTAGTTGCTCATTATAAATAGACAATGTATCGTTTTCAAAAACATGGTTTAAAGCAAAATATTTTAATAATGCATTACGCTGGTTGATTACTTTTTGATATTGAATGAGTTGCTGTAAATACTGAGCGTCCAATTGCGAAATTACACTATCCATAAATTTTCTTCTAGTTTCGCTTCCTTCAACAATCAAATCTCTATCAGCTGGTGATATAATCACTAAAGGGATGAAACCAATATGATCTGAAAACTTATCATAGGATTTACCATTTCGTTTAAGTATTTTTTTTTGCCCTTTTTTTAAACTGCAAACAATTTGTTCACTCCTCTCGTTTTTTTCGAATGTCGCATCAATTACAAAAAACTCTTCACCATGTTTGATGTTTTGCACAGCCAATGGATTAAAATAGCTTTTTCCGTAAGATAAATGATAAATTGCATCGAGAACATTAGTTTTTCCAATGCCGTTTTTGCCAACAAAACAGTTTATTTTGGTGTCGAAATCAAAATTTGCTTCTGAAAAATTTTTGTAATTGAAGAGGGAAATATTTTTTAAATACATGTATAAAGCTTGCTGGTATTGAGAATTTTGCTGTTTTTAGGCCATTTTTTTAAAGAGGGTGCAAATTATCGAAAATTATCGATATAAAGCATTTTTCTGTTTGTTTCTCTGGTAAATAATTTGCCTTAACTAGTAAAGAATCATTAATAACGTTTTTTTTTAATATTAAAGCATATTTCTTGTGTGGGTTTGAATAAAAATTTTATTTTTGCGATTCACTAAATAATAAAAAATGGCAACGTACAATAAACGAGGATATAAAGCACCAAAAGAAAAAGAAGTAAAAGATGATGCAGTTAATGCAACTGTAATTGATGAAAAAGACAGCACAACAGCTGAAGTTTTTTCTAAATTAGATCAAACGGCTTCAATGACAGAGGATTGGGTAGCTAAAAATCAAAAAATAATTATAGGATTAGTTGCAGCAGCAGCGATATTTACTATTGGTTATTTGGCGTATCAACGTTTTATTGCTTCACCAAAACAAGAAGAAGCGGCTAATGAAATGTTTCTTGCAGAGCAAAACTTTCAAAAAGCAACTGATGGTGTAGCGAGCGACTCTTTATATAAATTGTCATTAAATGGTGCTGAAGGTAAATTTGGTTTTTTGAAAATTGCAGATGAGTATTCAGGAACTGATGCTGGTAATTTAGCGAACTATTATGCTGGAATTGCGTATTTGAATACTGGAAAATATACAGAAGCAATTGAGTATTTAAATAAATTTAAGTCGGATGATATTGTTCTTGGTGCTTTAGCTAAAGGAGCAATAGGAGACGCTTATGCTGAAAAAAATCAAGCTAAAGAAGCTTTAGATTTTTATGTTAAAGCAGCTAATACAAACAAAAATGATTTTACTACACCACGTTTTTTATTAAAAGCAGCTAAAACAGCATTGGCTTTGGGTAATAAATCGGATGCTTTAAAATATCTAAATGATATTAAAGATAATTACGATGGATCTCCGGAATCAGGTTCAGCGGATGTTTTAATTGGTTTAGCGCAATAGTTAAAATTGATTTAAGATTGAATTTGAGACTAGGTATTTTTGATTTCAAAATGGTATCTTTAACTACTTAAATTATAATCTAAAATTTTAAATAGAGATCAAATGGCTACTGTAAATAAAAATTTATCAGAGTACGATAAAAATTCAATCCCAAACGCGAAAGACTTTCGCTTTGGGATTGTTGTTTCTGAATGGAATGATGTGATTACTGAAGGACTTTGTAGAGGTGCTGTAGAAGCACTTTTAGAAAATCAAGTTCCGGCTCATCACATAATACGTTGGAATGTTCCTGGTAGTTTTGAACTTATTTATGGTTCAAAAAAAATGTTACAAACACAAAATGTTGATGCCGTTATAGCCATAGGATGTGTTATTCAAGGTCAAACTAAGCATTTTGATTTTGTTTGTGAAGGAGTTGCTCAGGGAATTAAAGATTTAAACGTTCAAACTGATATTCCAGTTATCTTTTGTGTATTGACTGATAATACAATGCAACAATCTATTGACAGAAGCGGAGGAATTCATGGTAATAAAGGTACAGAAGCTGCAATAGCAGCTATAAAGATGGCTTTTATTCGTCAGCAAGCTTCTCTAACACATCAAATAGACAATCAACATTTGTTGTCCTCAGGGCCTATTCAAATAGAAGAAGGTGGTCCGCTAGAATTGAAAGAATAAATTGTTAAAATAATTTATAAAAATTTAAGCCTATACTATTTTGATAGTATAGGTTTTGTTTTATTAATGATTAAATAAGCTACAATTCCCAGTAGAAAATTATTAAATTTGCGACTCTTACTTTCGAAAATTAAAACAAAAATCTTTAAAATTAAATTTTTTAATGTCGAGTATAATTCAATTACTTCCTGATCACGTTGCCAATCAAATTGCTGCTGGAGAAGTGGTTCAAAGACCTGCTTCGGTGGTCAAAGAACTACTTGAAAATGCTGTTGATGCAAGGGCAACCGATATCAAGTTAATTATCAAAGATGCTGGGAAAGCATTAGTACAAGTAATTGATAATGGTTTAGGGATGAGTGTTACCGATGCGCGTTTGTGTTTTGAACGCCATGCCACCTCAAAAATCCGTCAAGCCGAAGATTTATTTTCATTACATACAAAAGGTTTTCGCGGTGAAGCTTTGGCTTCTATTGCTGCAATTGCTCATGTTGAAATGAAAACCAAGCAAGATCAAGAGGAACTTGGAACTCATATTGTGGTTGAAGGAAGTAAATTTGTATCTCAAGAAGTTGCTGTTTTACCAAAAGGGACTTCATTTGCTGTCAAAAATTTATTCTTTAATATTCCTGCGCGACGCAATTTTTTGAAATCGGATACCGTTGAATACCGTCATGTAATTGATGAGTTTCAACGCGTAGCTTTGGCACATCCTAAAATTCATTTTACTTTTTATCATAACGGTAGCGAAATGTTTAATTTGCCCTCTTCGACATTGCGTCAAAGAATTGTTGCTGTTTTTTCAGGTAAAACCAATGAAAAATTAATACCGGTACAAGAGGAAACCGAAATAATAACAATTGAAGGATTTGTAAGTAAACCTGAATTTGCAAAAAAAAGTAGGGGAGAACAGTTTTTCTTTGTAAATGATCGATTTATAAAAAGTGGTTATTTGCATCATGCGGTGATGGCTGCTTATGATGGAATCTTAAAAGAAGGGACACAGCCGAGTTATTTCTTGAATTTAACTTTGCCACCCAACACCATCGATATTAATATTCATCCTACTAAAACGGAAATCAAGTTTGATGATGAACAAGCATTATATGCTATTTTACGAGCATCAATTAAGCATAGTTTGGGTCAGTTTAATGTTGCGCCAGTTTTAGATTTTGATCGCGATTCTAATTTGGATACGCCTTATCATTATAAAGATTTAGATGGAGAAACTCCCACAATACAAGTGGATGGAAGTTTTAATCCCTTTGCTGAACAAAGACCAAGCAAACAATTTACTTCTTATAAAAAACCAGAACCAACTGCCAATTGGGAGAGTTTATATGTAGGCTTAGAACAAGATTCACAGGAAATGGAGCATCTTACTTTCGAGAATGAAGAGATGACTTCTTCTTTATTTAATGATGAAGAAATTGAGCAATCAGTTCATAAAACTTACCAAATACATAAAAAATATATCATTTCATCAATAAAATCAGGAATGGTAATTGTAGATCAGCAACGCGCTCATCAACGGGTGTTATATGAACAGTTTTTGGTAAATATGACCGTAAATCAAGCTTCTAGTCAGCAATTGCTGTTTCCGTTAAACTTGTTTTATTCAACTACCGAAATGGAACTTATTAGTGGACTTCAGCTATCGCTTATGAATACTGGATTTGTTTTTGAAGAGAATAATAAGGACCATATTGTTATTTCTGGAATTCCAGTGAATGTTACAGAAAGTGAAGTATCTATAATTTTTGAACAGTTATTGAGTGATTTACAAGACGGAATTCCCGAAAGTAGTTTTAGTCAAAACGATACAATAGCCAAGTCAATGGCTAAAAGTCTGGCGGTAAAGACCGGGACACATTTGACAGAAAAAGAACAGGAAAATTTGGTAAACGGGCTTTTTGCTTGTAAAGATCCTAATGTTTCCCCATTTCAGAAACCCACTTTCATCACTATGCGTGTGGAAGATTTAGATAAAAAATTTGTAATATGAGAAATGTAACAGAGACCGTTAAACAATTAATTATTATTAATGTTTTGTTTTTTGTTGGTACTTTAGCTTTAGGAGATGTTGCGTATAAGTATTTAGCGCTATATTTTCCTGAGAATCCTAGTTTTCAATTTTGGCAACCCATTACCCATATGTTTATGCATGGTGGATACATGCACATTTTCTTTAATATGTTCGCCTTGTATTCTTTTGGATCTGCTTTAGAGAGCTTTTGGGGAAGCAAAAAATTTCTATTTTTCTATATATCATGTGGTTTAGGTGCTGCTTTATTACACACAGGTGTAAATTATTATTACTTTCAAGATGGTTTAAATACCTTAATAAGTCATGGATTTCAAAAGCAAGAAATTTTACAATTATTAAATGAAGGAAAGATAAATACGAGATGGCAAGAAATTTTAACCGTTTCTGATTTCCAAAACTTTACTAGCGCTTACATGGGAACTGCAGTAGGAGCCTCTGGTGCTATTTATGGAACTATTGTGGCTTTTGCTTTTATGTTTCCAAATGCAGAGTTAGCTTTAATGTTTATTCCAGTACCTATTAAGGCAAAATATTTTGTCCCTGGTTTAGTATTAATCGATTTGTATTTAGGAATTTCTGGACAGTCTATTTTTGGCGGTGGAGGAATTGCACACTTTGCCCATGTTGGTGGTGCTTTATTTGGATTTATCATTATGTGGTATTGGAAGAAGAACCAATTCAATCAAAATCGTTGGAATTAATTTAATACCATAAAACTCCTAGAAGGATATGAATATATTAGACGACTTAAAATTGCAATACAAGGCAGGAGGAATAGTAATTAAGCTAATTTTCTGGAATATTTCATTATTTGTAATCCCTTGGTTATTTTTTGCCATTTTATCTTTCTTAGGTCTTACTATTGATTATATAGATTATGTAAGTTTGTCGTCAAATCCTTCTTTTTTATTATGGAAACCTTGGTCTTTGCTTACCTATGCTTTTTTTCACAGTGGTTTCATGCACATTATTTTTAATTTGATTGTTTTAAATTTTGCTGGCCGATTGTTTATGACGTATTTTACAGGGAAGCAATTATTGGGTTTATATATCTTTAGTGCAATTTTTGCTGGAATTATTTATATTTCGGTATTTTATATTCTTAATATTAATGCTCCAATTGTGGGTGCTTCTGCAGCAATAATGGCGATTTTGGTTGCAACGGCAACCTATAATCCTTTCATGGAGCTACGGTTGTTTATCATAGGAAATGTAAAATTGTGGCATGTAACGGCAGTGATTGTTCTTATTGACTTGATGCAAATCCGTTCTGAAAATATGGGAGGACATATTTCACATCTTGCAGGTGCTTTTTTTGGTTTTATATTTATTAAATTGCTACAAAATGGAACTGATTTAAGTAAAGTTGTTACTTCAGTTTTAGATTTTTTTGCAAATTTATTCAATAAAAGACAAAGCACACCATTTAAAAAAGTACATAAAAACTACAATAAACCCGTTGAAAAAGTTGTTTCTAAAATAGTTACTAAAGACAAATCTCAGCAGCAAATCGATGAGATTTTAGATAAAATTAGTCAATCCGGTTATGATAGTTTAACAAAAGAAGAAAAAGAATTCTTGTTTAAAGTGGGGAAATAAATACCTTTTAGATATAAAATACGTTTATAAGTTTTGGCCCATATCCTATCTATTTTTTATGTCTGTTTGATAATACTAAAATATAGCAAATGAAAAATCTGTCATGGTTTAATAAAGTAATGTTTTTTTTAAATATTGTTCTTACACTGGTGACTTTCATTGCTTATGTTTTGCCTTTCTTGGCCCCAAAATCTTTTCCTTTGTTGTCAGTATTAACTCTTTTCATGCCTCTTTTTTTTATATTTAATGCTTTGTTTTTTATTTATTGGGCATTTCAATTTAAAAAACAATTGGTAGTTTCCGGTTTAGTTTTATTGTTAGGAATTACTTTTATAAATAAATTCTACAAATTTTCTGCTCCAAAATTTTCTGTAGAAGAAGATGACTTTACTGTAATGAGTTATAATGTTCGTCTGTTAAACGTTTTTAAGTGGATTGACAGAGATGATGTTCCAACAGATATTGTAGGTTTTATAAATGAAAAAAATCCCGATATTTTGTGCATTCAGGAATACGCACCTTCTGCTAATATTGATCTAAAAGTTTATCCACACCGCTATATTTTTACAACAGGTGATAAAATTAAAGGCGGTCAAGCTATTTTCTCTAAATTTCCTATTATCAATCAGGGAAATATCATTTTTCCAAATTCTAATAATAATGTTGTTTTTGCAGATATAAAAAAAGGAAAGGATATTATCCGAGTGTACAACATGCACTTGCAATCCATTAAAATTTCTCCAGATGTAAATGAAATAGATGAGAATATTGATGTCATTAACCAGCAGAAATCGCAAAAGTTGTTTATTAGAATCAGTAAAGCTTTTAAGCAACAACAGCAACAAGCTGAAATATTTGCTACTCATAAAACGGAATGTACTTATCCAATTATCATCTGCGGAGATATGAATAACAGTGCTTTTTCTTATGTTTACAGAAGTATTAAGGGGAAAATGAAGGATGGTTTTGAAGAAGCTGGAACTGGTTTTGGAAGCACCTATAAATTTAGATATTATCCCGCTAGAATTGATTATATTTTTACTGATGAAAAAATGACTGTCAAGAGTTTTGAAAGCTTCCCTAGTTTTATCAATTCAGATCATTTTCCTATCCTTGCACGATTATCATTAGAGTAAAAGTGACTTTACTATTTGATGATTAATTTTTGTTCTTTAAGATAATCCATTGCATATTTGCCTTCATTGAATAATAGATCCAAAATACTAAGGTTGTTAAGGAATCCATATTTATCATCAAAAACCTGAGTGTATTTCTCAAATTCAGAAATGTCTTTTTTTCCTTCAACTAAATTTCTATAGTCAGACATATTATTCTGATCTAATTGATGAAAATATTCGGTAGTTTTATTGTATTCCACTTTCATTCTTAAACATTTGAATACAATATCTAATACTTCAAAATTAAGATCTAATAAGAACTCATACTTTTTTTCGAAAAGAGGACGAAGATCATCTTCAAAAAACTCGAAAAAAGGAGAACTTCTATAGGCTGCTTCTAAAGATTTAAAATGTTGTTTTTGCCAATCAAAATCAGGTTCAATTCTAATTTCTTTTGTTTTTTGACGGTTTTCTTTTGAATGCTTAATTGGAATGTTTAGTAATAAAATTCCGTTTGGACTGTAGATATAAGTTCTATTTCTATTGGTTTGTTTTTGGAAATTATCCTCAATTTCAAAAGTAATTTTATCCGCCTGAGCCATAGCAACGAAATGACTAATCGATGGGAAATAGGTAGGGTGTATTAAAGTATTCATTTGTTTACTAGTTTAAAAAGTAAAGAGTAAAGTCTAATATTATTTTAAACCTTACCCTTTCAATTCCTTATGTTTACACTTTTGTCTTTTTTCTTTTTTTCCAAAAATATTCACCTACAAAGAAAACTACTAAACCGAGTAAGAACAATTTAAAGTAGGATTGAGGTTGTCCTTCACCACTAACTGTAGTAAAAACTCTATCCCAGCGTATTTTATTTATTCCTTTACCGTTCGGATCAATACTTAGCCAGATAAAAATAGGTTTTCCTACGATATGATTTTGTGGTACAAAACCCCAATAACGGCTATCTTCAGAGTTGTGACGGTTGTCTCCCATCATCCAATAATAATTTTGATTAAAGGTATAAGTAGTTGCTACTTTGCCATTAATTTTTATTTCTGAACCCTCTACCTTTAACTCATTATTTTCGTAATCTGTTATTATCGCTTTGTAAAAAGGTAACGTTTCTAAGTTCAAAGCAACAGTTTTTCCTTGTTGCGGAATGTATATTGGTCCGTAATTATCCTTATTCCATTTGTTAATATGTGGAAAAACGCCATTGTCTGGAGCAGTAGAAATTTGTCTTATAACAGCTGTAATTCCGGGTGTGTCTTTAAATCTTTGCGCTCCAACTTCTGTTAATGCACTTAAAAAAAGAGTATCTCTTTTTACGTCATTTGTAAAAAAAGCTGGATCTGTTATGTCTAAATCTTTAAATAAATATTCAAGATTAACAGCAGTTTTTCCATCAAAAGCAATTTTATAAGAGAATTGTGGTTTTGCTCTCTCTGGTAATTGTAATATTTTACCATCAATGTAAACGACTCCATCTTTTATAGCCAAAGAATCTCCAGGTATACCAACACATCTTTTTACATAATTTGATTTTTTGTCAACAGGCTTATAAGCACGTCTTTTTGATGTGTCAAAAAAACGATATACAGTATCTACGGGCCAGTTAAAAACTACAATATCGGTACGATTAATATTCTGAATTCCCGGTAATCTCATGTACGGCAATTGAGGATAGGATAAGTAGGATTTTAGTTTTGTCAAGGGAATTGAGTCATGAACCATCGGTAATGCAATAGTAGTCATAGGTACTCTAGCTCCGTAATTCATTTTGCTAACAAATAGAAAATCTCCAACTAATAATGATTTTTCTAATGAAGAAGTTGGGATTGTGTACGGTTGAATTAAATAAGTATGTACCAATGTGGCTACAATAACTGCAAAAAGCAAAGAACTTATCGTATCTGCTGTTTTTGATTTTGGAACTAAACTTCTGTCTGATACGAACTCTAATTTTTGTGTGTAGTTTACATAATAGATATAAAATCCAAGAGTAAAAATTCCTAAAAAAGTATCTAAAGTAGAGCGTTTTCCAAAACTACGTAACGTTTCTATCCAAACAACAGGAAACATAATCAAGTTGATAATAGGAAGAAATAATAAAATGGTCCACCAGGTAGGTCTTTTTATTATTTTCATTAAAACGATTGCATTATACACAGGAATTGCTGCTTCCCATTTTTTTCTACCAGCGCTTTCATACAATTTCCAAGTTCCTAAAAAGTGAACGATTTGGATAAGCAAGAAAAAAATAAACCATTGATATACTGACATAATATGATGTTTTTTTGATTAAATAATTGCTAAGCTAAACAGGAGCTAACTCGACAATGTTTGTGATTAATATATTTGATTGAAAATTATAAAATAAATACAAAAAATAATAGATTAAAACCCTTTTAAAGTTCTAGAACATCCTTCATAGTAAAAACGCCTTGTTTGCCAACAATCCATTCTGCAGCAATTAAGGCTCCAAGAGCAAAACCTTCTCGATTGTGAGCAGTATGTTTTATTTCTATTGCGTCTACGCCCGAATTGTAAGTTACCGTGTGTGTTCCCGGTACTGATCCTATTCGTTTGGTTTCTATATGAATTTGTTTTGGCGCTGCATTTTCTAAAGTCCACTCCGTGTAAGAACTATTTTCGATTATTCCTCTGGCTAATGAAATTGCCGTTCCGCTTGGTGCATCTAATTTTTGAGTATGATGAATTTCTTCCATATTTACAGAATAAGAATCAAATTTTGACATGATTTTTGCCAAATATTCATTGATTTCAAAGAAAATATTTACCCCTAAACTAAAATTAGAGCTAGAGATAAATCCACCATTAGTAGACTTACACAACGCGACCATTTCATCATAGTGTTCGAGCCAACCTGTTGTCCCTGAAATTACAGGAACATTAGCATGAAAACAAGCAGAGATATTTTGAACTGCAGCAGAGGGAACACTAAAATCAATTGCTACATCAGCATTAGAAAGTCCTTCAAAAGTGCTGTTTTCGTCTTTTTTCAAAACGATTTCATGGCCTCTTTCAAGCGCTATTCGCTCAATAACTTGACCCATTTTTCCATATCCTAAAAGCGCAATTTTCATTTATTTAGTTTTTATGTAATTTAGCATTCCTACAAAAGCTAATGGTATGAGTATTCCAATAAATGCTCCTGAAAAAAAATCATTCATTCTTAAGGATTCAAAACTTTTGATATTGGAGTAATTTATTAAATTAATCAAAATTAGAAACGAAATGATTATTAAATAATACCTATTTCCTATTTTGTCATTTAATCTCATACTGGGTATTTATTTAAATTTGTATGTTCTTAATTTTACCTATTAAAAACGGTAATTAAGGGTTAGTCCAACATTTGTTTTTAATGTTACATCATTTGGGTAAAGTACTGGACGTATCGATAGAGATTCATCAACATTAAATTGGATTAAAGCGGCATCTACATTGGCATCAATAATATTTAACGCATAAAATGCGATTGTAATTAAAGCCGATAAGTCGCGATTTCTTTGGTAAAATTTTTGTGCAGCAATTAATCGAGTATTGTCTAAAAAAGCTAAATCGTCGGTGACATATCCTTCTAATCTGCTTTTATAAGCATCTCTATACTGATGGTATTTTTTATTATTATCAATATAAAAATAAAGACTGGTACCAAGAGCACCATAAACTAAAGGAATTTTCCAATATTTTTTGTTGTAGGCTTGTCCTAAACCTGGTAAAACTGCTGAGAAAAAAGCAGCTTTTGCTGGAGTCAAAGGATCAATGTCATTTGATTTCAAAGTGTCTTTAGCCACAAGAACTGCATCTGTTTTTTTTTGCGAATAAACAGTTGCAGTTCCAAGGCTAAATAAGAATAGAACTATGAAAATAATTTTATTCACTTATTCGTTTATTAATTTAATGATTCTATTAAAATCTTCTTCAGAGTCAAAAGGAATGGTAATTTTACCTTTGCCATTTCCAGCTATTTTAACATCTACTTTAGCTCCAAAATAATTGACAAAGAGGTTTTTTTGAGAGTCCTCAATTTCAAAAGAAGCTGTTTTAGGCTTTCCTTCGGGTTTAGGTTTTAAACTTTCTTGATAGTTTTTTACCAATGCCTCTGTATCACGTACCGATAAGTTTTGACTTACGATTTTTTGATAGATGTCAGTTTGAATATCAAGATCTTCAATATTGATTATCGCACGTCCATGACCCATACTAATAAAACCATCACGAATCCCAGTTTGGATAATTGGATCTAACTTTAATAGTCGTAAATAATTGGCGATTGTAGATCTTTTTTTACCCACACGTTCACTCATTTGCTCCTGCGTTAATTGAATTTCATCAATTAAACGTTGGTAAGAAAGTGCAATTTCTATTGGATCTAAATCATGACGCTGGATGTTTTCTACCAATGCCATAACCAGCGATTCGTTATCATTTGCAATACGAATGTAAGCAGGAACAGTAGTCAATCCCACTAAAGTAGAAGCGCGAAGACGACGTTCTCCAGAAATTAATTGGTACTTATTAAATTCTAGCTTTCTAACAGTAATAGGCTGAATAACACCTAATTCTCTAATAGAAGTTGCTAGTTCTCTTAGCGATTCTTCATTGAAGTTACTTCTAGGCTGAAAAGGATTTATTTCAATAGCTTCTATTTCAAGCTCAATAATATTTCCCACTACTTTATCTGCATTCTTATCATCAACAGATTTTATATCGTTTTCTGGATCTTTTAATAATGCTGATAACCCTCTTCCTAAGGCTTGTTTTTTAAGTGCTTTTGCCATAAAACTATTTACTGTTTTTCTTTATAACTTCTTGAGCCAAGTGCAGATAATTAATAGCCCCTTTACTTGTTGCGTCATAGTTTATAATGCTTTCGCCAAAACTAGGTGCTTCACTCAATTTTACATTTCTTTGTATGATTGTGTCAAAAACCATGTCATTAAAATGTTTTTGAACCTCTTCTACTACTTGGTTAGACAAACGCAATCTAGAATCGAACATCGTCAATAATAATCCTTCTATATCTAAATCTGGATTGTGTATTTTTTGGATACTTTTTATAGTATTTAACAATTTACCTAGACCTTCTAATGCAAAATATTCACATTGAATTGGAATGATTACAGAATCAGCAGCAGTCAATGCATTCAAAGTTAGCAATCCTAATGAAGGAGCACAATCAATAATGATGTAGTCGTAGTCATCTTTAATGCTTTCTAGCGCTTTTTTAAACATATATTCTCTGTTCTCTTTGTCTACCAATTCTATTTCGATAGCCACAAGATCAATATGTGCTGGAATAATATCTACGTTTATAGCATTACACTTTATAATAGCCTCTTTTGGAGTATGACTGTGTTCTAGAATTTGATAGGTACCAATTTCAACAGATTCAACATCAATTCCAACTCCAGAGCTGGCATTTGCTTGTGGATCAGCATCAATAAGTAATACTTTCTTTTCTAAAACTCCTAATGAAGCAGCAAGATTAACCGATGTTGTAGTCTTTCCAACTCCTCCTTTTTGATTAGCAATCGCGATGATTTTGCCCATTTATTTTTATAATTTTGAACGGTAAAAATACAATTATTTATGGTTTCAAAAAATCTATTTTGTAAACATTTCTTAAAGTTTGATTCCTTGCTATTTACCCATTTTTATTTTGACAGTCTATCACTATTTTATAGCTGTTGTTCCTACTATTGACGTGAATTTTTATCCTATTATCGGTTTTTCAGGGTTTTAAAAACAAAGGTGTTTTGGTTGGTTTTATTCTCTAACAATAACAAATCAATACAGTTTACAATTGTTTTATTGTTCTTTTGGGTATTTTTATTGGTTTGAAATCCCGTTTTTGGTTTAAAAATCAAGTTGAAAAGTGGAGTTGCTTTTTTTTAAATTAGTTCCATAAAAAAAGCCGAACATTGCTGTTCAGCTTTTTTGTCGGGGTGGCAGGATTCGAACCTGCGGCCTCCTGCTCCCAAAGCAGGCGCGATAACCGAGCTACGCTACACCCCGTAATCGAGTGCAAAGATAAAACTTTTTTTGTGTTTTACAAGTGATAGTTTTAAATTGATTGCGATTATTTTTAAATAGCTAAATGTGATGGGTTTTTGAATCGATTTTTTAATAAAAAACATACATTTGCATCAATAAAAATTATTATAAAATTCCATTATGTCAGATACAATAGAAAAAATTAAATGTCTTATTATAGGTTCTGGTCCCGCTGGTTATACAGCTGCAATATACGCTGCAAGAGCAAATATGAATCCTGTTTTATATCAAGGTATGCAGCCCGGTGGACAACTAACAACAACTAATGAAGTAGAAAACTGGCCTGGAAATCCAGAAGGAATAACGGGTCCAGAGATGATGGTAGGTTTAGAAGCGCAAGCTAAACGTTTTGGTACAGATGTACGTGATGGCTGGGCAACTGAAGTTTATTTTTCAGATAATGTACATAAAGTGTGGATCAACGGAACTAAAGAATTGCATTGTGAAACTGTAATTATTTCTACAGGAGCTTCTGCTAAATATTTAGGTTTACCTTCAGAACAACATTATTTAAAAATGGGTGGTGGAGTTTCTGCCTGTGCGGTATGCGATGGTTTTTTCTACAGAAATCAAGAAGTAGTTATCGTTGGAGCAGGAGACTCTGCTTGTGAAGAAGCACATTACTTATCTAAACTTTGTAAAAAAGTAACCATGTTGGTTAGAAGCGAAAAATTTAGAGCTTCTAAAATTATGGAAGAACGTGTTCGCAAAACCGAAAATATTACCATTTTAATGAATCACGATACTATTGAGGTTTTAGGAGACGAGCAAGTAGTAACTGGAGTAAAAGTGTTGAATAAAAATAATGGTGAAACTGCTACAATTGAGGCTACAGGTTTTTTCGTAGCTATTGGTCATAAGCCTAATACTGATATTTTTAAGGATTACATCACTCTAGATGAAACAGGATATATTGTTAATACTCCTGGAAGTGCTAAAACGAATGTGCCAGGTGTTTTTGTTGCCGGAGATGCTGCAGACAGCGTATACCGTCAAGCAATTACTGCTGCTGGAACAGGTTGTATGGCTGCTCTAGATGCAGAACGCTATTTAGCTTCTAAAGAATAAGTGATTATAAAATAGTATAAAAAAAGAGTCCCAATTTTTACAAATTGGGACTCTTTTTTTATACTTCATATACTGTATTAAAGAATTTTTCTTAATTATAAAATACATGTTTTTACTTCAATTTTTTAAGAAGTTTAGCTTCATCTAAAAACTTGCGTATTTCTATTTTTGGATTTCCCAAGAGTTGAATTTCAGATTTATTTGTTGCCTCAATCATCACTTCTTTTTCTACAAATAAACTGCAGGAAGAATAGCTTTCTGCTGTAATGTCTCCTTTTTTAGTAGTTAACTTATTTCCAACAAAGGTTGCATTATTGTCTAATCGAATAGCCGTGTTTAGAGCAGTTCCTTCAATAGTTGCATTTGTTTTTTGATACTGATCCACCTTTAAAAAACTGGTGTTGATCAATGCTTTTAAAGAAGCATTTTTATTTAGTTCAACAGTTGCATTTTCTGATTTTAAATTCAGTTCTGTTTTTGTTTTGTCTCCTGCTTGAAGTAAAAAATCTTTGGTATTGGCATTTAAAAATAATTTTGACGCATCTTGTGCTTTTATCGTAATTGAATTTAATAAAAGTTCCTGAATCGAGTTGATGGTCGTATCATCTTTTGAAGTGATTAGATTTAATTCATCGGTATAAGTGACTTTTACTATTATTTTTTTGTAATTAGTGATATTCTTTGTCGTAAAAATACGCAAGGTGCTGTCATGCAATTCAAAAGAAATAATATCCTGTAAATTTTCGTCAGCTTCTATCTTTAATTCTGCTTTTTCTCCTCTTTCTAAATATACCTCAAGATTATCTTCAATCAGCAAAGCTGAAAATTTACCAACTTCTCTACGTTCTATGGTTACTATTTTAGATCCTTTTATCTTTTCTTTTTTTTGAGCAAACAAGATCGTTGTTGCTAAAAAGAGTAGGAGTAGCGTAAGGTATTTTTTCATGATTATTTGTATTAATGTATTTACAAATATAAAAAAATCATCCATTTTTTGATGGATGATTTTTTTATATTTACCTGCTTTTTTTTATTCTTGATCGATACTTCCGCCAGAACTTGTATTTTTAGATATCGATTTAGGCTGAATGTCATATGTAATACTTCCTCCGCTAGAAGCTTCAGCATTTAACTTAACAATTGGATGAACACTAATCCTTGCTCCACTAGATACATCTGCAATAACTTCATTAGCAAGCATCTTTACAGCAATTATTTCACTTCCACTAGATGCATTCGCTTCTAATTTTAATGATTTACCATTAAGTATAATGATGCTTCCGCTACTGGTATCACAACTAATATTATCCGATTCAATATTGATGTTAATGCGTGCAGCACTAGAAGTATTTAAACGAATGTTTTCTCCTTTTAAAGTGTTTTTGCTGGTGATTTTTGAATTACTAGTAGCTTCTAATTCATCAATAATCGGCATTTTAACACTTACTTTTTTTGTTTTCGTATCGATTTGAAAATTTTTATCGCATGAAATAATAAGAGTGCCATTCTCTACTTTTGTAGTGATGTGTTTTTGCAAATTATCATCAGCTTCAACCATTATTTTTGTAGTATTCGATTGTTCGATTACAACCTCAATAGAATTGTTTACTTCAATACTTGTAAAATCACTTTCTACATTTCTTTTTTCAGTAGTAATATTTCCGCTACCTTTAATTGACTTGAGATTTATAGAATAATTACAAGATGCAAACAACAGTGCGGTTAAGGTTACTAAAATAAATTTTGTGATTAATGTTAAAATTTTTAGCATGACTAGTTAGTTTTAATTATTATACCGTCTTTATTTATTTTTAATTCTTTAAACACTTTTTTTGAATTTTTTATAGTATCTCCTTTAACTGATACCCCATTCTCATTGATAGTTATTGAGGTTTGCTTAGTATCATTTTCAGAATCGTAATCACTATTATAGTCTTCTTCAGTATCACAATTTAAACATCTTACTTTGTTCTCCTCAACTTTGTAAACATTAGTATTAGATTCTGGATTCCACAAAAAGTAATCTGCATCGGTGCGGTCATAGTTTCGCAAAGATTCATCCGGTTTTAATAAAGTTCCTTTTGGTAAATATAAAGTGATTTCAATTTCTTGATCTCTGTATTTGTTTTTTAAATCTGTTAACAAATAGTTGTCTAAAATTAAATGACTTCCTTCTATTTTATAGCTGTATTTAATTTGTTCAGCTCTTTTCTTGGCTTCAGATAATGATTTTCCTTTTGCTTCTTTCTCAATCTGAATATAAGGTAGTTTTTCATTCGTTTTTTCTATTTTTAAAGAAACTTCATTCGAATAAATTACATCTGTTCCTGTTGAGTCCTGTGAAATTATAAAGTCATTGCGATCATTAATGTTTTTTGCGAAATAATCACTGTGCGTAAACTTTATAAAAAGAGTATCAGTAGGTTTTAAATTTAAGATCTCTTTTTTTACGACTCTACCATCTACAGCAAATGCGCTTGCTTGTTTGACTCCAATAGAAATTAACAACGCCATTGCAATTATCCAAAGTGCTAATAAAGTATATTTAGCAATGCTTCCTATTGATTTTATGTTAGGTGACACTAATTTAAATCCTAAAAGTATCAAGAAGAAATTTGGAATTGCTATTGCTATAAAAACCAATGCTCCAAAAACCCAAATCGGATAATCTGTAAAATTTCCTGACTCAATAAATTGGTGAAAAGGAAAGTTTCCAAAATTAGTAGAACCTAAAGTTAAGGCGCCAACTAAAAAAACGATAATCATTGCTAAACCAGATAGGATTAAAATTATTCCTAGAAATTTTGCAAACACATTAAAAAGAGTCACGATGAAATCACTTAATGAATTTCCTAATTTACCAGCACCACTCTTAATTTGATTTCCGTATTTGTCATAATCTGCGTTTTTGAATTTGTCTGAAACATTCTCAAACTCTTCTCTAACTTTTTTCTCTATGTTTGAAATTGTTACTGGTTCTCCAGTCATTTCTAGTTTTTCGGAAGTAGTTATTGCCTCAGGAGTTACAATCCACAGAATGATATAAGCTAAAATACCAGTTCCAAACCCAGCAAATACTAATAGAATAAGTACCACTCTGATCCATACGGCATCTATTCCAAAATAATATCCTAAACCAGAAGCAACGCCACCAATCATTCCTTTTTCTTTGTCACGATACAGTTTTTTAGTTCCTCTAGTATCCGAATTATTAAAGGTAGTATGGCTTGTATTTTCCTCTTCTATAATGTAATCTTCGGGTTGTCCCATTACTGCAATAACTTCATCTACATCTTTTAAAACAATAACATGTTTATCACTAATTTGTTTTTCATGTAATAATTCTGAAACGCGCATTTCAATATCTTTTATTATTTCATCACGACCAGATGAGTTTGATAAAGAACGTTTTATGGCGTCAAAATAACGAGTTAGTTTTTGGTATGCATCTTCATCTATATGGAAGAACATTCCGCCTAAGTTTATATTTACAGTTTTATTCATGACTATTGTTTTTGGTTGGTTATAAGGTTTACGGCATCGGATAGTTCTGTCCAAGTACCATTAAGTTCGTTTAAGAAAGTTTGGCCTATTTCGGTTAGTCCATAATATTTTCTGGGTGGTCCAGAGGTCGATTCTTCCCAACGGTAGTTGAGTAATCCGTCGTTTTTAAGTCTAGTTAGTAGCGGATAAATAGTTCCCTCAACCACTAGTAATTTTGCGTTTTTTAAAGTGTCTAATATCTCCGATGTATAGGCATCTTTCTCTTTTAATACAGATAAGATGCAGAACTCGAGAACCCCTTTGCGCATTTGGGCTTTTGTGTTTTCAATGTTCATAATTCATTTGTTGTTTTAGTTGATTAAACTGTTCTTTTTTTGATTGATGTGCCAGCATTATTTCTTGGCAAGATGAAAATTGATTTTGCATGATACGAATGATGAGATCGTTTTTTATTTTATAAATGGAATTGTGATAGGATATTTATATTTTTCACCGTTTGATGTTTTTATAGAAGCATAAATGATTAAAAAGAATTCTGATATTTTTAAAAGGGCAAAAATTAACAAACATGTAAATCCTAAAGTTAGTAAACCGATATTACCTTCAAAGTTAAAATTTGAGATTTCAAAATCATTGTTATAGTTTAAGCTTTGAAAAGAAGTGTTTTTAAATAGCGTAACTAAAAAAGTGGGAACTGCAATTACAAGTAGTATTAAAGAGTAAAGTAATAAACTCAATTGAAAATTAAGAATCTGTTTTCCGCTTTCATCTACAAGTTCAGATTTGTCTTTTTTACTGGTCCACAATATTATAGGAAAAATATAATTTCCAAAAGGGATAAAGTATTTCGTTAAGGCACTCAAGTGCGTAAATGTGGCAATGTTTTTTTCAGTTGTTGATTCCATGGTTTTGATTTTTTGATGATGATGATTGAAACTCTTTTTTTTAGTACCAGATAGCTTACCTAGTAATTTCTTATGCAAATATATGTTCAAAAGACAGTATCTTGTTTCGCATAGTACCTAAATTTAACACAAATTTAACAAATGTATTTTTGTATGTACGCATACTATTTTTTTGTATTTTAGCAAAAAAACCACTGATAATGAAACTTACCGTATCAAAACTTAATAAATTTCTATTGTTCAAATTGCCTTCTGCATTTATTTGTGGTGTTCGCGTAAAAAATATAGATGAGAACAAATGCATAGTATCTGTAAAACACAGATGGATTAACCAGAACCCTTTTAATTCCATGTATTTTGCTGTGCAAGCTATGGCTGCAGAGCTTTCTACTGGTGCTCTGGTAATGTTTCAAATTCAAAAGAGTGGAAGGAAAATTTCTATGTTAGTTGCTAATAATAAAGGTAATTTTACAAAAAAAGCAACCGGTAGAATTACTTTTGTATGTAATGATGGACATCTTATAGAAAAAGCAATACAGGAAACTGTAGCAACTGGTGAAGGAAAAACCTTCTGGATGAAATCAATTGGAACTGATGAAAAAGGAGTTCAAGTATCTGAAATGGATTTTGAATGGAGTGTTCGAGTTAAATAAAACCAGTTCATACGATTGACAACTAGTTATTAATATATAAAAAACGCCTCTAATTGTAGAGGCGTTTTTTATATATTAAATACAAATGGTATAGATTAGCATTTTTTTCCGGAACCAGAATCACATTTTTTACCTTCTGCTTTGCATTTGGCTTGACACTTGGCAATTTCTGATGCACTCATAGTTTTACTCTCTTTTTTTGCACAGCAAGATTCTTTTTTAGCTTTTTCTTTAGTAGTTTTTACTTCTTGCGCACTCAGATTAATAGTAAAGAATGCAATGGCAATTACTGTTATTATTTTTTTCATTTTATAAATATTAAATTATTTTTATTTTTTGATATCTTAAAGATTACTAATCAAATATAGATAATTATTCAAATCAATTCAGAAAAATTAATTAATATTTACTTAATAAAACAGCTACTTTATTGAGTCGTTTCTAAATGAATAATTCCTATTATCTTTAAAAAATAACAATCATTTTGTTAAGATGTTAAAAATCAAAAAGTAGATTGGCCAAGTAGTATTTTATTTCTTTCGTTGATACTTTGGGAAATTCTTAGATTTTATTATTTTACCAGAATCCGTAATAAAAAGATACTGATAATTAGGAAAATTATTCAATAATTTTGTTGCTTCTTTTTTTCCTAAAACCATAGCCGATGTGCTAAAACCATTGGCTATTTCTGCATTTGGTCCTAAAATAGTTACACTGCATAACCCCGTTGCAGGATAACCTGTTATTGGATTAATAATATGAGAATAGCGTTTACCATTAAAAACAACAAATTTTTCGTAGGATCCAGAGGTGGTAATTGCGGTATTTTTTAATGCGATGATCGCTAACAGATCTTTGGGATGAAAAGGATTAGTAAGACCAATATTCCACGATTTTCCGTTGGGTTGTGTACCCCAAACACTCATGTCTCCTGTGGCATTTATGATTCCGGATTGAATTCCTTTGGCTTGCATTATTTCTTGGCATTTATTTGTGGCGTAGCCTTCACCAAGTGCGCCAAAAGCAATTTTCATTCCTCTTAATTTCAAAAAAACGGTGCTGTTTATACTGTCTAAAATGATGTTTTTATAGCCTATTTTTTCTATTGATTTTTTAATGCTTTCTTCGGAAGGCATGGCTGTCATGGAGCCATCAAATTTCCAGATTTTATCTACTGCTGCAAAGCTAATGTCAAAAGCACCGTTAGTGATTTGAGATAAATGAATGGCTCTTTTAGTTAGATCAAAAACTTCTTTGTGGACTTTTACAGGTCGTATTCCTGCGTTTTGATTAATTTCGGATACTTGAGACGTAGACTTCCAATCTGAGATTAAAAATTCGATACGGGAAATTTCAGAAATAACCTCATCAATGCTTTGTTCGGCTGTTAAGGAATCTTTGGCAACTAGAGTAATTTCAAAACGGCCACCCATCAATACTGTAGTTCTTTTGCGCAACACTTGAGCTTGTGTATAAAAAGAGCAGAGTAGCAGTATTAATATGTAATAGGTAGTACTAAATTTCATTTTCAGTTTTAGATTAATAACAATCGGTTAGAATCTGACCTATAGTTTTATATTCAGAGAGAGGAGTTTTATTTTGGATTAAGCAAATAGAATTTAAAACACTTTCGACGTCAAATTGCATTTTTAGTGATCCGCATATCATTATTGAACCATTATTTACTAATAAATCGGCAAAGAATTCAGAATCTCTTTTGATAAGATCCATTACATATTGATGATTTTCTTCGCGAGAATAAGCTATATGAAAGTTAGATAGTTGGTTTTTAAGTTTCATTTCTGAAGCAAAATTTTGATAGACAGTGGTAATTGCGGTGTTTTGGCGAAAACCAGAGTACAAATGAATTTCGGATTTTTTCTTGTTTTGTGAAATCATTCCAAGGAAAGGTGCAATTCCAGTTCCATTTGATATTAGCGCTATTTTTTTTACTTTTTTAGGAAAATGAAAAGTTTTATTATTTAATAATTGAGCCTTAATTGTTTCTCCAGGTTTCAGCTCATTTAAATAGCTAGAACCAAGTCCTGAAGGATGTAGTTTTATTGCTAACTGAATATTTCCATTATTTTTAGCAATAGAATACAAGCGTTCCCTGTTGTCATTCGCGGGATAAATTGCCAAAAGATCACCAGAGGTAAATTTACTTCGAATTCCTGCTCGCAAAGTGAGTAAAAAAGTTTGATCTTTTTCTGAAACCATTGTTTTGTCTAAAACCACCAATTTTTCTAAGCCATTCGGAATATGATTGTATAAAGAAGGAGTAGAAGCAAATAATATATTACTTTGAGCATTCCATAATTGAACCCAGTTTACAAATTCATGTGCTGATTTATCGTTCACAGTTTGTAATTCTATATAACGATTCGCCCAAGATTGTTTAGCTAGCAAACTATCTATGGCTTTAGCATAAGCACAAAAATCAGGATAAGAGGTAGAACCAAAACCAATTACCGAATAATTAATTTCTTGTTGTTGCTTATTTTTTTCTAAAAGAGATATAAATTTTGTGGTATTAGATGGCGGATCGCCCAAGCCATAAGTAGAAGTAAGAATAATTAAATGAGCAGCTTTAGGATAATTGGTATAGTTATTTAATTCTGCAAGATGGGCTTTTTCACCTTGATCATTTAGTTGTTTTAAAATGGCATTACCAAAACGCAAGGTGCTTCCGTTTTCTGAACCAACTAATACTATATATTTGCTTTCAGTAGCTTTATATTTATTCTTGATACGATTGGCTCTTCTTTTAAGCGTCATTCTAAAACCAGAATAAATAAAAAATACAATATTTATAGAAGCTAATCCAAGTATAATTGCCCAAATTATGCTCGATCTACCTGTATGCAAATCCAAACTCAGATTGGTTAATAAAACAGCTCTGGGGAAAATATTTTCTATTATAATTTCATTTGAATATTGATCTACTTCAATTTTCCTATCTTTTAATTCAAACGTGTAATAATCTTCTTTATCGTCAGAAAAAGGGAATATGATTTTAGTAACAGCTGATAAATGAGTGTGTTTTAAATCGATTTTTTTTGCAGCTATAGTAGAAACTGTATTCATTTCCGAAACACTTTCTTTTTTATTATCAAAAAGATGAAAACGCTCCATAGACAAATAAGTTCCAGAGAGTGCAATAATCAAGATGGGGATTAAGGCTATTCGCCCTAAGAAAACATGATAATATTGGCTAAAATTCTCTTTTACAATTTTAGAAAAGAAACTGCGCAATCCTTTTTGTCTTTTAAGAATTAAAACACTTCCAGAAATAGCGATTAAAAAGAGAAAAAAGGTATTAATACCTATAAATATACGACCCGTTTCGTGTAAAAATAAGGAACGATGCAAAGCAGTAATCCATTGAATGAAATCACTTTTTTTTGATATTGAACCAATCACTTTTCCGTTTACTGGATCGATATAAGCATTTACGTCATTGCCTAAAGAATCAATTGCTTGAATACTTACAAACTGATTATGATCAATCTGAATTTCATTTATTTCAGGGTAAATGGCACGTAGCTTAGGCAAACTTTTAGTTAATGTGATCGCGTCAAAATTTTCAACCTTATAATTTGGAAGTTGCTCTTGAATCGCATCTACAGCAAGAATAGAACCTGTAACAGAAGCTAAAACTAAAAATAGGGACGAGAATACCGCCAAAGCGAGGTGTGAATACCTCCAAAATGAAAGAGTCATCTAATTGTACTATTATATTTTGCTTAAACGGACATAACGAATATAACCTTTACCTTCTGTTTTCTCGGACATTGCAGCAGTAGTTAGTGGAATTTCTATATCAGTTGTGTTGTATTTTTGATCTTCTACAGCAGATTCAAAACGCAGTTTATAACCAGTATTTATTTTAGAATCTTCAATTTCTATAGTAGTAATGCTACGATCACCGCCAGTTACAGAAGCGCCCGTAATAGCACTAATATTCGTTGGTTTTTTTGAGTAGAATTTATGCCATTCCTTCAGACTTTTATACCATTTTTTATCTTCTCCCATTACATAAAGGGTTTTTTCATAAGTTCCTTTTGCATTTACTAAAGAAACCACCACATAAGCACCTTCGCCCATGTAATTAGACATTTGAAGCATGCATTTATATTTAGTGCTTTGAGCAGTAGCTTGAAAAGAAATAAGGCTGATAAATGCACATAATAGTGCTGTTTTAAATAATGAGTTCATTTTTTTATTTTAAAAATTCTAATGAAATATTGTCTTTTTGTACGGTTTCGTTTTCTTTGGCTAGGTCATAAACTGTTTCGTCAAAGTCCGTTTTAATGTCTTTTTTTGCTCCTATAGATAGTAAATATTTTAAAATAGTATCATTTTTTGCAATCATAGCCGCACGATGCAAGGCCGTTAATCCATCTTTATTTTTGGCATTGATATCAATGTTTAAGGTGCTGATTTTTTGAAGCAAATTTAAATCATTTTTTACAACCGCATAATGGTATAAAGTACTTCCGTCTTTTTGAACTTGTGCTATGTTTAATCCGTTTTCTTGTAGCAATTTTAATTTTACATCAAAAGGATCTGCTTTAGAAGTATTTGTAATTACTGTTCCGCGCTCTAATGTTTGAGGACGAAAAGATTGAATTAAGTAATACCCTAGATTATTACCTTCTTTATCTATAACATTACTATTTGCTTTTTTATTAAGTAAAAGTGATACAGACTGAGGCGTTCCAGATAGAACTGCAAATGATAAAGCAGATTCCCCTTTTTTATTTTGAACATTTACATTGTCTGTATTTGATAATAGTAATTCTAATGCCTCAGTATCTTTTGCTGCAGCTGCATTCATCAAAGCAGTATTACCATCATTGTCTGCTTTATTAGTATTTACTCCTTTTTTTATAAAATAGTTAATAATCTCTGTTTGATTGGGCTTGCGAGCAATATGGTGTAATACTGTTTTACCGTCTGCTGAAATTACTGTTGGTTTTAATTTTAAGTCTTCTACTAAATATTTGTAAAGTTCTAAAGTATTAGCTTCCCTACGAGAACCTTCTGCAGCAATAATTAACGCATTATCAGTATATTTTACTCCTTTTTGAAGTAAAGATTTTAAAATCGTTATGTTTCCATTTCTTGCAGCATAATTAAAAGCAGTATTGCCATTGCTATCGGTATCTTTATAAGATAATCCCTTTGAAATAAAGTAATTGCTCAAGGCTAACTCTTTATCGTTAGAAATCCCCATTAATAAAAGTGTAGCTCCATCTTTGTATTTTTTCTTTGGATCCAATCCTTTTTTAAAAAAAGCATCATATACTGCGATATTGCTTTGCGCATTTGTTACAGCAAAGGTAATAGGAGTAGCGCCATGACTATCTTCTAAATTAATATCAGATCCTTTTGTAATTAAATAATTTACAATTTCTAAATTTCCTTTGTTGGTTGCCCAATGCAGGTAACTTCTATTATCGTGTGTTAATTTTTCTACACCATTTCCGGGTTGTTCTATTAGAAACTGAATTGTTGCTGCAGGTGCATCATTATTTATGGCATATACAACAGCATCAAAAGCATTTTTAGTCTTTTCTGAAGGATTGTTTCCTTTATCTATTTCTGCTTTTACAGTTGTAATTGTAGGAGCTGTTTTCCAGAATGAAGGTTCTAAAAGACTATTTTTTTGTGCAGAAACAAAAAAACTAACGATCAAGGCTAATGAAACTAATATTTTTTTAGGCATTGTAATACAATTTAGTAATGATTTACGTTTCTTTATTTAGAACAAATAAGAATAACGCAAATGTAAAAATAAATTTAACAATATCAATTTCTTTATAGACTTTTTTTAAACTTTATAAATGGGTAAATTTTAATTGTATTATTTCTGGAGAATAATCTATTTTAAAAAATTAGTGACTAATTTGTTTACTATTAAATTGATAAAAAAGAACCGCATATCACTTTATCATTCTCTTAAAATACAAAAAAGAGGCTAAAGGATATGCGGTTTTTTCAATTTAAAAATAAATATTAAATAGTTTTATGATCGCTTATTATTTAAATTTTAGATTAATTATTAATAATGCCATCTCACAAAAGCTTCCATTGCAGCATAATTGGATAATCCCAACTGAATGTACAATTCGGCTGTTTCTTTATTTCGATCTTCGGCTCTTTGCCAAAATTCTCTGGCATCAGATCCTTGAAATACAACACCGTCTTTTTGGGACTGATGTTTAAAAATCCCATGTCTTTTTGCTAATACTTGATCAGGACTCATAGGAACAGCCATTTCGACTTCATCAATTCCCCATTCTTGCCAAGCACCTCTATAGAGCCAAACCCAGCAATCTTTCATGTAGTCTTTGGATTTAAGATTTTTTACCGCAGTAAAAATATCGTCTAAGCATACTTTATGAGTTCCGTGTGGATCTGCCAAATCTCCAGCAGCATATATTTGATGTGGTTTTATTTTTTCAATGAGATCCATCGTTAATTGAATGTCTTCTGGTCCAAGAGGTTTTTTCTCTATTGTTCCGGTTTCATAAAATGGCAGTTCCATAAAATGAATTTTATCATCTGTTAATCCTACGAAATTACTGGTAGAACGCGCTTCTCCTTTTCGAATTAAACCTTTTAAATAGCGAACTTCTGGAATGTCTATTTCGCTGTTCTTTTTATTTTTAAGGAAGGCTGTTGCATTTTTATAAATCTGCTCTGCTTCGGGACTTTTTATTGAAAATTTATCATTGTAATCGCATACAAAACGAGCAAACCGCAAGGCTTCATCATCTGCAACGGCTATATTACCAGAAGTTTGGTAGGCAACATGAACCTCATGGCCTTGTTGTTGCAAACGCATAAAAGTTCCTCCCATACTAATGATATCATCATCAGGATGTGGACTAAAAATAAGGACTCTTTTTCTAGCTGGTTCTGCTCTTTCTGGGCGATTTATATCCTCTGCATTTGGTTTTCCACCAGGCCATCCAGTGATAGTGTTTTGTAAATTATTAAAAATTTTAATGTTGATGTCGTAAGCTGGACCAGAATCAGCCAATAAATCGCTCATTCCGTTTTCGATATAATCAGCATCAGTAAGCATTAAAATTGGTTTTTTAAGGTCGAGTGCTAATCCTAAAACAGCTTTGCGAGTCAATTGTTCCGTCCAGTCAATTGTAGAAACGAGCCACGGTCTATTGATTCTCGTTAATTTTGATGCCGCTTCTTTATCCAATACAAAAACAGCATTATTGTGTTCTTGCAAAAAGGAAGCAGGAACTTGGTTGGTAACAGTTCCTTCGGCAGAGGCTTTTACAATGTTTGATTTTCCTTCTCCCCAAGCCATCAAAATGACTTGTTTAGCTTCCATTATTTTTTTTACTCCTAATGTAATGGCTGTTCTAGGAGTATTATTCAAGCCAGAAAAATCCTTACTAGCAGCCACTCTTGTAATGTGATCTAAGGCTACCAATCTGGTTTTTGAGTTTTGTAATGACCCTGATTCGTTAAAACCAATATGTCC
This sequence comes from Flavobacterium sp. GP15, assembly GCF_014281985.1. Lineage (NCBI taxonomy): Bacteria > Pseudomonadati > Bacteroidota > Flavobacteriia > Flavobacteriales > Flavobacteriaceae > Flavobacterium > Flavobacterium sp. GP15. Next base: position 284,868 of record NZ_JACFTC010000002.1, read on the forward strand.
GTTTCCTCCAATTCCTAATATTTGCAGATCAATTCCGCCTAAGCTTTCAATCTTTTCCTCGTAAGTAGCGCAATACCTTGCAATTTCTGTTTTTGATAAGGTTCCGTCAGGGATATTATAATTCTCGGGTAAAATATCTACGTGATCTAATAACAATTCTTTCATAAAGCGAACGTAACTATTTATAGAGTCGGGTTCCATAGGATAGTATTCATCAAGATTGAATGTGATAACGTTTTTAAAACTGAGCCCTTCTTCTTTATGCAAACGAACTAATTCGGCATACAAACCCTTAGGAGAGGAACCTGTAGCTAAACCTAAAACACAAGATTCGTTTTTTTGTTGCTTAGATTTAATGATAGTTGCAATTTGTTGCGCAACTGCTTTAGAGGCTTCGGTAGCGTTTTCAAAAACGACAGTATCAATATTTTCGAATCTTTTTTCAAAATCTGTAGCTTGGTCTATTTTACTTTTTAACATGATCTTTTACTATTTAAAAATTATAATATTAGAATTATTATCTACACCAACTTCTATATTTATGTCCTTTGATAGCAAAAAATAGAATCATTATATAAGCAGGTAGAAGCATTAAATAAGCAATTTGATTCCCACTTTTTGCAGTTGCTGTAATTCCTTTGGCCTCATTTGCTAGATTTATACTTTCTGCCCAGAAGCCATAAAATAGAGGGAAAATTGCACCACCGATAATACCCATTATTAAAATTGCACCTGCTATTTTTGTATAACCTCCAAGATCTTGAAGCGCCAAAGGCCAAATGGCAGGCCAACAAAGTGCATTAGCAAGTCCTAGAAGCGCAACTAAAATTACGACTAAAGGCAAAGCGGGGATCAATGGTATTTGAATACTAATAGTTGGTGAAATAAATACAATCAACAATACTAAAACAATGCCCAATAGTCCAGAAGCTTTTAATGCATTCACTTGAGAAACATATTTTGGAATCAATGTTATGCCTAAAATATAACCAATAACCATTGCAGTCATTGTAAATGAAGTTAATTTTAAATAAAAGTCTCCATTAGAACCATAAACTCCTAATTGTTTACCAAATTTACCTATTGTATCTCCTGCAATAACTTCTGCAGCTACATATAAGATAAGCGTTATAACACCCAAAACCAGTTGAGGATGTTTGCACGCATTGATCATTTGTTTTAAAAGACCCTGATTTGACACACTACCATCTTCATCTAAATCTATTTCTGGTAAAGGGGATAATCGAATCAATAATGCGAGTACTAAAATTGCAATTCCCATATAAATATAAGGAGTTTGTAGCTGAAGTGCTAATAAGTCTAATGCTCTTGTTTTTGCTATACTATCTAGTGCAGCTATTTTTTCTGCAGTATACTCTTTCATGTTGGATAGCACTAAAGCAGTTAATGCCAATGGAGCTATAAAACCTGCTAACTTATTGGCAACACCTAAAATACTAATTCTCGCTGCGGCACTTTCTCTTGGACCTATAACGACAACATAAGGATTTGCCGCAGTTTGCAAAATGGCTAATCCTGTTCCCATTACAAATAAGGCAACAAGAAAAAACAAAAAAGTTCTAGTTTCTGCAGCAGGATAAAACATAAATGCGCCCAAGGCTATTACGATTAATCCCAGCGAAACGCCATTTTTATATCCTACTTTTTCTATTACCCATGACGAAGGAATTGCCATAACAAAGTAGGCAATATAAAATGCAAAGGCCACAAAATAGGCTTGAGACTCGGTTAGTTCACAGGCTAATTCAAAAAAAGGTATAAGCGGACCATTAAGCCAGGTTACAAATCCTAAAATGAAAAATAACAAGGTTAATATAACCATCGGAATTAATACACTATTTTGATTCTTATACGAAGTACTTTCTGTGTGGGACATATTTATTTTTTTTGCAATAATTTAAATAATAATTTAGAATGCTATATGAAGTTACTCTTACATTAGTCTTGCCAGTTTAATTCAGGATAATGAATTTTAAGATATTCTTTGACTTCTGCAATATCTTCTTTAGCTGTTAAATCAGGCACATGTTCAGAGAAAGGAATTCCCAGAGCTGTATTAGGGTGTTCTTGTAAGAAATTTAAAAGCACCGTTGGAAGTTCTTTTTCTTGTCTTTCGGGATGTACTGGGCAATTTTGTAAGTAAGGATAAATAAGTTTTCCATCAAACTTAAAAGCATTCATACTCACACGTAATTTGCCTTCGCTATCTTTATATTCGGCTAAAATTTCAGCAGTAGGTTTTTCAAGAATATCTAATAAAAATCCTTTTTGGTTAAGTTTTGCAATTGCAAATCGAGAAATTCGCTCTAAAGGGAATTCCATAGAATCTCTATCATACGCAATAAATGCATGAGTAATTATAGATTCTCTTAGGGCTAATAAAGCAGCGGTAGAGTATAAATTATCACTATTGCAAACGGAATAGGACTGCGAATTTAATTCGGGATATTGTTCTACAGCTTGGTACAAAGCATCAGCGGTTCCAAATGGTTTTACTCTGTTTTTTGGAATATACTGAGTTGCAAAGGAGATGTTTAAATCATGAAAATTGTTGTTTTTGGTTTTGGTACCATAGAATTCCTTAAATAAATCTCCTTGTTCCCCTATAATGATGTAGATGTTTTTATATCCCGCTTTTTTTGCGTTTAATAAAAGATAGTCTAACAACGGTCTTCCGTTTGGACCAACACCTATCAATCCTTTACTTCTTTCATTTGCTTGTGCAATCTCTTCGGTTGTTAAATTGTCTACTGCCACTTCTTTTTTCATCCTTGAAGAGGCGCCGCCTGCTAAAATAACTAAATTATTATGCATGATTATTTTTTTTAATTTCACTTAATTTATTGAATTCTAGAACCTGGGTCAACAGTTACAGCATAGGCTTCTATAGCTCCTGCATCTAGTAATGCCTTTACAATTGGAGCTTCATTTCCGGGTTCTGCCATTACTACAATGCTTCCTCCGCCACCAGATCCTACAATTTTTGCTCCGTAAGCACCTGCGTTTAGTGCGGCATTAATCATAGCATCAATTCTTGGTACGGTTATTTTTAGTAAATCTCGTAATACAACATGATGTTCATTCATTAATGCTCCAATTTTTTTTAGATCTAGTACTGGTTTTTGAAATTCGATCAAAGCCTTTTTAGTGTAATGATGATTTTTTATAGCCGCTTCGAAAAAAGGACTTAAGCGATCGGGTAAATAATTAAGGTATTTGTCTAAATCATTAATTTTAGCTTTATTTAAATCAAAATCAGGAAAATGTTCTTTAATAGTGCTAATTGCCATCAGAGCATTTCCTTTTAAGTCACCAATTAATCCTATTGTTTCTTTTGGTATACCAGAAACACCAGTAATTAATCCGTTTAATTCAGTGCCTATTACTGTACAAGAAAAAGGATCTCTAGTGTCTATATGAACAATATTACCTACGCCAATACTGTAATGATCCATCATGCCACCTGGTTCTCCATGTTCTACAACTTCAGATAAGTAACCCATTTTAGAAATAAATTCGGGTGTAATTTCTGGATCAACTCCAAAAGCATTTACTAAGAAATTAATCCATGCAACTAATAAAGCAGAGGAACTAGAGGTTCCCGAATTAATTGGTATATTTCCTGTTATGGTAATATCGTACCCGCTATTTGGAATGCATCCGTATCTTCTAAGGACACGCAAGGAAGAAGCAAAATAGTCACGAGGAGCTAAATTATCATATAATTGATCTATAGGTATAATTCTGAGTTGATCAATGTCGATCATGTTAATTTTAAATAGTCCAGCATCATTTGGAACAGCTGTTAATTTTATACTTCTGCTAATGGCACATGCAATTACAGGAAGTCCAAGATAGTCTTGATGATCGCCAAAAAGACAAGTTCTGCCTGGAGCTATTGAGATTATTTCTTTCACTTTAAATATGTTAAAAATAGTAGTAAATAATTTTTTAAATGGTATTTTATTTGAAAAAACAGGCTGTTATTTGCCAAAAAAAAATTGCATTAAGTAGGTTTAAAAGACGAAACTATATCTTTTATTTTAATTAAACAAGAGAAGTTGCTAAAAATGTGTTCGAACACATTTTTATTTGATTTAATTCCTTATATTGGTTTTTAATTTAAAAATAATGTTCTGATTAGATTTATAATGTATGCTAGATGTGGTTTTTTAATAGCACTGAATCAGAATTTTATTCGAGATTTAATTTTAATTTTTTAAATAATAGATCAAAATGGTCTGGAAAAAGTTTTTACTCTTAATGGGTTTCATTTGTAAAGAAATGATCAAAGTTATAAAATGAAGTAAAAAGTTTTAGTTTTATTGGAATTAAAATTAGTTTTCAGGAAATAGATTGATAAGAAAATATAGAAATAGAAAATCAAAATTTTTTAATATAAAGATTTTATATATTTGCTCACGATGGATAAAAAACTTACAATTAAAGACATTGCTTTGCTTGCAGGAGTTTCAAAAGGAACTGTGGATAGGGTATTGCACAAAAGAGGCAAGGTTTCTACAAAAGCTTTTGAGAGTGTTAATGCTGTTTTAAATGAAATAGATTATGAACCTAATCTTATTGCCCGAAATTTAAAAAACAATAAAATTTATAGTCTAGTTGTTGTACTACCAGATCCTTCTTTTGATCCTTATTGGTTGCCATGTGTAAAAGGGATCGAAGAAGCTATCAAAGAATTTAAAGCATTCAATTTATCTATCAAAGCGCATTATTTTAACCCAGAAAGTACAAAGTCATTTATAACGGTTAATGAAAATGTCTTAGCTTTATCTCCAGATGCCGTTTTGTTGGCTCCATTATTTTACAAGGAAGCCATAACGGCAATGAATCTTTATAAAGAAAAAGGAGTTGTCGTTAGTACATTTAATAATCAAGTGCAATCTGCAGAAGATCTAAATTTTGTAGGACAAGATTTGTATCAAAGTGGTAGAGTAGGCGCAAAATTGTTAGATTCGATTGCTAATAATGGAAAATTTGCAATCATCCACATCAATGAGAAGTTTAAGAATGCGGTGCACATGCAAGAAAAGGAGAGAGGGTTTAGAACTTTTTTTAAAGAGAAAGGCGTTCAAGAAGAAGCTATAATAACTTTAAAATTAAAAAATCCTAGCATAGAACTGAACTTTACAAAATTTCTAGAAGAGAATCCTAATTTGCAGGGGATCTTTGTTACCACTTCGAAAGGATACCAAATTGCAAAAATATTTAATCAAACCCAACGCTCCAAAATAGCTATTATTGGTTATGACTTAATAGAAGAAAATGTTGCTTACTTGCATCAAGGAAGTATCGATTTTTTAATTCATCAAAATCCTAAAAGGCAAGTTTATCTCGCTTTAACTAGCTTGGTTGAACATTTTATTTTTGGCAAATCAATTCCAGGAACTACACTTTTACCTATTGATATCGTCAATTGTGAAAACTCAATTTTTTATATGGCTTAATTTCTTACTTCCTATTTCATTTATTGTAGTTAAGATAATTTAAGTTTTTGCTTTTTATAACTCAAATAAATAAAGCTTAAAAAATAGTTTGTCTGTTTCATATATATTAAAAACTTGTAATTTCCATACTGGAACGCTACTCAAATAGATTGTATCTATTTTTACACTGTGTAGTTTGAATTTTTTGAAATTGACTTATTTATAAACTAATAATTTTAGTCGTGATTATATTAAGTATTCAGCACCTATTTTTCTGCTCTATTATTGTTGCTTAACACACCTATTTTCTGGAATTTAAAAAATAATAAGTTTGAAATCTTATTGTCTTATAATAAAAAAAATAATTCCCATTTTTCTCTTCCTATCAAAACACACTACATTATTTTGTTTTTTTTAGATTTCTATCTTCTTAGATTTTGTTTTTCTTCATTGTTTTATTTTAATCCTAATTTTCAAAATCTGTTTTTTTGTTAATCAGGATAGCATCAATTAATCACCGAATTTATTTTTTTCTTCTTATTTTTTTAAAGTAAATCCTAAAAATTAGTATAAAAATTATTTTAACAAGATTTTTTGTGTTCGATAACACTATTTTTATGTGTTCGAACACATTTTTGTTCTGTTTCCTTGTTTTATTAAATTTTAATATATAGTTTCGTCATTCTTAAAAGAAATACTATCAAAAAATCACCTAAAAAAAGAGCTAATTAAAAAGTCTTTTTAATTGATTGTTACTGTGTTTTACAGGAATTAAGTATTTGTTTTATAAGTGATTATATTATGTTTTTTTCAAAAAAATAAAAGTTTGTAGTGTCTTTTTTACTGCATTTATAAATAATAAAATAACCTATTGAAATTGAATATTAACCAAAAACCAATTCACAAGTATGAATTTATTAAACAAAAGCAAACCAACTCGTATTTGGGTAAATGCAATTACGCATAAAGCCATAAAATTTACGAGTTTATCGATGTTGGCATTCGCTATTCCTATATCGGTAGCGGCAACTGAAAAAAATAATTTTGGAATAATTATTAAAGAAAGAAATAGTTTTTTTAATGAGGCTAATTTAAAAGTTGCTAATAATTTTCAGCAAACACAAAGAAGAGTTACAGGAACAGTATATGATAAAAACGGAGAAACATTACCTGGAGCTAATATAATTGCAAAAGGAAGTACGGTTTCTACACAAACTAATTTTGATGGTGTTTTTACATTAGACGTCCCTAACACTGTAACAGTTTTAATTGTCTCTTTTGTTGGTATGGAAGATCAAGAAGTTACTGTTAAAGATGGTCCACTTCGTATAGTTTTGAACGAAACAGGTCAAAAATTAGATGAGGTAGTGATAATGGGATATAGCCGTGTAAAAAAGGAAAGCCTCACAGGTTCTTTACAAACTCTGGATGATAAAAAATTATTGGACGCTACTACCTCTTCTGTAGAAAATTTGTTAGCAGGTAAAGCAACTGGAGTTTATGTAAATACAGGTTCAGGACAGCCTGGCGGAAGTGCAAAAATTATTATTAGAGGAAAAAGTACTGTAAACGGTAGTACTGATCCGCTTTGGGTTGTTGATGGTGTTATTGTAGGATCTGGATCTAGTAATGTTAATCCATCAGATATTGAGACGATGACGATTCTAAAAGATGCGGCTTCAACTGCAGTATATGGTTCTCAAGGTGCTAATGGTGTTATTGTGGTAACTACTAAAAGCGGTAAAAGTGGTAAGTCAGTGATAAGTATCTCTACAAAAATGGCTGCTACTACTCTTAATACGGGAAACTTTAAAATTATGAATGGTGCTGAACTTTATGATCTTTATGACTCTTTCCCTAATAAAAATCAATTTTCAACTAATAGTTGGTGGACTCCAGCATTAAGAAATCAAAACTTTGATTGGTGGGATAATGCAGCAAGAACAGGTTTAGTAAGAGATCATAATATTTCTATAAGTGGAGGTGGTGAGAATTTTAAAACCTATGTTTCTTTAGGCGCTTACGATGAAACTGGTGCTGTAAAAGGATATGACTTTAATCGTTACAATTTACTTTTGAAGGTCAGTTATAAAGTAAATGATTGGTTAACCATTAGACCACAAGTAAATGCAACTCGCAAAGACGTATTAGACAAACAGCATTCTGTGGGAGCAATGTATGGTAATATGCCTTGGGATAGTCCTTATTTACCAGACGGTACTTTGGTAGGAAATCAACCTAATCCTACTTGGGTAAATACTACAGGCTCAAACTATTTATATGACCTGCAATGGAATTATGGGGAATCTCAAAGTTATGATGTACGAAGTAATTTTGATTTTGATATTAAATTTAATGATTGGCTTACTTTCACTTCTACAAATAATTATATTTTTTCTAATGGTGAGTCGATGTATTATTCAGATCCGCGTTCTTCAAGTGGATTAGCAGTACAAGGAAGAATTCAGCAAGATGCTTCTTCTTATAACAGAATGTATACGAATCAACTTTTTAAATTCAATAAAACATTTGGCAAACACGCCATTAATTCGATTGCAGGGTATGAATGGAACGAGTATAACTCTAAATGGAACACCGGAATTGCTACAGGATTAGCACCAGGATTTGTTGTAGGTGATGTGGCGTCTATTCCAGAAAAAGTTAAAGGAAATAGATCACAATGGGCGGTTCAATCGTTACTAACAAATACTAACTATTCCTATGACAATCGTTACTTGGGACAGTTTTCAATCAGGAGAGATGGTGCTTCTAATTTTGGACCTAATGCACAGTATGGAAACTTTTTCTCTGTAAGTGGTGGATGGAATATTCACAACGAAACTTTTTTTAAAGCAGATTATATTACTAATCTTAAACTAAGAGCTAGTTATGGTTCTGTAGGAAATCGTCCTAATAGTTTGTATCCACATCAAGCACTTTATTCGTTAACTACGGGTTATAATGAAAATCCAGGAGCTCTGATTTCACAAATATCAAATCCAGATTTAAGTTGGGAGAAAACATTTACGACTGGTTTAGGATTAGACATTTCTTTCTTGAAACGTTTTAATTTGACATTGGATTATTACGACAAAAACACCTCCGATTTACTGTACCAAGTGCCTTTGCCAGGTGTTATTGGTGTAACAAGTATTTGGAAAAATGTTGGAGCGGTTAGAAACAAAGGGTTTGAAGCTGCTCTTAATGTAGAGCTTATTAATAATGAAAACTTTAAATGGTCTGTGGATGCCAATATTGGATTCAACAAAAATAAAGTTACTAGTTTGTATGGTTCTAGAACCGAAATAATTGTGGGTGATGGGTCTGGTATTTCTGGATCTGCCTCAAAATTATTAAAACCAGGACTGGATGTAGATACCTGGTACTTACCAGAATGGGCCGGTGTAGATCCGCAAACGGGAAAACCTCAATGGTTTGAAACCAATGCTGCTGGAGAACGCGTAAAAACTTTTAGTTACAGTGAAGCTGCTAAAGATCCTATCGTTAAAGGAGCTTATACTCCTGATTTTTTCGGAGGATTCTCTACTAATTTAGTATATAAAAACTTTGATTTATCAGCAGTCTTTAGCTATTCTGTTGGAGGTGAGATTTACAATTATGCAAGAGCTGAGTTTGATTCTGACGGAGCTTACACGGATCGCAATCAGATGAATCTTCAAAAAGGCTGGAGCCGATGGGAAAAACCAGGCGATATTGCTACACATCCGCAAGCCAGTTATAATAACTCTAGCAATTCTAATAAAGTTTCTTCACGTTTCTTAGAAACAGGAACTTACTTAAAAATGAGAAATATAACTCTAGGATATAATTTGCCAACTATCAAAGCATTAAATTCAACTAATATCAGATTGTTTATGTCTGCTGAGAATGTATTTACAATTTCAGATTTTTCAGGAGTTGATCCTGAAATTCCACCAGCAAATGTAAATGGTACAACCTCTGTGACAGGAGTTGCCACTTCTGTATATCCTCAAACTCGTAGAATTGTGTTAGGAGTTAATGTTTCACTTTAAACTTAAATTATGAAAAAAATAGTTATATTAATTTTATCTGTTACCTTCTTTTCCTCATGTGAGTTGGACAGAGAACCATTTAGCTCTTATACTGAAGATAAAATTCTTGCTGATAAAGAAGCTTCGGTAAATGTACTTTTAAATGGATGTTATGCTCAACTTAAAGGTTGGTCTGATGTAATGCATCGTATTGGTGAATATCCAGGAGATAATGTTATGATTAGAGGTACTTCTACAGATTCATTTTATTCTTTTATTTCCTATCAACACATTCCTAATAACGACAGATTATCTGTTTTTTGGAATAATAGTTATAAAATTATTTCACAATCAAGCGATTTGATAAAAATCATAAAGGAGGGCGAAAGCACTCAAATTGATCAAAAGTTGGGAGAAGCATATTATTTAAGAGGAATGATTTATTTTTATTTAACTCGTGCTTATGGAAGACCTTATTATGATGCTCCTGAAACTAATTTAGGAGTGCCAATCGTAAATGGTATGCCAGACAGTATTGATAATTTACAACTTCCGGATCGCGCTACCGTCAAAGCGACTTATGAACAAGCAATCAGTGATTTGAAAAAAGGAGAAGCACTAATGAATGAAAACAGAAATGCTGCTTATGCAACAAAAGAAGCTGCTCAAGCCATGCTTTCTAGAGTTTATTTATACATGAGTGGTACTTATCAAAACCCAAATCAACAGTATGCTGACCTTTCTATTGAGTATTCTAATAAAGTAATTAATAGCGGAAGATACACTTTATTATCTCGCTCTGAGTTTATGAAATACAATACTTATGCTCCGGATGACTCACCACAAACAGAAACTATTTTTGCAGTGAAACGGGTTGCTTCAGAGTTCTCAGGTGAAGATCACTTTTATGGAGTAGGTGGTATGTACGCAAACATACAAGGTCAAGGTTGGGGCGAAATGTATGCTAGTGGAGAGTATTTAGATTTGTTGCGTAAAGCAGGGAAAAAAAATGATGCACGTTGGGCTTTTATAGATCCACAATATACTATGGATGCGTCTAACAAAAAAACGGAAGCCTTCCGTTTTATATACGATTTAAAAGATAATAGTGGTGTACAAACGGGTTACAATTATTTGCAACAGCCATTAGAGAAAAATAGTGATGGCTCTTTTTTTATAACTATTGCTAATGTTAAATATAATTTAACCGTAGTAGATGCAGCTGAAAATAGTTATTCCATAAACTATGAGGGAAAAACCTATGTGGGCGAAAAGGATTATATGATGTTATTAAATCGTGTTTATCCTATGTTTTACGTAACTAAATGTTCTTTACAAAATAATGATTCTCATTTGCACTCTCCAATTATTTCTAGATTAGGAGAAATGTATTTGAATCTTGCAGAAGCTTATGCTAAAAAAGGAGATTATCAAAATGCCCGTACTAATTTAAATATTATTAGAGAAAGAGCAATTGTTGGAGGAGGTTATAGTTCCTTAACAACTGCAAATGCAGCTCAATTAATCGATGAAGAACGCCAATTAGAATTAGCTTTTGAAGCACATCGCGGATATGATGTTTATAGAAACGGTCAAACAATGACCCGTCATTATCCAGGGCCTCATACACCAATGGTAGATTATCCTGCTTCTAGTTTAAGAGTGGTACAATATATACCACAATCAGAAATAAATGCATATCCAGGAACATTGACACAGAATCCATAATTGTTGGTTTGTTAATTAGTTTTTAACCTTTCTAATGTAAAAATTAGAAAGGTTATACTTTAGAATAGTAATAATGAAAGATGTATATATAGTTAACAAATGAGCACATTACTTAAAATGAAAAATTTATATGGATTGTTTTTTACTATTTTATCAGTAACAATTGTTATTGCTAACAGTAATAAGTTTTCTGAGTTTAAAAGAAGTGAAAAAACTTCTAATTTTCAAATAGCAATTCCTTTAGCCGGAAACGCATACAGTTCTAAGCATACAGAAGGAGTTCCTGTAATTACAGACAATGGAATAGAAAATTGGACCGATGCAAAGGAGTATTTTACAGTTTATTTTAGAATTTCGAAACCCGGAAATTTTCAATTTGCAATAAATGATTTTAGTATCGATTCAGGAAAAACAGAATTAGAATTTGCTATTAATGCTATCGCTAAAAAAGTAAAAATTAATACATCATCAAATAAAAAATCAATAGCCATTGGCAGTTGGAATATAAATAAAGAAGGTTATGTAGCACTTACCATTAAAGCTATTAGCAAGACAGGGAAAAATTTCCCTTCTTTCAATACGTTAGTGGTAACTAGTACGGATTTTGACGGTAAAATTGATTACGTTCCAAATAATGAAGATAATTTTTATCATTGGGGCAGGCGAGGAGCATCCGTGCATTTGAATTATCAAATTCCAGAAAATGTAAATGCAGAATGGTATTATAATGAACTAATGGTTCCTGTAGGACAAGACAAAATAGGTTCCTACTTTATGGCAAATGGTTTTGGCGAAGGTTACTTTGGTATTCAAGTGAACTCTGCTGAAGAAAGAAGAGTTTTATTTTCTGTTTGGAGTCCTTTTACCACAGATGATCCCAAAAGTATTCCAGAATCGCATAAGATAAAATTGCTAAAAAAAGGGAAAAATGTAATTGTAGGAGAGTTTGGTAATGAAGGTTCAGGTGGACAAAGCTATTTAAAATACAATTGGGTAGCTGGCAACACTTACAAGTTTCTACTTAGAGGCATTCCACAAGAAAATAATTCAACAGCGTACACAGCCTATTTTTTTGCGCCTGAAACTCAGACTTGGGAAATTATAGCAAGTTTTAGTCGTCCGCAAACTAAAACTTATTTAAAAAGATTTCATTCTTTTTTAGAAAATTTTATTCCTGAGCAGGGTAATTTTTCTAGAATGGTTGTATTTTACAACCAATGGTATTGTGATGATAAAGGAAATTGGAATGAAGTAAATACTGCGAAATTCTCTGCTGATAACACCGCTAAAAAGGGATATAGAAAAGATTATTCAGGAGGCTTAAACCAAGAAGGTTTCTATCTCAAAAACGGAGGATTTAAAATCGATTATACTGAAATGGGAACACTATTTACCAGACCAATAACACACAACAAACCGAATATAGATTTTAAAACCTTGCCTTAAAAAAGATTTATATTTTGATAATTTAAGCTTTATAATTGTAATAATGATACTAATAAAAAGCATGGTATCTTAATGAAAACTAAATAAAATAATTTAATATGAAAAGTACAATTTCTAAATTTTTCCTAATTGCTTTTTTGTTTTTAGGATGGGCTAGTGCCTCTGCCCAAATGATTAAAACCCCAACGCCAAAAAGAGCCAAAGGACAAACAGATGTTTTGCGTTTAGCAATAGCTCCAATTCCTACAGTCCGTGTTGCCTTTATAGGATTAGGAATGCGCGGTCCTGGTGCAGTAGAGCGAATGACACATATTCCAGGAGTTGAAATTGTTGCGCTTTGCGATATGTTAGAAGACAGAACACAGTCTGCTAATAAAATATTAGAAAAAGCAGGTTTGCCTAAAGCACAAGAGTTTTATGGAGAAAATTCTTGGCGAAAAGTTACAGCTCTCCCTAATGTAGATCTTGTTTATATTGCTACAGATTGGAAGCATCATGCAGAATTGGGAGTTCAAGCAATGAAAGATGGTAAAAATGTAGCTATAGAAGTTCCAGGAGCCATGAATATGAAAGAAATTTGGGATCTTATCAATACTTCTGAGAAAACGCGCAAACATTGTATGATGTTAGAAAACTGTGTGTATGACTTCTTTGAATTGACAACATTAAATATGGCTCAGCAAGGACTTTTTGGTGAGATTTTGCATGCAGAAGGTTCTTATATTCATGGATTACAACCTTTTTGGGGAGCTTATTGGGACAACTGGAGAATGGATTATAACAAAAAACACCGTGGCGATATCTATGCTACTCACGGAATGGGACCTGCTTGTCAAGCATTAAATATTCACCGTGGAGACAAAATGAATTTCTTAGTTTCTATGGATACTAAAGCGGTTGGAAATCCTGCATTTATCAAAGAAAAAACAGGCGAAGAGGTTAAAGATTTTAGAAACGGTGATCATACGATGACTATGATTCGTACAGAAAAAGGAAAGACAATCCAAATTCAGCATGATGTAACTTCGCCTCGTCCTTACAGTCGTATGTATCAATTAAGCGGAACTAAAGGATTTGCTAATAAATATCCATTTGAAGGTTATGCATTAGATTCTAAAAGTATTGGGACAGATGTAGCACCAAATCACGAGAATCTAAGTGCACATAGTTTTGTTCCTGATGAGGTAAAAAAAGCTTTAATGGAAAAATACCAACATCCAATAGTAAAAGGTATTGAAGAACAAGCCAAAAAAGTTGGTGGTCATGGTGGTATGGATTTTATCATGGATTACCGTTTGATTTATTGTCTTCAAAATGGACTTCCCTTAGATATGGATGTTTATGATTTAGCAGAATGGTCTTGCTTGGCACCATTGACAGAGATTTCTCTGGATAATAATTCGGCTCCAGTTGAAATTCCTGATTTTACACGTGGTGGATGGAATAAACTAAAAAGTTTAGAGTTTTCTAAATAATAAAAATTAAAAGATCAAAACCCGCAATTTGCGGGTTTTTTTATGAAAAACAGTAAGGTTGAAAATTAATAAGCGCTATATAAAACATCATATATTTATCAATAATTGGACTACTATTTATTCTTTTTTATTAAATACACAATTGATTTTAAATTGCTTTATTTTTTTCTCTAAGCACTGGAAAAAAAAATTATCGAATGGTTTAGTTTTATTAAATTTTACTTGTTTGGTAGTTACAACATATAAATTTTTATTAAAATTATTCCTTTAAACACCTCTTTTCTTTAAATTCAGTACCTTAGATATTATAAAAAAAACTGTTGTATTTATTAAAAATACATTCCATAAAATTAAGTAAAGATGATATTTAAATCCATAAATCCATTTACACAAGAAGTAATAGCAGAGTATGAATCTTTAACCAATGCAGCATTAAACAAAAAAATTACATTAGCTGAAAACGCTTTTAGCAAATGGAAACAAACCTCCTTTCAGGAAAGAGCGGAGATGATGCAAAAATTGGCAAATATTCTTAGAGAGAATAAACAAAAATTAGGCTTACTCATCACAAATGAAATGGGTAAAATCTTATCAGAAAGTGTGGCCGAAGTTGAAAAGTCTTCATCAAACTGCGATTATTATGCAGAAAATGCAGAACAAATGCTGAAAGATGTGTATTATGAAACACCATTCAAAAGTATGTCTGTTTACGATCCAATGGGAGCTGTTTTTGCAGTGATGCCTTGGAATTACCCTTTTTGGCAAGTTCTTCGTTATGCTGCTCCAGCAATTATGGCGGGTAATGTAACACTATTAAAACACGCCTCAAACGTTATCGGTTGTGCTAAAGCGATCGAAAGTGCCTTTTTAGAAGCAGGATTTCCAGAAGGTGTTTTTCAGCAGATAAGTATAGAAGTATCTCAAGTTGAGACGGTTATTAGTTCTAATATTGTGCAAGGAATTACTTTAACAGGTAGTGAAGCTGCAGGTTCTTCGGTAGCCTCATTAGCGGGAAAACATATTAAAAAGTCGGTAATGGAGCTTGGTGGATCTGATCCTTTTATTATTTTAGAAGATGCTAATCTTAGTAAAGCTGCTGAGGTAGCTGCACATTCTAGAATGTTAAACGCAGGTCAGGCCTGTATTTGTGCCAAACGTTTTATTGTAACTGAAAAAGTAGCAGATGAATTTGTTTCTCTTTTTTCAGCTAATATAGCCTCTTTGAAGCAAGGAAATCCTTTGCAGGATGGAATTGATTTGGGACCTTTAGCGCGATTGGATTTAGTAGATACATTAGCAGATCAATTACAAAAATCACTTAAACAGGGAGCAAAATTGGTCACAGGCGGATCATATGAAAATTGTAATTTTCAACCTACTTTAATTGACTTTGTTAGTGTGGACTCAATAGCATTTCAGCAAGAAACTTTTGGTCCACTTGCAACTGTGATCAGAGCAAAAGATGAAAACGATGCCATTGCAATAGCCAATAACCATCGTTATGGATTAGCCGCTGCAATTTGGACAGAAGATAGAGAAAAGGCATATAAATTAGCTAGGAAAATAGAATCAGGGAATGTTTTTGTAAACTCTCTTGTTCGTTCAGTTTCTCAAGTTCCTTTTGGAGGTATAAAAAAATCAGGATACGGGAGAGAATTAGGAGCAGTTGGGATTAAAGAGTTTATGAATATGAAATCATTGGTAATTGAATAATTAAATATTTTAAAAATAAAAAACGAGAGTAGAATAGGTTAAACCAATTCTACTCTCGTTTTTTTACAATTTTATTTTTTTGTCTTTTTACAAATAGCCTTTATTGCTTCTTGTAAATAGAATAAATAGTGTTAATTGTTTTCTCATCTAAAGTAGTACTTAGTTCACTTTGAATGAAATGTAATTTAAAAGCACTAATCGCTGCGGACAAATTTTTAGTGTCATAACCAATGATTCTTAAACCTTGTTCTACATTAAAATCAGCAGGCGCAGGCTCCAGTTCTTCGTCTGGCCAAACTCCAAATCCTTTTTCTGCAAGAGTTTTCCAAGGGAAAAGCACACTTGGATCTACTTTTCGTTTAGGAGCAATATCGGAGTGACCTATTATATTTTGAACAGGAATATTATAATCTTTTTTTAACTTTGTTAATAATGCCAATAGGCTATTAATTTGTAAGTCAGAAAATGGTTCAGAGCCATTATTGTCTAATTCAATTCCAATAGATACAGAATTAATGTCTGTGTTTTTTCCCCAAGAACCATTACCGGCATGCCAAGCCCTTAAATAATCATTCAACATTTGTACGACACGACCATCATCTCCAATAACATAATGTGCGCTAACTTGGGTTCGCGCCAATGTAAAGGTTTTGATAGTTTGCTGTATAGAATCCTGAGCCGTATGATGTAAAATAATAAAGTTTGGCTTTCTTAAGTTAAAGTTAACCGTTCCAATCCATTCTGTATTTACACCATTTCTTAAAATTGTAAGTTCCATTTTTGAAATAGAATCTTTTATATTTAATAAATTGTCAGAGTAAGTGGGTTCAACGGTTATTTTAAAGTTATTAACCATCGGTAGTGTTACGCTTTCTTTATTTGAAATGGTTTCTTGTAAAGATTTTAGTTTTTCATCGTATATTTTTTCTGTTTTTTTGTACGGATTAACCGCGCAAGAAGTCACGAAGATTACAAAAAAAAGGTAATAATAAAAATTTCTCATAAGGATAGTTTATCGAAGCGCTACAATTTATTATTCAGACTTTTTCTTCTTAGATTTTTTAGGACTATTTGCTTCTTGATTCAAAGCAGTATATTTTTCTTTTTGCTCTTTATTCAGCAACTCCATGATTTTTCTGTCTGTTGCTTCTGATAGAGCTTTAATATTTGCCATTTTATCGTCTTGACTTACTTCAGCTTTAATAAGCATTCCTTGTGTTCTAATATTTTCGGTCAAAATGTTAGAAATCGCAATTGCTTGAAGTTCATCTAGATTTAATTCTGGTTTTATGCGCTCAATAATTTTAGCAACGGTTACTTCAACAGGTATTTCCTTTGGTTTTTGTTGAGACATTGATTGATCCATGCCGCTATTCATTCGACGATTACTACCATAATTGTTTCCGTAACCGTTATTATATCCACCATTTCCATATTGTGCGGAAACAGTAGTAGAAAATAAAAATACAACTAGAATAATAAAAATGGATTGTAATAGTTTCATAATTAGCTTTTTTAAATCAATTAGAATAAATTTTAAGCAGGTTCACCATAAAGATCAAATTCAGTTGCCTCAATAATTTTTATCATAGCAAAGTCACCTGTTTTTAAGTAATATTTTGAAGCATCTATTAATACTTCATTATCTACATCTGGACTATCAAATTCAGTGCGACCTACAAAATGTGCGCCTTCTTTTCTATCAATGATACATTTGAATGTTTGACCTATTTTTTCTTGGTTTAAATCCCATGAAATTTGAGACTGTAATTCCATGATTTCATTAGCTCGTTCTTGTTTTACCGCATCAGGAACATCATCTTCTAGTAAATAAGCATGAGTATTTTCTTCATGAGAATAAGCAAAACATCCCATTCTGTCAAACTTCATTTCTTGTACAAAATCTTTTAGAGTATTAAAGTCTTCTTGTGTTTCTCCAGGATAACCAACAATCAAAGTAGTTCTTATAGCCATTCCTGGAACTGCAGCACGAAATTCTTTTAATAATTTTGTTGTTTTATCTTGTGTTGTTCCACGACGCATAGATTTCAAAATAGAATCTGAAATGTGTTGCAATGGAATGTCTAAATAATTACAAATTTTTGGTTCACGTTTCATAATTTCTAAAACGTCCATCGGGAAGCCTGTAGGAAATGCATAATGCAAACGAATCCATTCAATACCTTCAACTTTAACTAAAGCTTCTAATAATTCACCTAAAGCTCTTTTTTTATAAATATCTAAACCATAATAGGTTAAATCTTGAGCAATAAGAATTAGT
The DNA here is from genome assembly GCF_014281985.1 of Flavobacterium sp. GP15. Lineage (NCBI taxonomy): Bacteria > Pseudomonadati > Bacteroidota > Flavobacteriia > Flavobacteriales > Flavobacteriaceae > Flavobacterium > Flavobacterium sp. GP15. The sequence continues at coordinate 302,989 of NZ_JACFTC010000002.1, forward strand.
TCTTTTACACCGTTCTTTGCTAAACCTTCAGACTCTTTTACCAATTTTTCAATGGTTTGCGATACGTTTTTACCTCGCATCAAAGGAATAGCACAAAAACTACACGGTCTGTCACATCCTTCAGATATTTTTAAGTAAGCATAATTTTTAGGAGTAGTTGTCAAACGTTCTCCTAACAATTCATGTTTATAATCGGCTCCCAAAGCTTTCAACAATGCAGGTAGTTCGGTAGTTCCAAAAAATTGATCTACGTTAGGGATTTCTTTTTCTAAATCAGGTCTATAACGTTCCGATAAACATCCTGTAACAAATACTTTGTCTACTATTCCTTTTTCTTTTTTATCTGCATATTCTAGTATCATATTTACAGATTCTGCTTTGGCATTGTCTATAAATCCACAAGTATTAATTACAATTATATTTCCTTCTTCGGCTTCTGGAGCTTCATGCGTCACCTCTTTTCCGCTCGCGCGAAGTTGACCCATAAGTACTTCACTATCATACACATTCTTAGAACATCCAAGAGTGATTACATTTATTTTATTCTTTTTTAAAGACTTCGTTCTCATATCATTAGAATCCCGATAATTTGGGAATTTTGCAAAATTACAACTTTTTATTCAAACTGAACTTGTTTACTATTCTTTTCCTTTTTTTTTAGAGTTAATACACTCCTAACCAAAATATGATTTGGTATAAATAGAATTAGTTTTTGTAGCTCTAAACCTAAAAAAAAATCCGTTTCAAAAACATGAAGCGGATTTTAAATTTTATTTTTAGAATAATTATAGTTCAAATATAAGTGATACAGAAATATTATTATTAATGGCATCTATTTTTGGACCATCTGTAAATCCTTGTGCAAAGAAACCTTGTTGTGAGTTTCTTTTTGCGTAAGAATAGGCTAAATCTAACTTAGTAGATCCAAAGTTATATCCTAAACCTGTAGAGTAACCTGTTAGATCCCCTATAGTATTACCGTTTTTAAAAGGACTTTGTTCGTAACGATAACCTGCTCTTAAGCTTAAAGCATCAATTCGATATTCAGCTCCTATTCTTAATTCACCTGTATTGGTAAGTACATTATTTATTTCTTTATTTAAGCCATCAAAGCCAGTTTTTAATTTAATATTACTGTAATCTTTCATAGCATAATCAACACTTATTAATCCAGATTTACCAAAAACATAGGCGAAACTTCCAGTTAATTTGCTAGGAGACTGTAATTTATATGATTCGTATATATTAACTACTCTTGGATCAACGGTTTCTTTTAAGTCATTTCCAGTTGTAGCACTACTAACTGTAATAAGTTTTTGAGATAATTCATCATTTAAAGTATACCATGTCGGAGATTCATAAGCTAATCCCACACGTACCTCGTTAGTTAATTTGGCGATAGCTCCCATTTGGAACGAAAATCCATTTCCATACGTATGTAAGTTATTGTCAAACTGTATCGAAGTAATAGTATAGTCACTTATTAATGGTGCATTGTTGTCTTCGTAAAAACTTGTTGATTTCTTTAAATCTGTAAAATGAGAATTTAAATTTAAACCTAAAAATAGTTTATCTTTATAAGAGGTAGCTGCATTAAAAGATAATTTTCCGTTATAACCCGTACTCGTTGTATAATTGTCTTGATAATAATTACCTCTAGTGGGTACCAATGATGAGTAAGTGCTATTCGGATTATTAAAATCAACGACATCAATTATAAAACCCTGATTATAAAATGCAATCATCGCTTGTTGTGCTGCAAAACCGTAGGGTAAATTATTTCCTAAGTAGGAGTAAAGATCAGATATTGATTCTCCATTTTTTCTAGTTACAAATTCCTGTGGTATTGGAGCTCCGTTATTACCCGTATTAGCATAACTTAAAAAATATTTATCTATAGAATTCGTTGGATTTATACCAGCTGAAAATAGTTTATTATCAAAATTATTAGTGTTTTCGTAATTTACTGCTAGAGAGATTTTTTTCCAGTTACTTTCTTTTCTGTTGTTAAATACAAAAACTGCTCCGGCCTGATTTAGATCAAAAGTGTTTTCTTTATCAGAAGTCTTGTTTTCAAAGTAATTTGAATTATTCTTGGTGTTAAAGTTGGTTATAGTAAGTCCTACTTGATTATTTGAAAAAATAGCTGAACCTGCAGGGTTTACAGTAATAGCAGAAAAATCACCTCCCAATGCTCCAAACGCACCTCCCATTGCTCTAAATCTCGCCGTTCCGTTTAAATTTTCTTGAGAATAAAGTAGCGCGTCCGATAACTCTTGAGACTGTGCCACACTAACAGAAAAGCCTAATGCTAGTAAAAATATATATTTTTTCATCTGATTTAAAATTTAAATTTAATAGTGTAAATTGAATTATCCTCTACCGCCACTTCTGCCACCTCTACTGCCCGAAGATCTAGTTTCGCCTCCTGAAGATCTAGTTTCACTACCTGAAGATCTTGTGTTATTGTAAGATCTTGAAGAATTGTCATATCTAGGTTCTGGTGAATAGGTTTTGGTTGGTGTAGTGCTTTCAATACGACCATTATTTGTATTACCTCTTCTAGGAGCGCTCTGTGTATTGTTTTGAGGGTAATTTGGAGTTTGTTGTGGATTTCTTGAAAAAGTAGGACTAGTTCTACTAGATGAATTTCTATTAAAATCAGTCGATTGTCTGTTTTCTGAGTTTATAGTCCTTCTATTGTTGTTATTTTGTGTTCTTGAATAGGTACCAGAATTTCGACCATTAATACCTGCATTATCGTAGGTAGAACCTCTTCTACTAGAATTGTAAGAACGCGTTCTACTATTGTAGTAATTTGAATTTGTCCAATTATTTCCATAGTAACTATTTCCGTAATATCCATTTCCGTAGTAAGCGTTCCCGTAGTAACCATTTCCATAATAGCTATTTCCGTAAAAACCATTTCCGTAATAATTATTCCATCCTAAACCTACATTTAATCCCCATCCATATCCACCATTCCATCCCCAGTAATTTCTATACCAATTATTACCATACCAATTGTTTCCGTACCAATAATTCCCGTACCAATTATTATCATTGAAATTAATGCTTATATTTTGCGGATTGCTTCCCCAACCTGGATAATTTGTTTCATTATTTTGAACCGATTCAGAATTCAAATCATAACTGCTATAGTCATCAACATTGGTGAAAATTTCATCTGATGTATTGTCTTTCTGTAAAGTAGCAAAATAATCCTTATATTGGTTTCTATCGTACGAGTTGTTTTGGCTTCTTGTTTCAATTGTTCTATTAGCGCTGCTTCCGTAAATTCCATCAGAGTCGTAATAAGAACTATTTTGGTAGGAGCCGCATGAAGTCAATAAGACACTAAAAAAAACAACAAAGTAATATATTGATGTATTTCTGGGTGAAAGAGTATTAGTTTTCATATCTATGGAGTTTTTTATTGTTGGACGTTACAAAAATAGTTAGTTTTGCTAAACTATTTACGTAAAATTATTAATGCAAAATTTATGCCAAACTATTCAATATGAGTAAGAGCTTAACTAAGAGATCAGAAGATTATTCAAAATGGTATAACGAATTGGTTGTCAAGGCCGATTTAGCCGAAAACTCAGGAGTGAGAGGCTGTATGGTGATCAAGCCTTACGGATATGCGATATGGGAGAAAATGCAAGCCGAATTGGATCGAAAGTTTAAAGAAACGGGGCATGAAAATGCTTATTTTCCTTTATTTGTGCCAAAAAGTATGTTTGAAGCAGAGGAGAAGAATGCAGAAGGATTTGCTAAAGAATGCGCTATTGTAACACATTATAGATTGAAAAATGATCCAGATAAACCTGGAAAATTGATGGTTGATCCAAATGCAAAACTAGAAGAAGAATTGATAGTTCGTCCTACTAGTGAAGCTATAATTTGGTCTACCTATAAAGGATGGGTTCAGTCTTATAGAGATTTACCTTTATTAATTAATCAGTGGGCAAATGTAGTGCGATGGGAAATGCGAACTAGATTGTTCTTGCGTACTGCAGAATTTCTATGGCAAGAAGGGCATACTGCTCATGCAACAAGAGAAGAAGCTGTAGAGGAATCTGAAAAAATGATGAATGTTTATGCTGATTTTGCTCAGGATTTCATGGCAATTCCAGTTGTAAAAGGCATAAAAACAGAAACGGAGCGTTTTGCTGGTGCTGAGGAAACGTATTGTATCGAGGCTTTAATGCAAGATGGAAAAGCATTACAGGCCGGTACTTCGCATTTTTTAGGTCAAAATTTTGCTAAGGCATTTGATGTGAAGTTTGCTAATACAGAAGGAAAGCAAGAATATGTTTGGGGAACATCATGGGGAGTTTCAACTCGTTTGATGGGGGCGTTAGTAATGACTCATTCTGATGATCAAGGATTGGTTTTACCTCCTAATTTGGCACCGATACAAGTGGTAATTGTTCCTATATATAAAACAGAGGAACAATTGGATTTAATAGCAGCCGAAGTGGCTGTTTTGACAGCAGCCTTGCGAAAATTGAATGTTACTGTTAAATTTGATAATAGAACGACTCAAAAGCCAGGTTTTAAATTTGCGGAATGGGAATTAAAAGGGGTGCCAATTAGAGTGGCTGTAGGTCCTAAAGATTTAGAAAACGGAACTTTTGAAGTTGCTCGAAGAGATACCTTAACTAAAGAAGTGGTTTCTAAAAATGGAATCGAAGTTTATATTAGTGATTTATTGATTCAAATTCAAAAAGATTTATTTGATAAAGCGTTAGATTATAAAAATTCGCATATCACCGAGGTGAATAGTTTTGAAGAATTTACAGAAGTATTAAATACTAAAGGAGGTTTTGTATCAGCACATTGGGACGGAACTGCGGCTACTGAAGAAAAGATTAAAGACTTGACTAAAGCAACCATTAGATGTATCCCTTTAGATAGAGTTCTTGAAGCGGGAAACTGTGTGCTTACTGGGGAAAGTTCCGTTGGGAGAGTGTTGTTTGCTAAGGCATATTGAAAAAAAATAAAAAAATATGCGTAAGCTATTGTACGTTTCAAAAATAGTTGTATTTTTGCATCCGCATTAGAGAAGCAGGGCCCGTTCGTCTATCGGTTAGGACGCATGGTTTTCATCCATGTAAGAGCGGTTCGATTCCGCTACGGGCTACTATTTTTATTGCAGAATGAAGTTCTCCTGAACTTAGAGGGAAAATGGCCCGTTCGTCTATCGGTTAGGACGCATGGTTTTCATCCATGTAAGAGCGGTTCGATTCCGCTACGGGCTACAATTCAATTCATATTGAAAAAACTTAGGGGATAATGGTCCGTTCGTCTAGGGGTTAGGACGCCAAGATTTCGTCTTGGTAACAGGGGTTCGATTCCCTTACGGACTACAAAAAATTAGTAAAAGAAAAAAAAGTAATAAAATGGCAAATCATAAATCAGCTCTAAAGAGAATCAGAACTAACGAAAAGAGAAGAGTATTAAATAGATACCAACATAAAACTACTCGGAATGCTATCAAAGCACTAAGAATAGCTACAGATAAAACAGATGCTACATCTAAATTATCTAATGTAATTTCTATGATTGATAAATTAGCTAAAAAGAATATTATTCATGATAACAAAGCTTCTAATTTAAAATCTAAATTAACGAAACTTGTTTCTAAATTGTAATTAATACAATTTTGTGTATATAAAAAAAGCTCTCATTTTATGAGAGCTTTTTTTATATACCTTACTTTTCTAATTTATTGGTTAAGTATTCTAGCATTAATTTACTAATTGGTTTTGGTAAAAAATCAATAACCATTGGATAGGTTTTAGACTTTTCTAAATCATCTGGATCAATTGTAGAGGAGAGAATGATAACTTTTATGGTATTAAATTCTGCAAATTCTTCCTTTGTAAAATAGTCTAGAAATCCCCAACCACCCATAACGGGCATGTTTAAATCTAAAAAAATAAGTTGCGGTTTTAAAATTGATGCATTTTTCTCTTTGTTATCTCTAAGATCTCTAAAGTAGTTTATTGCCTCTTCTCCGTTTTTCAAAGCGATGGTGTCTTTAGAAAACAAAGCTTTACTGATTACTTTTTTGCAAAGCATCAGTGTTATTGGATCGTCATCAATGCATAGGATTTGATCTAGCATTATTCTTTGTTTTTAAATGTTAATGTGAATGTAGTTCCTATATTAACTTCGCTTTCGATATCTATTGTTCCTCCCATAGTTTCTACTTGTGATTTTGCAAGGTATAATCCAAGTCCTTTGCTGTCAGGATAATTGTGAAAGCGCTGATATAAGCCAAATACTTTAGCTCTATTGCGCACTAAATCTATTCCTATGCCGTTGTCTTTGAATGTTAAAATAACTGTATTGTCGATTTGATTTGAGGTAATGGCTATTTTTAATTTTCTATTTTCAGATTTGTATTTAATTGAATTGGTCATCAAGTTTAATAAAATACTTTCGATATAGGCTTTATTGGCGTGAATTGTTTTTGCTTTTTCAAAATCTAATTTTATAGTCGGCTTATGTAATTCTATTTGGAAATTCAACTGGCTGAACACGTTTTCAAACACTTCTTTAAGTAGTACTTCTTCTTTTTTAATAGACGGTTTGTCTTTAATAATGATAACTTTTACTAAATCGTTTATAGTATCGTTTAATAGGTGAGTAGATTTATTAAAACCCATTAAGATTTCATTTAACTCTTGATTTTCAATCGGAATATCTTCGATCAAGTTTAAAAGACCAATTAGGTTTGATAAAGGAGCTCTTAAATTGTGGGAAGTGATGTATGAAAACTGCTTTAAATCTTTATTGTTCTGTGTTAATTCTCTAATTAATTGTTCTTTTTCTTTTTCGTTGTTTTTTTCTTCGGATACATCTCTTTGTATCGATATCCAATGAGTGAGAATCTTTTCTGAATTATAAATAGGAATCATAGTAAATCTAATCCAGTATTTCTCTTTGTTTTTCTTATAGGTTATTGTCTCTATTATGCATTCCTGTTTTTCTTTAAGCGCATCAATCAATTTGTCGTATTCGTTTTGATCAGAATACATTTCTTTAAAAATAGCTGTAGTTTTTCCTAATACCTCTTCTTTTTTATAACCAGACATGATAGAGAAAGCGGGATTGGTATATATTATTTTTGAAACTCCAATCTCATTAGGATTTGGTTCTATGATAACAATAGAATCTTTAGATTGTGTGATGACGGTTTCTAGTAGTCTTAATCTTTGCTCTTCTTCCTTTTGTTTAGTAATGTCTTGTATTGCTCCAATCATTCTTGTAGCTTTACCTTGATTGTCTTTTAATAAAAAACCTCTATCTAAAACATATTTATAAGAGTTGTCCGCACATCTAAAACGATATTGATCCTGCCAATTTTTAGTTTTTTGTTCTAAAAATGAATAAAGTTTAACAGACATTTTTATACTGTCTTCTGGGTGAATCTTGTCAAACCACCAATCAGAACTGTTAATTACTTCTTCTTGAGTGTAACCAAACATGCTTTCTATGCCTTTATTCCATGAAAAGCTATTGTCCTGTATTTTCCAATCCCAAATTGTATCACTAGTTGCTTTTGCAACGATATTGTATTTTTCGTTACTCTCCTTTATTTTTTCATTGGTTTTTTTTAGCTTTTTAAAAACAGCAATGTTTCTTTGATCATTTTTGGCGAGGATAAGTTTGAAAATTCCTCCCGTAAATAGTATAAAAAGAATTTCTTTGATAAAATTATAATTGTTGCTTTTATCATCAGATAGGAAGTGCTGCAGTAGTTTATGACTCATAATAACAGCAAACATCGAAATTACGATGTAAACTAGGATTACTTGGTTGGTTTTGCTTTTCATTACTCAAATATAAATAAATATTATCAACTTTTTAAACATCATTTAGAACTTATTTTTTTAAGTTTTTTAGGGTGCTTTTTTAGGTGTAATAGGTTAAGCGTATGGAAACTATTACGGAAATGTTATTTATTTAAAAAAAAATTGTACATTTGCGCCCATTAAAAAACACAGATGGAATCTATAAGAAATATTGCAATTATTGCCCACGTCGATCACGGTAAAACTACAGTGGTTGATAAAATTATGTATCACTGTCAATTGTTTCGTGACAATGAAAACACAGGAGACTTAATCCTTGACAACAACGATTTAGAGCGCGAAAGAGGTATTACAATTACTTCAAAGAATGTTTCTGTTCAGTATAAAGGAACAAAAATCAACATTATTGATACTCCTGGTCACGCCGATTTTGGTGGTGAGGTAGAGCGTGTATTAAATATGGCTGATGGAGTTTGTCTTTTGGTGGATGCATTTGAGGGGCCAATGCCACAAACGCGTTTTGTATTGCAAAAAGCTTTAGACCTTGGTTTAAAACCTTGCGTAGTTATTAATAAAGTAGATAAAGAAAACTGTACTCCTGAAGAAGTTCATGAGAAAGTTTTTGACTTAATGTTTGAATTAGGTGCTACTGAAGAACAATTGGATTTCCCAACAGTTTACGGTTCAGCTAAAAATAACTGGATGTCTGATGACTGGAAAGTTCAAACTGAAAACATTGAGCCATTATTGGATATGGTTATTGCAAATGTTCCTGCTCCAAAAGTATCAGAAGGAACTCCACAAATGTTAATTACCTCTTTAGATTTCTCTGCTTTTACAGGTCGTATCGCTATTGGTCGTTTGGAAAGAGGAGTTTTGAAAGAAGGAATGCCAATTTCATTAGTGAAAAGAGATGGTACTGTAACAAAATCAAAAATTAAAGAATTACATACTTTTGAAGGTCTAGGACGTAAAAAAGTTCAAGAAGTAATTGCTGGAGATATTTGTGCTATTATTGGTGTTGAAGGATTTGAAATTGGTGATACAATCGCTGATTATGAAAACCCTGAAGGATTAGCATCTATTGCTATTGACGAACCAACAATGAGTATGTTGTTTACTATTAATGACTCACCTTTCTTTGGTAAAGAAGGTAAATTTGTAACTTCTCGTCATATTCGTGAAAGATTAACAAAAGAATTAGAGAAAAATTTAGCCATGAAAATGGGTGAAACTGATTCTGCTGATAAGTTCATGGTTTTTGGTCGTGGAGTACTTCACTTGTCAGTTCTTATTGAAACAATGAGAAGAGAAGGTTATGAATTACAAATCGGTCAACCACAAGTTATCATCAAAGAAATTGATGGTAAAAAATGTGAGCCAATAGAGGAATTAACTATCGATTTACCAGAAAATCTTTCAGGTAGAGCAGTTGAATTCGTTACGATGCGTAAAGGTGAAATGTTAAGCATGGAAACTAAAGGCGAGCGTATGATTGTAAAATTCAATATTCCATCACGTGGAATTATCGGATTGCGTAATCAATTGCTTACTGCTACTGCTGGTGAGGCTATTATGGCACACCGTTTCATAGGATACGAGCCTTACAAAGGAGAAATTTCTGGACGTAACAAAGGTTCATTAATTTCTATGGAAAAAGGAAAAGCTATTCCTTATTCTATTGATAAATTACAAGATCGTGGTAAATTCTTCGTTGAGCCAAATGCTGAAATCTATGAAGGTCAGGTGATTGGAGAAAACTCTCGTGGAGATGATATGTGTGTAAACGTAACTAAAGAGAAAAAACAATCTAACGTACGTTCTTCTGGAAATGATGAAAAAGCGAGAATTATTCCTCCAATCATTTTCTCTTTAGAAGAAGCTTTAGAGTACATTCAAAAAGATGAATATGTTGAGGTTACTCCGAAATCTATTCGTTTGAGAAAAATTTACTTGACTGAAACTGATAGAAAAAGATTTAAAATCTAATTTATCTTTTATTATATTAAAAAACCCATTCATTTATTTGAATGGGTTTTTTGTTTGTTGATATTTCTTAACTGTTTTAGAATTTTATGTAGCGTTTGTATCACTTTACTTGCGTGAGGGATAGGAACAAGCTACCGAAGTAGCGTGGATAGCCCGACAGCACAAACAAAAAGGGCCAACTCATCACTATGATGCGTTTGGCCCTTTTTGTTTGTGGTGGCACGTCCTATAATTCTTTATTATCTTTTTAAACTAAAATGTCCTTTTAATTCTCTACCATCTTCTAACTTTATAGTGTACCAATAATCATCAGACGGCAACTGAATTCCGTTGAAAGTGCCATCCCAACCTTCACTTGTGGCAATTAATTGCTTAAGTAATTTTCCGTAGCGATCAAATATATATATTGTTGTATTGGCATTAAAGGAAGTGTTTATTCCTTTTACCTGCCAGTAATCATTGTAGTGATCATTATTAGGAGTGAAATATTTTGGTATACCAAGTACTGCTATGGTTTTACTAATTGTTCCACATCCATTTGCATCGTTTACGTAGATATCATGAATTCCTGGCGGCACATTGGTAAAAGTATTCGATGTTTGAAAAGGGCCAGTGGGACCATCTAAACTGTATTCGTATTTTCCAGGTCCTTTTGTATTTACTATAATTGTGTTATCGTCAGTTAGATCTGATATTTCAATATTAGTTAATGTAGCGATGTCTGACGGACTGACTTTTATACTTCTGATTCTGCTACATCCTAATCCCGAGCTAACTTCAACAGTATAATTTCCTTCGGTATTTACTGCTAGGGTAGGATTGGTTTCTCCGTTTAAAATGACATTATTTTTTGTCCATATGTAAGTATAATTAGAAGTGAGTGAATTATCTAAAATTGCGGCATCTAAGGTTACAAATAAAGTAGGGATATTAGAGCAAATTAATTGATCTTGACTGTGGTCTTTATTCAGATTTATATTGGGTGTTGGATTGACTTTTAGCGTTATACAAGGTTTTATCCCAAAACAAGTATTGTCTAAATCACTGTCTACTCGAACCCAAATTTGTTGTTTTATTGGGCTACTTGTGTTTCTGTAATTGGTGTAATTTGTAATTTTATTTAATTGGGATAAAGCATCTGCTTGATTTTGGTAATAGGTAATAGTATAATTGCCAACCGGAAGTATATTTTTTATATCATCTGTGACGCTGCTGAAATTAAATGTTGCGATTCCGTCAGTGTCATCATTTGTAGAATCAATAAAATCATCACAAGTTTCAAATGTCCTTTCGAAAGAAGATTGAATTGCTGTTGCTGAAATTTTTAAGTCAATTTGTGCTACGCTAAAGCAACCATTGCTGTTAGTAACTCTTGCCCAAACGGATTGATTAAAAGGAATTTCATTTGTGAAAGCTAAAGGATTTGCAATTAATTGTAAAGCATCTTGTGTATTTGCACCTACTAAAGTTTTGTAAAAAGTAAAGGTTTGTGCAGTTGCGTTATTTGTAATTTCATTGTTTTTTATTGTAAGATTAAAAGTGGTAATCCCATCAAAATCATCGTCACATTGTACTAGGTTAATGTTATTGACAATGGGTAGTGCATAAGTTTGAAGTGTGATTTCATTTGAAATTAATCCACAACTATTACCTATTTTATTTAGTTTTACGCGGTATTTATAGCCATTCATTGCGCTTTTTACGCTTGTTAAGGAAAGTGTATTTGTAGTAACCCCAGAATAAGTAACGTTGTTTGTTATATCCGTCCAATTTGCTCCATCCATAGAAATTTGCCATTGGTAGGTATTTCCAAGATTATCAGTAATAGATATTGTTGTGTTTTGTAGCTCACAAATAATTTGTGGTTGTGGTTGAATAGTTATAATTATTGGAGCGGCAATATTGTAATTGCTATTTGGAGCCGTGTATGCTGTTGCACTAATTACTTTTCCTTTTACATCTACTACTACAGGATTGTTACCTAATAGTCCATCAAAATTGGGATCTAAAAAACCAGCTTCTATGACATCAAAACAAAAATCGCCGTCACTATCTAAATCACGGTAATTTTTGATGCCATCATTATCAGTATCAGTGCCCAAACTTCCTGTTTCAATAGAATCGTATATTCCGTCATTGTCGCTATCTACATCTAGATAATCGGGAACTCCATCATTATCAGTATCTACAGGAAAAAAACCGGGTTCGAAAGCATCGTCTAAACCATTTTTGTTCGTGTCAATATTGGAGAACGCAACTGCATTGTCTATTTGAGCTTCAATAGTATCAGGTATTCCATCGTTATCGCTGTCTAAATCAAGTTGATCTGGAATTCCATCCCCATCTGAATCCTTTGGTAAACAAGTAGCTTTAATTTGAAAGGTAGCTTTATTATTTGAAGTATCGGATAAGTTCTTGTGAATGAAAGTTAATGAATCGGTCAAATAGGATCGCAAGCTAAAAGTTCCGGTTCCTGCAGCTAAAGGAACTGTGCTGTTCAATCGAAAACGAATTTCAAAAGAGGAGTATTCTTTTACTTCACTTTCAAAAATTCCATCATAGTTAGTGTCTATTAACAACTGATTGTCCGGATTAAGAATCGTTATTGTTTTGTCGATAGGTGCTTTTATTATAAATTCTGCATTAGAATTTAGTAGATCCGCTGTATTTGCAGTATTTACATATTCTAAAGCTATAGAAATTGGTTTAGCAAAATTCATTACATAACCAACACTATTGTCCTTTCCTGTTGGAATTTCGGATGTGAAAACTCCATTGCTTTTTCCTGTCAAAGGATTAGAAACTGCAAGGATTGAAGTTGATATGACGCCAGAAAAAGAATTATTATAGTTTTCTTTAGAAATGCTTCCGCTTTCTAAGTTGGAAAGGTTAATTGAAAGATCTCCATACGATTCTGTACAATTTGTAATTCCATCATTATCATTGTCAATATCTACATTGTCATTTGTACCATCATTGTCCATATCTGTAGGGCAGTTGCTAACAGGTATTTTATCAGAAAATATTGGGAATGTATTCGGACATCCAGATATCGTTCCTTGTACTTGATAATATCCTGGTTCAGTCGGAGTAAAAGAATTTGATATTTCTCCAAGAATAGGACTGTCATTTTTATACCATTGAAAACTATCGTAGGAGGAAAGAGAGCTTATTTTTAGAATTATATTGGGTATGCATTTCGAATTGGTAATAGAAACTCTTTCTGTAACTACTTCTGGTTTAGTGTCAAATCCAGAATAATAGCCTCCGTATGTAGCAGCTCCGTTGGTACCAAAGTAAGAAACATAGACTTGCTTAGTAGATTTTACCGTTATATTTCCAGATAAATTATTTTTTGTGTAGCTAACAAAATTGGGATTTCCACTAATTGGTGTAGGCAGAACTCCTATAGGTTGTTCGTTTATAGTTACGATTGCTCCAGCTTCTGTAACTATATTTAAACCTCCGTTAAATTTTATGTTACCAATAGATTCTATAAATGGAATATTGTTGACCGTATTAGGAGTAGTACATTTTATAGGCGGAACAAAAAATAGATTTTGGTTTGCTGCAGCATTTGTTCCGCCTATACTTTGGTAAGCAAAAATATTTTGAGAGGAAGTAACATATAAATTACCATTACTAAAACTCGATCCGTCAATTGCTATATAATTTCCGGCATTAATGGTGATAGGATCAGTTGATCCATTTAGATAAACAATAGTATTTTGATGAGCTACTAACAAAACGCGTTCGATATCATCAGATCCATTTCCTTTTACAAAAATGTATTCTTTACCTGTTTTTTCTAACGAAACAATTTGATCAAATCCTATATCTCTACCAGATATATTACCTCTATTATCTACTGTTGAACTGTTGCTTCCTCCAAAAGAGCCTGAATTAACAACAATATCTTTGTCAGACACAACCAAGGCGCCAATCATTTTCGAGCTGTTTGATGGCGTGTTGCCGTCAGTATTCTGCAAGGCTAAAACATAACTTTCGTTTTTATTTAAAGTAATGTTTATCGGGCCAGTAATTAATGTGCCGTTAGCAAGTTGGGTTCCGTTTGGAATATTAGAAATAGTAATTTTGGTGTCATTTTCTGTCGATAATATCGAAGCGAAGTTGAGTAATGTACTGTCAAAAATTGGGTTTAGCATTGCGCCCAATCTAAAGGTTTTGCCCAAAGCGCTATTTCCTTTAGAAACGAGTCCTCCTGCATGATTATAAGATCCATTTTGGTTCCGAGCTGAATTAACTCTTACACTTACATAAATTAAATCTTCGGATTCAATTATATATCCTTTATTGCTCGTTTTTCCAATTTGATTTTTGTCAACAAATAACTGTGTATTAATTCCTTGCCCAATACTATGAATATAGGGAGAATTATTAGAAACAGTTCCTTTAATTGTATTTCCTCCAATTTCTTTAATTTCAAAATTTACTTTTACAAGACTTGGTGTTGAGATATAGATGTATTGATCTCCTTCTAAACCTTCAGCGCTAGTTAATGGTGGTATGTAATGAGATTTACTGAATTGCGCTAGGCAACTAATTGATATAAAAATAAAAAGGATAAGTAATGTTTTTCTCATTTGCTAAAAATAAGAAAATAACTCTTATCTTTTTAACGAAAAATTTCCTTTTATGATTTTTCCATTCTTAAAATCAATATTAAACCAATAATCATCGGAAGGTAGTTGTACATTATTAAAAGTCCCGTCCCATCCTAAGTTATTTGAACTCATTTGCTTTAATAGCTTTCCGTATCGATCAAAGATGCTTATTGTTGCATTGGGAAATAAATTTAAGTTCTTAATGCTCCATGAATCATTAATTCCGTCGCCGTTTGGCGTAAAAAAACGAGGATAATCAAGCACATAAATCAGCATTGTAGAGAGACTGCAGCTAAAAGTTTCTCTAACATATGCGGTATAAATTCCAGTTTTTACATTTCTAAAGATTGGTTCTTTCTGAAATTGCGTTCCATCTAGCGAGTATTCTATTGGACCCGTTTTATTGGTTTGTATTAAAACAGAATTAGTATCTCCAGAAAAATCACTGATTTCAGTTCCAGTAATTATAGACGGTACACTTGTAGTATAAGGAACTATTTTTAACTCTATTTCATAGATACCATAACAGTCTAATCCATTTTCAATGCGAACAAAAATGTTTTGTGGATTGGTTGTAGTAGCGTAATTATTAGCGAGAATATTGGTTTTTAGAATGGCGTCATTTTCGTTTAAATAATATCCTTGAATTGCATTTGGTGCCACAACCTTAGGTAGAATTTGCGGACTGATTTCTTTTCTAAAGTCAAATAAACGAAAGCTATTTTGAGTAACATTGCCATCACATAAATTAATTGTTTGTACCGGACTTGAAGTCCTTAAAACTTGAAGTTGTATCTCAGCAGATTTCTCACATCCTGAGGAAGTGTTGCTTACTTTAGCATAAATTGTTTTGGATGCAGCACTATAGTTTGATGGGTTTATTATAATTGGATTCTTATTGATTAAGTCTGCCAAAGTTTCGTAATAGTTTACAGAGTCTGTATTTCCTCCATTAACTGTAGTATTCAATTGGGTTAAATCAAATAGCGCATTCCCACTATCATCTCCACATTGCGCAAGTTGAGTTGTGACAGGGCTTGTGTACTTAATAATAACATTACCCTCTGCTTCGCAACTTCCTGCAATTACAACTTTTACAGTATATTCTCCAGGGCTTTCTACAGTAATACTTGCGTTTGTTTCGGGTAATTCGGTACCGTTTTTAAACCATTTATAAGTATAAGCACTATTGTTTAGTCCAGTATCGATAACTGACTTTTCTCCAAAACAAACAGTTTGTTCTAAACCTAAATCTATTTTAGGAGAAAAACTACCAGCTTCTATAAAAACAGCTGAATCATAATCTACATTTAAATGATCCGCAATTACTAATTTTATGTGGTACGTTTTGCCCGCAATCACAGGACTTTGAGCATTTAATACTTTGGTTTGTGCACTGTAATTTATGGGACTAGAATCTGTATTGTATCCATTGAAATAATTTTCATTTTTAGCACTACAACCTCTTATAACACCATTCGAACCATTAAAAGATGGAATTTGGGGATGAACATTAGCAGAAGAAACAGGAGTTGTAGTATTAGGTAACACTGCTATGTTTATATAAGGATCTGCAGTTCCTTTTTCTTTTATTAAAAAAGCAAATCCATCAGAGAATTGACAAGGAAAATAATCTTGGTATTCATTTGAAGCAAAAATATAATTGAAACTGACAAAATTTGTTAGAGGTAGAAAATCGAATTCTAAAACAGTTGAATTAAATGTATTGCTCAAATTTAATGCTTGTTCTAAATCAGTATCCCCTTTCCAATTTTCTGAACCACCACCACTATTTCGAATAAATGGACCAACAGAGTTTGTGCTGCTCCAGGTACTTAAAACAACGCCTTCTTGAAAAGGGAAATTGCTACTACCTGCATTAAAGTATGAGTAGCTTGTGTTGCTGCCTGAAAAATCATCTCCACTTGCTTTTGAATTAGTAATAGTTACGCAGGCACTTTTAACTAAAACATTTTCTACAAGTTGTTGGGCATTCAATGTGTTGTCAACTACAATGTATTGGGCTGTAGCGGTATTAAAAAAATAGCAAAAGAAAATAAAGAATAATACATTTTTTAGTGATCTCATAATACCACAAATATACCATAAATCTGTTTTTTAAATATATTAAAAGAATAGAATAAATAAATATGTTTCTTAAATAAAAAAAGCAAACTCCTACAATTTTCTAACATCTTGTTGATTAAATGTTATCCGTTTTATATTTCTTTAAATAAAAGAAATGTAACCGCTATTTTGTATTAATTAGGTTTATTTATGTCGCTAATTAGTCTGCAAAGTGTATCAAGTTTTTTTGATGTAATTGGTTTTTCAATATAATTTTTAACCACATTATATTTCTTTGCTTTTTCTATATCAGCGGGATCGATTGAAGAGGTCATTATAAAAATTGAAATCTTTTTTGTAATCGATAAATGAATAAATTCATCCAGAAATTGCCAGCCATCCATTAGTGGCATATTGAGATCTAAAAGTATCGCATCAGGTAAAATATTGTGATTATCAGAATTCTGTTTTAATTGTTCTAATGCAAACTGTGCATTATAAAAAGATTTTATTTCCTCACAAAATTCATTTTTAGAAATTAGAATAGTCATTAATTTGACAGTCAGTTTATCATCGTCTATAATATAGGTCAATTTATTTTTCATTTAAATAAATTTTAAAATTAGATCCTTCATCTACTTTACTTTCGACTTCTATTTTACCATTCATGGCTTCTAATTGATTTTTTGTAATAAACAAACCAATTCCTTTGGCATCTTCATTGCCATGAAAGGTTTTGTACATACCAAAAAGTTTATGACCGTTTCTGATTAAATCTAAACCTAAACCGTTGTCTTTGAAGTGTATGACAATGTATTCATTAATAATTTCATATCCTATTTCTAAGGTTGAATTTCGATTAGGTGATTTGTATTTTATTGCATTTGTAAATAAATTAAGTAAAATACTGTCAAGATAAGCAGGGATTACGTTAACCGTCAAGTCTTCAGGAATTGTATCGGTTATTGTTATTTTACTATCTTTTATGACTAATCGTAAGGCTTTTTTTGTTTTTTCTATTTCAGCTTTTAAATAAACTTGTTTTTTTTCTATGTTAGTTTTTTGCTGAATAGTTATAATTTCATTTAAATATTCGATAGTTTCAGATAATTTCTCGGTTCCTTCTTTAAACAAGTCAAAATAGGAAATTTTTTCATCAATATCTGTTGTGTTTTCAATCACATCGACAACCATTGATAAGTTGCTAGTATGAGAGCGAATATTGTGAGAAACGATATGGGTAAAATTATATAATTTATTATTTTGATTGCTGGTTACTTCTAAAAGAGCTTTTAATTCTAACTCTTTTTCAATTCTAGAAGTTACATTTCGACCCACCCCAATAAAATTGACAAAGTTGTTTTTGTTGTCAAATGCAGTGGTAATATTTAATTCAAACCAATATTTTTCGTTGTTTTTGCTGTAATTGAGAATGGTTATTTTTATACTCTCTTTATTCAAAATTGCTTTACGCATCAGCAATGAAGCTTGAGGGTCTGTTTCTGGACCTTTAGACAAGTAACCTACTTTATTTCCAAGTACTTCTTCCATAGTTAAACCCGTTAGCTCTAAATAGGCTTTATTTACCCAAACAGCAATTCCTTTATCATCAGCAATTACAATTGTATCAGTAGTTTCAGATGCAGCTAGAGAAAGTAGATTTAGTTTGTTTTCTGCATTCTTTCTTTCACTAATATCTCTGATAAAACAGACTAGGTAAGTTACATTATCTACTTGAAATTTTTTTCCCGATGCTATTTCTACAGGCAAAGAATGACCTGATTTTGTTTTAATATAAGTTTCATCAACCGTATATTCATTTCGATGCAAATTATACTTTAAAAAAAAGCGGACTTCTTTTTTGAACTCTTCGGGGAATAATTCCGAATTGTGTAAGCCTTTTAATTCTGAAATTTCATATCCTGTAAGTGCGGTTGATCTCGTATTACAATCGGTTATAATTCCGTTTGAAGTGTCAATAATAAATATGGCGTCATTCGCACTTGAAAAAATTGAAGAAAATTTTTGTACGTTAAGTTCAAGTTCATTTATTAAATTTTGCTCATTTGTAATATCCTGAAAGGTACCTAATAAGTTAGTAGGTCTGCCATCAATACTTTCTACTATACAAATGCATTCTATGTATTTAATATTATTTTTGGCAGTTGTAATCTGGAATTTATCATTAAAGGAGATACCTTCATAAATAGCACTAAAAATACGGCTTTTAATTCTTTCTCTATTTTCTCCCTCTGTATAAAAACTAATACCATTGCCATTAACAGGTTCGTACTCATCAGGAACTTCCAGAATATGTTTGGTCACAGAATCCCAATAGATGTGGTTGTTTTGCAAATTCATTTTCCAAATACCAATCTTGGCGGACTGTGCTGCTTTAAAATAAAGTTCGAGTTTATCTGACATAGTAGGTTCTAAAATATAGCTAATTTGGGTTATCAAATATAAAGCATATATTTATCTATCCGTTTTATTTTTTTATAAATTTCAATTATAAAGAGTTAATTTTATGAAATTTATCAAATTGTGTCGCTTGCTTAGACTATTTTGACTACTAAGAAAATTATAGGAAATAATTTATATTTTAATTTTTTATTATTAAATCATTCATCCATTTAAGAATCAAGATTTTTATTACTTTTCTATTCTACATTCTTTATTGCTATAGTACTTTATAATTCTTCTTTACCTCTCTATTTTATTGTAATTTTGTAGTAAATATTTTTCTAATGAGTGAGCCAATAATGCTTTTTAAAAAGCCTTCTTATCCTATAAATGATTCTCTTTTGGAGTATCTGGAACGGTTTGATCGCATCTCTAAAGTTTCTATTTTTTATGATGATTTATTGCGTTTTTCAGGCTCTGTAACTGTTTATGATAAAAACGATCAAGATACGTTATGGATTAGAGTGTATTACAATGAATATGAAAGACAAGAAATCGATTTAAATCTAAAAAAAATCTATTCCCTTTTACACTCCGATGGAAATTTAGGTATTATCAAGTTTCTTAATGTAGACTCTATTGATTATTGCACTTTTGGAAATTCGAAACCATTTAGAATAAAAGTTAGAAATATTCTTAATGATAATTATACCCATTTTTATATCAAAAAAGCTGATGCTTCTCGCGTTTATGGACTGGAATTAGAACACATTCTCTCTCCAGATAAAATTAATTTTTTAGTTTATCAAGACACTTTGATAGAGGAACATATTATGGGAATTCCTGGCGATGTATTTATAAAAACATTACTTGCCGATTGTACTGCAACCGAAAAAGCACAAATTGCTAAAGAGTTTGTAAAGTTCAACGAACGTTGTATGATACGCTTATTAGGCGACATGCGTTCTTATAATTATGTAATCGTTCCTACACATGATTTTGATCATGTAGTTTATAAAATACGGGCTATAGATTTTGATCAGCAGTGTTATGAAGGGAATTTTAAAGTCTATCGTCCTCAGTTTTTCAAAGAGAATTATCCAATGGTTAAATTAGTCAAAGAAAAACTTCAAAACAGCTCTATTGAGCAATATAAAGACGAAGAGCGCTCTGTTCTTGCCAAAAGAATTCTATCTGCTGAAAATCGTATAAAGATTTTGCTTCAAATAATGGGCGAAGATGTTTTGGCACCCGAATCCCATTTAGAACAATTAAAAATGGAACTCTATCGCTATACTAATGATTTGAATTTCAAAAAAGCAAAATCAATGGGAAATATCATGAATGCTGCTTTTGAATTTATTGTTAGGAATTATAAAAGTAGTGCTGTCTTAAAAAATAGAATTTAAATTTAATTGATGTTATATAAGTTCTAATTAATTATCTTATGAAAAAAGGTTCGTTATTAATTGCTGTTTTTGTGCTATTAGCTTGTCAACAAAAGATGACTTCTTTGCCAATATTGTATCAATTACCTAAAAAACTAAAAGAGGTCTCAGGTATTATTTATGCTTCAAATAGCAATTTACTTTGGGCCGTTGAAGATCATGGTAATGCAAATGCTATTTATGGTTTAAATACCAAAGGTAAAATAGAAAGAACGATTACTATCGACAACACTGAAAATATTGATTGGGAAGATTTGACAAAAGATAATCAGGGCAATCTTTATATTGGAGATTTTGGCAATAATGATAATGTTAGAAAGGATTTGAGTATTTATAAAATAGAAAAAAAAGATTTACAGTCCCAAAACGTAAAACCAAGTTACAAAATCTCATTTGCTTATCCTGAGCAAAAAAGTTTTCCGCCCAAAAAATCCCAACTTTTTTATGATGTTGAAGGTTTTTTTGAGTTTAGAAATCACTTTTATCTTTTCACAAAAAATAGAAGTAAAGGTTTTGACGGTACCTCATTTTTATACAAGGTTCCCAATAAAGCAGGATTTCATCAAGCTGTTTTAATGGGTAAATTCAATACTTGCGGGACTTACAACGGTTGCGCTATTACAAGTGCTGCAATAAGTCCAGATGAAACTAAAGTAGTAGTATTAACACATGATAAGTTATTTCTATTTGAAAATTTTAAAAAGGATGATTTTCTAAATGGACAAAAAACGACACTCGAGTTAAACCACTTTTCTCAAAAAGAATCAGTTTGCTTCAAGGATAATGATCGTTTATTTATAGCTGATGAACGTACTAAAAATGCTTTTGGAAACGTATATGAAATTAGTCTGAAAAAATTAAAATCCAAATCCTAAACCAAATCCAATTCGGGCTTCTTCATCACCAATACTTTTAAAATAAGTTAATCGTGCTGTTAGTGTATTTAGACCATTAATCCATAATCCTCCTCCAAAGGATTGATGCCATTTTTCTGAATTTTCACCTTTTTGCCAAACTCGTCCGTAGTCGTAACCACCTAGAATTCCAAAAGACATTGGTATAACATTTCTTTTAATTTTTCCGATGTTCCATCGAATATCACTACTTTGATAAAAAGATTTGTTTCCTAGAAAGCGCTGGTTTCTAAAACCTCTTAAATCGTAATCTCCTCCTAAATTTGCCCCTTGGTAAAACTCGAAATTGTTATTTAGCACCGTTTTCCCTTTCAGAATTGTGGCTAATATTAATTTTCCGTTTGCATCTATTTTATGATTAAAATTAAGTTTACCTTCTACGGTTGGGAAATTTCTTTTTGTATCTTCCAAATTTACTTTCCAACCAGCAGTCAAAGAAAGACCCATTCCCATTGATGGATAAGCCGGAAAATCGTAATTTTCGAAACTGTATTTTAAATTGGCTCCAGCAAATAATTGATTATCAAAAACAGTTGGATTTATGTTTGGTGCTATCTCTATAAATCTACTAATAGTTTCTTCAACAGTTATTCTTTCAAAACTAGTTTGTAAGAGAACAGTACTTCCTTGTTTCCCTACTTTTTTTATAGACGGTAATACATTTAGCATTTTTAAGCGAACACGATTGTAATCCTTACCAAAAACCTCCTCATTATTTTCCGTATCATTACCATAGCCAAAATAATTGACTGTAAAATTTGGACTAGTATATTGACTTTCCACATCCAAATCCCATGACCCAAATAATTTAGGAAAATTAGCGGTGTAAAAAACCTCAAATCCCTTTGTAGCAAAATAAAAATTCGTTTTTAAACTATGTTTCTGAGTGTATGGATTTTGTTTGAAATCATTTACTTTGAAACCCGTAATAATACCTAATTTTATACCATCGTCTGGATTATACCCGATGTTTGGAAGCAACGAGAAGAAATTATATTTCGGTTTTTTGTAATCATATAAACTAGTTTCGTAGTCATCTGATAATAATTTTTTTATCTTGTGATCTAAGGAATAAGTGTTCTCTTTTGATTTGAAATCATGTATTTTTATTTTTTTTCCATTCTCAACAAGATAGGAATCTTGGTTTTGTCCCCCTATTAATCGAATCTTAATTCCTGATTTTGATTTTCCCTTTACTTCAAAAACATCATCATCATCTAAGCCATAAATCCATATTTTTTTTGTTTCTGCAGCATCAAAATTTCTAACATATTGTAGTTCCTCTTTTTCGTTTTTTAATCTAAAAACTTGAATCTCCAGTTTGTTTTTTTCGATGTTGTTAATGACGAACTTATCTTTTTTATTAGTTCCTACAATCAAAACAGTATGTTGTAATACTAGGTAGTATTCCTTTGCGGCACGTTCTAAATCTTTTTTTCGTAATTTTAATTTGCGTTTTATATCAGTTATAGTCTGATCTTGAACTGCGATTGGTAAGGTAGTAAAGGCAGCATCTATAGCGTCATCAGATAGGTTGTCTTCAATGTATTTCGCTTGTTTAATCCAGTCATTTTCGCTTGCTTTTTTTAAAACAGCTAAATCTAATGGATAAGGCTCGCGGTTCATTATTTTGACATTTTTAATTTCGTCCTTAAAGGATTGCATGTGACGTAAAGGCACACTTTTCATTAACAAAGAAAGTAACGTACCATCATATTTTGTAAAAGCTTGATCGCGATCTCTTGGAATAGGCTTGTAAACTATTTTTTGATCTACAGTATAAGCTCCCCAACGCCATTGATCATCATGTCTGTCCCAATCTCCTATAAGGATATCAAAAAGTCGAGCTCTTATGTACGCGTCTTCATCTATAGTATATTTTTCGTCCTTCTGTAAATTTTTTAGAACATCTTCTGTACTTAAAATTGCTTCAGGATTTCCAAAACTTTTTACCGAGATTTGACTATTTGTAGGACGCTCTTCAACCATATACAACTCATTTCCAAAATTGGCATTAAAAGTGCCTAAAGCATGATGCTTTGGAATATAATATAATTGTGGGTTGGTGTGAGAAACGCCAATTTTTTCGGCTAAATTACCAACGGCAAACGGGGTATAAGGATGTGCTGTAGTATAAAAGTCAGACAATAAACTTTCAGCAAATGTTCCGTCAAATTGATCTTGAATAAACTGATTTTTAAAAGCAACAGATTGTATAAAACGTGAGGTGCTTTTCTTTAAAGCACGCATTACATATTCTTTGTTATTTTTATCAACCAACTGTAAAGAATTAGATTGATGTCCTCCTCCGGAACGTTTGGGTTTTAATCCTCCAAAAAGAGTGTCAATTGTAACTGTTGTAGCTTCTATTGGAAGACTATAGTAAGCTCTGTAGTGTTTACCAAACAGGAATTTGTAAAATTTTGATTTCTGAGTTTGCTCTGCAGTGTAGATTTTTGCTGTGGTTTTTTTAGGAAAAGATTTTGGGAATATTGCGGTATTGTAATCGTCTTTTTGATTTAAAACTATTTGTTCAAAAAGTAATTTTTCTTTTCCATTTTCTTGACTATAAAAGTAAACTTTTGCAATACCGTTATCAAAAAATTTAAGTGCAGCATATCCGTTTTTTCCATAAGTAAAATCATTGGGATATATAGCTTTTGCTGCTTCCGATTTTGATCCAGCTCCGCTAATAATTTGTTTAATATTATCGTTATCTATATATTGTAAATTGTGATCATGACCAGATACTACTATAACATTATCTTGACTTTGTAATAGTGTTTTGACTCTTTGAACAAACTGAAAATAGAATTTGTTTTGAATGTCTTGCGGACTTATACCTGAAGTTTTTCGGATGAAATTAATAACAGAACCAATCACGGGAAGCGGAATTTTTTGTTCTAAAGGGAAAAGTTGTTTTTCAACAGAAAACTGTCCACCATGCGTTCCGTTACTCATCAAGGGATGATGTAAAGCTAAAAGGACTGTTTTTTCTTTGTTTTTATTGAGTAGATCTTCAAGTTCAGTAAAAAAAGCTTCTCTAGTTTTTATAGTACAATCGTCATTTATAGTGGGTATTTTGTCCCAGTCTTCTAAGAACCACTGACTGTCAATGGTTATTAAAACTAAATTTTCATTTATAGTCACATCATCAATACCACAACCTTTTCTTGGAAGAAAAGATTTTTTATCATTGAGATATTCTGTTACAAACTTAGCTTGGCGTTCTAGTCCTTTTATGCCACTGTACCAATCGTGATTTCCAGGAATAAAAATAGTTTGTCCTTTGAATTTTTTTGACAATTCTAATTGACTGTTTAGTTTACTTTCAGCAACCAATCTTTCATTTGTACTTTCGGCGCTAGGTAATCCTTTAGGGTATATGTTATCGCCTAGAAATAATAAAGTGGTGTTTTTATCTGCCTTTTGCAATCGATTCGATAACGTACCCAGCTTTTTTTGTGTTGTTTCTTTACTCAAATTTCCAGCATCGCCTACTAAATAGAAAGTATGTGTTACTTTTGATGTGTCAATAGTACTTATTGGAATCGGATTTTTAATGTTTTTGCCATATTGTTCGTGTTTCGTAGCGCACGATTGCAAAAGGAGTAGCGAAATAAGGCAGGTATAAATCGCTTTATTGAAAGTAATAAAATAGTTATCCGAAAATAATTTCATAATTTAGTAATATAAAAATTAGTCTATGAACCTAATAGAACAGGCAGAAAAATTTATTGAGAAATTATTCAAAGATAATCTTTCTGCTTCATATACCTATCACAATATAAATCATACGCATGATGTAGTTAATGCAGTTAAACAAATTATTGAGCAAACAAATTTAGATTTAGATGACAAACAAGCTTTACTCGTAGCCGCTTGGTTTCATGATGCTGGTTATGTAAATGGTTTCGAGAATCACGAAGATTTTAGTGTAAAGATTGTTACTGAGTTCCTGTTAAATAATGGAATGTCAGGTGACTTTATAGAAAAAGTGTCTAGTTTGATAAAAGCTACTACTTTTGGTTTTGTGCCTCAAAACTTTTTAGAAAAAGTAATTGCCGATGCTGATTATTTCCACTTATCAACAAATCACTATACTTTTACTTGTAATGCTTTGCGAATGGAATTAGAAAATACAAACAAATCAAAACTTTCTGATGCAGAATGGACAAAAGAAAACATTGATTTTTTAACCAATAAACATCAGTATTATACCGAATATGCCATAAAAAATTGGCAGCCCTCTAAAGAAAATACGATAAAAATACTTCAAAAAAATAAATCCAAAATGGAATTAAATACCACCAAAGAATCAAAGAAAAAACAAAAAGACGAAAAACCAGATAGAGCTGTTGATACTTTGTTTCGAATTACTTTAAACAATCACACAACCTTAAGCGGAATTGCAGATAGTAAAGCTAATATTTTGTTATCTGTAAATGCTATTATTATCTCGATTGCTCTTTCTACTTTAATCCCAAAGTTAGATAGCCCAAGTAATGCACATTTATTGATTCCTACTTTTATAATGTTGCTATCAAGTGTAATTACTATCATTTTTGCTATACTTTCTACAAGACCTAAAGTAACTAATGGCGTTTTTACAAGACAAGATATTGAAAATAAAAAAGTAAATTTATTGTTCTTTGGTAATTTTTACAAAATGCCTTTAGACGAGTATCAGTGGGCGATGAATGAAATGATGAAAGATAAAGATTACTTATACAATTCTATGATTAAGGATTTATATTTTTTGGGACTGGTTCTCGAAAGAAAATACCGTTTATTAAGA
The DNA here is from genome assembly GCF_014281985.1 of Flavobacterium sp. GP15. NCBI lineage: Bacteria > Pseudomonadati > Bacteroidota > Flavobacteriia > Flavobacteriales > Flavobacteriaceae > Flavobacterium > Flavobacterium sp. GP15. The sequence goes on from NZ_JACFTC010000002.1 coordinate 329,062, forward strand.
ATCACCTATAATTTTTTTATGATAGGAATTGTATTGTCTGTTATTTCATTTGTAATCGCTTTTATGTCAATTGGAGCCTAGTTTAATTCATTTAATAAATCTTGATAGGAATATTTTTTTAAAGTCAGCATTTCATTATCATTTCGAACTTTAACACGTATGGCTTTCAAACCGGATACGCCTTGCAATTCTTCTACTTCAAACTGTTCAATAGTAGGTTCTAAAATATTTTTGAACTGTAAAAATTTAATATAATTTAAATATTCGGTTTTTTCATTACTGTGCGAATACACGATCGTGATTTTTTCTTTTGCTGTAATTCTCTCTTTTGTTCCTTTAATATTGGCTTTGTCGATCCGTTTTTTTACAACTTCGTAACGCGCATTATAAGTTCCGTCAACATCAAATCGCTTTTCGTCCATCCTAAATCGAATTGAAATCGACGAGCTAAAAACTAATATCAATGAAGCTACCTCCAGTTCATAAGGTAAGGAGTTTTTAAGTTGGTGGTGCATCATTTCCATTTCACATACTATTTGCAACTGCCAAAGCCTTAAATTATGAAGGTATAGAATGTCAAAAGTCTTTGATGGAGCAATAGACGATCCGATATAAATATTATGTTCTATTCCGTCGGTTTTAAATCTTTCGTAATAATGAGGGAAAATAAGTTGTGCTTCTGCTTGTTTTTCGTCTAGTAGTGAAGCAAGTTTTTTGTTAATTATAGAAACTGCATTGTCAAATTTCTTTCTTGAATGATAGAACATTCCTGATTTCTTATCTAAACTTTCAAAATAATTGATAACAGAAATTTCTTTTGTAAAACCACTTTCTCTATTGTTTAGAATGGGGTGAATTTCATTTTCAATATAAAGCTGAATTTGCTGTTCCGTATCCGCTTTTAAGGGGAATTGAAGTTGGTTTAAAAATGATTTTAATTCAAATTTACGTTGTTCTAATACGACCAAGCTAGAGTGTGATTCTCTGTGGTCAAGAATTTTTATTAGTGTACTTACCTGATTTATTAAGTCTTGCTTTACCGTTTGATTTCTATGCTCAGAGGAACTCTGAATGTCTATCTGTCCATACAAAGGATACACTTCTTTGAAAACTATTTCTTTAAAAATATAGTCTTTGTTTTGACGGTTTGTTTCAAAGTATTTTGAAGCTTCCCGTCTAAATTTCCAATAAACACTCGGATGAATAGCAGTATATTCTCTCTGAATAATGGCGTCAATTTGATGTTGTTTGTCTAAATTGTGGCGCTCTGCCGTATCTATCAAGTACGGTATGATTAAATCTAATTTTCTCGCATTTAGACTGTTTAATTCTCTTTTATTGGAAGAAACCAACTCAATTATACCCAAAATGGTATTGTTGTTTATAATAGGTGCAAATATACAGCTCTGAATATTTTGATCTAATAAATGATTTCCTAGTTTTTCATTTCCTGGAATCAAAGTAAATTTTTCGACATTAGAAATGCATAAAGGTTTCTTTGTTTCTAATAATTTTTCAAAAGAGCAACCTAATAATTCATTTTCACAATTTAATTCTTGATCTTCAGACAGTATAAAACTTCCAGAACTTCCATCTTCGTTAAAACTGGTGTTTATAAATTTATTTTCTTCGGTATCGTAAATAACCAAACCGATTCTTAAATTAGAATTTTTAAAAATAGAGCGGAAAATAGATTCAAAATTATTTTGAAGTGATATTTGCTCCATTTCGGGTTTTAATAAATTGCTTTTTAATTTAGAAATGGCACTTTCTATGGTAGCATCAAATAATATAGCAATTCCAAAACCTTTTAAAATCCAGCTATTAACAGGGAATTTCTCTTTCCAGAGTGCAATGTTATCATAATTATCAATTAATAAATCGATTTCATCTTGTGTCAATTTTTTTACTGCAGCGGTTGGTGTTATTTCAATAAAATCGGCATTATATAAAATCCGATATTGATTGATTATTCCATTTTGATTTGGAATGTCATAAAACAAAGGATTATTATAATCAATTTTCTGCCCATAATGTTCATTTAAAATCAAGGTGCAGTTCATGATATAAAACTGATGTTCATTGAGATTACTGATCGACATATCAAAAGATACACCTGCTTCTTTTACTATTTTTTTTAAGCGTTCTGTATAGTTAAAACTAAAATTCTGAAAAGGAATAGTTACGGCCTTAATTTCATTATGGGTCAAAGCCGTTGGAAACAAATCTGCTAATAAGTTTTTTATTAACTTTTCGTTTTTATAAATTAAATCTAAGTTTTCAATTCCGGATCTGAATTCTGGAAATGGCTCAATTTCTTTTAATAAAGCTTTAGCATAATTAGCGCGATAATCTATATCAGAAACGGCAATCTCCTCTAAACTCTCAATGAGTTTATGAAAGGAAATAAGTGTTTTGAAGGGGCTTTCTGTGAAAAAATGATCTGTCATTTTATTTTAATGGTATAAATGTAAATTTACGAATAATACTAAAAGAATGACTGTTTTAATACAATGGATTCTGTTTGTACACTATTTTATAATTACACTTAAAAAAAAATCCCCAATTACTTTTGTAATTAGGGATTCTCTATTTTAATTATAAACCTTACGATTTTTGTTCTTTATTAAAGTAAACTAAGTAATAGTACATTTGTTTTTCTTCATCCCAACCTTTTTCAACATATTTCTCAGCACTTTCAGGATTAATAAAATCCATTTTAATTTGGATATGCGTGTCTAAATTAATTACGTTTTTGATTGACTTACGCGCATCAGAAACAGCTGCATTTGCTATTGGGAAAGAAGTGACATCTTCTATGCTGTATTTTTCTCCTTTATCTATTTTATAATTTTTAAACTCCGGAATTAAGTCTGGATTGTCTAGTACTTCATTCAAGAACGCAGTTTCTTCAAACTCATCATTTTTGGCAAAGTAATTCACAGAACGGTTCATGAACATAACCTCTTCTTTTTTATCTTCCGCAGGAAAAACTACATCTTTAGCAAAGTTTTGACAGAACTTTAAATATTTTTTTGTGATAAAATTTTCGTCTTCAAATGCATCAACAGAAAGGAAATGCTCTAACCAATATCGAGCATCATAACGGTTGCTATCTACAGTAAGAATTTTATATCCTTCTTCTTTCTTGTAATTAAAGATCAAACAACCTTTGTCTAATTTATTTAAACTTACACCTTGTTGCAAAATCATTTCTAAGTGAGTTGCTTTTTCTTCAAATTGTAAAAAGTCAGCTTGAATTTCACTCTTAAAAATCCCAATAGCATCAACCACATTATTGTCAATACTCAAGTTAGTTAAGTACGTGACATATACTTCACCGTTTTTGATGTGTGGATGATTGGATTGCTCAAATAAATGATTTGTTATTTTTTTAGAAACTTCGTGAATAGTCGATGGATTATCAAAAACTTCAGTAGCAAACTTGAACATGTCATTGTAATCTAAATCGATTTCATGAGCAAACTGAAAATAGTTTTCTTCTTTTTCTCTAAACGGTTTAAAGAAGAACTCTTTCATCAAAGGCACAATTTCATCATTCAAATTAAAAGGTTGCTCTGATAAAAAAATTGGCTCATTTCTACTTTTGTTACCAACTCTATGAATTGATAAGTTTTCGATATGGGTATTATATAGGTTGATCATTTTTTTTGAAAGTGTTTAGAGTTAGGTTTTGACATTTGTTTACACTTATAAATAGAAGTGTTAAGTTCAAGTTATTATGTGCAAACAAAATAACATTTCATCTTTGGGAAATGTTTTAATTTTAGGTGTTTTGATCGACTCTGTTTTTAACTAGAGCACGAGTTTTGACTAATTCCAGTTCTCTTCAAATCCGAAGTCTTCAAAACTGTCGTCTCCTTCAAACATATCCAAATCATCTTCGTCTAAGCCGTCCTCATATTCATCATTGTAATCATCGGCATTGTCTGATTCAAAGTTTTTTTCCATTGCTTCATCAGGAATTTCACCATGAGAAAAAATAGTTTCAGGATAACTGTTACCAGTAACTGGATCTTCAATAGCTGCTAATTCTACTAGGAATGTCCACATATTAATGAAATCATAAACATAAATAATCTTAGTATTTTCCTTATCTAAAATTTCAGATAATGGATAATCACTCATTATTTTTTGTTCACCAACTACATCTCCAGTATCAAAAAGAGAGATTTCATCTTCTTGATTCCAAGTCTCGTCGCAAGTATAAAAAGAAGCAACGTCCATCCCATCAAAACCAAAGGAATTAAAGATAGCATTGTGTAAATCTTCTAATGTATCTTCTTCTAATATTGCAATATCTCTAAAAACATCTTCTTCTGCGTCTAGAATCACTCTAAATTTATAAACCATAATCGTTCCTGTTTTTTTGAATGGTCAAAGGTAAAATATAATTTTAGATTTTGTCTCGAAGTTTTGAGACAGATTTTAGTTTTGTTGATAAGATTTTTGCGTATGCGAAGAGAATCAAAAGCGATAAAAGAGAAAATTTATTTAGCTATTATCACATTAAAAAAAGTGTCAAACGACTTCTTTTTTTGGTTATACAACTAATTTCTAATGATTTAAAAAGAGGTTTTTTTGGTAAAAACTTTGGAGATTCTTTTTCTGAATTTGTGGTATTTTTTATGACTCGGATAGAGTCTGTTATGTGCCATGTTGTTAGTAATTAAGGCTACTGCAAGTAAGATTAATGCGCCACTTAAGACAGGCGAAAGAACGTACCAATAGCCTAGATTTTTAACTTTTTCAGAACCCGCAATTGCAATTAATGCTGTGGCGCCACCAGGAGGATGCAAGGTCTTGGTAATTTGCATTAATACAATAGAGGAAGCTACAGCAAGTGGAGCAGTTAACCAAAGGATATCTGGTAAAAATTTATAAATAGTAACGCCAATCAGGGCAGAAATTACATGTCCTCCGATGAGATTTCTGGGTTGTGCTAAAGGGCTTTGAATAACGCCATACACTAAAACACTAGAAGCACCAAAAGAACCAATTAAATAAACCATATCTGATTTTGGAAGCACTGTAGATTGCAAATAAGCAATAATACCCATGCCTACAAATCCGCCTACAAAAGCCCAAAAATGTTCTTTAAAATCAACTAATGTTTCTTTATAGAGAATGTATTTAGTTTTGCGGTAGTTCCTTTTTATTTTATGAATAGATGACATGTGCTTATTTTGCTAGACTAGGTGAATAAGTATATACGGTAAAAGGATAAATCATTTTTGCAGTATATTTAGAAATCAAACAAACTACTAAAATAGGTAGAAATAAGGTATAGTCATTAGTTAATCCACACACTAAAAATATAGCGGTAAAGGGAGCGTGGATACTAGAACTCAAAACCGCAGCCATTCCAATAATCATAAAATTTAGAGGAATCACATTTGCATCCAAATAACGATTTAAAAGTAAGGCCAAAAATAAACCTAAAAAAGCACCAATAAAAAGGCTAGGAGCAAAAACACCTCCGTCACCTCCAGAAGCCAAGGTGGCCGAAGTTACAATTGGTTTTAATAAAATGATTCCGATAAATGTTAAAGCTAATGAAAACGTAAGTGTTGTCGCATTAGGATTTAAAAATAAGATTTTCATTGTATGATAACCTTCTCCGTATAATTGTGGGAATAAGATAAAGGATAAGCTTAGTATTAAGGACCCCAAAATTATTTTAAAATGAGCTTCTTTTATTTTATAGAACTGTGCTTTAAAAAAGAGTACCGCTCGCGTAAGATATACAGAATGAAGGGCGGCCAAAACTCCTAAAAGTATAAAATAGGGAGCCGCTTTTAAGTGCCATGCTGTTATATCAACTGCAAATAAAGGTTCTTCATGTAATATGTAGCATAGCGCATAAGCCACTGTAACGGAAATTACATTGGAGAGTATAAACGCTCGAGTTATTTTTTTAGAAATTACTTCAAAGGAAAATAATATTCCTGCTATAGGACTACTAAATAATACTGTAATTCCGGCTGAAATTCCCGCACATATTAATTCTGTTTTGTATTGTCTAAAAACATTTTGTTTGCGTTGTGCTACCGCACCAATAGTTGCTGTTGCCACAACCGTTGATACTTCAATTCCTGTAGATCCACCTGAAACTACAGTCAGTAATCCGTTGATAAAATGGGAAGGGATTTTGTAACTGGGTAAGTTTTTTGATTTAGAATTTACACTTTCAAAAATTTCTTTGATCCCTTTGTTTTCCTTTTTTTTAAAAAGATATTCTCTAAGAAAAAAGATTATAGACAAACCAAAAATAGGAAATACTACAAAAAATACTGAATTTATAGTGGCTCTGTGAAAAAATATAGATTCGTAATACTCCGTAGCATTCTTTAAAACGATTCCTAAAAAAGCAGAAAGAAAACCAATAAGAATGGATACTATAACTAATTTTTTAATTTTAATAAACTGATAATTTTTTTTAATTTTTGCAGTAGTATTCATTGTGAGTAGTTTGTATTCTTTTGTTTAGATAAGATAAGATGAGAAAGCACATTCTTTAAAAGGAATGAGTTTGTGTTTCACAAATTTAAAAAAACAAAACCACAATAGAATTGAAAAATACAGGTTCTTGCCGTATTTTATGATTTCTTCATTTATTTAGCCTATAAAAAATCAAAATTCATTTATTTTTCATAAAAGCATAAGGGTAAGTTGTTTGTAGAAATACTAAAAATTCTAATTGCTATTTTGAATGGCAAAACGAAATGCAAATTGTTTTTAATCAAAAAGAAATCAAAAAATTATTTTGCTGTTCTTATTTTTTCTCTTCAGAACATAGCCCAACTATTTCATGAAAAGTGTTATGTAAATCAGTAATCGATTTCAAAATTTCATCGTCAGTTGCTTGAGATTGAACTAATCTATGTAAACCTTTACTTTTTAATTGTAGTTTTTGTGCTGCTGCTAAAATTTTGTCAGTTCTAAATTCTACAGGAATAGCTGATTTTAATAATTGTGCGGCTTGATTCATCATTTCCTCCGAACGCGATTTAATAGGAGCTAGATTTCCTTCTTCGGCAGGATGAAAAGTAGCTGACATTACTTCATGAAATTCTTTGATAGCCGGCCATTTGTCAAAAGTTGATTGTGCAGAAACTGAGTTGACAATTAAAACAAGGATAAATATTAGAAATAATTTAAAATGCTTCATATTTTTTATTTAATAGTTTGAAAGTTAGATAAATGTAATTCAATTATTTTTGGGATTCATTTAATTTCCGAATAATATTTGCTGGATTTCCAACAGCTAGGCTATTATCAGGTATGTCTTTTGTAACCACTGATCCAGCACCAATAACACAACCATTCCCAATAGTAATTCCAGGACAAATAACCGTGTTTCCGCCAATCCAGCAATCGTTGCCAATTTTTATAGGCATTGCGTTTGCTACTGTTTTACGTAATTCTGCATCAAGTGGATGGCTCGCGGTGTATAACTGAACGCCTGGAGCAAAAAAAACATTAGATCCAATTGTTACTTGAGCCGCATCCAATACCACACAATTTACATTAAAATAAACATTCTCACCACAAATGATATTGTAGCCATAATCACAAAAAAAAGGAGGCTCTATATAAAGATTTGCTCCAGCATTAGGAATAAGTTCTTTTAATATTTCTCGTGCTTTTTTTGTTATTCGGTATTCTGTTACATTCAAACGATGCAATAGATTTTTCGATTTTCGTCTGTCTTTTACTAGAATAGGATCACCTGAAAAATAATTTTCTCCTGCGATCATTTTCTCTTTTTCGGTATTCATAAGCATATTTTTAGTGTTGTAAATGTATAAGAAAATCGTTCATATCGCAACTCATCCCCATTTATTGACAGTTCGGTTAGCTTTTGTTTTAATGTTAGTTGGGCACCAATATATTTGCTTCATCAACTAAATCAAATGATATGAAAATTTTAATCACTGCTTGTCTTATATTAATTTCCACTGTATTTTTTGCTCAAACAATTATCTCTGGTAAAGTAGTAGATCAAAAAGGAAAGCCAATTGCCGGTGCAAATATTTATATTGAAGGAACGTATGACGGAAGTTCGAGTTCAGAAACAGGCGATTTTAACTTTGAGACTACTACCACTGGCAATCAAATTTTGGTTGTGAGTTTTCTTGTTTTTGAAACCTCTAAAACACAGATTGATGTTTCCAATTTTCAAAACAAAATCATCAAGCTAAAAGACAATGTCAATGCATTGGATGCGGTTGTAATTACTGCAGGAACTTTTGAGGCTGGAGGAAAAGCAAAAGTTTCTGTTTTAAAAGCGCTTGATATTGTAACTACAGCTGGTTCTGCTGGAAACATTATCGCGGCATTACAGACATTACCTGGAACGCAAAACGTGGCAGAAGACGGGAGACTTTTTGTGCGTGGAGGCGAAGCCAATGAAACACAAACTTTTGTTGATGGAGTTCGAGTAGCACAACCTTATGGTGCTTCGGCACAAAATCTGCCTACTAGAGGTCGTTTTTCTCCTTTTTTATTCGACGGAATCTCCTTTTCTACAGGAGGTTATTCTGCAGAATATGGCGAAGCTTTATCAAGTGTTTTATTGCTGAATACAAAAGATGAAGCCGATTACAATAAAACAGAAATTTCTTTAATGACGGTAGGTTTAGGCGTTGGAAATACTCAAAAATGGAAAAAAAGTGCACTAACGGTCAATGCCTCTTACATCAATTTAGCTCCTTATCAATATGCAATAAAACAAAACGTAGATTGGAATAGACCTTTTCAATCGGTATCAGGAGAAACCGTTTACCGCTATAATTTCACGAATGGAATTTTAAAAGTTTACGCTGCTTTTGATTCCTCAAGGTTTGACGTAAATCAGGAAAACATCAATGCACCACAAAAAATAAGAGTAAATTTAAACAATAATAATTTTTATTTTAATACTACATACAAAGGAGTTTTTGGTTCAAATTGGCAAATTAATTCAGGAATAAGCTACGGTTATAGTAAGAATAAAATCAAGTTTGATTTAGACGATGTTGATAATGATGAAAACGCAGCGCACTTTAAATTGAAATTAAAAAAGAATATTTCTAATCGATTTAAAATGTCTTTTGGAGCTGATTATTTTATAACCCAATTTGATGAAGATTTTAAACCCAATACTGGAATAGCAAATGCTGTTGGATACAATAGTGCTATTGCAGCTATTTTTACAGAATCAGATATTTACTTTTCTAAAAAACTGGCTGCAAAAGTTGGTTTGAGATTTTCAAATAATAGTTTACTGGAGGAAACGGCAATTGCTCCTAGAATATCACTGGCTTACAAAATGACAAAAAACAGTCAGTTTTCTTTGGCTTACGGAGATTTTAGCCAGTCTCCAAATTCACAATACATCAAATATTCTAAATTTCATCAATTTGAAAGTGAGAAAGCTTCTCATTATATTGTTAATTATCAGTTTAGTAAAACAGGGAAAACTTTAATTGCAGAAGCGTATTTTAAGAGCTATGACAATTTAGTAAAATATGATACGCCAACCATTCAATACAATTCGGTTTTTAATAATTCAGGTTCTGGATATGCTAAAGGATTAGATTTATTTTGGAGAGATGGAACGACTTTTAAAAATTTAGAATATTGGATTTCTTATTCCTACATTGATTCGCAAAGAGATTACAAAAACTTTCCTACTCAAGCTACACCAAGTTTCATTGCTAATAATAGTCTTTCATTAGTTGCTAAATACTGGATTAACGATTGGAAATCACAAATTGGTTTTACTAATTCATTCAGCACTGGCAGACCGTATAATAATCCCAATGAAACGGAATTTATGAACGGAAAAACAAAAGCATATAATAATTTAAGTTTTAATTGGGCGTATTTACTATCCCAACAAAAGATTTTATATTTCTCTGTTTCAAATGTTTTAGGAACTCAAAACGTTTATGGCTACGATTATGCAAAAAATCCAAATTCAAATGGAATTTATAATCGTACCGCAATAACACCCACTGCAGATCGCTTTTTGTTTGTAGGCTTCTTTTGGACCATTAGTGCAGATAAAAAAGACAATCAATTAAAGAATCTTTAATAAAAAACTTTTAACTCTCTAAAAATTGTGGTCTAAAAACAGTTCATCCTATTATTTCAACACTTGAGTAAGTATAAATTTTAAAAGAAAAGGCATAGCCATACTTTTGAAATAGAATTAGAGAGAATCAATATCAAACACATTTATAAAATACAATCATTTAAAAACTAGAAATCATGACTAAAATTATCACTAGCATCGCCTTATTTATTTGTAGTTTATTGTCGGCTCAAAGCCAATTTGATCAAGGCATGGGAAAAGCTTTTCAGCTTTGGGGACAAGGAAAAAATACAGAAGCATCAGATTTATTTGAAAGAATTGCTGCTGCAGAGCAAACAAGTTGGTTGCCTAATTATTACGTAGCATTAATAAATACAACTGCGGCTTTTCAAACGAAAGATAAGGAGCAAATAAATTTATTGTTGACAAAAGCGCAAAATGCAGTAACTATAGAAATGGCTAAAAATCCTAATAATCCCGAATTATTAGTACTGCAAGCGATGATTCACACTGCTTGGATAGCTTATGACCCCATGACAAACGGACAAAAGTTATCTGGAAAAGTAATGGAGTTGTATGGCAAAGCCTTAGCTATTGCTCCAGAAAATCCGAGAGTTGTTTTCGAGAAAGCACAATTTGAAATTGGTGCCGCAAAATTTTGGGGAACCGATACCAAACCAATGTGTGCTCAAATTCAAAAAGCTATTGGACTTTTTGCTACTTTTAAACCTGAAACTACTTTTTCTCCAAAATGGGGATTGGAGAGCGCTATTGCAGCATCAGCAAATTGTAAATAACAGCATAAAATAATGGAAAATCACAGAATCAAAACATTTACAGAGTTTAGCAAAGGCTTCATGGTTTGTTTCAAAATTAGCTTAATTTTTACTTTAGTCTTTTCTATAGTTCAAATGAATTTTGAATTAGAGAATGTCATACGAACCTTCTTGGTAAGTTCCCTGTATTCTTTCGGTATTGGTTTTGGTAACGGAATGATTAACGTATTCCTCGATCGAAGATGGGATTGGCTTGAACAAACCAATTTGAGAGTTTATTTTGGAATCATTACAACAGTTTTATACACCGTTCCTGTTGTTTTACTAATTGATTATATCACTTTTGTGATGTTTCAGGATTTAGATCCGGGACAATTTTTTAGTGAGAAAATGATTTTTGTTCATCTTTTTTATATCGTTTTGTCATTGGGAGTTTCCATTTTTATTCATGCAAGAAGCTTTATGGTCAACTGGAAACAAGCTTCTAAAAAAGAAATTATTGAACATAAGATTATTGCAGGAACTGCTTCGGCAAAATTTGAGACTTTAAAAAACCAAATAGATCCTCACTTTCTTTTTAATAGTCTGAATGTCCTGAGTTCTCTAATCGAAGAAAATCCAGATAATGCGCAGCGATTTACCACTTCCTTATCAAAAGTGTATCGCTATGTTTTAGAACAAAAAGACAAAGAGTTGGTTAGTGTAGACGAAGAATTAGCTTTCGCCAAAACCTATATGAACTTATTAAAAATGCGTTTTGAAAATAGCCTTTTTTATGAATTGCCTACAACCAATATAAATCCAGAGGCAAAAGTGGTTCCGCTGTCCTTACAGCTTTTACTAGAAAACACAGTAAAGCATAACGTAGTTAGTGAACAGAAACCTTTACACATCAGAATATTTTTAGAAGGTGATTATCTTGTTGTTGAAAATGATTATCAAAAAAAAGATGTTTTGCAAGAAAGGCAAGGCGTAGGACTTCAAAATATTATCAGTCGATACGAAATTATTACCAATAGAAAAATACAAATTGATCAAAATGAAAAGGTATTTGCAGTCAAAATACCAGTTTTAACAAAAAAAATAACAATCATGGAAGCATCTATAAATTATGGAAAAGAGAACTCTTATTTTAGAGCTAAAAAACGTGTTGAAGAACTGAAAGGATTTTACGGAAACTTATTATCGTATTGTTTTGTCATTCCTATTTTAATATTTATCAATCTCACTTATTCACCCCATTTTCAATGGTTTTGGTTTTCAGCTGCAGGTTGGGGTTTTGGATTAATTATGCATGCTCTAAAAGTATTTGGTTATAGTACTAATTGGGAAGAACGAAAAATAAAAGAGATAATGCAAAAACAAAACAGTAAAGAAATTTATAAGTAACGTAAAGAAAAAGAAATAATAGAAAAGAAATATAATAATGAAGAATAGTATTCCAAAGCAGTTGAAAGAGTAGCAGCAATAAAAGTCTTTAATTATATACCTTACTTTGATAAGGATTGGGAATAAAAAAAGACAAAAGAATTGATAGGAAAGAGATAGAGAATATAAATAATAGAGTAAGAAGTTAAATTTAAGTATCATGAAAAGAGACCGCGAAAATAGATATGATAGAAAAGAAATGGATTTAAATAATCCGGATTCTGAATATGAAATGGCCTACCGAAAAGTAAAAAAAATTAAAGGTTTTTATATTCATTTAATGGTGTATGTTTTAGTAAATGCTTTTATTATTCTTTCGAGTATGAATAGAAATTCATTTCAAAATGGAGATTTTCTAAATTGGCAAACTTATTCAACGGCATTGTTTTGGGGCATAGGCTTAGTAGCTCATGGATTGTCGGTTTTTGGAAGAAATATATTTTTTGGTGAAAATTGGGAGGAGAAAAAAATAAAGCAATTTATGGACAAAGAAAAAAGTCAGAAATGGGAATAATTCTAAATTTATTTGTTTACAACTTTAAGATTAAAAAATGAAAATAATCATCATCGAAGACGAAAAACCAGCTGCAAGATTATTGCAAAGAAAGCTGCAAAAACTAGATATAGAGGTAGGAGTAATGCTTCATTCAGTAGAAGAAGCAATTGATTGGTTTACCAAAAATGAACATCCTGATCTAATTTTTCTAGATATTCAATTATCAGATGGTTTGTCGTTTGAAATTTTCGAGCATTTTTCTACTTTGCAGCAAACAATAAAAAGTGCTGTAATATTTACAACAGCATACGATGAATATGCTTTAAGAGCTTTTAAATTAAATAGTATTGATTATCTTTTAAAACCTATCGATGAAGAGGACTTGGAAGTAGCTGTTTCTAAATTTAAAGCTCGATTACCCAAACAAGAAACGCTTCAATTTGATTTCGAACAAATTAAAAAAATGCTTTCCAATCCTTTTGATAAAACCTATAAAAAACGTTTTACGGTAAAAATTGGTCAACACTTAAAAGTGATTTCGGTTGAAGAAATTGAATGTTTTTTCAGTGAAAATAAAGGAACTTATATACATACTTTTGACAATCGAAATTATTTGATAGATTCGACTTTAGAAGTTTTAGAACAAGATTTAGATGGAGCAAATTTCTTTAGAATTAGTAGAAAATTTATTATACCTCTCAAAGCAATTAAAGAAATTTTAGTGCATAGTAACTCTCGCTTAAAGATAATTTTGCCCACATATAAAGAAGATGAGGTTGTGGTGAGTAGAGAAAAAGTAAGTGATTTTAAAACATGGATAAACTAAGTATTAGTAATAAAAAAACTGTCTCAGATACTAAGTGCAGCAATTCAAAATGAATAGTTGCAACAGTATTTGAGACAGTCAAATTAACTAAACAGTTTTTTAAAATTAATCAAATAATGATTTAATTTCTTTTTCTGTTTTACCTAATTTTTGCTGTAATTTACCCCACATTTCATCTTCTTTTCCTTCATCGTAAAGCAAATCATCATCAGTTAATTCAGCATATTTTTGTTTAAGTTTTCCTTTAAACTCATTCCAGTTTCCTTTAATCTCTTTTGAATTTGGCATAATTTCTAAGTTTTGAATTAATAATTGTGTTATACAAATTTCAGAAATATACTCACAAATTCTCTTACAGAATTAAAATTTAGTTTTATATAATTCTAACTTTCAGATAATTATATATTTATGTTGACTTAAATAAAAGATTTGTATAGACTAATATAAGTGGCTGGAATATAATAAAATAAAGGTCTGCAATAGATTATTACTATGATAGTTTTAGACCTTAAAAACTAATTTTCTGATTCCAATCAGTGCAAATATAAGCCCAGTGTAAGCAATAAAAAACGGAACTATATATTCAATAAGTTGTAGAGGTAACATGATGGCAATAATCAATAACTGAAATCCTAATCCGTATAGACTGACTAATGTCATGAACCAATTAGGAAACGTCTTAACCTTATAAGCATCATTATCTAATAGGTGAATTATTTTATCGAAAGCGCCATATACAATGGTGTAAATAAAGAACAAAATATCTACTGATTTTTGACGCTCTCCCGGTAAAGCGCGAGGTGATTTATTTTCGAAAATCTTGCTCGTAGTATCTCCACCAACCGATTTATTTCTTAAAATTACATAGTAATAATTGTATAAAGTGCCTTGCAATTGAATGCCAATAAATGCCATTAAAGTAAGCCAAATACTAGTGTTTGAAACATAGCAAATGGTCATCAAAAACAAAAAATTTAAAATGATATCAAATACGCTATCTAAGTATCTTCCGGTATAAGAAGGTGTGTTTTTTAATCGTGCTAATTCACCATCGGCTGCATCAATAATTGACTTTAAAATGATGAAAAAACCAGCTAATAAATACTGATTTATTAAAATAAAGTAAATGGCAATTAATCCAGAAACACCAAAAACAAGCGTAACATGTATAGGAGTAAAGCGAGTGTTTTTAAGTTGATTGGCAATAAAATTTCCAATAGGTCTTCCATAATCTGATAAATCTAAAAATTTATCTTGAGGAGCTAGTTTAGACATTTAAGTTTATAAGCAAAGAAATGCGACAATATAGTCTGGTTGTATTTTTGGTATTGTGTAACAATTGGTTGTTAGTAAAAGTAAGTTAAATAATTTATGTTTTTTACAATACTATTTAGACAATCTGTGTAAGGTAAAGGTCATGGCTGTAAGTAAAAAGAAGGCCATAATTTGGTGTACCAAACCCAACCACAACGGAACGCCATACAATAAAGTGAAAACACCTAATGTAAATTGTATAAATACGAAAATTAATAAAGTGTTTATTCCTCTTTTTTGAATACTTGTAAGGGCAAATTTTTTGCTTCTTATGTACAAAGCAATTATAAGAGCAACTACAAAATAGGCCATAGTTCTGTGAACGAATTGAACCCCACTTTTTCCTTCAACAAGATTCAAGAATAATGTTTTTTGTTCTATAAAAACACTGTCATGTATAAATTGTCCATCACTCATTAGTGGCCAGTGGTTGTGAATTAAACCGGCGTTTAAACCCGCTACAAATCCGCCATAAATAATTTGAATTATCAAAAAGACTAATGCAACTCGTGCTAGATTTCGTAGAGAAACGATTACTTCAATTTTATTTGGATAGATTAAATCTAGTGCAACCCAAAGCGTATAAGCAAACGTGATAAATGCAAAAGTAAGGTGTAATGCTAATCTAAAATGACTTACGTCTGGATCATCAATTAAACCACTTTTAACCATAAACCATCCTAAAAAACCTTGAAAAGCACCCATAGAAAGTAATACGATACACTTTTTGATAGTTGGGCTTGAAAGACGTTTTTTTAATAAAAAGTAGAAGAATGGAATAATAAATACTAGGCCAATGATTCTACCAATAAATCGGTGAAACCATTCCCAGAAATAAATGAATTTATAGTCACTTAGCGTAAAATCATTATGGATGTTGATTTTTTGATATTCTGGAAATTTCTTGTATTCTTCAAATGTTTGTAACCATTTTGCCTCTGTAAGTGGAGGGAAAGTATCTGTTACCAAATGCCAATCCGTCATAGACAAACCAGAATTTGTCAATCTGGTGATTCCTCCAACAACAACCATTATAAACAATAATAAACAACCGGATAGCAACCAGATGATCACGTAATTATTCTCTTTTTTCATTGTTCAAAATTAATTTATACAAAGGTATTTGAAATCTGTTTATTTCTCAATTCAACAAGCGTTAATCTTTAGTCCAATTTTTGCAGCTCTCTTTAGCATAAATGCATAAGCAGCATTATATTCGTTAGGAATCTCTCCTTCTAAAATGGCTTCTTTAATGGCTTCTTTCAACATTCCGATTTCCTTAGAAGGTTTTAAATTAAAAAGAACCATGATTTCCTCACCAGAAATAGGAGGTTGAAAATTGCGTACTTGATCGCGTTCTTCTACTTCGACAATTTTCTTTCGAACGATTTCAAAATTATTGTGGTATTTTTTAAATTTATTTGGATTTTTAGTAGTGATATCTGCTTCACATAAAGTCATTAAGTTCTCAACATCTTCTCCAGCATCAAAAACTAAACGGCGAACCGCAGAATCTGTTACGGTATCTTGCGACAAAACGATAGGACGAGAACTCATCATTACCATTTTTTGAACAAATTTCATTTTGTGATTCAATGGCATGTGCAAGCGTTCGAATATTTTTTTGGCCATTTTACCACCAAGAAATTCATGTCCGTGAAATGTCCAGCCTTGTTTTTTATTAAATCGTTTGGTGGGCGCTTTTCCAATATCGTGTAACAAAGCGGACCAACGCAACCAAACATCATCGGTATTAGGGCAAATATTATCTACAACTTCTAATGTATGATAAAAATTATTTTTATGTGTATGTCCTTCAATTTCTTCTACTTGATTTAAAGCTGTTAATTCCGGAAGAATAATATCTAAAAGTCCAGTTTTAAATAACAGTAAAAAACCAATAGACGGTTTGTCTGTAGAAAGAATTTTATTGAGTTCCTCTACGATGCGCTCTCCAGAAATAATTTTGATTCGTTCCGCATTTTTTGTAATTGATTTTAAAGAGTTTTCTTCAATTTCAAAACCCAACTGATTGGCAAATCGAATTCCTCTTAACATTCTTAAGGGATCATCAGAAAAAGTGATGTCAGGATCCAGAGGCGTTTTTATTGTTTTATTTTCTAAATCAACTAAGCCATTAAAAGGATCTGATAAATCTCCAAAATTTTCTTTATTTAAAGATAAAGCCAACGCGTTGATCGTAAAGTCACGTCTGTTTTGGTCATCTTCAAGAGTACCATTTTCCACCACAGGATTTCTGCTTTCAAAATGATACGATTCTTTTCGAGCACCTACAAATTCAATCTCAGTATCTTCAAAACGCAACATGGCGGTTCCATAGGTTTTAAAAACTTGTACTTTAGGTTTTTTTGGAAGTAATTCAGACACTTTTAGAGCCAATTCAATTCCGCTACCTACGGCAACAATATCAATATCTTTTTTGAATTCTCTTTTTAAAATCAAATCTCTTACGAAACCACCAATCACATAACTATCAATGTTAAGTTCTTCGGAAGCTTGAGTTATGACTTCAAATATTTTGTTATGTAGGGCTTGTTTGTAGTTTTTCAAAATAATTTTTTTCGGTCTAAATTGATTCCTCTATATAGAAGTGAGTATTTATTTACGAATTACTTTAACTTGAGAATCACTCGTTAATTTAATTATTGTTGACGGTTTTCCTGCTATTTTATCGCGGTGCAAATTTACAACATAGTCTACGCCTTTTATAATTTCAGGACTAATTTCTTTAAAACTTTTTGGAGTAGGTTGGCCTGATATATTTGCCGATGTAGAAACAAGTGGCTTTTTCATTTTTTCTAACAACTTAAAGCAAAAAGGTTCCTTTACGATTCTAATTCCTAATGTTTGATCTGCAGCAATTAGATTTGCCGCCACGTTTCTAGGTTTGTCTAATACCAGTGTGGTAGGATTTTCTGAAAGATCCATGATTTGCCATGCTACTTCGGGTATATCTTTAAACACATTGTACATCATGCGTTCTCCATTCATGAGTACAATCATGCTTTGTGTTTCTGCTCTTTTCTTAAGCTTGTATATTTTAGCTACAGCTTCAGGATTGGTGGCATCACAGCCAATTCCCCAAACGGTATCCGTTGGATAGAGTATAATTCCACCTTCCTTAATTATATCGTATGCGTTTTGAATTTCTTGATTACTATTTTCCATAAAAAATTTATTTGTTTTTTATATAAAATTTATTTGTTTCCTTAAAAGCATTTTCAATAACGTCGTAATTAATATCTTTGCTTAAGGTGTTCAGTTTTTGGTCTGTAATTTCAAATAAGCCAGAAGCATAAATGTTTGTAATTTGGTTTTGCTCAATTACAGAATACTTTTGATTGTATCCGCATACAAACCAATCTCTTTTTTTGTTTTCGTATATATCTCTTCCTGCACTGTATTCTGCAGCTTTATTGGTTGTTCCTAAATAATGCTTCATTAGGGTAGGAACAATATCATAATGCAAAGTTAAGTAATCATATTGTTTTGGACTTTTAGAAGCATCATAAATTAACATAGGTACTTGAATCTGAAATTTAGAAAAATTTCCTCCGTGTTGCCAATACCCTTTTTTATTGTCATTAAATTCCTGACCGTGATCTCCGGTAATGACTATTATAGTATTTTGTAATTTATTATTTTCCTTAAGATGTGAAATTACTTTTCCTATTTCATTATCAATAAAATGAAGCGCATTTTTGTATCTGTTTATTAGTGGTTTTGCATCGTAGTTGTCACTCAAAGCTAAAAAATCAACTTCTTTACAAGCCGGTTTAAAAGGAATCGCATAGGAATCTGGATAATCAAATCCGTGGGCTGCATCATAAAAGACAAAACTAAAGCTAGGATTTTTTGTATTTCTTTTTTTGTAATATTCCAACCAATCTTTGGTTACATCTTGATCTCTCTCATCAGGAGAATCACCATCAGAGAATAAACGAATATTTTTTATTCTGGAAAATACATTCCTATCAAAAGGTGGATTTTCTAGAGTAGCACTACTAAAAATACCAATTTGATAGTTTTGCTTTTGTAACTCATCTATAAAAACAGGTGATTTTTCAACTCCTGTAAACGAGTCGAAATAGGTAGCAGGTATTCCATAAAACAACGAAAAGATTCCTCCTGTTGTCATGTTCGATCCACTATTGTGATTTTGAAATACTTGTGATTTCTCAGAAAACTGTGCGATGTTAGGAGTTATTTCTTTTGAAATGCAATCAAAACGCCATGAATCTATTACGATAAATACAATATCTTTTTTATTTTCTAACGGTATCGAACTAATTGGTTCTAATGGATATTGGATGGAGTTTTGAGTCTGATTTTTACTAATTTCTTTATTTCGCATAATCAATGCTTCATCTACAAGTCCTAGTTTTGTCATTAAACCTTCAGCTGTTAAAGGAAAAAAAGCAGGATAAATATTTTTATATTGTAAAACTGGCCTGTAAAAATTGACATCAGCCCAAGCAAATATCGAATGACTATAAAGCAAGCATATGACAATAAACGCAAGTGTTTTTCTAATGTGAAATTGATTTGTTTTATCAATTATTCTTTTTGCAATCCAGAAAAATAAGAGCTGCATTAGAACTAAACCAACAACAAATAAAATTGAAGTAATGACATTTGAAGTAGAAAATTGGAAGATGTCGCTGGCTCTTTTTCCAAATAACAAACTAAATACGATAGGCGATAAATGGTATCTAAATTGATTGAAAATATTAGCATCCACTTTAAGAATGAGCAACACTAAGAGCATCAATATTATAAATATTATGCTACTCAATCGTGTAGATTTTGTAATAAAATAAATCACTATGCTCAATAATAGTGGAATAGCTGTCAGTAAAAAGAAGTGACTTATTGTTGTTGCTAAAAAATAAATTTTTGCTTTTATTTCATTCCCACTTTCTATATAACTTAAATAGGGAAGAGCGATCAACAACACTAAAAAAAAATTGAATAAAGATTGTATATAAAGTTGTTTTAAAAATCCCTTGTTTATGGATTTTACTTCAGTATTTTGAAACATATTCTATTTATTGATTGAAATATTTTTTGATTATTGCTGGTACTCCAGCTACCATACAATTATCGGGAACATCTTTTGTAACCACAGCTCCTGCGGCTACAATTACATTTGTGCCAATTGTGATGTTGGGTAATACAGTAACATTGGTTCCAATGGTAGAATAATCTCCAATTTTGCAATTTCCAGATATATTTGAACCCGGTGATATTTCGACAAATTTGCCAATTTTTGTATCGTGACCTATGGTACAATTCAAATTTATTAATACTCCTGTTTCAATATGTACGTCGTTAGTTATTACTACACCACACATAATGTTGCTGCCAGTTTCTATTATTGTATTGTAGTGTCCAATTTTTGCATTTGTACTAATTACCGAAGAGTAAATTCCATCAATTGCAGTAAACTTATCAAAAAGTTGCTTTCTCAAAATAGGATTTCCTATTCCAATAGTAAATAATTTCGATTTGTTTTTAAAGTATTCCGAAGCAGTTTCTAAATCGGTAATAATTTCAAATTTATTATAAAGTGTTTTTGCTGTCAGTACGTTAACATCATCATAAAATGAAATATGTTGTAATTGATCGTTAATGTGTAAAACTTCAAGAACTTCTTTTGTAAAACCTTTTGCGCCAACTATTAACATGTTAAAGGATTTATTAAATTAACTATTACTAACACTTCTTCATCGGTTAAGTCTTTATATAAGGGTAAACATAAAACTCTGGAAGCAACTGATTCAGAAATGGGCATATTGGCACCATGTACATAATTTACTTTATTCAAAGAAGGATAAAAATACCTTCTTGGGTAAATTTTATTATCGTTGAGCGTTTTTAAGACGGTTAGAAGCATTTCTTCCGATTCGAAAATTACAGGATAATAACTATAATTCCATTCTGTATTTTCTCTAATTTTAATTTTAGATATTCTTTCGAATTTTAGATTTTTAGTGTAAAAATCTACCACACGTTTTCTGTTTTCAAATATGGAGTCAAAGTGATTCAAAACGGTTAATCCCATAGCAGATTGTAATTCTGATATTTTAGCATTAATACCCAAACCATGAAAATCTTCAGGACCACTGTGTCCAAAATTATGAGAGTAAAATATTTTTTCATACAGTTTTTGATCCTTACAAAAAATAGCACCACCTTCTCCGGTGTGAAATATTTTGGTAGCGTGAAAACTGCAAGTGCTTACAGTACCATAATTAAATATGGATTGTCCTTTGTAATTGACACCAAAACAATGCGCAGCGTCATAAATTACATATAAATTGTGTTTTTTAGCAATTTCTTCAATCCGTTCTACATGACAAGGATTCCCAAAAACATGTGTTGCTAAAATTGCTGTTGTTTTATCGGTAATAGCAGCTTCAATTTTTAATTCATCAATCGTAAGATAATCGGGATCAATATCTACAAAAACAGGAGTGCAATTTTCCCATATTATAGCAGATGTAGTAGCTATGTAAGAGAAAGGTGTTGTTATTATTTCTCCGTAGTTTCCTAAAATTTTTAGCGCAATTTGCAGCGGTATCGTTCCGTTGTTGGTAATAAGAATAGTATCAACAGCTAATTTCTCTTTTAATTTTTTTTCTAATTCTAAAGTTAGTTCACCTCTATTAGTAAGCCATTCATTTTTCCAAATCCGTTCTAAATAATGATTGTACTCTTTGAGCGGAGGAAAAAAAGATTTGGTAACATATATGGGATGAGATAAAGACATATTTTTTTTGTAAAATTCGATTAAATTATTTTATAAATACTTGATTTATAAAGTTTTTAATAACAAGATGTTTTCTTTTTAGTATAATTCTAAATTTATTTTTTGGGATCAAAAAAACGTTTTATTTTTTTTATCTTTTTATCCCAAAAACCAGCATGTTTCATTGCAATTTTATCAATTTGAAGATCTATAATTTTCTGAATTTGTCCTTCAAAATTTATTTTTATTGAATTCAAAAAAGTAATTAGTATTTGATCTTGCTCTGCATTACTTTTAGAAGACCAATAAGAGGTTCCGTGAATGCGGTAAACCGCCATTACTTCGTCAATATATTTGATCTTTCCGTATTGCGCATTCAATAAATGTAAAAAATAATCACCTATTGGAGCATTTTTAAAATAATCAGGAAATTCAGGAAATAATCGATTTCTATAAACAACACTTGGTGTATGAATTACATTTTTTAAGGCTAATTCTTCAATTCCGAATACAGATGGAATCCTTTTTTTGAGATTGTCTTCTTTAAGAGTGTTGTTAATTTCAAGATTTACGTTGTGAAAACAAATACTAAATTCATTATTTTGTTCTAAAAAATCTACTTGTTTTTGAAGTTTAGAAGCATCTGTCCAATAATCATCACCTTCGCACAAAGCAATATATTTTCCATTCGCAGCATTTAAGGCGAACATAAAATTTGGCATCATTCCTAAATTCACCTTCTGATCATAATACGTAATTTTACATCTTGTATTTTCATTTTTTATAGAACGAATAAGACTGTCAGAATTGTCCGTAGAACAATCATTGGATATTATAAATTCGAAATCAAAGTTAGTTTCTTGTTTTAAAACGCCTTGGATTGCCTCTTCAATATATTTTGAATGGTTGTAAACAATCATTATTACACTTAGCATCATCTTTAAGAATTGTTTTTAGTGAAAAGACCTCTAATATCATCTAACATTCTTTGTTTTTCCGATAAAACAAATGCTCTAAATGATGTAAAATCATTTTTAACAGAATCGTAATTAGTCATTATGTGACGTATTTTTTCTATTACAATTTCTGGAGTAATTTCATTTTCATGTAATTTATAAATTTCTGGAATGCCTAAATCTTCTTTAAAACCAGAAGTTCCTTCCCTTCCTGTTAATAGACAACAACCTGAAATTAGAGCTTCACGCGGAATTTTATCTCTTCCAGGAAAATACCCAAAATCCACATGCAATTTAGCTTTTCTCAATAAATCACGCATCTCTATTCTAGTCATTCCAGATAGCGGTACCCATTGGTATTGGGGCAAAAGATTTATAATTGGTTCAATTTTATCAAATCCTTTTTTAGGATTGTAAGTAATAATATCTTTTTTATCAAAATCCTCTATTTCAGGTAAATTTTCAAAAAATACATCAGCAACATAATCACATAAATACTGTGCCGGATTACATAATTCTTTTGTATCTAAATACTCTTTTGTACGTTGTGATTGATACCAATGTGTGATCGTTTTGTTTTTCTCAAAGCGATATTCGGTATGTTTGTAAGGTACAAATATTTTTCTTAAAAAATTCTTCTTTGCTTCTCTACTATTCATTGCCATTTCATAGAAAGTAAGACTCAACCACCAAACTTTCTTCTCAGCCAATGGAAATCTTGCCATCCAGTTGGTCATAGATTCAGGAATGATCATTACATTATCGGCACTATCTTTTACCTTATAGGTATATGGAATTTGATAGTCTTTATAAAAAGGATGTACAGGATTTGATTTTCGTTTAGAATAGAGCATCGTAACATTATAATCATCTTTTTTTAATAAATGACCTAATTGATGCAAAGCTTCTGGACCTCCTGTTGCTTTGTTTGGAGGACATAATATATATATACTTTTCATGTTTTAAATAAATTCATTAAACCATCCGGACAGTTTATACTTTTCTATTATTTCTTGTGGAATTTCTACAAAAGGTTTTTCAAAAAAGTCAGAAGTTATGATTGGATTTTTTGGATCAATTATTAAAATATTATTCTCGTTATAAAAATCGTAGTTGCGAATAGAGCCGTTGGTTGTTATTAGTTTTTTGTGCCATCCCAAACTTTCGAAAACTCTAAAGGATAATCCCGACTGATTTATTCTTTGTAAATCTAATAAGCAACTTACCTTTTTAATCTGATTATTAACTTCTTCAAGCGGAATTGTTTCTTGAACAGAGGTAATTAAAGTGTTATTTTTAAGTTTTCTTTTTTTATCAAAAATAATGATTTTATAAGGAATGTTTATTTTCCTCAATTCAGTGGCAATTTTTGTGATAAGGTCTAAACTTCTTCCATAAGAGGATATATTAAAAACCGATTTTGTAATTTCAGTTTCTTTTTTCTCTTGAAAGTTATAAATAAAGTTTGTTTTATGCTTTAAATTGTATTTTTCGCAATCTTCTTTTTCAAAAGAATAGACAGTATCAAAACAATCTAAAACGCCAATAATTTTAGGACATCTTTTGATGTTATCATTAAAAAAAGCAGTCGATTTTTTAGTGTATTTTTTTATCTTACTCGCAAACTCTGGAGCAATAAAATCTCCTTTGATAGTAAGTATTAAATCTTGTTTATTCGGATTTTGGTCTAATTCGTTTAAAATCTGTTTGCCATAAAATTTCGTTTTTAAATTTTGCTTAAAAAACGACTTTAAAATAAAATTGTAGGCTTTAAATAAGACATTGGGATATTTATATTTAAATTTACTAAAATCAATATGGTGAACCTCGTGTCCTTCCTCCGATATGTGGTCAACAATCTTTTGGTTAAAACCCCAATTATCAAAGGATATCACTGTAATTTTCATGTTAAATTGAAATATATTTTTGCGAAATTAACTATTAAATTTGATTAGTAAAAGATAATATATACTTTTGAATTAAAATATTTATTTATGCATTCTAAATACCACAAAAATTTTTTAAAATTTGATAATTTAATTGACAATTGCATTAAATATTTTGAAACTTCAGGAGAAAATTTTGTTGTTGGGAATAGAAATAACATCAAACTTTTTAAAGTAGAAGATTTAATTTTAAACATAAAATCTTTTAAAAAGCCCAATTTAATTAATAAAATCGCCTATAAATATTTTAGAAAATCCAAAGCGAAACGCTCTTTTGAATATGCTACTATTTTATTAGAAAAAGGAATAGGAACTCCAAGTCCAATTGCTTATTTCGAGAATTTTGATGCCTTAGGATTAAACGAAAGTTATTATGTTTCCGAACATTTAGATTGTGATTTGACCTACAGAGAATTAGTCGAAACGGATTATCCTGATGCAGAAAATATTTTAAGACAATTTACTCGTTTTTCTTATGATTTACATCAAAATGGAATTGAGTTTATGGATCATTCGCCAGGAAATACCTTAATTAAAAATAATGGAGACGGCAAATATTTCTTTTATTTAGTTGACCTAAATAGAATGAAGTTTCATGAATCAATGTCTTTTGAAATGCGCATGAATAATCTAAGACGTCTTACGCCTCGCAAGGATATGATTGTCATTATGAGTAATGAATATGCAAAAGTATCTGGAGAATCGGAAAAATCTGTTTTTGAAACACTTTGGGCAATGACAAGCGATTTTCAAGAAAAGTTTTCGAGAAAAAAAAGATTGAAAAAACAATTCCAGTTTTGGAAAAAATGATTTTAATTTAAAACTATTTTTTCTGTAGAAATTATTTTACTCACTAATTTGAAGTTTTTTTTAAAATAATGAAATTTTACTTTAGTGTCAAAAAAAAAGTATCATAAATTATTATTTAATGCTCAATTCGTGATTAAGGTAAAAGATGCTGCTTTAAAAAAGGAATCATTTTTTTTATTACAAACTCAGGTTTCAAATTCTCATATAAAGAAATAGCATTCTCTTTTAATTCTTTTTCTGTTTTTTCAGAAAAAAGCGCTGGCAAAATGTCTTTAAGATGAATTGAAGTATGATGAATACCGTCTTCAAATGTTGCCCAAATCTTCTTTTCAATCCAGGGAGAAAAAATAATAAAGGAAGGTTTTCCTAACGCTTTGGCTAGATTTATTGCACCACCGTCGTTTCCTATAATAACATCACATTTACTCATTATAGCTATATATTGTCTTAAGTCAGCTCCTAAAAGATCGAAATAAATGTTTTTTTGAGTTTTTGTAGCGCAGTAATTATATATAATTCTGGCTTCCTCAATTTGGCTAGGAAAATAATTAAATACAATATTTATCTGGAACGAGTCACTTACAGAATCTAGAATAGCAGCCATATACTGCGGCGGATAAGTCTTAAGTTTTTCGCTCCCTAGCAAACTCACCATTACGGTTTTTCGAGATTCATCTATTTTATGTTGCTCAAAAAGAGCAGTAGCGAACTTTATTTCCTCCTGGTCAAGAAATACTTTTGGAAAAGGATCAATAGATATAGTTAAATTCAACGGAGAAAGTAATGATAATCTCCGTTCAATGGCTAAGCCAAAATTGGATGATGGATTTTTTGCCAGCGTAATGTTATAATCGTATAAAAATGTCCTTCCCGTTTTTTGATAAGATATTTTTTGTTTAGCACCAGAGAGCAATGTAATAATCCAGCTTTGTAATTTTGAATAAGCATCAATAACAAGGTCATATTTGTTTTTTCGGATTTGAAAAGCAAATTTGATCAATTCAAAAAAACTATTTTGCGCTTTTTTATCAAAAATAATAAGGTTGCTAATGTTGGGATTTCCTTTTAGAACTGCAACGGTATTGTCGTTTACCAAATAATCAATCTGAGCATTAGGATAGGCTTTTCGTAAATTATTACAGATAATGCTACTTACTAAAACGTCACCAATCATTTTGTGTTGAATTACTAAAATTCTCATCATTGATTTATTTTTTTAATGTAAGTTCATTTTTTATTATACGTTCGTTAAAACTCTGAACATACGCTTTGATAAATCGTTCCATTTCCGCTGCTTTTGCTGGATTGGTTTTTAATAAATTATTTTTTAATAATTCATCATTTTTGAAATTGTAAAGTCCCAATGATTTTTTTCCATCAAAAGCCAAGTAGAAATCTCCTGAAATATAGTGATAGATATTGTCCAAATAATAAACCACAAAATCTTTATCAGATTGATATGATTTTCCAAAAGTAACCATCTTAGCATCGATATTTAGATATTCTAATATGGAAGGCATTACATCTATTTGCTGCAAATTTTTACTGTTTTTTCCAACTAAATTAGGATTGGAAGGATCAAAAAATAAAATAGGGATTCTAAATTTCCCAACATTAGTTTTAAATTTTGCTTGTTTGGGTTCTGAAGAAGTATGATCGGCTACTATTACAAATAAAGTGTTATTATACCAATCTTGTTTGGAAGCAGTTTCAAAAAAGCGCTTTAAAGCAAAATCAGAATAAGCTATACTTTCCTGAATTTTTGTATTTCCTTTTGGGAATTTTCCTTTATATTTTTCTGGAATTATATAAGGATTATGTGATGAAATTGTAAATAAAGTGGTGAAAAATGGTTGTTTGAATTGTGATAATTTTCTAGAAAAATATTGTAAAAACTCCTCGTCAAAAATTCCCCATCTTCCATCAAAAGATTCAGGTCCTTCATATTGATCTTTTCCATAATAAGCATCAAAACCAGCTACTTTACAGTATTGGTCAAAATTTTGGCTTCCATTAAATGCACCATGAAAAAAGGAGGTTTGATAACCGTTATCCTTCATTATTTTTGGCAAACCATATACTTCATTAATGGCATAACTTGAAGTAATCAGCGAATTATTCATCAAACTAGGAACGCTTGATAACGTAGAAGGAACAGCATCTATAGAAAGTTTACCATTGGCAAAACCGTTTTCAAAAAACATTGATTTTTCTATTAAGGAATCTAAAAAAGGTGTTTGTCCGCATTGTAAATTTTCTCTACCAAAGCTTTCTAAGATTAAAATGACAACATTTTTTTTAGTTGGTTTCCCCGAAGTTTTAGTTACTGTAATCGGATTGAATATAGTATTTAATTCTTTTTCGGAATAGAACTTAGGAGATTCTAATGTTTCCTTTTTACCGATTGTTTTTAAGATACAAAAAGGCGTATTCAGTACAATTGCGGACTGATTGATAGAGCCGTAATTAACAGCATCAACGATTTTTAATGGTTTTTTTTGAAAACCACCACGTCCTATTACAAATACAGTGGCTAAGAATAAAAGGAATAATCCACTTTGTTTTAACGATTGAATTTTGCTTGAACTTGTTTCAGTAACCATTTTTAAATTAGGAATTGCTTTCCAAAAAAGTAAGGCCAAAACAATTGCTAATAAAGGCAAATACCAGAATTCAACTAAAAATGAAAAGAGTAATCCACCAATCTCATTTTCCATTCCAGTTGCTGTAATCATTCCAAATGTACTGCGTCTTCCTGTAAATTTATAATATTCGAAATCAACAAAATTGGTTAATATGAAAATTAAGTTTACAGTAAAAAAGGCGATTTTTAATCCCTTTTGATAATTAGGTCTATATTTAAAACTCCCAGGTAACAGGTGCAATACGGCAAAGATCAGATTGATGTAAGCAATTGCCGATAAGTCAAAATGAATGCCGCCTAAAAATCCTTTAAAAGAGATCCTTTCAAAAGCATTGCGATTAAAGAAGTAAAATAAAAACCTACAAATTTGATAAACAAAAAGTACTACTAAAAAACGTTTGAAAAAAAGTTTTACACTTTGAAGATAATTTTGCATTGGTAAATTTGTAGATTTTTATTAGAAATTATTATACTGCAACGTCATATTCGCGCAACGCATTATTTAATGATGTTTTTAAATCAGTAGAAGGTTTACGAGTTCCAATAATTAAGGCACATGGTACTTGAAACTCTCCAGCAGCAAATTTTTTTGTATAACTTCCAGGAATAACTACTGAACGAGCAGGGACAAAACCTTTCATTTCAATAGGTTCTTCACCAGTTACATCAATTATTTTTGTAGATGCTGTAAGGCAAACATTAGCGCCAAGAACTGCCTCTTTACCAACATGAACACCTTCGACAACGATACAACGAGATCCAATAAAAGCGCCATCTTCAATAATAACTGGAGCAGCTTGTAAGGGCTCAAGAACACCACCAATTCCTACACCACCACTTAAGTGTACGTTTTTTCCAATTTGCGCACAACTTCCTACTGTAGCCCAGGTATCTACCATAGTTCCTTCGTCAACATAAGCACCAATATTTACGTAGCTTGGCATTAAAATAACACCGCTAGAGATATAAGCGCCATAACGAGCAACAGCATTTGGTACAACACGAATTCCTTTTTCAGCGTAACCTCTTTTTAGTAACATTTTATCATGGTACTCAAAAATACCAGATTCCCAAGTTTCCATTTTTTGAATAGGAAAATACATTACTACCGCTTTTTTTACCCATTCGTTTACTTGCCATCCTTCAGCAACAGGTTCAGCAACACGCAACTTTCCAGTATCTAGTAGCTCAATAACTGATCTAATTGCATCAGTTGTTTCTTTTTCTTGTAACAAAGCACGGTTTTCCCAAGCTTGTTCTATGATTGTTTGTAATGGATTCATTTTTTTGAAATTTTTGTACAAATATAAATGGATTTTTTAGAAAACTTGATGCTTTTTGCAATAGTAACATATTAAATGTTTTTGTTAGATAAACAGAATTACGTTTGAAGTGAAATCCCTAGTAATGCTTGCACTTGTAGGTAGTTATTAATAAATCTGAAAGCTTTACTTATCTTTGCCAATAAACAAATAGCAAATGGCTAGAATTCTTTCTAT
The DNA here is from genome assembly GCF_014281985.1 of Flavobacterium sp. GP15. Classification (NCBI taxonomy): domain Bacteria; kingdom Pseudomonadati; phylum Bacteroidota; class Flavobacteriia; order Flavobacteriales; family Flavobacteriaceae; genus Flavobacterium; species Flavobacterium sp. GP15. Next base: position 358,631 of record NZ_JACFTC010000002.1, read on the forward strand.
AGATTACGGACAAAAACGAACTGGAATCGCGGTTACTGACGAAATGCAGATTATTGCTTCTGGATTAACAACAATTCCTAGTGCTACAGCTATTGCCTTTTTAAAAGAGTATTTTTCTAAAGAAAAAGTTGAGGCTGTGCTTATTGGAGAGCCTAAGCAAATGAACGGTATGCCTTCTGAAAGCGCCTCTATGATTAAAGGATTTGTAACACATTTTACCAATCATTTTCCCGATATGAAAGTGGTTAGAGTAGATGAACGATTTACCTCTAAAATGGCTTTTCAATCGATGATTGATAATGGAATGAAAAAAAAACAACGCCAAAATAAAGCATTGATAGATGAAATTTCGGCTACAATAATGCTTCAAGATTATTTGACTCAAAAAAGATTTTAATAAGTTACTTTATTTTTTTAGGTTCTAAATTTATCCAGCATTTTTTTACTTTTTAACATTAAATTGTTACTTTATTTTTACATATATAAAGTATCTTTGCACTTTAAATTTTTGTTATGTCAGATAAAACCATAAGCACAAATAGTGACGTAGTTCTTATAGGGGCGGGGATTATGAGTGCAACATTAGGATTGATCCTAAAAGAATTACAACCCGATTTAAAAATTGAAATTTACGAGCGATTGGATATTGCGGCTGCTGAAAGTTCAGATGCTTGGAATAATGCTGGTACAGGTCATTCTGCTTTTTGCGAGTTAAATTACACGCCAGAAAACGAAGACAAAAGTATTAGTGCCAAGAAAGCAATCAGTATAGCTGAATCTTTTGAAATTTCGCGACAGTTTTGGGCTTATTTAGTTCAAGAAAATAAAGTTTCATCACCCGAAAATTTTATAAAAAGTATTCCTCACATGAGTTTCGTTTGGGGCGATAAAAATGTCGAATATTTGCAAAAAAGATTTGAAGCTTTAAAGCCGAATCCACTTTTTAAAGATATGGTATTCAGTACGGACTTTTCTCAATTAAAAGAATGGATGCCTTTAGTAATGGAAGGTCGAAAAAATTCTGAGAAAGTAGCTGCTACATCGATGTCTTTGGGTACTGATGTGAATTTTGGAGAATTAACTAGAAATATTTTTGGCTATTTAACTAAATTAGAAGGTGTAACTATTCACTTTCACCATGAAGTTAAAAAGCTGAAACAACTTGAAGATAAGGTTTGGAGAATAAAAATTACTGATTTAGCGACGGGACAAAAACAAAAAGTCTTTTCTAAGTTTGTTTTTATTGGTGCAGGCGGCGGATCTTTACCTTTATTAGAAAAAGCAGATGTTCCTGAAGGAAAAGGGTATGGTGGTTTTCCTGTAAGTGGACAATGGCTAAAATGTATTAATCCTGAAGTAATCGCTAAACATCAAGCAAAAGTTTATGGAAAAGCAAGTGTTGGTGCACCACCAATGTCTGTTCCTCACATTGATTCTCGTATGATAAATGGTGAAAAAGCTTTGTTATTTGGTCCTTTTGCAGGTTTTTCTACTCGATTTTTAAAAAATGGTTCCTACTCCGATTTGCCTTTATCCATAAAGACAGATAATATCATTCCTATGATCGCTGCTGGGATCAAAAACATTCCGCTTACTCGATATTTGATAGAACAAGTTCGACAATCGCCTAAGGATAGAATTGATGCTTTGAAAGAATATGTTCCTACTGCGAAATCTAAAGATTGGGTTTTAGAAAGAGCTGGACAAAGAGTACAAGTAATAAAGAAAGATGAAAAAGAAGGCGGTATCCTTGAGTTTGGTACAGAAGTTATCACTACAGATGATGGCTCTTTATCCGTATTACTAGGGGCTTCGCCTGGCGCTTCTACAGCGGTATCAATAATGATTGATTTGATTGGAAGATGTTTTAAAGACCAATTTCAAACTCCAGAATGGCAAGAAAAGTTAAAAACGATGATTCCCTCTTTTGGACAAAAATTAAACGATAATCCGGAATTACTATTGGAAATTAGAAAAGAAACCGCTTCTGTTTTGAAATTAAAAAATGAGTAGGGTTTAAAAAACATTTAAAAAGGCATTAAAATTAGATCTTACTATATCTAAATTTTAATGCCTTTTTTTATTTAACTAGTTTTTAGAATTTTTATTGTTTTTACAATGTTTTCAGATAAATTATTGAGCCAGACGAGCTGTTCAATAACTAATTGTGCTTCTTGCATTTTTAACTGAAAATCTTCTTCTTCATCATCATTTGGAATTCCTTTTTTCATTTCATTTTCTTGAATTTTCTTTAATTCCATAAAATGCATTGCTAATTCTTCCTGCGGAATATTTTCTGAACTGTCTAAATTATTTTCTTTTAAAATAGAAATGGCGTATTCTAGACTTTTAGAAACTGTATCTATAACGATGTTAAAAGTTTTAGAGGCAGTAGTGGTCTTATGAGACTGTATGTAAGTTCCCATCGATGCTAACGATGATAATAAGGAATGATTTAGTACTGCTAATTTGTAAACTTGCGGTAATTGTTTTTGTTTTGATTTTGGTTCCTGTGACATTCTTTGAAAAGACGCCATTAAATTCCCCACTTCTATAAAGGCATTTTTTCGAGCTAATCGGTAGGCGGTAGAAAGACTTCCTTTTTCGTTATAGAAAATAGCAATTTGTTTAAGGTATTGTTGATTTGCTTTTATCGCTTTTTCTAAATGGTTTGGGATGTTTAAAAATTCCCATGATGGCCATAAAAAGTGATTAGCTAAGAAAGCTAATGCCGCACCTACAAGAGTATCAAGTATTCTATACTGCACCAAGTCGCTAATGTTTGGGGTTAGGATACCATATACAAATACTACATACATAGTCACAAAAGTGGCGCTAACCCTATAATTTATTTGAGTAAAACTAAAACCCAAAAGAATACAAATTATAGCTAGTATGCTGATTACGAAATTTTCTTTGACAATATACAGGATGCCAAATGCAATTAATCCGCCAAGAATTGTACCTATTAATCGTTGAAAAGAGCGTTCTTTTGTTAAACCATAACTTGGTCTTAAAATTACAATTATCGTCAATAAAATCCAATATACATTTTGAAACGGTAAAAATATACCCAAAATAAATCCAAACATTAAGGTAATAGTAAGCCGTAAGGAATGTCTAAAAATAGTAGAGGAGAAGCTTAGGTTTTGGGTCAAAGTACTCAGTGGATAATATTGTGGAGTTAAGAATTTTTCTAAATCCTTGTCAATTCCTTTAAAATCAAGTTTGTTTGAGGTGAGAGAAAAAGCTCTTTCGATAATTTTTATTTTTTCGACTTGTTTTTCTGCATATTGTAGCATCGTAGTTAGCATTAAAACGCCTTCTGAAGCTGCTATTTTTCCTAAATCTTTCTCATAGATTGTGATTGCGTGTTGTAGCGCATTCAGATCCTTCAATAAGTTATATTTAGAAACATATACTTTTCTTTTCTTGACACTTTTTGATAGTTTTTTTAAACTAGCCGCAAGATTATAGGCTAATTTTTGATAGGTAAGTAAGAGTTCAGGCTGATCATCAAACTTTTGATGTAATTTTTCGTGGTCAAATGATGTAGATAAGGATAGTTCAAGAATTTCTACCAAAGATATAAAAACCAGTAACATTTTGCGGTTTTGATTGGACGATCCATTTACGGTAGAGTTGCTGATGATAAATTCTCTTATGTTTTGATGAATAGTATTCAATTCAACCTGAAGGTGTAATTGTTTTTCTATTATCAATTTTTTATCTGTATTTGTATTCCACAAATCACCGCGAAGTTTTAAATATTTAGAAGATAATTTGATACATTCTGCAATTTGTAATTCAATATAGCGGTGGGGTCTGATATAATGAAATACAAGAGAAACTATCAGGTAAAACAAACCACCAGCTAAAATTAGACCAGCATGTTCTATCATTGCCCAACCAGTTGAAATATTTGAGAACGCTAAGGATACGCTAACTAGACCAGAAAACGAAACCATCGTACCTCTTTGCCCATAAACAGAAATCATCGACAACAAGAAAATGAGTAAAGTTAAAAAAGGATAAAAAATCCAAGGGTAAGGATGTACAATATTGATAATCAAATTAATGCTAGCTACTAAAAAAGCAGTAAAAACAATACCTTTCATTTTATGTTTTAAGCTACTAGGAATGTCGCTAGGATAAGTAAAAAAAGCACCAATTGCCATTGCAAAGCCCATTCCGAATTTTCCTAAATAAGTGAATACTATCACAGGAATTACAGCAGCTATTGTTACTTTCATAGCATTTGTAAAATAGGTACTGTCTGTAAATTTTTGAATTTTGTATAACATAGCATCGTGTTATAACAAAGGTAAGATTTGTATGAATTATACAAAGGATTAACCCAATTCTTTTGTCTCAAATTGTTAATATTAGGTAATAATTAATAGATGATTATTCATTGTCTATTTTTTTGCTATTTTTGCAAACTGAATAAAAAGCATATTCGCTTATTTTGTCAGATAATATTTAATACAACACGAATGATTGTACCGATTATAGGATATGGTGATCCAGTTTTAAGAAAAACAGGAGAAATAGTTACACCAGAACATCCAAATTTAAAAGAGATTATAGCTAATATGTACGAGACGATGTACAATGCTTATGGTGTTGGACTTGCAGCACCTCAGATCGGTTTAGCACTTCGTTTATTTGTAATAGACACAACTCCTTTTAGTGATGATGAAGAACTAGATGATGCGGCACAAAAAAAACTTCAAGGCTTTAAGAAAACTTTTATCAATGCAAAAATGATTAAAGAAGAAGGTGTAGAATGGAGTTTTAATGAAGGATGTTTAAGCATTCCTGATGTAAGAGAAGATGTTTATAGAAATCCAACTATTACGATTGAATATTGTGAAGAGGATTTTGTTATGAAAACCGAAGTATTTGATGGTTTAATTGCTAGAGTAATTCAACACGAATACGATCATATCGAAGGAATTTTGTTTACAGATAAAATCTCTACATTAAAAAAACGTTTGATTCAAAAGAAATTAAAAAATATTTTGGAAGGAAAAACATTTCAAGATTACCGAATGAAATTTTTTGGTAAAAAAGGAAGGTAAAAAAAGAGTAAGCTTCTATTGGTACGATTCTTGGTTATAAACAAAAAAATAATAAGTCAAATTCTTAATAATAATTACAAAAAAAATGAATTTAGAAAAAATATTAGCAATTTCTGGGAAACCAGGTTTATATGTATTGCAAGTTCAAACTCGTACTGGGTTTGTAGCAGAATCATTAGTGGATGGAAAAAAAATCACTGTGAATTTGAAAAGTAATGTAAGTTTATTATCTGAAATTTCTATTTACACTTACGAAGGTGAAAAGCCATTATCTGAAATTATGCAAAAAATTGCGGATAAAGAAAATAAAGGACAAGCGATTTCTCATAAAGAGGACAATACAACTTTAACGACTTACTTTAAAGAAATTTTGCCTGATTATGATGAAGAAAGAGTGTATCCATCAGATATTAAAAAAGTTTTGAACTGGTACAACATGCTTCAAGCAAAAGGATTAATTGTTGATACAGTAGTAGTTCCTGCAGTTGCTGAAGAAGCAGTTGCTGAATTAGAGGAAGCTCTAGTTGCAGAGGCTAAAGTTTCGCCAAAGAAACAAAAAGCTACAAAAGAATAATTTTACTTTAAAATGATATTTAATCCTGTTCAGTTCTATTTCTGAACAGGATTTTTTTATTTTTACCAAAAACATTTCTCATGAATTCAAGACAAACTAAATTAGAAGCTTTCGGAAGATTATTAGACATTATGGATGATTTGCGTGCAAAATGTCCGTGGGATAAAAAGCAAACTATGCAAAGCTTACGTCATCTTACCATTGAAGAAACTTACGAATTAGGTGATGCGATTTTAGATAATGATTTAAACGAAGTAAAGAAAGAGTTAGGAGATGTCTTGCTGCATTTGGTTTTTTATTCTAAAATTGGAAGTGAAACAAACGACTTTGATATAGCGGATGTATGTAATGAAATCTGTGAGAAATTAATTCATCGTCATCCGCACATTTACAGCGATGTGGTTGTGAAAGATGAAGAAGAAGTAAAACAAAATTGGGAAAAACTAAAGCTAAAAGAAGGTAAAAAATCAGTTTTAGAAGGTGTTCCTAAAAGTTTACCTGCATTAGTTAAAGCAAGTAGGATTCAAGATAAAGTGAAAGGAGTAGGCTTTGATTGGGAAGAATCACATCAGGTTTGGGATAAAGTGCAAGAAGAATTAGCTGAATTACAAGTTGAGGTTGATGCTGGTGATCAAGATAAAATTGAAGCAGAATTTGGAGATGTTTTATTTTCGATGATTAATTACGCTAGATTTCTTAAAGTAAATCCAGAAGATGCATTAGAGCGCACTAATAAAAAGTTTATAAAAAGATTTCAGTACTTAGAAAGTAAAGCAGACGAACTAGGAAAACCACTAATGGACATGACTTTGGCTGAAATGGATGTTTTTTGGGAAGAAGCAAAGCGACTTCCTAAAAAATAGGAATTGAAAATCTATGATTTTCAAATATTCAAATTTTGGGAAGAAGCAAAGCGACTTCCTAAAAAATAGGAATTGAAAATCTATGATTTTCAAATATTCAAACTTTAGGAAGAAGCAAAGCGTCTTCCTAAAAAATAGGAATTGAAAATCTGTGATTTTCAAATATTCAAATTTTGGAAAGAAGCAAAGCGTCTTCCTAAAAAATAGGATTTGAAAATCTGTGATTTTCAAATATTCAAATTTTGGGAATAAGCAAAGCGTCTTCCTAAAAAATAGGAATTGAAAATTTGTGATTTTCAAATATTCAAATTTAGGAAAGAAGCAAATAATTTATATTTTTCAGAATTTAACGGAGCAAATTAAACCATTATACTATTCATAATTAAACATATCAATGCCAGAAAATAAAACTGAATTAAAACGTTCTTTAGGATTAATAGATGCCACGAGTTTAGTTGCAGGATCAATGATAGGTTCTGGGATTTTTATTGTTACTTCAGCGATGGCCAGAGATATTGGATCTGCTGCTTGGTTATTAGTAATTTGGATAGTGACCGGATTAATAACAGTTGCTGCGGCGCTGAGTTATGGCGAATTAGCAGGAATGATGCCAAATGCAGGAGGACAATTTGTCTACATTCAGCGTGCTTACGGAAGACTCGTTTCTTTTCTTTACGGATGGACTGTTTTTACAGTAATTCAAACAGGAGTAATTGCGGCTATTGCTGTGACCTTTGCTAATTATGCAGCAATTTTCTTTCCTATTTTAGATAAAACTCTTTTTACTATAGGAGGCAATTTTATTATTTCCTACCAAAAAATTTTAGCGGTTTTTAGTATTGTACTCTTAACATTTATTAATACAAAAGGAGTAGAAAGTGGTAAAAGAGTTCAATTGGTTTTTACTTCTGCAAAATTAATTGCTCTGTTTGCCTTAATACTTTTAGGTTTGTATGTAGGTTTACAAACATCTGTTTTATCGGATAACTTTACCAATATGTGGGAGGCTAGTAAAACAGTTGTTAATGGAGATGGAACTATTACGGTAACCAAACTTGCAGGAATGGCGCTGTTAGGAGCTGCTGGAGCTACAATAATTAATTCTCTTTTTTCTAGTGATGCATGGAATAATGTGACATTTATTGCAGGAGAAATTAAAGAACCTAAAAAAAATATTCCTAGAAGTTTATTTTTAGGAACTTTAATAGTTACCGTTATTTATGTTTTGGCCAATCTAGCTTATTTGGCTTTATTGCCGATGCAAGGAGCTCCCGGTGTTGCCAATATAAGCAGTAGCGGAATTATGTTTGCTAGTAATGATAGAGTTGGTGCAGCTGCTGCAAGTATGATTATGGGTAATATAGGTGTTTTTGTAATGGCAGGATTAATTATGGTTTCAACTTTTGGTTGCAATAGCGGATTAATCCTTTCAGGCGGAAGATTGTTTTTTGCAATGGCAAAAGATGGGCTTTTTTTTAAGCAAGCTACCCAACTTAATAAAAATCAAGTTCCTGCAAAAGCTTTATGGGTACAATGTATTTGGGCTTGTGTATTATGTATTTCAGGTAAGTTTGGTGATTTATTAACTTACGCTACTTTTGCTTCCTTGTTATTTTATATTTTAACAATTCTAGGTGTTTTCATTCTTAGAAAAAAAGAACCAAATACACCTAGACCGTACAAAGCATTTGGCTATCCTGTAATTCCAGCACTTTATATAGTAGTAACAATAGGAATATGTATGACTTTATTGATTTATGATACTTTTAATACCGGACTTGGATTATTTATAGTTGCACTAGGAATTCCAGTTTATTATTTCACTATGGATAGAAAAGAGTAAATTAAACGGTTCTACTTATTTTTTTTAATTTGTTAATATCTTTTAAGACTATTTTTTTACCTGTTAATTCTATAAGCTCTAATTTATTAAAATCAGATAGTAAGCGAATACAGCTTTCAGTTGCCGTACCAATCATACTAGCTAATTCGTCTCTAGAAAGTTGAACTTTTAAAGAATTATCTTCATTTTTACCAAAAGTATCATGAAGGTAAAGCAGTACTTCTGCTAATCTTTCTTTGACTGTTTTTTGAGCTATGTTTACCATGTGATCATCTGCGTCTTTCAAATCGCCACAAATTGATTTCATAACATTCATAGAAAACTGATTGTTTTTGTCAAAGAAACCCATTACTTCTGTTTTTGGAATAAAACAAACATGCATATCTTCTAAGGCAACAGCACTTAGATTTACCGGTTCTTCACTAATCATAGAGCGTTGACCCAATAACTCTCCTTTACTTACTAATTTTACAATATGATCTTTTCCATTTGCACTAAGTTTTGTTAGTTTGCAAATACCATCTTTAATGCAATAAATACCATTTACATTTTCTCCTTCTTCAAATATAACGTCCCCTTTCTTTATAACATGGGTAGTCTTGCAATCCGAAATTTTAAGTAATTCGTCTTTGGTAAGTGCCTTTAAGGAGCTAAATTCTCTAACGATACATTGTTCACATTTACTCATAGTATAACTGGGGTGTTTAACAGCGCAAATTTAGACATTTATATGACAAATATCATTTTTTAACGGAATCAATTTCGTAACCTTTGTGGCAGGTAAAATGAGCAAAGTTATGGACACACAAAACTGTTTCCATTGTGGTTTAGATATTGTAAAAGAAGACGAAATTATTTTTGATGCTAAAAATTTCTGTTGTAACGGTTGTAAAACTGTTTATGAAATCTTTAGTCTCAATGATATGACGTGTTATTATGATTTCGAAAAATCACCTGGAGCAACTCCGCAAGATATTAGCGGCAAATATGATTTTTTAGATAATGAGAGCATTGTATCCAAACTTTTGGAATTTCAAGAGAATTCGACCGCTATTATTTCACTTAACATTCCACATATACATTGTAGCTCGTGTATTTGGATTTTGGAAAATCTACAACGTCTTCAAAAAGGCATAAGCACTTCTCAGGTTAATTTTCCAGAAAAGAAGGTTAGAATAACCTATAATCCTGAGTTGGTTTCGATCAAAAACATTGTTTATTTATTGAGTTCCATAGGATATGAACCTTATATTAGCTTAGAAAATTACGAAACAGGGGCTAATAATGTCGACAGAAGTTTAACTTACAAGTTAGGTGTTGCTTTCTTTTGTTTTGGTAATATAATGTTACTATCATTTCCGGAATATTTTGAAGTAAAAGAATTTTGGCTCGATCACTATCGTGGTTTTTTTAGATGGTTAATTTTTGCTTTGGCTATGCCAAGTTTTATTTATTCTGCCAGCGGTTATTATGTTTCTGCCTATAAAAGTATTAAAACAAAAATGCTTAACATTGATATTCCTATTGCTTTAGGAATTGTAGTGATGTTTATTCGCAGTGCTTTTGATATCATTATGGACTATGGACCTGGTTTCTTTGATAGTCTAACGGGGCTGATCTTCTTTATGCTTTTAGGAAAAATGTTTCAAATTAAAACGTATAGTTTTTTAAGTTTTGAGCGTGATTTCAAGTCTTATTTTCCAATTGCAATTACTAAAATTAATGTAGATACTTCAGAAGAAAGTGTGCCGATTTACGAAGTTTTAAAAGGTGATCGATTGCTAATTAGGAATCAAGAACTAATTCCTGTTGATGGAATTTTGATTTCTGAGCAAGCTGAAATTGACTACAGTTTTGTCACAGGGGAAGCCGTAGCTATTACTAAAAAATCAGGTGACAAAGTATTTGCTGGAGGAAAACAAATAGGAAAAGTGATCGAAATGGAAGTACTTCATTCAGTTTCCCAAAGTTATCTGACGCAGTTGTGGAGCAATGATGTTTTTCAAAAAAATGTAGAGCAAAAACACAAAACGATTACTGATAATATTTCGCATTATTTTACACCAATATTATTATTGATTGCTTTTGTTTCCTTTACTTATTGGATTTTTATCGATGCTACTACAGCATTCAATGTCTTTACCGCAGTGCTTATCGTTGCTTGTCCTTGTGCATTGGCATTGACGGCTCCATTTACTTTTGGAAACGTATTAAGAATCCTTGGCAAGCAAAAATTTTATTTAAAAAATGCTTTAGTTATTGAGCAATTAGCTAAAGTAGATACCATAGTTTTTGATAAAACAGGGACAATTACAACAAATAAAAAATCGAATATTTCGTATGAAGGAACGACTCTTTCAGATGAACAATTGCTGCTAATAAAAAATGTTCTTAGAGCTTCAAATCATCCGTTAAGCAGAATGTTATATGATTATTTGCCGCTTCCTATTTTAGAAAATAAATCTGCTACACTTACTAAAAAAATGAAAGTAGAGCATTTTGAGGAGATTACTGGAAAAGGAATTAAGTCTCAAATTTTTGGGTATACGATCTTAATTGGTTCTGCGAGTTTTGTCGAAAAACTAGAGGATTCTTCTATTCAACAAACAGCTGTACATATAAAAATTGATGGGATTTATTTCGGAAAATTTATTTTCAATAATCAATACAGAGAAGGTTTAGAAGAGCTATTTCAGACTTTGAGTAAACAATATAAAATTAAAGTTCTGTCTGGAGATAATGAAGGCGAGCGTTCTGTTCTAGAACGATTATTGCCTAAAGGAACGGAGTTGATTTTTAATCAAAAACCGGAACAAAAATTAGAGTTTATAAAAAATTTACAAGAAAAAGGGAATAACGTTATGATGGTAGGTGACGGTCTAAATGATGCTGGAGCTTTAGCGCAAAGTGATATTGGTATTTCTATTTCTGAGAATGTAAATGTTTTTTCTCCTGCTTGTGATGCGATTTTAGATGCGAATGAATTTCAAAAATTAAATTATTTTCTGAAATTTTCAAAAAATTCTATAACCACCATTAAGATGAGTTTTACTTTGTCTTTATTGTACAATGTGGTTGGGCTAACGTTTGCTGTTACAGGAAACTTATTGCCTCTAGTTGCAGCTATTATAATGCCGCTCAGTACTATAACTATTGTGAGTTTTGTAACGGTAATGAGTAACTACTACTCGAGAAAGAAGTAAGCGTAAATTTAAAATATTTGTTTATCTTCACATTTATTTAACATTTGTTAAGATGTATGACAATTGTCATATTTTGCTCTAAATAATCACAGTAATTTTGTAACATAAACTTAGGTATGAGTGTCATTTATTTATTAATAACCATCAGTATAATAATTGCTATTGGTTTTTTTATTGCTTTTATAACAGCAGTGAAAACAGGTCAATACGATGATGATTATACTCCATCTGTCAGGATGCTTTTTGATGATGAGCTATTGAAACCAACAAAAAAGGAAATTAAAGTTGAAAAAAAAGAAGAAAATAAATTAGATGTCTAAATCTATAGTATTGACTTCAAAATGTTTAAATTAAGTTAAAAACAAATTTATTTATGGAAATGCAGCAGTTTTATTATGACAACAAAATTGTAAAGAAATTCATTTATGCCACCATCGCTTTTGGTGTGGTAGGAATGGTAGTAGGGCTTACATTGGCCTTTATGTTTCTTTTCCCAAACATGACCGATGGAATTTCATGGTTAAGTTACGGTCGATTAAGACCACTACACACAAATGCTGTTATTTTTGCTTTCGTAGGAAATGCTTTTTTTGCTGGAATGTATTATTCTATGCAACGATTGCTTAAAGCAAGGATGTACAGTGATTTCTTGAGTAATATTCACTTTTGGGGTTGGCAACTAATCATTGTTGCTGCAGCGATTACTTTGCCATTAGGTTTTAGTTCGTCAAAGGAATATGCTGAGCTAGAGTGGCCTATTGATATTGCTATTACTCTTATTTGGGTTGTAATGGGTATCAATATGATTGGTACGATGATAAAACGTAGAGAGCGCCATTTATATGTTGCTATTTGGTTTTATTTAGCAACTTTTGTTACTGTAGCGGTTTTACATATTTTTAATAATTTAGAATTACCAGTATCTGCATTCAAAAGTTATTCTGTTTATGCAGGAGTTCAAGATGCATTAGTACAATGGTGGTACGGTCATAACGCGGTTGCATTTTTCTTGACTACTCCTTTCTTAGGTTTAATGTATTATTTTGTTCCTAAAGCGGCTAATCGTCCTGTATATTCATATAGATTATCAATCGTTCACTTTTGGTCTTTGATTTTTATATATATCTGGGCTGGACCTCACCACTTATTATATTCTGCATTACCTAACTGGGCTCAGAATTTAGGAGTTGCTTTCTCAATAATGTTACTTGCTCCATCTTGGGGAGGTATGATAAACGGACTTTTGACTTTAAGAGGTGTTTGGGATAAAGTACGTGTAGATCCTGTTTTGAAATTCTTCGTTGTAGCGATTACAGGTTACGGTATGGCCACTTTTGAAGGACCAATGCTATCTCTTAAAAACGTAAATGCTATTGCTCACTATACGGATTGGATTATTGCTCACGTTCACGTAGGTGCATTAGCTTGGAACGGATTTATGGCTTTTGGTATGATTTATTGGTTAGTTCCTAGAATGGCAAAAACCAGTTTGTACTCTTTAAAATTAGCTAACTTTCACTTTTGGATTGGTACATTAGGTGTTATTTTATATACAATTCCAATGTATGTTGCTGGTTTCTTACAAGCTTCAATGTGGAAACAGTTTAATCCAGACGGAACGTTAACTTATGGTAACTTTTTAGAAACAGTTACTCAAATCATGCCAATGTATTGGATGAGAGCAATTGGTGGATGTCTTTATTTAACTGGAATGCTTGTTTTAGTATATAACATTGTTCAAACATTAAGAGCAGGTGCAACTATTGAAGATGAATTAGCAGAAGCTCCAGCTTTAGTTAGAATAAGTTCTGGAAGAGTAAAAGGAGAAAAATTTCACCCTTGGTTAGAAAGAAAACCTATTCAATTGACAATTTTAGCAACTGTGGCTATTTTGATTGGTGGTGTTATTCAGATTGTTCCAACCATTATGGTAAAATCAAATATTCCTACAATTACAAGTGTAAAACCTTACTCTCCTTTAGAATTAGAAGGACGTGATTTGTATATTCGTGAAGGTTGTGTGGGTTGTCACTCTCAGTCTGTTCGTCCTTTCCGTAGTGAAGTAGAGCGTTATGGACCCCAAGCAAAAGCAGGAGAGTTCGTGTACGATCATCCATTTTTATGGGGATCAAAACGTACAGGTCCTGATTTATTAAGAGTAGGTGGGAAATACAATGATAACTGGCATTTTAACCACTTCTGGAGTCCACAAAGTATTTCTGCAGGTTCAATTATGCCTGGATACAAATGGTTATTTGACAACAAACCAATGGATATTTCATTAACTCAAAAGAAAATGAAAGCTATGGTTACACTTGGTGTACCTTACACAGAAGCTCAAGTAGCGAGTGGTTTGGATGATTTAAGAAAACAAGCTCTTGCTATTGAAGAAAGTTTGAAAAATGATCCTGACTTTGTGAAAAGTTATGATGAAAGTAAGAAAAAAGCAGAAGCTAGAGGAGAAAAATTTGTTCCTATGAACGAAAGAGAAATTGTAGCTATGATTGCTTATATGCAAAGACTTGGAACAGATATTAAAGTAAAGAAATAATACTAAAATTAGTAAATCATGTTTGAACAAGTAAAACATAATTTGGAGACCATCGATGGAGTTTCCATATTTCCTATCTTATCCTTATTGATTTTTTTCTTATTTTTTGTAGGACTTGGTATTTGGGTGTTTTCATATAAAAAAGAAAGAATCGATGAGCTAAGTCAGATGCCATTGAATGACAATAAAATAGTATAATTTTTTAAAATTTAGAGAATGAAAAAATTAATTCCAGCATACGTTAGCGTTCTTGTAATATTCTTTGCTGCTTTTGGAGCAATGGAGTATTTCATTGACTCAGGAGATAAACCTGCCTTTATAAAGTACCCAATGGTTTCTGTATTTTTATTGGTGTTCCTTTTTGTTTTGGTTGCCATTGCAATTACTATGAGAGCAGTAGATAATGTCACCTATCATTTACTAACTGACGAGCAAAAAACCGAATTAAATCAAAATACTAATTGGAATATAACAGAAAAAAAATGGTATAAAAAATTAGTTAGTGCTGATGAAACGGTTAGTGAAGACCAGTTATTATTAGAGCATGATTACGACGGTATAAAAGAACTAGATAACAATTTACCGTCATGGTGGGTTTATTTATTCTATGCATCAATTGTATTTGGAGTGATCTATATGGTTCGTTTTGAAATATTAGGAGCTGATGATCAAGAGATGGAACTTAAGAAAGAAATAGCTCAAGCTAAAATTGAAGTGGTTGAGTATATGAAAACTGCACCGGATATGATGGACGAAAAAACAGTTACTTTATTAACTGATCCAGCAGATTTAGCAGTAGGAAAAGAGATATTTACTACTAATTGTGCTGCTTGTCACAGAGCAGATGCTGGAGGTCAAATTGGACCAAACTTGACAGATGATCAATGGATCTTAGGCGGAGGTATTAAAAATATTTTCCACACCTTAGTAAATGGAGGTCGTGATGGTAAAGGAATGATTGCATGGAAAGGAACTTTAAAACCCAAAGAAATGCAAAAAGTGGCAAGTTATATTATATCTTTAAAAGGAAGTAATCCAACTGATCCCAAAGCTCCAGAAGGTGAAGTTTGGGTTGAGGAGTAATATTTATTACAGTTAAATAATAATTAAAAACACACGTTTTTATTTAGCTTTAGGATTTTAAGAATTATTTTAAAATTGTGTTTTAAATAAAAAAAAATGTCAAAATTACCAGATGAAGCTTTTAGAGACACTATTGGTACAATAGATACTGAAGGAAATAGAAAATTTATTTTTCCAAAAAAACCTTCAGGGAAGTTTTATGATTATAGGAAATGGCTCAGTTATTTTTTATTGATCATATTTGTTGTTTGTCCTTTTATAAAGATCAATGACAACCAATTTATGATGTTTAATATTCTGGAAAGGCGATTCAATATTTTTGGATTTCCATTTTGGCCACAAGATTTTTATATTTTCGTTCTTTTTTTACTGGTAGGAGTTGTATTCGTAATTCTATTTACAGTTATTTTTGGAAGGATCTTTTGTGGATGGATTTGTCCGCAGACTATATTTTTAGAAATGGTTTTCCGTAGATTTGAATACTGGATTGAAGGCGATAGAGGAGCACAAATACGTTTAGAAAAGCAAGAATGGAATGCAGAGAAAATTAGAAAAAAAGCACTTAAATGGTCTGTATTTTTAATTATTTCTTTTTTTATTGCTAATGTATTTCTTGCTTATCTTATTGGGAGTGATAAATTATTTTTGATGATCGAAGAAGGACCTAAAGATCACATCAGTACATTAATATCGCTTTTGATTTTTACAGGAATTTTTTATTTCGTTTTTGCTTGGTTTAGAGAACAAGTATGTATTATAGCTTGTCCTTACGGAAGATTACAAGGCGTTTTGTTAGATGATAAGTCGATTAATGTTGCTTACGATTTTGTTCGTGGTGAAAAAGAAACTGGTAGAGCTAAATACAATAAACAAGAAGACAGAGCAGCTTCAGGAAAAGGAGATTGTATCGATTGTAAACAATGTGTAAATGTTTGTCCAACGGGTATTGATATCCGCAACGGAACGCAAATGGAATGCGTCAATTGTACGGCATGTATTGATGAATGTGATGTCATTATGGATAATATTGGATTACCGAGAGGATTAATCCGTTACGCCTCTGAGGAAGAAATTGAGAAAAACGTAAAGTTTAAATTTACTCCTAGAATGAAAGGTTATTCAGCGATATTATTTATTTTGACAGGAATATTAATTGGGCTTTTGTTTTTACGTACGGACGTCGAGGCTACAATATTGCGTTTGCCAGGACAATTGTTTCAGCATAAAGGAGAAAATATCAGTAATATCTATACGTTTAAAATTATAAATAAAACCAATAATAATTTTAATGATGTTCATTTTAAATTAGTTGGTATAAAAGGAACATTAAATGTTGTAGGTAAACAAGTCTTGCAAGTGCCAAAGCAAGGAATGAGTGGCGGGACATTGTTTATTGAGATAAATAAGAATTTATTGGATAGCGATAAGACCAAATTAAAGATCGAAGTTTATGATGGTGGTAAAAAAATTGAAACGAGTACCACAAGCTTTTTAAGTCCTAGAAGTTTTGACTAATTTACAAAACTGTAAAATTTATAAATAAAAATAACATGAAAATTAATTGGGGAACTGCAATCGTAATTGCTTTTGGTTTGTTTATAACCTTCATATTATATTTTGTTTTTAAAGTGCAATCAGATTCAAAATACGATAATGATTTAGTTGTAGAAGAGTATTACAAGCATGATGCTAATTTTGGTGCAGAAATGAAAAGAGTGCAAAATGCAGAAGATTTAGTTTCAAAACCTGTAATTACTGCAGTTGAAGATGGAGTTACTATCGTATTTCCAAGTTCATTTAAACCCAAAAATATAAAAGGAATTGTGTCCCTTTATAGACCGTCTAACAAAAAATTAGATTTTGAAATTCCAATTTCTCTTTCTGATGCTACTACTTTGCTCATACCTAAAAAAAGTTTGGCAGGCGGTCGATGGGACATTAATATGGAATGGCAATATGATGGAAAGTCCTATTTGTCTAAAGAAATAATTTATATCAATTAATAAAATTAAAAGCCACCAAGTCTTATTTTTGACTTTGTGGCTTTCAATTTTATAACAATAGAATTAACAATAATGCTTTACTCTGCCTTTATCTTCGGTTTAATAAGTAGTTTTCATTGCATTGGTATGTGTGGACCTATTGCGATGATGTTGCCTGTAGATCGTAATAATCAAGCTAAAAAAGTAACTCAAATTATTACTTATCATATAGGCAGGTTAACAGCTTATGCTTCGATTGGTTTTATATTTGGACTTCTTGGAAAAGGTTTTTTTCTAGCAGGTATTCAACAAAATTTATCCATTTTCATAGGCATCGCTATGATTTTAATAGTCTTAGTTCCTGATAAGATTTTTGCTAAATATAATTTCTCTAAACCTGTTTTTAAGTTGATATCTAAAATTAAAACTGCTTTAGGAAGTCAATTTAAAAATAAGAGTTATAAGTCTTTGTTTACTATTGGTTTATTAAATGGCTTTTTGCCTTGCGGAATGGTCTATGTAGCTCTATTTGGAGCAATAGCGATGCAAAGCGAAGGATTGGGAGTCTTATATATGATTTTATTCGGTTTGGGAACCGTTCCTATGATGAGTAGTGTAGTGTATATTAATTCGTTTTTAACCATTCCGATCCGTAATAGAATTCAAAAAGTAATTCCCTATGTAGCTGTTATTATAGGTTGTTTGTTTATTTTGAGAGGTTTGGGTTTAGGAATTCCTTATATTTCTCCATCCAATATGAGCTTATTTGTTCAAGGAGATCCTAATTGTCACTAATTTTAGCATTACTAAATGTCATAAAAAAATACGCTCAAGGCGTATTTTTTTTATTTAATTTTAATTTTAGATTGTCATAGAGAATAATTGTGTTTCTGGTGCTTTTCTTTTCAAACGTAAATCAAATGCCATACAGATATTACGAACATATGGTTTACCAGCATCGGTAACTTGAATGCTGTTTTTATTAATAATCAGCAATCCGTCGTTTTCCATTTCCTTTAATTGAACAAGAACCTCTGGAATCTCTTCAAAATAAGTTTCTTTATTTTCCCATGATGTTTCAAATTGACACATCAAATTTAAAATGTGTTTTCTAATTTTTAAATCTTCGTTATTTAAAACATGTCCACGATAAACCGGTAGTTTATCCCATTCTAATATTTGATAATAATCTTCTAAGTTTTTTACATTTTGAGCAAAACTGTACCAACTATCACTAATCGATGAAACGCCTAGGCCAATCATTAATTGGGTTTTAGAAGAGCTATATCCCATGAAATTGCGGTGTAGTTTTCCGTTTTCAAAAGCATCATGTAAACTATCAGTTTCTAAGGCAAAATGATCCATTCCTATTTCATGATAGCCATTTTCAAAGAGTAATTTTTTACCAGTCTCATAAAGCATTCTTTTTTTATCATCTTTAGGAATGTCTTCATCTTTAAAACCACGTTGACCATTTCCTTTAATCCAAGGTACGTGAGCATAACTATAAAATGCCAATCGGTCGGGTTGTAATGATTTAGTTTTTTCAATAGTATCTATTACATCTTCAATTTCCTGAAAGGGTAAACCAAAAATAATATCATGACCGATAGATGTATAACCAATCTCTCTGGCCCAAAAAGTAACTTTTGCCACATTATGAAAGGGTTGTTCTCTATGTATTGCTTTTTGAACTTTAGCAGAATAATCTTGTACGCCAAAACTAACTCTTCTAAATCCTAAATCATACAATTTCTGTAGATGTTCGTGAGACGTATTGTTAGGATGTCCTTCAAAACTAAATTCATAATTAGTAGCTTTTACAGCGCTAGTAAAGATTCCGTTTATTAAATCTTCTAAATTCTTTGGCGAAAAAAACGTTGGTGTTCCTCCTCCTAAATGTATTTCCTTGATAGTTGGTTTTTCTCCTAATATTTTACAATAGATAGACCACTCTTTTAGAACCGCATCAATATAGGGATTCTCTACACTATGATTTTTTGTGATGCGCTTGTTACATCCACAAAAAGTGCATAAACTTTCACAAAACGGCAAGTGAATATAAAGACTTATTCCTTCTGGACCGTTACTTTCTACAAATGATTTTTTTAAGGTTTCAGTCCAAATTTCATACGAAAAATCAGATTCATCCCAATAGGGAACCGTAGGATAACTAGTATATCTAGGTCCTGGAACATTATATTTTTGAATTAAAGAGTTTTTCATAAAAAATAAATTTAGTAATAATCAAAAGTAACATTATGACTAAATATTTAAAATGATAATTATCATATTAAGCATAGTTATAAAAAAAGAGACTTTTAAAAGTCTCTTTTTTTATTATTTTAATAAGCGTTAAATAGAAATGCAATTGTCTATTATTTGCTTATATTTTTTTGCAAGTTGATGATCTTCATACAAGCAAAGTTGCCCCATTTGATCATTTTCAATTTTATAAAATGGCACAGATTTTATTTTTTTATTTTCTTTGTAATGAAACTCTAAGTCTATTTGTGCAATTGTTTCACCGCTATTGTCCTTTGTAACTACCAATTTACTAGTTTGAATATCCTTCAAATCGACAAACGAGTTCTTTTCTGATTTTAAATTAAAATCCATTAAAAGAAAACCTTTATTTTTTTCGTCTAAAGCCAGTACTTTTTTGTTTAATGTTTCTGCAGTTTCAAATTTAAAACGATTGTTTTGGCTAAATTCTGCTTTTATTTTTTCAATTTTTGATTTATTCATAGAGTTTGCTCTTATAGAATAAAATATAGGAAGTGCAATTAAAATTGTAAGGACAAGACCAATTATGGCTATAGAAGTATCCATTTTTTTTATTTTTTAGTGATTTATATAACAAGATAATTTGTATTGAATATCTAAAGACATCAATCAATATTAGGACAAAGCAATGTCCTAGAAGTACTAAAGATTAAAAATACTTCAATACTATTTTATAGTTATTACTACCAAAAAGAATGATAAGGGAAGAGTAGTAGAGAAACCTTTTCGCATCGGTCAATATCTTGATAATCAAAACGAATAAAAAGTGTTTTGATTTTAAAATCGGGTATTACAGAAGAATAACTGATCAAGTATTTTATAAACGAGCAGCTAGGATTTTTGTAATGTGGTAGAAATGAAGAAGCAACTTGAGGCTGAATAAAAACGGAGGTGTGAACGTTGTCAGCTGCAAAGGAAGTTTTGTTTTGTTCTACTTCGAGTGTTTCACCCCGAGATTGATTTGTAGTAAACACAAATAAAAAGACAAATGAAAGCCCAATAATAAATATGGTTTTCCGAATCCAATTCATTTTGTAAATATATACTTTGCTATTGAATATAAAGTGATTTTTGTTATAAATGAAAGTTAAAACTAAAATCTATTTTTATAAAAAAAACCTTGAACATTTAGTTCAAGGTTTTAATATTTAATAATACTTTATTCGATATTTATATTTCTCAATTGTTTTAACTTTTCCTTCCAGACACCAAGTGTTTCTTTGTGAATTTCAATATTTTTTCGAACTTCTAATACGATAGAATTTTCTTTTTTTGCATTACGTGTATTGGTAAAAAACTGAATGTTATTTTCTAATTGAAAGATCTCATTCTGTACTTCTTCAATTTTACGCATGATAAAGATCTTTTCATTATCTAACTTACGGGAATCATTACTTTCAGTTAAATGATCCACTCGGTTTGCAAAACGCATCATTTCAGTATCCTTTTTACTCAAATTTAATTTTTCAAAAAGAGCATCTAGAATTTTATTAAATTTACCTTCAATATGTCTTCTTGGAAAAGGAACTTTACCAAAGTTTTTCCAGGTTTCAATATGCAGTTTAATTGCATCTAGATCTGCTTTGTGTTCTCCTACCAATTGAAATTCTCTCAGCGTTTCTAAATAGGCTTTTTTATTATCAAAAGCAGCAACTTCTTCTGTGTTTTCTTCGCTTTTTTGTTCTTTTAGTTTTTCAAAATAGTGATTACAAGCATCTTTAAATTCTTTCCAAATTTTATCAGAGTATTTTCGGGGAACGTGACCTATTTGTTTCCATTCCTCTTGAATTTGCTTCATAATTGGAGTAGTGGCAGCAAAGTCTGTACTTTCTTGTAAAGCTTTAGCTTTTGCAACAAGAGCTGTTTTTTTGCTTAAATTGTCATTTTGGTCTTTCTTAATATCTTTGTAAAATGAGTTTTTGAAAGAATTAAAATTTCTAACAGCAGTTTTAAATGCAGACCAAGTTTCTTCATTAACATCTGAAGGTACTTTTCCAGAAGAGAAAAAAGCAGTTCGTAAAGCTTCTACTTTTTCAATTTGAGCAAGCCATTGTGAATGTGCATTTACTTTTTCAGTAGCTAACACTTCAATTTGAGCAATAATATCTTTTTTCTTTGCTAAATTTTCAAGTTCAGTTCCTCTTTGATTTTCAAATAAAACCTCTCTTTTATCATGCATTTGCTTAGTTAAGTCACTAAACTTGTTCCAGATTTCATCGCGGTGTTCACGCGAAACAGGACCAATATCTTCTTTCCAGATTCTATGTAAATCTTGTAGTTCTCTAAAAGCTTTATTAATATCTGCCTCGTTTACTAATTCTTCAACACGGGCAACAATTTTTTGTTTTTGCTCTAAATTATGTTTAAAATCAAGATCTCTAGCTTCTCTGTCTAAGTGCAGATAATCATAGAAATTTTCTACATGAAAATGGAAATTATTCCAAACGTGATTGTATTTGTCTTTTGGAATTGGTCCAGCATTTTTCCAACGCTCTCTTAAATCATTAAAATGTTTTAAAGTATCCTTTATATTTGCTTGAGGATTAATAAGCTCCTTTAATTCTTCTACGATAGCCAAACGGTTTTCTAAATTAGTTTTTAGATTTGTTTGTAAGTTTTTGAAATGCGCATTTTTTGCATCTCTAAAAATGGAGTAATATTTGTCAAAATTGCTCTTTAAAGGAGAATGATATTGAAATTCTTCATTTGGATCTTGGTTTTCCGCAGCAAATTCTTCTTTTTTCTCTTCTAAAAGGTGATTGTATTTCGCCAAGAACGATTTCTTTATTTCTTCTATATGATCTTTTGCTGATACTAATTTTTCATTAGAAACCAGGTTTTTTAGTTCTTCTACTAACTCTTCTAATGATAAGGTATCATAATCTTGCATGGGAATATCATGACGCTCTTTTAGGGTTTCGTCTTCACTTTCTTCTGCATTAGTATCTGAAATAGCATCAAGTGCATTCTGATTTTGAGTTTCTACAATTTTATTCTCAGAAGGTTGTATTTCATTTTCTTCTGCAGCAAAAGCAGTTGTTTCTTTAGAAATATTATTTTCTTTAGACTCAGTCACAGTTGTAGTTGACTCAACTGAATTGTTTTCAATATTTCCATCTGTTTCGCTCTCATGGCGAGACAGGTTATCATTCTTTTCTTCTAACATTTTTTCAATGTGTAAGGTTTGTAATTGTATCTATTGCGAAAGGTACTAAAGCAGTATGAAAATACAAAATTAATCTGCTCATTATCACTTTTTTTCGCTGAAATTATCAGATTTAAATCCATTATAAATTATATTGTCCAATTTAATTCCCACTTAACTGGATGCTTTTTATCAAAATAAATTGAATTAAGAGTAAAAAAAAACCACAACATTTTATAGTTGTGGTTTTTATTCAAATTTTGTTAATGTGTTTTACAAATTACTTATTCCAAATTTTCCATGCTTTCTCCGCTTGAAATATAAGCATGTCTAAACCGTTTGTAATTTGTGCTCCTTTCTGTTTTGCTTTTTTTAAGAATTGTGTTTCTTCAGGGTTATAAATCAGGTCAAACGCAATATGGTTATTCGTAAAATAGTCATACGGAATATTGGGATAAGCCTCCATGTTAGGACTTGTTCCTACAGGAGTCGTATTAATTATGATTTGATAGTTATCAAACGTAGTAGCATTGATGCGATCATAACTGATAGCATTTTCTTTAGCTTCTCTTGAAACAAAAGTATACGGAATATTAAGTTCGTCTAAGGCATATGCAACTCCTTTTGAAGCTCCACCTGTTCCTAAAATTAAGGCTTTTTTATGATGAGACAATAATAAGGGTTTTAATGATTTTTTGAAACCATAATAATCGGTGTTATACCCTTTTAATTTTCCTTTCTTAGTTACTCTAATTGTATTTACAGCCCCTATTAGAGCTGCTTTTTTTGACAATTTATCTAAAAAAGGAATAACAGTTTCTTTATAAGGAATGGTAACATTTAAACCTTTTAGGTTTGGAGTATTAGTTATAATGTCAGAGAAAGTGTCTATTTTCTGAATGTCAAAGTTTACATAACTACATCCTTCAAAGTTTTCATTACTGAATTTTTTAGTAAAATAAGCTTTAGAGAAGGAGTAGCTTATATTTCTTCCTACTAAACCAAAACGTTTTTGTACAATGTCTATCATTATATTTTATTATGTTTTGCAATAAAATTTTGTACTATCTTTTTTGCCCAAACTACAGGAAATAAATCTTCTAAAAGAGTTTGGTTGGCTAAATTCAATCGTAAAGCATTGCTTAAGTGAAACTTTGCTTTTGTAGCTTCTGATAACATGTAGTATAATCCGGCCAAACGATATTCTACCTCATTTTCTTCTGGAAAATATTCAGAAGCTTGTAATAAAGTTTGAACAGCACTTTGAAATTCTCCTAAAAACTGAAGAATATCTACCCAAAACAACCATGTTTCTAGAGAGTGATCTCCAAATTCTACCGCTTTTCTATAGCCAAATTCTGCTTCTTCAAAGAAGTTCATTTGTTTGTTTATCGAGGCATAACGTTTCCAATATAAACGATTTTGATTGTCAATTGCTAGTGCTTTATTGACAAAGAAAAGTGCTTTTTGATAGTTTTTTTGTCTAATATAAAAATCAGTAATTGCAATCCAACCTTTGTCTAAAAGTGGATCTTCATGTACAGTCTCATTAAAATATTTTAATGCTAAAGCTTTCTTTCCTATTTTTTCATAACATTTTCCTATTCTTAACAATGCATAAGAGGTCGCATCTTCTAATTCGATGGTTCTTTCGTAACTTTCAATTGCTTCTTTGTATTTTTTTAAACGTTCAAAAGCTTTCGCTTTTTCCATAAACGCTCCTAGGAATTCATCATCAATTAATGTGGCATAATCAAAGGCACGAATAGCACTTTCATATTCTTTTACACCGTAATGCAAACGTCCTACTTGATGCCAAGCAATTTCGCTGTACGGATTTTTTTCAATATATTGATTTAAGAAAATTATAGCTTCTTGATTTTGATCTAAAAATTCAAAACAATAGACCACGTTATATAATGCAGATTGATCTTCTAAATCCTCTTCTAGACATTTAATAAAATTTTCTTTTGCTAGCTCAAAATTGTCCATAAATAAGTATTCCATACCTATTAAGTTATAGACATCGGCATAATCATCTGTGTATTTTAAAGCAATTTTTAATAACTCAACTGCTTTATCATGCTGATCTCTTTTGGAGTAAATATTTGCTTTTTGAATGTATATTTCTTCGTTTGTTGGTTCGATTGCATATAATTCATTCAATAGTTTTTCTGCTAATTCTAATTTGTCATCATAGACTAACATCTCCACTTGAACTAATTTTAGTCCGGTTGATTTAGGGTGCTGGTCTAGTGCTAATTTTAATGCTTTTTTTGCCAAAGCGGCCTTACCCATATCGAGATAGTGAAGAATAATTTCTTCAAATTCCTCCGAGTCAAAAAAGAGCACTTTGTTGGTTTTCAACATAGACTCAAATTTAGATAGGGATAAGTTATGGTCTTCTTCTTCGTTGCTTAATTGCATACTGTGTTTTTTTAATATAGCCTAAATAAAGTTAGGCATCCTTACTGTTAATGTGAGGAGAAGTGGTAATTGTTTTGAACAATTTAATTAACAAAAAATAAATTTCAGTTTCTAAAATAAATTCCTTAAAAACCTTAGATTCTAGCCCTGATAGAAGTGAAAATCCTTTTATGGCGGGTTTCGCCATAAAAGATTGTAACGGATAGCAGGAATAGCTCCTAAAAATAATTATTCTCTATTGAAAATCTCGTCCATAACCTCTAGAATAATTGCGCAACCTTCTTTAATTTCTTCATTAGAAATGTTAAGCGGTGGCGTAATTCGTATTGCTGTACCTTCAAAAAGTAGCCAAAATAAAATAAGCCCTTTGTCTTGACATTTCAGAATTACTTCATTTGTGATATCGGCGTTTTTTGTCATAGCGGCCAACATTAAACCTTTTCCTCGTACTTCCTCTATCAAAGGATGTACCAAAAGAGATCTGTATAGTTTTTCTTTCTCTAGGGCTTCTGCCATTAGATTGGTCTCGGTAATTTCTTTCAAAGTGGCCAAACAGGCTGACGCTATGACAGGATGTCCACCAAAAGTAGTGATATGTCCTAGTTTTGGATTTTCACTTAATAAATCCATACGTTCGGCTGAAGCTGTAAAAGCACCAACCGGCATTCCGCCACCCATTCCTTTTCCTATAACGAGAATATCGGGAACGACATCGTAATTTTGAAATCCAAAAAGTTTTCCTGTTCGTCCAAAACCGGGTTGAATCTCATCTAAAATCATCATGGCACCAACTTCATCACATCGTTGGCGTACTTTTTTTAAAAAATCATTATGTGGTTGAATAAATCCAGCACCTCCCTGAATAGTTTCCAAAATAATTCCGGCAGTTTTGGTTGTTATTTTTTGTAAATCAGCTTCGTTATTGAATGTGATAAAATCAACATCAGGTATTAAAGGACGAAAAACTTGTTTTCGTTCTTCAAAGCCCATAACACTCATCGAACCCATCGTATTGCCATGATACGCATTGTGACATGAGATCAATTGGCTTCTTCCCGTGGTTCGTCTTGCTAGTTTTAAAGCTCCTTCAATAGCTTCTGTTCCAGAATTTACTAAATAGGTTTTGTCTAATGAAGATGGTAGGAGTGATGCCAGTAATTTGCAATATTCAACCGCTGGACTTTGTGAATATTCTCCATAAACCATTACGTGTGAATATTTGTCGAGTTGGTCTTTGATCGCTTGATTTACTCTTGGATGTTGATGTCCAAGCGGGCAAGCAGAAACTCCTGCTACAAAATCTAAGTATTTTTTATTATTGATGTCGTAAATATAAGAGCCTATGGCATGAGAAACTTCCATTCCTAAAGGATAGGGAGAAGTTTGTGCTTGATACTTTATAAAATCAGTGTTCAAAACGTTTTGTATTAAATTATTTTACTTTTCCTTTTTTTGGATTCTGTGGACTTTTCTTTTTATCATAATTTAAAGTCTCTTTCCTTATCTTCATAGGAACATTCTCTAAGGCTTTTTCAGATTTTTTTGCCTTAGCTAGCAGCTCATTGTCTTCATCTTCTTCTGGTGGGAAAATATCATCTTTAGATTTTATTCTTTCTTCTCCTCGCCAAACTAGTCCTCTTAGTTTCCGTGCATTTTCTGGGAGATCTTTTTCTGGATAAATATCACCATCTACTTGATTGAAAAAAGTAATTGTTTCTATCTCATTTTTTTCTAAAAGAAGATTTATTTTGCTACTTACATTTTTGTTGATCCCAATAAGATCTTTGGCATCATTTCGCATGTAATAGATGACTTCTGCATTTTTGATAATATCAACATCGCGTAGTTTACCTTCAAAAAATTTACCGTAGAGATTTTGACCTTTAACTTGGTTATAACCAGTTCCTAAAGTATCTTTTGAAACCAAAAATGTATTGTTAAGTACTTTGAGTGAGTCTAATTTTTGGGTTGTATTATTTCCTATTAGGTGCATAATGTCTCCCGTAATCTGACTTTCACCATTCCAAAGTATTGGATTACCAATCATTTTTGTCAATGCAATTTTAGAATCAGAATGAATTGAATCACATTTTCCGCTCATATCCGTTTTATAAAAACGTACATTATTAAAGGCTCGGATGATGCGATTTCCTTCTTTTCCAGTAACCATTAGTTTTTTTCCATGAATATAAACCGAATCATTTTCGACAAAGTTTACTGCAACAGCTCTTTTGGTTACAAAAACCGAATCCTTTTTTTTATACATTTCAGCATAATGTCCTTTAATGATTCCGCGGTTGATTGAATCAGTAATTTTTACATTTCTCGTTGCCGATGCAAATTCTCGATTTCGATCATAGTATAAACTATCGCCTTTAATCACTCTATCATCGTATTTAATATAGGATTTATTCAAAAAATGGGCTAAGTTTTTTTTAGTATCGTAAAATCCTTTTTCAGTGTAAATATAATTGGATTTACTGGTAATTGTTGAAGGCCCAAAGAGATAGGAGTGTCCTGAATTACTAAAATAATCAAGGTGATTCGATTTAATTACGTAGGTCGGATTTGTTATAGTTACAGCAGTTAGAAACTGAAATTTCTTTTGATTAACATAGTATCTGCCGGCGTTACTTTGCAAGGTATTGTCTTTATTGGTTATCGTGCCAGGAGTTTCATAAAAAGCTTCCTGAGTGTTACGATCAAAATTGATTGTCTCTGTAACTAATGTAGCGTCTGGTGAGCTCATTACTGCATCTCCGGTAGCATATGCTTTTTTTGCATTCCCATTATACTCAGCATATTTACTATTTAAGAATAAAGTGTCACCTTGCACCATTTGTACATTACCAAATGCTTTAATGTAATTTTCCTTTTGAAAATAGTAAGCTTTATTGCAAGTCATAACAATTCCATCGTGATTCACGCGAACATTTCCAACAAGCAGTAAAGCATCTGGAGTTTCTGTTTGATTTACATCGGCAAAATCAGAATTTTCAATAATAATTTTTTTCGGGGCTTGTGCCAAAACTACATTTGTGATTAGTAGTACGAAACAATAACGAACGAAAAACAGTGATTTTTTCAAAGGATTTAATTTTTGTCAAATTTATGAAAAAGGATACAATCCTAATCTATATTAAGATTTATTTATAACAGGTAAATACCCGATGTTAAGTAGTTTAATTATATACTAAAGTTTGTGTTTAATTAAAACCTAAATTAGAACTGCGTTACATAAATTAAGAACTTCATTTTCTAATAATTCAATCGATGAATTGTTTAAAAAAAATAGAACAACAGAGGTTTGTGTTTTTATTTTAAATTAAAACACTCACACAGTACAGAGCATTAAAATTATGCTATATTAAGAATGCTTTTGTAGAATTTTTGAAAATAATTGGTAATAAAAAAATGGAACAAAATTATTCTTACTACTAGTATTGTTTTTTTAAAATTGTAAGTAACGATTATAAAAAAAAAATACTGTTACGTTTCCATAACAGTATTTTATATGTTCAAAAAAGAGAATTATTTTTTTAATGCAGCTTCATAAAATTCTTCTACTTTTTTCCAATTAATATTGTTAAAAAAGTCATCTACATAATTAGCTCTTTTGTATTGGTAGTCTAAATAGTAAGCGTGTTCCCAAACATCTAAGGCTAATATTGGAGTTCCAGGAACAGCTGCATTTCTCATAAGAGGATTGTCTTGATTAGAAGTGCTGGTAACTTGTAGTTTGCCTGTTTTATCAACTATTAGCCAAGCCCATCCAGACCCAAAGTGTTTTGTTGCTTGATTTTTGAAAGAAGTACTAAAGGTACCAAACGAACCAAAATCTTTAATAATCGCTTCTCCTAAAGTTCCATTTGGCTCACCTCCTGTATTAGGAGCCATACATTTCCAATACAGAGAATGGTTGTAATAACCACCAGCATTGTTCCGAAGTGCTTCGTCATTAGGGTCTAATTTAGATACTACTTCTTCAATTGTTAGGTTTTCTAAAGGAGTTCCTAATAGTGCTTTGTTTAAGTTATTAGTGTAAGTCAAATAATGTTTTGAATAATGAATTTCTAATGCAGTCGCTGATATGTCCGGTTTTAGGGCATCATAAGGATAAGGTAATCTGTCCATTTGAAAAGATCCCTCATCTGCTCTTACATCATCAGGTGACCCCATTACTACTTTTTTTTCTACCGTAGTAGGTAATGGAACTTCAACAACTTCAATTAATTTTTTTTCATTACAAGAATTTAAAACACCCAAAAAAGAGACTAACGGAATCCAAAAATATAATTTTTTCATAAATAGATTATTTTTTAAATAACGAATGAATCATTTCAATATATTGTTGCTTGGCCTCATCTAAACTAAGATGACTGATCTGCATCCAAGCGTTCGTCTTAAAAGCATCTCTCAAATGATAGGAAGAATTTTGTTTTAGATCCACAGTTCCTAACGTAGCTTGTTTGTATGAAGCATATAGGCGCAATTGAACATCTTGTGGTAAAGATGCCTGAGTCATTTTAGAAGCTATTTCAACAGCTTCTAAGAATTGAGTATCTAAATCTTTCTGAGTCATTACTGTTTTGTAGCTATAACTGTTTTTCCACCTACTGCAACTTCATTTAAAATAACATTTATTGGTGTTCCTAATGGTAAAAAAATATCAACTCTTGAGCCAAATTTTATAAATCCTGCATCTGTACCTTGAACTACAGTTGTACCTTCTTCTGCATAATTTACAATTCTGCGAGCTAAAGCTCCAGCAATTTGACGGTATAATACTTCTCCAAAAGTATTATTTTCTATAACAATTGTCGTTCTTTCATTTTCCTCACTAGCTTTTGGATGCCAAGCGACTAAGAACTTTCCAGGATGATATTTGCTAAATTTCACTAAACCGCTAAGTCCATAACGTGTTACATGTACATTTATTGGTGACATAAAGATAGAAATTTGTAATCTTTTATCTTTGAAATACTCACCTTCGTATACTTCCTCAATAACCACAACTTTACCATCTACTGGTGCAAGTATTTGACTATCGTTGATGATAACATTTCTTTTAGGATTTCTAAAAAATTGTAAAATGATAATGAGCACTAATAATGCAGCTATCTGTATGACCATTTTAAGCCAATTGGTGTCAATGAAATTATCAGACAATAAAAGTACAACAGCAGTAAAAATAGTGCCTAATAAAATAGATTGGGTTCCTTCTTTATGAAACATAGTTTAAAATTTGGTAAAACAAAAAAATAATTGGTGCTACAAATATAACACTATCTAAACGATCTAATATGCCTCCGTGTCCTGGCATTATGCTTCCGCTATCTTTTACACCAGCAATACGCTTGAATTTAGATTCGATCAAATCTCCTATTGTACCCGCTATTCCTACTATTACAGCAATAGAAGTCCATATAAGAATTGATCTGTCGCTGTGTTCAGGACTGGCTTTAATATAATATTTTGATATCAAATAACCTGCTAAAACTGCAAAAATAATTCCGCCAAGGAATCCTTCTACTGTTTTTTTAGGAGATATTTTCTCTAATAACTTCGTTTTACCAATAGATTTTCCTACTATATAAGCAAAAGTATCGTTGGTCCAAACCAATATAAATAATCCTATTATTATTTTAGGGTTGTAATCTTTTACTCCAAATGAAATTTTAGTTATAAAGATAAAAGGAAGTATGATGTAACCTAGTAAATAAAGATATTTAGAAGAGTTACTTATTTTTTGAATGTTGTCATAAAATAAGAAAAGAATACATTTAAGAGAAACCACTAAACATATTACAAGTAAAATAATATTTAAAGTCTCAATATTGATTGTATAAGCAAACTTTGAATTAAATATATGATTTAGATTTTCTGTAGTGCTTTTATTGTAATGGCTAAATAAAGTCACAGTAGCATATAAGATAGTCCCAAAAAGAATTGGAAATACTTTATGTATTTGAACCAAATTGCAAAATTCATAAATTGCAATTATCAGAAAGATTCCAAATAATATAAAAAAGGTTTCGGTTGAATATAAAATAGAAACCAATAATAATACGATATATACAGCTCCTGATATACCCCGTTTTAAAGTTTCATTCATCTTATAGGTCTTCTAAAAGCAATAAATAAAGGTTCTTTGCAGAACTTCCATATTGTGTAAAGTCTTCTTCTTTGACTTTTTCAAAATATTTTATAGTAGTGATGTTGGTTGGGTAGTCTCTCTCATATTTTTTTTTGATAGCACTTAGGCCATCACTTTTAGCTCCAATGATTTGACTTGTTTTAGCTAAAATAATGATGTTGACTGGTAATTCGTTTGGCTTATTTTGTTTGATTTGTTTTGATGAAAATAGGATAGAGCCTTCATCTGCAATTAAATTTTCACAACTAGCAAAAATAAATTTTGGATTCAAAGGTTTTTCATAAACAAGCTTGTTATCATCAAGCATAGTATATAGAGCAGGTTCATAACAAAGTACTTCACTTTCAAACCAATCGTTTTCTTCTAAAATATTTTCAAATTGCTCTTTTACTTCATCAGCATTTTCGCAGTATAAAAATTTACCTCCATTTTTTTTGAAATTAAAGATAAATGTCTCGTCTATAGAGGTAGTGTTTTTAGTAAAGGACTCACTAAATTCACTTTCTTTTTCTTCATCAGAAGCTAGATTGCTAGAACCAAAAAATTTGCTAAAAAGACTCATATAGTTTTAAACTGCTTTATTTGTTATTTGAAAACGTCCAAAGATAAAAAAATCTTAATTCAAAAGAAGCTTTTGAATTAAGATTTTGTAAATAATGTAAATATTGATGTTATTTTTATGAAACTACTTCTTCTAGATTTTTATCCCAATTTCTTTTTCCGAAGATTGCTTCTAAATCATCCTTAAAAATAACTTCTTTTTCAATTAAAATATCGGCAAGTTGATTCAACTTGTCTTTGTTTTCTTCTAATATTTGAATGGCTCTTTTGTACTGACCTTCAATTAACTCTGATATTTCAGCATCAATTATTTTTGCAGTCTCATCAGAATAAGGTTTAGAGAAGTTATATTCACTTTGTCCAGTTGAATCGTAATAAGTAACGTTTCCTATTTTTTCATTCAATCCGTAAATAGTAACCATCGCACGAGCTTGACGTGTTACTTTCTCTAAATCACTCAATGCACCTGTAGAAATTCTATCAAAAGTAACTTTTTCAGCTGCTCTTCCTCCCATTGTAGCACACATTTCATCTAACATTTGATCTGTTCTTACAATTTGTCTTTCTTCTGGAAGGTACCAAGCTGCTCCTAAACTTTGTCCACGAGGAACAATAGTCACTTTAATTAACGGTGCTGCATGTTCTAGCATCCAACTTACGGTTGCATGTCCAGCTTCATGAATAGCGATTGCTCTTTTTTCTTCAGGAGTGATAATTTTATTTTTCTTTTCCAAACCACCAATAATTCTATCAACTGCATCAAGAAAATCTTGTCTATCTACTGCTGTTTTGTTATGACGAGCTGCTATAAGAGCTGCTTCATTACATACATTTGCGATGTCAGCACCAGAGAAACCTGGAGTTTGTTTGGCTAAGAAATCTAAATCTAGACCTTCTACTTTTTTGATAGGAGCTAAGTGAACTTGAAAAATTTCGGCTCTTTCTCTAATGTCTGGCAAATCAACAAATATTTGTCTGTCAAATCGACCTGCTCTCATTAAGGCTTTGTCAAGAACATCAGCTCTATTGGTTGCTGCCAAAACAATAACATTAGAATTAGTTCCAAAACCATCCATTTCTGTAAGTAATTGATTTAGTGTGTTCTCACGTTCATCATTCCCACCAGACATATTGCTTTTTCCTCTAGCTCTACCAACAGCATCTATTTCGTCAATGAAGATAATAGCGGGAGATTTTTCTTTAGCTTGTTTAAACAAATCACGAACTCGTGACGCACCTACACCTACAAACATTTCTACAAAATCAGAACCTGATAAAGAGAAAAAAGGTACTTGTGCTTCACCCGCAACAGCTTTCGCTAATAAGGTTTTACCAGTTCCTGGAGGACCAACGAGCAAGGCGCCTTTTGGTATTTTACCTCCCAGATTAGTATATTTTTCAGGGTTTTTTAAGAACTCTACAATTTCTTGTATTTCTTCTTTTGCTCCTTCTAAACCAGCTACATCTTTAAAGGTGGTTTTGATATCTGTTTTTTCATCAAATAGTTTTGCTTTTGATTTTCCAATATTGAAAATCTGACCACCGCCACCGCCACCGCCGCCAGACATTTTTCTCATGATAAAGATCCATACGGCAACTATGATAATTATTGGTAACAAGCTCATTAAAATATCTGACCAATTGTTTTTAGGTAAAAAATTGAAATCTTTCAACTTTCCTTCAGCAACTGCTTTTTCTAATTTTGTTTGAAAAATTTGATCATTACCAATATCAAAAGTGTAATGAGGTCCTTTATTAGGTCTGTCAAAAACATCTTTAGAAACTTTTTTATGTTCAGCCTCTTTTAATGCAGCAGCATTCAGATATACTTCTGCTTCTGTTTTGTTGTAAACAGTTACTTTTTCTATTTGACCTTTTTCTAAATAGTCGTTAAACTTAGAAGATGTCAATTGTCCCGGTTCATTAATGTTAGAACCTCCAGTTATGAAACTTATAAATAAGAAAATTAACAGTATTGCAGTATAAATTAACCACGGACTTACCTTGAACTTATTTGGATTTGGATTATTTTCTTTAGCCATTACTACGGATTATGTGTCTTTAGTATTTGTTTTCAATGGTTGTTATTTTTGCATCGCCCCATAAACTTTCGATGTTGTAATATTCTCTGATGTGCTTTTGGAACACATGTACAACAATATTTACGTAATCCATTAGTACCCATTCGGCATTGTCTGTTCCTTCAACATGCCAAGGCTTGTCTTTCATTTCTTTTGAAACTATTTTTTGGATTGAGTTGACAATGGCATTTACTTGTGTATTAGAGTTACCATTGCAAATGACAAAATAATCACAAACTGCTGTGTCTATTTCTCTTAAATCAAGTACAGTAATATCATTTCCTTTTACTTCTTCTATTCCGTTAATGATATTCGCTAATAGGATGTCATTATTTATCGTCTTTTTCGCCATGAATTATTTTTATATAAGTTTGTAAAGTTACCATTTTTTGTGATTATTTTTGAACCTTAACAGAATATTAAATTCTGTTGATCAAAAAAGGTATAATGAAACTAATCAAACTCGATGCCATAGATTCAACAAATGAGTTCTTAAAGGCTTTATCGAACAAACAAGAGCTGGAGAATTTTACTGTCATAACAGCTGAGAATCAAACGAAAGGAAAAGGACAGATGGGTTCTATATGGGCTTCTGAAACGAGTAAAAACTTAATAATGAGTATTTTGGTTAAGGATTTTTTATCTGATATTAATCAAATTTTCAATCTCAATATTGCCATTTCTCTTGCTGTAATTGAAGTTCTAGAAACTTTAAACATTCCTAATCTTAGTATTAAATGGCCTAACGACATTATGTCATATAACAAAAAGATTGGTGGCATTTTGATTGAAAATAGTATAAAAAGTGACGGAAAAATTGTTTCAATTGTCGGTTTAGGACTCAATGTAAATCAAACTAATTTTGAAAACTTACCAAAAGCATCTTCTTTAGCGGTTATTTGTAATAAAGATTTTAATAAAGAAAAGCTACTTTTTTCTATTGTTGACTGTTTGGAAAATAAAATAAAGGGATGTACAAATAAAAAAGATTTCTTGTGGGAAAGTTATAGTAATAAATTATTTAAAAAAGGAATTCCGATGCCTTTTTCAGATCAAAAGAAAAATTACTTTATGGGAATTATTCAAGGAGTTTCTCAAATTGGTAAGTTAGAAGTTATCTTAGAAGATGATACTGTTTCTGAATTTGATATTAAAGAAATCCAAATGTTGTATTAATAAAAAAGGAGAAAAAATAGACACTTTCGTGAAATTTTTTTCTCCTTTTAGTTATTGTTATAATGTTTTGAAACTTATAATTTATGCATATTGCTTGCTAAAGTTTCGATAAACTTACTAATTGGTCCTTTGATCATCATTGCCATCATTGGGTTGAAATCTCCTTCAAAATCAAGCTTTACTTCACTTGATGAATCTGATACACTTTCTATGTTTGCAACTAAAGTAAAAGGAAGTTTATCACTTGCCGCTCCTAAAACCACTTTGTTTGGCGCGACTTTTTCCTTCATTTTTAGTTTAATTTCTGGCATTCCTTTTAATCCAAAAATAAAAGCATCTTCACCAATTACTTCAAATTTAGCGATGTTTTCTGGCATTAACGTTCCGAAATTTTTTACATCCGTTAATAAGTCAAATAATTCTTGAGCTGATTTTTGAACGCTAACTTTAGGGCTTTCTAAGTTCATCATTTTATATTTTGATTATTATATTTCAATATTCCAAGTAGATGGACTTACATTCCATTCTCTCAAGGTTTGTTCCTCTTCTTCTGTAATGTATCTTTTTGCAACTGCCAAATTCAATAGATTTTGGTAATTACTTAAAGTAAATAAATCAATATTTGCGGATTTAAAATTTTCTTCTGCAACATTAAATCCGTAAGTGAATATTGCAGCCATACCTTTTACGTTGGCACCTGCTTCACGCAAAGCCTCTACTGCAAGTAAACTACTATTTCCCGTACTAATCAAATCCTCTACTACAACAACATTTTGTCCTTTTTGTAAAAAACCTTCTACTTGATTTTGTCTACCGTGTTTTTTAGCTTCTGGACGTACATAAACGAATGGTAATCCCATGCTTTCTGCAACTAGAATACCAATACCTATTGCTCCAGTGGCAACTCCAGCAATAACATCTGGTTTTCCAAATTGTTTCTCAATGTTTTTCGAAAATTCATCTCTAACATAATTTCTTACTGCTGGAAATGAGAGAATTAATCGGTTATCACAATAAATTGGCGATTTCCATCCAGAAGCCCATGTAAAAGGATTTCTTGGATTCAATTTAATTGCATTTATTTGCAAAAGGAATTCGGCTGTTTTTTCGGCGGTTTCTTTATTAAAAATCATAGTACAAATGTATAAAGTTTTTGTTAACGACAAGCCACTTTTTTTGACAAATCACATCTCCAAGGAGACAGATTTTCAATTATTTCTGTTAGAGAGTATTGACATAGAGCAACTTATCGTCAAAATATTTCAAAATAAAATTAATAAAGCCTATTTATATCATCCTGATGAAAGCTTGATAATGAAGACTTTAAAAGCTAAAATTCCTGTTTGTAAAGCAGGAGGAGGCTTAGTATATAATAAAAAGGGGGAAGTGTTATTCATTTTTAGAAATGGAAAGTGGGATTTACCTAAAGGAGGTATAGAAAAAGGAGAAGAAATTGAGGATACTGCGATGCGTGAAGTAGAGGAGGAGACTGGCGTAAATGGTCTTACGATTTCGCATAAACTTCAAAAAACGTATCATGTTTTTAGAAGAAATGGGAAGTATAAGTTAAAAATAACCCATTGGTTCGAAATGCAATCTGATTTTGAAGGGACTCCAAAAGGCCAATTAGAAGAAGGAATTGAAAAAGTCGCTTGGTTGAATCCGGAGCAAATAAAAGAAGCATTAAAAAATTCCTACGAAAACATAAAATTATTGTTTGAGGAAGAGAGTATTTAGTACTATTTTATTTTTAAAAAAGCAGATTAGTTTTAAACACGTATTTCACACATTTTCGCAAATTAATATTTGAAAATGAATGAAATACGTTTTTTTTATCTATTAAAAATAGAATTTTATTTTAAAATTCGATAGACTGGATATTGTAAATGTGCAGCTTCATAGTAAATAGAATGTTTATAAATCCAATCCAATTGCGCTTCTGGGTTCTTTGAAAAGTTGGTATCGCTTTGCATTTTTTGCTGTAATTCGTCTTTTAGTTTTGGATTTTCTTTTAATATTTTAGCAGCAGTATCTTCAAAAACATAGTCAGAATACCCTTCTTTTTGTTGCAATATCGTATCGAAAAAATTCCAATTAAAGAAAGAATCAATCGCTTCGGGTTCTAGAGTTTCTAGTAAATATTTTATTCCTTTTTGAGTTGTTGTAATCAAATAATCTCCCTTAGTAAAAGCCATTTTTTTAATTTGCGATGTGGTAGTCGTATTTCTATGTAAATAATGTCCTTCATAAGCGGAATTGGTCGTTTTAAAATCAGCAATTCTGTAACTTTCCACTTCAATAACAGTGTCTTTTTTTAATTCTTGCACTGCAATTCCATTGCTTTTTAATAATTCAATAACATCCCAAAATCCTTTGGGAATTACGTAAGATGTTGGTATGATAATTTCTTTTGCAGATTTATACTCTTTGCTAAATGGTACTTCTTTTTTGTAAGGTTTTGTACGATCGTAAAACAATCGATTTCCTGAGGTAACCTCACTTTTTTTGTGGCTGCCTTCATAACCTAAAAAAGAGAACGGAATTACCTTTGTAGTATCAATTTCCCATTTTATAGTATAGAATTTTTCAGGTTTATATTGTTCTTCATTTTTTAATCTCATTTGTTTGATTTTAGTATAATTATTATCGGTAAAATCAATTGCGGAACGCATATATTCATAGGTTACTTTTACACGGTCTGCATATTTTTTTAGCATGTGTGTTTCTACTACAAAACCAATGGTGTTAAATAAAGATGTGTAACCCGTTGCATATCTTGGACTTTCAAAAAAATGAGCAAAACCTTTGTCTGGCGTATCAGAAAAGGCATTTACATATGGAGTAGTCTCGATTCCCTTTTTTTGTAAATCGGTTACCAAAGCCGGCATCATTTCACTATTCAAAAAATCGCCTAATACATTCCCTAATTTGTTGTGCTGTGTCATTATATAAGTCAGTTTGTATTGATAATCGGCGCGATTGCTAACATGATTATCAATAAAAACATCAGGATTGATTTTGTGAAATATTTCGACAAAACTTTTGGTGTTTCTAGTATCTGACTTGATGAAATCTCGATTCAAATCATAGTTTCTAGCATTTCCTCTAAAACCATAGATTTCTGGACCCTCTTGATTCGTTCTTGTGGTCGAATTTCTGTTTAGAGCGCCTCCAATATTATATACTGGAATGCAAACGATAACGGTGTTTTTTGGAGCTTTAATTTTGCCTAAAGCCAAATCTCTAAACATTTGCATACTCGCATCAATTCCGTCGGGTTCTCCGCCATGAATTCCGTTATTCAATAAGATTACGGCTTTGTTTTTATTGATTTTTTCAAAGTCGAATTGCTTTTCGGGATTAAAAATTACAATATGTAATGGTTCTCCACTATCTGTTAAACCCATTTTTTGCATTTTTATAGACGGGAAATCATTAGATAATAAAGTGTAATAGGAGATTGTTTCGGTATAACTTGGCGTTTGATTTCCGTTACCCTTTTCGAAAAAAGTATCGTATTTATTTGTTTTTTGTGCCATTGCACTAATTGAAAAGAATAAAATAAGGAGTGTGAAAAATCTCATACTTTGATTTTTAAATTGAATATCAAATGTAGCAAATTTTATACTGTTTTTATAAGCAATGCTATTCTCCTAAACGCCTTATTTAAAACAAATGATAATTTAAAATTTAGAATTACCTTTGCACAAATAAAAAAAATGAATACGAAACACCATCCCAACAATATACTTTTGAATTTAGGCATCGAAAGCCTGAATGAAATGCAAGAAGTTGCTCAAGACGCGATCTTAAACGATAGTAATGTATTATTACTATCGCCAACGGGCTCTGGGAAAACCTTGGCTTTTTTGTTGCCAATTCTTGAAATGTTACAACCAGAAATTCTATCAGTTCAGTGCTTAATTTTAGTTCCTTCGCGTGAATTAGGATTGCAGATTGAACAAGTCTGGAAAAAAATGGGTACTGATTATAAAGTTAATGTATGTTATGGTGGGCATTCTATCGACACAGAAATAAAAAATTTAAGTAATCCACCAGCTGTTTTAATAGGAACTCCAGGAAGAATTGCAGATCATATTGATAGAGGAACTTTCCGCTTAGATAAAATTCAAACCTTGATTCTAGATGAATTTGACAAATCATTGCAATTGGGTTTCCATGAGCAAATGTCATTCATTATTGGAAAATTGACGAAATTGAACAAACGTGTTCTAGTTTCAGCAACTTCTGATATTGAGATTCCAAGATATACAAGAGTGGTAAATCCTACCATTCTTGACTTTATTCCCGAAAATGAACAAGAATCAAACCTTTCGATGAAAATGGTAGTTTCTAAGGATAAAGATAAAATAGGAAGTTTGTTCAACTTAATTTGTTCTTTGAAATCAGAATCTGCCATTGTTTTTTGTAATCATCGTGATGCTGCAGAACGCATTAGCGATACCTTGAACGAAAAAGGAATTTATGCTACCTATTATCACGGTGGAATGGATCAAGATGAAAGAGAACGCGCTTTAATTCAGTTCCGTAACGGAAGTGTGAGTTATTTAATCACCACTGATTTAGCGGCTCGTGGACTTGATATTCCCGAGATGAATCACGTAATTCATTATCATTTACCTGCTAAGGAAGATGAATTTACGCATAGAAATGGTAGAACAGCTCGTATGTTAGCTTCTGGAACGGCATATATTGTTGCGCACGAAAGTGAAAAAAAAGCAGATTATCTTGATTACGGGATGCCTGTTTTTAATGTTGAAAATGCAACTTCATTACCAAAGCCACCTCAATTTCAAACGATTTACATTAGTGGTGGAAAGAAAAATAAATTGAATAAAATTGATATAGTAGGTTTCTTTTCTCAAAAAGGAAAACTAGAAAAAGGCGATTTAGGATTAATTGAAGTCAAAGATTTTATCTCTTTTGCGGCGGTTAAATTCAATAAAGTGAAAGATCTATTGCACGCGATAAAAGATGAGAAAATGAAAGGTAAAAAATTCAAAATCGAAGTAGCAAGAAAAGTTATTAAGAAAGAAGAGGAATAGATTAGTGATCAGTTTTGAAAAGTGTTCATTCCAATTATTTGTTCAATTATTTGTCATGCTGGAAGCATCCCTATAAAGTTGCTCTAAATTGTTGAGACGCTTCCAGCAAGACAATTGTAGTAGCGTTTATTGATTTAAAATAGCATAAAAAAACGTTAGTAGTCTAAATTTAGACTGCTAACGTTTTTTTTATTTTTACTCAAAACTGATTACTAATTATCAATCACTAAAATTTATGTTTTCTTAACATATTGAGTAATAATTACAATTGTTTGTCCATCTACTTTTCCTTCAATATATTCAGCGTTTTCATGGTCTAATCGAATGTTACGCACTGCTGTTCCTTGTTTAGCAACCATGCTCGATCCTTTTACTTTCAAATCTTTGATCAGGACAACGGAGTCTCCGTGTTCTAATATTACGCCATTACTGTCACGATGTATAATTTTGTTTTCGTCATCTTCTCCTTCACCTGTAGCTTGAGCCCAAGCCAAAGTATCTTCATCTAAATACATTTGATCTAATAATTCTTGTGGCCATCCATGAGCACGCAAACGGCTTAACATTCTCCAAGCCACAACTTGTACCGGAGTTTGTTCGCTCCACATGCTGTCGTTTAAACATCTCCAATGGTTTAAATCTACATTTTCAGGGTTTTCTATTTGATCAACACAAGTGCTACAAGCCATGATGCTTTCATCAAGTCCACCTTTTTTTGTTGGCAATACTTCGTACACTTTTAGGTTTTCGGTTGCGCCACAAAGTTCACATTTAGATCCACTGCGTTTGCTTAATTCTCTTTCTATGCTCATTATTTAATGTCTTTATTTTAAGCGAATTTACTGTTTAAAGATTGTCTTCGCAAATTATAGTAGTTTTGATTGTATATATTAATAAGTACTCTTAATATTATTCTGCTGATTATTAAATCAATAGTGTTTGAAAAAAGAAGACGCTTTCTGTGTGACAAATACACCACTTAAAGTTTTTATCAATTACCGTAAAACTATTTCATTCTAACCGCACTAGGAACCAGCAATTCATATTGTCCGCCATTTCTAAGAACGTCTCTAACAATGCTTGAACTGATGTAGGAAGTTTTTGCTGCAGTTAATAAAAACACAGTTTCTATTTTTGCCAAACGTCTATTTGTGTGTGCAATAGCTTTTTCAAATTCAAAATCGGCGGGATTGCGCAAGCCACGAAGAATAAAATTAGCTTTGACTTTATGACACAAATCAATGGTTAATCCTTCGTAAGTAATGACTGAAACTTTAGGCTCATCCTTAAATGTTTCTTCGATGAATCGCTTTCTTTCTTCGAGTGAAAACATGTATTTTTTTTCGGCATTAACACCAATAGCAATTACAATTTCGTCAAAAAGGGAAATGGCTCGATTAATTATATCTTCATGTCCTAAGGTAATTGGGTCAAAAGATCCCGGGAATATTGCTTTTCTCATATTGTATTATAGTCTATTGGTAAACTGATTTACGTTAAATTATGATTTACGAATGGTATTTAATGAAGCTACCCATTCTGATTTATTACAAGCATCACAGGTAGCCATTCCCGCTTTTTGCTGTATTGTATTTCCGCAAAAAGTGCAAGAATAAAGCCCTTCATTAGGAATAACACTGTTTTTTTGATTGAATAAATGGGGCAGAATTGGCAAACCTGATTTTACCTTATCATCTTCATAATAAAAAACACTTATTTCGCCGCTGGTTTCCATAAATGCACTTTTTATTTGTCCTAAGTGTTCGATAGATTTTAATCTAAGTTCCGAGAAAAATTCATCTTGCGCTAAACTTTCTTTTTTGAAAGATGCAATCGAAAATTTTCCTTCCTGAATCAAACACTCTGTTTTTCCTTCTATAAACTCTTCGAATTTCTTGCTTTTTCCGGTAAACCAGGTGACTAATCGATACAAAAGAATAATGACAGTAAATACGGTAATAGCTGGAATTATACCCACATCTTCATAAAACATTGGGTCTCCAGCTGCTGATCCTAAAGCAATTATTATTACAGTTTCAAAAACAGACAATTGTTTTACGCCACGTTTTCCTGCTACTTTTAAGGTAAGCAGTAAAACAATAAACATTACTGTAGATCGAAAAATGACTTCTAAAAGAAAGGATTCTGGTAAACCATTAAATAGTAATCTGTTCCATTCAAATATTTCTTTCATAATAGAAATTTAGTTGTTTAAAGCCAATTCTATTGCGTTTGTGAACAAATCTTCTAGTGAAATTCCTGCTGCTTTTGCTTGTTGTGGAATCAAGCTTTCTGTTGTTAAACCGGGAATGGTATTCATTTCAAGCATGAACGGTTCACCATCTACGATAATAAATTCACTTCTAGAGAACCCTTTCATTTTTAGGATTTCATATGCGCGTTTTGCTATTTCGCTTAATTTTTGCGTCATTTCATCAGAAATTCTGGCTGGCGTAATTTCTTGTGATTTTCCTAAGTATTTTGCTTCATAATCAAAGAAATCATTATCAGAGACTATTTCGGTAATGGGTAATACAGTTACGATACCTTTGTAATTGATAACTCCAACAGAAACTTCAGTTCCGTCTAGGAAACTTTCTATGATGATTTCGTTATCTTCTTTGTAAGCCACTTCAATTGCAATAGGCAACTCGGCAGCTGTTTTTGCTTTAGAAATTCCGAAACTTGATCCTGCTTTATTTGGTTTTACAAAACAAGGCAAACCCACTTTTGCTACAATCTCGTCCGTATTGATTTTATCCCCTTTGTTTAAGTAATAGGAAGTCGCTGTTTTGATTCCGTATGGTTTTAAAACTGATAATAGATCTCTTTTGTTGAACGTTAAGGCGGCTTGGTAGTAATCGCAAGAGGTTTGTGGAATGTTTAAAAGTTCGAAATACGCTTGCATTAAACCATCTTCGCCAGGTGTTCCGTGAATGGCATTAAACACACAATCAAAAGTGATTTTGGTGCCAGCGACTGTTACGGAAAAGTCATTTTTATCGATG
The DNA here is from genome assembly GCF_014281985.1 of Flavobacterium sp. GP15. Lineage (NCBI taxonomy): Bacteria > Pseudomonadati > Bacteroidota > Flavobacteriia > Flavobacteriales > Flavobacteriaceae > Flavobacterium > Flavobacterium sp. GP15. The sequence goes on from NZ_JACFTC010000002.1 coordinate 401,721, forward strand.
GGGAATTCCGTATCACTTGCGTCTACATAAACCCATTTTTCTTTGAAAATATGGATGCGGAATGCGTTGTATTGGGTTTTGTCTAAGAATTGATAAACAACGTTTCCGCTGATTAGTGAGATTTTATATTCGCTAGAATATCCGCCCATGATGATGGCAATGTTCTTCATTTTTGAAAGATATAGGTTATGAAAACGTTTTCTTTTTTTAGCCCCGATAGCAGTGGAAATCCTTTTTATTGGCCTTTTGGCCGATAAAAAGATTGCAACGAATAGCGGGAAATAGCTCCAGAGAGTATTAAACAAAATTATCATTTTTTTTGAAACGAAATAGCTTTATCTTTGCGACATCTAAAAATAAATTTATGAGTTTACGTAAGTATCTTACTAGCCGTGTTTTTGTAATACAAGTACTAGTTGCTTTTGCCATTTTGGCTACTTTGGGTTATTTGTTTATGCATTGGTTGACTTTTACAACCGATCACGGTCATGAAATTGCAGTTCCGGATTTGCGAAAACTGACTGAGGAACAAGTGCAGACAAAACTTGATGAATTGGATTTAGACTACGTTCTTTTGGATAGTGTGGATTATAGAAGTGATTTCCCTCAGTTTAGTGTGGTAGAACAAGATCCAACTCCGGGTACTAAGGTTAAAGTAGGTCGAAAAATATACATAAAAATTAATACTTCTGGATTTTCATCAGTTAAAGTTCCTGATTTAATCGAAAAAACGTATCGTGAAGCGGTGCCAACATTGAAAGCTTTAGGACTTGATGAAGGAACCGTTACTTATGTACCTAATTTAGGAAAAGATATGGTGCTGGAAATGCGTTTTAAAGGACGAAATCTAAAAGTAGGCGATAGAGTTCTAAAATCATCTAAAATTGATTTGGTTTTGGGCGACGGAAAAATGAGTTATCAAGAAGAAGAAAATGCAGCGGATACACTAAGTACGCCAATAGAATAAATACCAATTAATGAATAATACTGTAGATACAATAGATTTAGAAGACGAGTTATATGAACATTTTAGATTTGAAGTTCCTAAAGGCCAAGCGGCTTTACGAATTGATAAATATTTGATGGGATTGATCCAAAATGCAACTCGCAACAAAATACAAACTGCCGCAAACGAAGGGAATATCTTTGTAAATGATGCGACGGTAAAATCAAATTATAAGGTGAAAGCGAATGACGTAGTTCGTGTGATGTTGACTCATCCTCCTTACGAAAACCATATCATTCCAGAGAATATTCCGCTGGATATTGTTTATGAAGACGATACTTTATTGCTGATAAATAAATTGCCAGGAATGGTTGTTCATCCTGGTCACGGGAATTATACAGGTACTCTGGTTCATGCTTTGGCGTATCATTTTGATAATTTGCCAATGAATAGTAGTGAGCGTCCTGGATTAGTACATCGAATTGATAAAGACACTTCTGGTTTGCTAGTTATTGCCAAAACAGAAGCTGCTATGACCCATTTAGCAAAACAATTTGAAGCGAAAACTTCTGAAAGAGAATATGTAGCTTTGGTTTGGGGAAATGTGGTTGAAGATAATGGAACGATCGAAGGAAACTTAGCACGCCACTTGAAAGACCGCATGCAAATGGCTGTTTTTTCTGATCCAGAAATAGGAAAGCCTGCCATTACACATTATAAAGTTTTAGAGCGTTTTGGGTATGTAACTTTGATTTCATGCCAACTAGAAACGGGTAGAACACACCAGATTCGCGCGCATTTAAAACATATTGGTCATCCTCTTTTTAATGACGAGCGTTATGGAGGTCATTTGATTTTGAAAGGAACTACGTTTACCAAATACAAACAGTTTATAGACAATTGTTTTAAAGCATTACCAAGACAAGCCTTACATGCTAAAACATTAGGTTTTGTGCATCCTACAACGGGTGAATTAATGCGATTTGATACAGAATTACCACAAGATCTACAAGATTGTATTGAGAAATGGAGAAATTATTCTAAGTCTCATGGGACTGATGAAGTAGAAGAATAAGATTAAAAAAAGCTCCGTTATGGGGCTTTTTTTATAGAATTAATTTATTGCTATTCAGTATTTTTTTATTTTATAAATGTTGTTTTTACCTCGTTTAATTCGAATTATATAATTTAATTAGATTTGTAACGTTGAGATAAGTACTTTTCTTTTCTCATTTAGTTTTGGAGTACAAAATCTACCTTGTTTAAAGCTATATTTTTTTTTCATTTAAATTTTTAATATGACCTATAAAAATATCCATTTTTTTAAATTCAGAATCGTTTTTTCTTTAGTACTATTTTTGTTTTTAACGGATGCGTTTTCCTCTACAAAAACGGGAATTTGTAAAAAGTGGTACTATGAAATAAATAGTAAAGACACCTTAACTGAGCCAATTCAAAACGAGTTGTCTTTAAGAGATAAGATTATCAATTACGGAAGAGGTTTGCTAGGAACTCCTTATGTTGCAGCGGGTTGCAGCGCAAAAGGTTTTGATTGTTCTGGATTTGTTTATTTTGTATTTAATCATTTTAATATCAAAGTTCCCAGAAGTTCTTCGCAGTTTAAAAATTTTGGTAAAGAAATTGCTATCGAAGAGGTTCAAAAAGGAGATATACTGTTGTTTTTGAGTCCTACCAGAAATGTTATTGGTCATGTAGGTATTGTTACAAATCCCAAAGGCTTGGATAGTGATTTTATACATTCCTCTTCAGGTCGTGAAATGAAAGTGATAGTTACTAGTTTAAAAAAACCAGGTTATGCAAAAAGATTTGTAAAAGCAGTACGGGTTTTGTAATGTGGACCTAATTTTATGTTTGAATCATACTTTTGATCCATCACAAACACGCAGAAAAGTGAGTTTTTTAATTTTAAAAACAATTACACTGCACTCTATTTTTACTATTTTATTTATATAAAGTCCTTTTTTTTAATTTAGAAATTATTCTTTTTCTAAAAACTCTTTGAAAAATATAAACCTCCGTAAATGCTGTTTTCTAAAAGCAGATTTACGAAGGTTGTTTGATATTAAAAGGCATATATGTAGTCGTTATGCAATCCGAGTAATACTTGTTTAATTGACTGCTTATACAAACAATCCCTCAACACTTAAGTAATGTTCTCCTGTGTCGTAGCAAAAAGTTAAAACTGTAGCATTCTCAGGAATTTCTGTTAGTTTTTTAGCTACTGCTGCTAAAGAAGCGCCAGAAGAAATTCCAACAAACATTCCTTCTTCTTTTGCGGCTCTTTGTGCGTAAGTAAAAGCATCGTCTTTACTCACTTGAATCGTTCCGTCTAATAAATCGGTATGCAAATTAGCAGGAATAAATCCGGCACCAATTCCTTGAATAGGATGCGGACCCGGTTTACCACCACTAATTACTGGAGAGACTTCTGGTTCTACAGCAAAAACTTGTAAGTTGGGATAATGTTGTTTTAATATTTCAGCACAACCAGTGATATGACCGCCGGTTCCTACGCCAGTTATCAAATAATCCAATCCATCAGGAAAAGCTTTGATGATTTCTTGAGCAGTAGTTTTTTTGTGAATATCAATATTTACAGGATTGTCAAATTGAAGTGGTGACCAAGCATTTGATAGTTCGTTGACTAATTCCTTTGCTTTTTCAATAGCGCCAGTCATTCCTTTTTCACGAGGTGTTAAAACAAATTCAGCTCCGTACAAACTCATTAATCTACGTCTTTCTATAGACATCGATTCTGGCATTACTAGTATTAGTTTGTATCCTTTTACAGCAGCAACCATAGCTAATCCAATACCGGTATTTCCTGATGTAGCTTCTATTATGGTTCCGCCTTCTTTCAACAGTCCTTTTTGTTCTGCATCTTCAATCATGGCAAGCGCAATTCTATCTTTTATGCTGGCTCCAGGATTGGCACGCTCTAGTTTTATCCAAACGTTTTGGTTTGCCCCAAATAATTTATTTATTTTTACATGTGGTGTATTGCCTATTGTTTCGAGTATGTTATTGTATTTCATAATATTTATATTGAGAAAAAATTAATTTCTTTTATTTCTTGTTGATTTAAAACAGTGTTTTTATTGGATTGCATTACAAAAGAATATGGATTTAGACTTTTAGTTACAAAAGTATTTCCACCAATGATACTGTGATTCCCTATTATGGTGCTTCCGCCAAGAATAGTAGCATTTGCATAAATAATCACATGATCTTCTACAGTAGGATGTCGTTTTTTTTCTTCCATGCTTTTTTCTACTTGCAGAGCTCCCAGAGTAACTCCTTGATAAATACTTACGTGTTTTCCTATGATGGTAGTTTCGCCAATCACAATTCCTGTTCCGTGATCAATGATAAAGGGAATACCAATAGTTGCTTTTGGATGAATATCAATTCCTGTTTTGCTATGCGCATATTCTGTCAGTATGCGAGGTAATAAGCAATTTGTTAATCCCGAAATAGCATTGGCAATCCGGTACACTTCGATAGCGAAAAAACCAGGATACGAGTTAATAATTTCTTGAATGCAATCGGCTGCGGGATCAGTATCTAAAATTGCTTGCGCATCTTGCTGCATAGCCGAATATAAATCTGGAAGTTTACTATAAAAGGCATCTGTTACTGCACGACTTTTAGAGGATGTTTTATCTTTATTAATTTCAGTTAAAATAGCTGTAAACTTTGCTTTGTTTTGTTCTAAAAGCAGTTCGATTTGAATGGTTTCTAACGCTTTTTCGGGAAAAATAATTCGGAATAAATCATCTAACCAACTAATGATTTTAGAAGAATCGATAGCTCTCACCCAATTTTTATTTTGGTTTTCGTGGAGTATATTAGAGAAGTTGTGTGTTTCAGTGTTCATCAATTGTATAATAAATTCAATATTTAAGGAGTCAAATGACTTATAACACAAAGATAGAATAGAAATTAATAGTTTTTTAGATACAGTTTGTAAATATATGTTAAGATGTTAATCATAGAAAAGATTGTTTGAAAAGAATCAAAGTACATTCTTTTTGTTATCATACCAAACAGAATAAATAGATGTTTAATCTTTACAATTGAGCAAAAAAAAATCCGTTTAGAATTTCTAAACGGATTTAATAAGTGAATAAGAAATCATTTCTTTTCTCTCAATGAATGCTATAAGTGAATTACTTCATCGTAAGCTGCAGCAACAGCTTCCATTACTGCTTCACTCATTGTTGGGTGTGGGTGAATTGATTTTAGGATTTCATGACCTGTAGTTTCTAGTTTACGAGCAACAACTGCCTCAGCAATCATATCAGTAACACCAGCACCAATCATGTGACAACCTAACCATTCGCCATATTTTGCATCAAAAATTACTTTTACAAATCCATCAGGAGTTCCTGCTGCTTTTGCTTTTCCTGAAGCAGAGAATGGGAATTTACCAATTTTTAATTCATATCCTTTTTCTTTAGCTTGCTTTTCTGTCAAACCTACTGAAGCAATTTCAGGAGTTGCATAGGTACATCCCGGAACGTTTCCGTAATCGATAGGCTCTACATGTAAACCTGCAATTTTCTCTACACAGTTTATTCCTTCTGCAGAAGCAACGTGTGCCAATGCTTGTCCTGGTGTGATATCACCAATAGCATAATATCCAGGAATATTAGTTTGATTGTAAGCGTTTACTAAGATTTTATCTCTATCTGTAGCAATTCCTACTTCTTCTAAACCTATGTTTTCAATATTAGTTTTGATTCCAACTGCCGAAAGTAAAATGTCTGCTTCTATAACTTCTTCTCCTTTTGCTGTTTTTACAAATGCTTTCACACCAGCTCCGGTAGTATCAATTCTTTCTACAGACGAGTTCGTCATGATTTTGATACCAGCTTTTTTCAATGAACGCTCCATTTGTTTCGAAATATCTTCGTCTTCAACAGGAACTACATTTGGCATAAATTCTACGATAGTCACTTCCGTTCCCATAGAATTGTAAAAATGTGCAAACTCAACTCCAATTGCTCCAGAACCCACAATAATCATTGATTTAGGTTGTGTTGGCAAAGTCATTGCTTGACGATATCCTATTACTTTTACACCATCTTGAGGTAAACTTGGTAATTCACGAGAACGCGCTCCAGTAGCAATGATGATATGATCCGCACTGTATTCTGTAACTTTATTCTCTTTATCCGTAACATCAACTTTTTTACCAGGTTTTAGTTTTCCAAAACCATCAATTACGTCGATTTTATTTTTTTTCATTAGGAACTGAACTCCTTTACTCATGTCTCCAGCAACAGTTCTACTGCGTTGTACAACAGCAGGAAAGTCTTTGTCAAATGATGAAATAGTCAATCCATAATCAGAAGCGTGTTTCAAATAATCAAAAACCTGAGCTGATTTCAGCAATGCTTTTGTTGGTATACAACCCCAGTTTAGGCAAACTCCACCTAAACTTTCTTTTTCAATTACAGCTACTTTAAAGCCTAATTGCGATGCTCTAATGGCAGTAACATATCCACCTGGTCCACTTCCTAAAACTATAATATCGTATTTCATTTTTTAAAGTATTTATTTTTTTAAATTATAATAATGCAATTCGCAACAGCGCATTTCACTTTATATTGAACTTTATTCATTAATTGAGATGGCGAATTTAAGGATTTATTTTTAAAATTGAACTTAGTATTGAGTTGCATTCCTTTTTTTTAGGTAAGTGAAATCTAAGCACAAATTAATCTTAGTGATTAAGCCATTTTTTGAAATTATTTATTTCTTTTTTACTAAGAATAATAGGATCGTTCTCTACTGCTTTGACCGTGAGTTTTAATTCTATTTTTTGATTAGAATGTTTGATTATTTCACTAATAATGGTTCGTCGAACGATATATTTTCTATTTACCTTAAAAAAATGTTCCGAATCTAAATTGTGAATCAAATCTTTGATAGTATTGTTGTATAAATAGCTATTGCCAGAATTAGTATGTACAAATAGGTGTTTTCCAGTGGCTACAAAATAACTAATATCGGTTTCATTTATAGAAATAAGTTTGTATCCGTGATTGACTAAAAAGTGATGCTGAATCTTTTTTTGTTCAGGATTAGCAATGGCGTAAAGTGATTGTAAGGTGGAATCGCTTTTGAAACGCTCTTTTATCTTTGTAAACTTTACTAAGGCTTCTAGTAATTCTTGCTCTTCGAAAGGTTTTAAAAGGTAATCAATGGTAAAGTGTTTGAATACTTTAATGGCATACAAATCATAAGCGGTAATAAAAATAACAGGACATGAAATATTCGTTTTCTCAAAGATCTCAAGACTTTTTCCGTCTCCTAAATGAATGTCCATGAAAGCTAGATCGACTTTATAATCTGTAAAGAAAGTGACTGCATCTTCTACTGATTTTAAAATGGTGATTTGATCTATGACAATCACTTCTTGCTGCTCTAAAATTGATTTTAGATAGCTCGAAGCAAGATGTTCATCCTCAACAATGGCAATTTTCATTTGCTTTTTTATGTAAAGTTAAAAAAAAAGTCCAGCTATAAAAGCTGGACTTTTCTTATTTACAAATCAGGATTGTTTAATCGCACATTTGCTGGAAAGGGTAGGGTATAACGCGGATCATTCTGAGTTAATGTATAGCTTGTGCCATCGAGCATATGAACAATTTGTTTTTGAGAAGCTCTTCTTAAATCAAACCAGCGGTGACCTTCTACTGTAAACTCTCGTTGTCTTTCTTGAGAGATAAAATTAGAAAGAGCCACTTTATCCATTGCATTGATTTCTAAGGTCAGTTGGTCAAAACCTGCTGCAGTATATCTTTTTTCGATAAAAGTTAGTAGCGTAGTTTTGGCTGCAGCCAAATTGTTCACTTCATTTAAAGTTTCTGCTTTTGTAAGATACAATTCAGCCGTTCTAAAAGAAGATTTTTGATTGAGCTCACCGCCTTTTTTGAATTTGAAACGACTTCCGTTTGCTAGAAAATAAATAGGAAAGCGCAAATCAGTTTGCTTATTAAATGCTGCAATTAAATCTGCAGAAACATACGAAGCACTTTTTAAACTATTGATAAATGTATCTTCAAGCGCTAGAATTGATTCGGCTGTGTCGTAATTGTTTGGCAAAACACTTTTGGTGTTTAGATTTACTAATTCATTTTTATATGCCAATGCATTATTCACAGCTTCCAGCGCTTTAGACCATTCCTTTTTATACAAATAAATACGAGATTCAAATGCATATAAGGCCGCTTTTGAAAAACGGTAATTAATTCCCTTAACTTGTGTTTCTATATTCAACAAGCTTTTTGCCTGCTCTTTGTCTAATTGTATTTGGTTGTAAATGGCAGCCACACTTTCTGGAACATAGGCTTGTTCTAAATCTATTTTTAGTGCTAACGGAACTCCTTTATCTGTAGAGGCGGTTGCAGGGTTATAGGGTTTTGCAAATAAATTGATTAGATCAAAATAAGCCATTGCTCTAAGGGCATGAGCTTCGCCAATTAGTTGGTTTTTCTCCGGTGAGTCGGAAACTTTTTTACTTGCTTCATTGATTACAACATTCGAATAAAAAATCACATTATACAATTGTTGGTATTGGAAATCAGTTGTTAATCTATCAGGATTAGCATCTTTCCAGATGTAGATGTCTTTGTAGTACACTAAATCATCACTATACTCATTTAACATTAACTCATCGCCTCTCAAAGAAGTTAACGATTTGTGTTGTGGATATACTTCGTAGCCTTTTGTTAGTACGGCTCTAAAATCATTTAAAGTTTCTGGAATAACTTTTCCCACTGGTTTTACGTCTAAATAATTATCACAACTTGTTACAGCTACCACAGTGATAAACAAGAGTATATATTTTGTTATATTTTTCATCTTAAATTGGTTTAAAAAGTTATGTTACATCCTAAAGAGAATGACTTAGGAATAGGTTGAGCGTAAATATTTCCGAAAGTTTCTGGGTCAAAATATCCTTTGTAATCAGAACTAATCACGAATAAGTTTCTAGCCTCGGCACTAAAACGAATGCTTTCTATAAATATTTTTTCGCTTGCTTTTTTAGGCAAAGTATACCCCAAACGTACACTACTTAAGCGCATATAGCTCATTTCTTTAACCCATGTGTCTAACAATTTGTAAGTATCCAACGGACTTGCGCTAGAATACCAGTTGTACGCCATCCAGGAATCTCCAGTTCCTGAGTCTTTACTATTGATTGCTGGTAACTTTGATCCTGTATTAGTAGGAGACCAAGCATTTAAGATGTCAGTTGTGTAATTCTGACTGCGATCAACAGTTGTACCGTTGTAAGGAGGTGTTTGTACGACAGTTTGTTTGATGTTGAAAGTAGTAGCAACCGATAAGTCAAAATCATGCACTTTAAAAGTATTGGTAAAACCACCTATGAATTTAGGATCTAAATCTCCTGCATACGTAAATAAATCTCTAGTTGCTTCAGCAGTCAGTTTAGATTGCGAAAGTTCTCCAGGGAAAAAATCAGCAAACGGATCAAACAATTCAAATAGCGTTTGTGTATTTACAGTTTCTCCTTTTTTGTTGATAAATAATGGGTATCCGTTTTCGTCAATTCCTGCCGTTTTCAAAGCAAAAACTGCATTTACGGGATAACCTTCTCTTGACGGAAGGTAACTGTTTGATCGCACTTCTAAGCGATCTACATTACTCTTATTGTGCGAAAAATTGATGTTAGAGGTCCATTTAAAGTTGGGAAGATCAATGTTTTTTGTTGCAATAGCAATTTCAAAACCTTTATTGGTTACTTGTGCCCAGTTTAGTGTTGTAAATTCGAAACCATTTTCTAAAGGAAGAGAACGAAGTCCAATTAAATCGCTACTTTTTCTACCATAAACATCAGTTACAAAGCTAATACGATTATTAAACAATCCTAAATCTAGTCCTAAGTTGGTATTTGTTGTTTTTTCCCAACGCAACTTATCGTTTGGAGGACTTGTAATAGTGATAGTTGGTTCAGTCTGACCAGGAAGTATTGTTGCATTTTTATATTCACCAACTACATAAGGGGATGTACCTTTGTCTATGTTCCCTTGTAGTCCGTAGGAAGCGCGCAATCTCAAATTAGATATAACACTGTTGTCTTTTAGGAAATCTTCTTGTGAAACTAACCACGAACCAGAGGCAGCCCAAAGTGGCAAATATTTATATTTAGGATCTACTCCAAACAAGTCTGATCCGTCATAACGTACACTACCAAAAACAGTATATTTTCTATCATAAGTATAAGCTGCAGTTGCATAAAAAGATGCATATGCATTTTCATTTTCGTTTTTTCGGTATGTTTTGTAAGCTTCTTCATTTGCTAAACTTTCATTCGGAAATATAATTTGTGTTGTATTTAATGTTTTTGGATCAAATCCAAAACCTTTAGTTGCAACAGCAGTACTATAACTTCTTCTTAACTCATTTCCTACCATGAAATCTACCTCATGCTTTTCATTAAAAACAGTAGAGTAATTTACCATTGTTTTCCAGTTGTATTGAAAAAAATCAGTATTTGTATTTTGAATTATACCACCATTAGGAAGAAAATAGTTGTAGCTCCCGTTACTATATCTACGAGTTTTTTCTCTTTCTTTTCGTGTAAAATAAGTTTCTTTATCGGCAAATTTCTCGCTTGAAGTGTTATCTAGCTGCAAACCAATTTGAGAGCTTATTTTTAAATCTTTAATAATTTTGTAATCTAAATCAAAAATTGCTTTGAAGGCTCTGTTTTTTAATTCATAAGAACTATTTTCTTTTTCTTCTAAAATATTAAAAGGAACATATCGATCGGAGTAACCGGTAATATCTTTGTCATAGTTATAACTTCCATCTGCTTTTAGTGGTGTTAGATAAGGATTTACAGAGCGTGTATAATTTGCCGGATTTGTGAATCCGTCCGTATCAGTTATGTACGATTTTGTGCTGCTTTGAGCACCAAACATAGCAATACCAACATTTAATTTATCAGTAAGGTCGTAGTTGTTTTTTAACGTCAAATTATATCTTTTAAAACCAGTTCCAATGGTCGCTCCCTCTTCATCAAAAACTCCCAAAGAGAAATAGTAATCTGATTTTTCTCCACCTCCAGAAAGGCTTAAGCCGTGTTGGGTGTTTACCGAATTTTGATACAATAAATTACCCCAATTCGTGTTGTTATTTCTTAAGCTATTGATTGATTGTTGCGTAGTAGGGTTTAAAGCTGAAAAGCCACCTGCTCTAAACGTATTTAACTCATTTGAACCATTTAAAATGCGGGCAATTTCTCCTCCATTATCTCTGTATGTCAAATCAGATCTACTAGCCATTGCAAGTTCAAAATCGACCTTTTGATTACTGTTCATCAAATTTAATTTTGAGAAATCAGGCTTTTGCGTGATAAAAGTGGCGGTATTGAAATTGACTTTCATGTTCCCTTTTTTACCTTTTTTTGTTGTAATTACAATTACACCATTGGCAGCTCTCGCTCCATAAATGGCTGTTGCAGCGGCATCTTTTAGGATAGTGATATCTTTAATATCATCAGGATTTAGGCCTGCAATAGAGTAATTTGTTAATTGATCTATATTGTCTTTGTCATAATTTTTAGGCACATCGTTACTCTCTAAGGGTAAACCATCCAGTACCCATAAAGGATCTTGTGAACCCGAAAGTGAGGCTGTTCCTCTAATTCTTATTTTTGCAACCGCACCTGGAGCACCAGTTCCTGGCGTAACGGCAACCCCTGTAATTTGTCCTACTAATAGTTGGTCTATACTTGCTACACCAGCCTGCTGAATATTTGCCATCGATACATTGGCAACAGCAGCAGTCAATTTTCTTTTTTCTATTTTTTGGTATCCTGTAATAATAACTTCTTGCAACTGACTTACATCTGAAGTTAAAGATATATTGTAATTTTTTTGAGTAGTTATTTGTAAAGTATAAGATTTATAACCTAGATAACTGACTCTTAGAGAAGAGATATCTTTATTAATTTTTAATTCAAAATTACCATCCATATCAGTAATCGTTCCAATGCTTGCGCTTTCTATAACACCTTCTTGTTTGGTGCTATTAGATACTGAGGTATTCTCCGCATAAATTGAAACCCCTGGTATAGGAAGGTTGTCTTGTGAGTCAATTATTTTACCAGTGATAATTCTGGTTTCTTGTGCATATCCTGATATGGCGAACAAGAGGAGTAAAGTGAGTATTAATTTTTTCATTTTAGTGGTTTATAAAGTAGTTGTTAATGCTTTTTTGATGCGTTGTATTAAATCTAAATAATGATTCTTGGTAGATTGATTTCCGGTATTCTTTTTTATTTCTAATAATTGAAGAACTTTGTTTAATTCTCCTTTTTTATCAGAAGTTATTTCAGAAACGCGTTTCAAAGAAGATTGATTGATGTTTCTAGCCATCTGACTCTCATTGAGTTGATTACACAAATTAGGCATGGCTAGTGTTTGTTGAATATCTATTATTTTCTTGGCATCCGTTTTTTCAAATAGTTTATTTGTAGATACAATTAAAACATCAACATAATTTTTCTGCGTCATGCGTTCTAAAATCGACAATGATTTGTTTAGAATTGTTGGAGCAAATACGTGTTGATGAACTTTTTTGAATAAATTATTGACCGTAAATATATTTTCTTTGCTTCCATTTCTTTGATATAATTCATTTTCAGTCATTCTCATTAAACGTTCGTCACTAAACAGATCGTATAAAATACTATATTGTAATTCGCGCGATAAAGTATAAGGGGTATATTCATAAGGTCCAACAGGAGAATCTTTTAAAGGATTTGTTTTGTCTAAAATTGGATTGAAAAATAACCATTCTGGAATTGTAAGAACATTTTTGATTATATAATCGGTGGCATTATTTTGAGTTAGAGCAGCAACTGGAATGTAACTTTGTTTGTTATCTCCGTGAACGGTGGCATTAAGGTAAACACCTCCAATATTATTTAAGACATGACGATTGTATAATTGCCATTGACCAATGGTGCCAATATATAATTTTCCTGTTTCGTAATACGTATCATCCTTTTCATAAGTCCATTCAAGAATGTTATTTACAACACGCTTTAGATTTTTAAGACCATATTCACTAGCCTTTACAGCATCATTTCCTAAATCTTCAGATTGTGATCTTGGATCAATTGTTGACGCACCATCTTGTTGTTCACCATAAAAATAAATAGGATCGTTTTGATGTTTGCTAATCAATGCATTCAGTTTATTGGTTTCGTTCTCTTCTTCAGGATACCATCTGTATCCCCAATCTATGGCGTATTTGTCATATTCCCCAATTTTAGGAGTGATAGCAGTTACATTATCTTCAGGTTGTGCCACATAATTATAACGTGCATAATCCATAATTGAAGGTGCAGTTCCGCCCATTTTTTCTGTAAAATCTTTAGATCGTAACGACTCAACATCGTATGCAAAAGAAGAACCCATATTGTGTTTTAATCCAAAAGTATGCCCAACTTCATGAGAAGATACAAAACGAATCGCTTCTCCCATATGCTCATCACTAAATTTATTGCCTCTTGCTTTTGGATCTATCGCTCCAGTTTGAATGCGCATCCAGCTGTGTAAAGAAGTCATCACATTATGCCACCAGATAATATCAGCTTCGATAATTTCTCCACTTCTAGGATCTACCACAGAGGGTCCCATGGCATTTGCTTTTTGAGAGGCAGCATATGTTATTACAGAATACCTTACATCATCAATATCAAAATCTAAATCAGCTTCTGTAGGTTCTTTGGCGATTATCGCATTCTTAAATCCAGCTCTTTCAAAAGCAATTTGCCAATCATGAACTCCGTCTATGATATATTGTCTCCACTGTTTTGGTGTAGAGGGATCAATGTAATATACGATAGGTTTTAATGGCTCAACTAATTCCCCTCTAAGGTATTTTTCTTGATCTTCTTTTTTAGGTTCTAATCGCCAGCGCGTAATTAGTTCTTTTTCCATCATGGCATGTTGCGCGTCATTAAAATACCAATGTTTTTCTGTAAAATAACCAATTCGATTATCAGAAAAACGTGCTTTCATAGGCACTTTATCAAGAAGAATAATATTACTAGTGACACCAAGTGTTACTGATAATGACGGACCACCTTCGGATACCGAAGTTGTCAATTGCGATTTGACTACAATGTTTTTTGGGAATGATTTTGCACCTTCAATATAGGATAAGTCGGATTTAACGGAACCTCCAAATCCAATATTACTCAACACATCATTGAAACTTTTTTGTTTGCCATCAAAAATTTTATTGACTTTAATTACAACCGAAGTAGAGTCGTTATTTTTGGTTTCTATATCAAAAAACTCAATAATAGACTCAGAGAAATTATTGGCTACAGAAGTCGTTATGGCATCCTCTTTTGGAGATGAAACTTTAGGTACATAGGATTTTACCCAAACTTTTTTGGCTACTGCATCTTTATAAAAACTGATTATTTTGTTTTCATAGTTCATTCCTTTATTTAAACCCGCATCATTAACCTGAAAAGGAACTTGTGATAGCTTATTTACAACCAGAAATTCTCGGTTAAACAAACTGTCTTGAATTTCAAAATACAGATCTGTTTTTACCTCAATGATATTGAATAATCCTTTTTTTACTGTACCATCTTTGATCAAATCGTTGTACTTTTTGCCTTTTTTGGAGGCTGTACTATCTTTTGCTATTTCGGTATTGTTTGCTTTTTTATTTTTCTTTTGCGAATAACTGGAAACAGAAAGCAATAAGAATAAAAATAAAATGTAGATTGTTTTATAGTTTTGCAACAAAGCCTTTTCCCTCATTTGAATGTTAAGTTTAGGTTAATTTTCGGCGAAAACTATTGATTTTTTACGCTTTAAAAAAATAAACGGGAGTGAGTGGCTTTTTTTTAGGAGTGGATGTCAATAAGAGGTAGAATACAGGTAAAAGTTTCTTCTTTTTCTGATACTTCAAAATTATTTTTAGAATAATAATCATAAATACTTCTCAAGTAATTCAGACCAAACTTGGTACTTGGCTCCGTATTTGGCTTTTTTTGCAAATTATTTATCACAATTACTTTATTTTTTTCTACTATTATTTGAGTATGCAAAGGTTTGTCGTGTGTGGCTAAATTATGCTTTATAGCATTTTCCACCAGAATTTGAAAAGATAAATAGGGCAAACTCTTGCTTAATGCAGATTCATCCTCAATTTTTATAGTAAAAATTAATTCATCATTAAAACGGGTTTGCTGCAGGAAAATATATTTTTCAATAAATAATAGTTCCTGGTTTAGGGAGACAATATTTCCCTCAGGAGGATCTATTAAATAACGGTAAATTCGAGATAAATTTAATGTAAACTTTTTAGCAATTTTCCCATCACTATCAATTAACATATAAAGTGAATTTAGCGAATTAAATAAAAAATGAGGATTAATTTGCTCCTTAAGTTGTCGCAATTGAATCAATGCTTTTTCCTTAATTATTTTTTCGTTTTCTAAAAATAATGAGTTTTTTTCTTTGGTAAGCTGTGCTTTCTCTAAGTAAGATCTTCGGTTTGCTCTTGCAAATAAATAAAAGATAAAAAGAAGCATTGCTGTGGTAACCAAATAGATTAAGGTTGCATATTTTTTTACCAAATTGACATTCTCATCAGCAAAAACTTTTGGGAAATTTACGCTAATATACCAGTCTGATCCTTGTACATCAAGCTTTTTTGTGAAACGAATAACATCCAATTTTAAATACTCAGAAAGAGAGATTCTCTTAATGAAATTTTTGTCTTTATTGAATAAAGTATCAGGGGGTTTTAAATTGGAAATTTTAAAAATATTTTGGCCAATAAATAAAATATCTGGATGAAAAATACAGATTCCATTTTGATCAAACACAAAAATATAATTTGGAGCCTTTTCATCTACTGTTGAAAAATAGTTATGTAAGGCTTTTAAATTAATATCATAGCCATATCTAACGATCGTTTTATTGGTAGATTCAAGTTTAAAAAAACAACGCCAAACCCATTGATTTCCTTCTTTAATTATGCTACTATTTTGCGTTAAATCTTTATTTTTAGCTACAAAACGATTGATGTTATTTTGATAGGTTATTTCATTCTCTCCTTTTCCAAAATGAATTTTACCATCGTCTATCTTGAACCAGTTATGAAGTACTAAAGAATCAGTAGCTTGAATAGCACTTACTACGGAAATATTTGAAACTAATTCTCTAGGAATACTTATTTTTAAAAGTTCCTTAATTTGTCTTTGAGGCTCTAGAAATTTAGAAAACTCCTGAGAAACTAGTTCTTGTTTTTTAATAAAGTTACGTTGTGCCATTTCTTCATTTGACTTTTCAGTAATTTTTGTGATTAAGTTACTTAACACAAATACTGAAATTCCCGCAAGAAGTATAGATATGATGCCATAGACCAAAAAGGCGCGTCTAGTAGTGGTATATTTTAATTTAAATTTCAAATAGTTTAGGGTTAGATTTCATATCACGATACTCAAATAATAAAAGTTAGTTGGCCACTGAAAATTGAGAATCATACAAATTTTTATAATACCCTTTTTCACGACTAATTAATTCTTGATGTGTACCTTCTTCAACAATTAGGCCTTTATCCATCACCACAATTTTGTCTGCATTAACTATAGTTGCTAAGCGGTGCGCAATAACAATCGAAGTTCTTCCTTTAGTAATGGTTTCAGTGGCACGTTGTATCAACTCTTCAGAATACGTATCAATAGATGAGGTTGCTTCATCTAGAATCAAAATACTAGGATTACTTACATACGCTCTCAAAAAAGCAATCAACTGGCGTTGTCCAGACGACAGCATAACGCCACGTTCTTTAACGTCAAAATCATAACCATCAGGGAGACTCATAATGAAATCGTGAACACCAATTTTTTTGGCTGCTGCCAAAACTTGATCGCGCGTAATATCAGGATTATTTAATGTGATATTATTAAAAATAGTATCGGCAAAAAGAAAAATATCTTGTAACACAACGGCGATTTGTTTTCTTAACGAACTTAAAGTATACTGTTCGATATTGTTATTATCAACATAGATAGAACCACTATTAATTTCGTAAAAACGATTTAGTAAATTAATAATAGTAGATTTTCCTGCTCCCGTAGAACCTACAATTGCAATAGTTTGCCCAGCTCTTACTTCTAGGTCAATTCCTTTAATCACTTCCTCATCAGGAATATAACCAAAATGAACTTTCTTAAAGGTTATGTCTCCGTTAAAAACAGGTGCCTCTATAACTCCAGTATCTTGTATTTGATCTTCAGTGTCTAAAATATCAAAAACACGATTTGCTGCAATCATACCCAATTGCATCTCATTGAATTTGTCTGCAATTTGTCGCAAAGGATTAAATAACATTGCAATAAACATTGTGTACGAAAATAAATCTCCAAAGGTGGTAAAGGTATCACCGTTTAAAATCTTAAAACCTCCGTAAAGAACTATAAATCCTAAAGTCAAGGAGGAAATAATATCTGCAATAGGGAAGAAGATAGAGTTATAAAGAATTGTTTTTATCCAAGCTTTTTTATGTTTATCATTAATTTCTTTAAATTTTTCTGATTCAATTTTTTCACGATTAAAGAGTTGTACAATCTTCATTCCCGTTACACGCTCTTGTACAAAAGAGTTCATATTGGCAATTTGGTTTCTAACTTCCTCAAAAGCAACTTGCATTTTTCTCTGAAATATACGGGTAAAGAAAACAAGTATTGGCATAGCAACAATTACTATCCAAGTCAGTTTCCAGTTCATGTAAAACATAAAAAGCAAAACCACGACCATTTTCATAAGGTCACTAATAATCATAAATAAACCTTGACTAAAAATACGAGCAATAGACTCAATATCCGAAACAGAACGAGTTACTAATTGTCCTACTGGAACAAGATCAAAATATTTCATTCGAAAACTTAATATATGCTGAAATAGTTTTACACGAATGTCTTTTACAATATCCTGACCCAACCAGTTTGCCCAAAATACAAAGTAAAATTGCGAAAATACTTCTAATAAAAGTACAATTCCCATTAAAACAACATACAATAATAAACCATGCTGATCTTGGTTCGAGATGTAACCATCTACAGTTTGTTTCAACAAATAGGGACGCAATGCTGCAAACACCGAAAGGGAAATGGCAAAAATAATTACACCATTAAAACGCCATTGGTAAGGTTTTGTATATTTTAAAATTCTTTTAAATAATCGGGTATCAAATGCCTTTGCTTTCATATTTTTTTTTAGGAGCTATTTCCTGCTATTCGTTTCAATCTTTAGGGTTTCGTTTCGCAACGATTCCCTAAAGGATTTTAACTGCTATCAGGGCTATTTTGTAATATAATCGTACTCTATTTCGGTTAAATATAAGCCATGTGCCGGAACCGAAAAACCAGCTTTGTCTCTGCTTTTACTTTTTATAATGTTTTCAAAATCCTCTAAAGTGATTTTGTGCAGACCAATATTAATCAAAGTACCCACAATAGCGCGTACCATATTTCTCAAAAATCGATTGGCCGAAATCGTAAAAATTAATTTTCCATACTCTTCTTTTGTTGACCCTAAAGTCCAATGGGCTTTAAAAATGGTACAATCAAAAGTGTTTACGTCTGTATTTACTTTAGAAAAACATTGAAAATCAGTATAACTAAATAATAATTTTGCCGCTTCATTCATTAGATCAATATCTAATTTTTGGTAAAAATACCAACTTTGTTCCTGTAAAAAAGGATCTTTGAATGTGTTTATATGGTATTCGTATGTTCTTTTTACCGCATCAAAACGGCTGTGTGCTTGATCAGAAACAGGAATGATCGTATAAACTGTAATATCCTTTGGTAAATAAGAATTTAGCTTGTGTACCAGACTCGGGATATCAAATTGTTTATCATAATCAAAATGGGCAAACATCTGCTTAGCGTGAACACCAGTATCTGTTCGGCCAGCTCCCATCAAGTTTATTTCAGTATTTAATAAAGTAGAAACAGCGTTATTCATTGTTTCTTGTACTGAAGATGCGTTAGGTTGTAATTGCCAACCATGATAACGGGTTCCGTTGTAAGCTAATTTTATAAAATATCTCAAGTCTATTTTTTTGAAGCTACAAAGATACTTATTAATTTTTTGGCTACGAAGTCACCAATAGCCAAAGTTTGTTAAGTTTCTAATGGATTTTTTATTTGGAATCCTAATGTCTAATTTTGCAAGATTACATAGCCCAGATTGTAGAGGAAATCCTTTTTGTTCGCTACGGCGAACAAAAAGATTGAAACGAAAAGCTGGAAATAGCTCCAGAAAAATATTTAACTTGCATTGAGATTAAAAAAATGAAAAAAATTCTTCTTCTATCCGATACGCATAGTCATATTGATGACACGATTTTAAAATATGTAAATCAAGCAGATGAGGTTTGGCATGCAGGTGATATCGGCGCGTTGACAGTAACTGATACAATTAAAAAACTAAAGCCATTACGAGCTGTTTTCGGCAATATTGATGACGCACAAGCCAGACTTGAGTTTCCTTTGCACAATCGTTTTATGTGTGAGGGAGTGGATGTCTGGATTACTCATATTGGTGGTTATCCCGGAAAATACAATCCCAATATTAAAGAGGAAATTGCTAAAAATCCTCCTAAATTATTTATTTGTGGACATTCGCACATTCTAAAAGTGATTTATGATAAAAAAAATAACTTTTTACACATGAATCCTGGTGCAGCTGGTAAAAGCGGTTTTCATCAAGTGCGAACCATGTTGCGTTTTGTGATCGATGGTGATGCCATCAAAGATTTAGAAATTATTGAGATAGAAAAACAGGGTTAATTGCTTTCTTGGGATAGGTGATAGGTACTATGATTTTTATTGAAGTTCCAAGATTTATTTTAGAATTAATATCCATAGTTCCTTTGAGATTAGTAAGGCGCGATCTAATCTGATTAAGTCCAAAACCTTCTAAAATATGGAATTTCTTGCAATCAAAACCTTTCCCATTGTCTATTATATCAATTTGCAAAGAGCCGTTATCTTCCTTAAGACTTAATTTGGCCTGATTTGCTTGGCTGTGTTTAATAATGTTGTTTAGGAGTTCCATAATGATGAAGTAGATTTTTATTTCAAAATCTTCATCATAACGTGTTTTTCTTTCTACACAGCTTGAATATTTAAAATTAAGAATTGAATTAGAATTCTTTTCGCATAAATCTTCTAATGCATCAAAAAGTCCAAATCGCGCTAATACAGAAGGCATTAATTCATGAGAAAGATTTCTTACTTGGTCGTGTGCTTCCTCTATAATGGTCTTTGTTTTTATTATTTCTTGAGAGGGTGATTCGCTTTGAGAAATATGCGCATACAAATGCATTCCGGCTGAAGAGAGTAAAGCGCTAATGTTATCGTGCAAAAAGGAAGCTATTTTTTTTCGCTCTAATTGTTGTCCATTTATAGTGGCATTAATTGTGTTTTCCTGAACTTTACTTCGTAAATCCTTAAGTTTGTTTTTGTGTTTTAATTTTACGTTTTGAGAGTAAAAATAAAATAAGAAGAATAACAATAGTAACATGGATAGTAAGACTATGAAAATCTTTTTATTTCGGGATTGCTCATTCAATAATATACTTTCTTTACTTTTTAAACGGTTTTCTATTTTATCTATTTCTCTTTTAAATTCGTCAATTTGAAGATTTATACCCGCCACATTAGCTTTATTTTTTTTCTCTTCACTATTCAGTTCTTCGTTAAGAGTATTGTAAATGGCTAAATTTTTGTACGCATTTTGATAATCACCATTTTTACCTAAAAACTTTGAATATTCATGATAAGAATAGGATAAATCTGATTTTTCATTTCCTTCATTTCCTAATAATATGGCATTCTCAAAGTAGTATTTGGCTTTTGGTTTGTCATTTTTATGATTATAGTACATTCCGTTTAGCATGTTCAACACTACAACTGTACTCGAGTCGCCATGTTTCTTGTGGTATTTATTGATGTATTCGAGATAGGGTAATCCTTCTTCAAACTTATCAATATCAAAATAAGCCCATGTCAAATTGACTTTGGTAAACACTATTCGAGAGGAATCTTTAATTTTGATACTGTATTCTAAGGATTTTTTGTAATAATAAATTCCTTTTTCATATTGCTTTTTATCAAAGCAATAAATATTACCCAAGTTGTTATTTATCCAGTTCTTTAAAATGTCATTATTGGTCTTATTAGCATAAGTTAAGCCTTTGTGATAATAGTAAAACGCTTTGTCGTATTCGGACAATTGATCAAAATTGGCGGCGATTGTATTGTAAGCACTAGCGATTAAGTTATTGTCTTTTGAACAAATTGCTAGTTTTAAACCAAGTCTAGAGCGTATTAAAGATTTTTCATAACTTCCATTTCTCATTAAATCAATAGCTTCTTTAATAATAGCCTCAGCATTATTTTCTACTTTTTTGTCTTTAGCTGCTAAAATGTTAAAAGAGAAAAAATTGAATCCCAAAAATAATGCAATAAAAAGATGTTTTAGCGGCATAAATAGTTGTTTTGAGCTATTGGTTAAATAGGTTTTTGGTTATTTTTGGTTTAGTTAGAGTAGTATTGTTATAGTATAAAATTGATGTTTAAGACTTTTTCCTATAATTAGGATTTTATTCATGCTTGGGTAAAAGTCTCTTTTAGGGTTTTATCAATTTATTTTTAATGGCGTATTTTACCAGACTAATGGAGTTCTTTGCGTCTAATTTTTTCATGATATTTTTACGATGTGTTTCTACCGTATTGCAACTAATAAATAATTGGTCGCTAATCTCTTTTCCGCTAAATTCTAATGATATAAGAATGATAATCTCCAGTTCTCTTTCCGTCAAAATATCGTTACAAGGTAATTTTGGATTGTCTAGTTTTGGATTTCCTTTGGTGACTTTACTAAAAATTTTCTCTCGAACATCTTTACAGAAATATTCTTCACCATTAGTAACAGCAAGAATAGATTTTATAATGTTTTCTCCGGCGCATTTTTTAGTTAAATAACCGCTACTGCCTAGTTTCATTACTTCTTTGACAATTCTTAAGTCATCATGACTCGACAAAACGATAATTTTACAAGGAAAACCTTTTTCTGCAAATTCTTTAATAACCTCAATTCCGTCTTTTCCGGGCATATTGATGTCTAGAATTAGCACATCTGTTTTATTCTCAACTACTTCGTCATATAAATTGTTACCGTTTATAGAACTGCCAACAACTTCAAATGCAGCGTTGGTGTGCAATATTGTTTTAATGCCATCCATAAGAATTTGATGGTCATCAGCAAGGTGGATTCGTATTTTTTCTGACATAGCGTAATTATTCACACCAAATTTAAAAAAAATATGTAGTTAGCGTCTCATTTTGTTGTTTTTGTTTAGAAAATTTAGATTTTGGATAAAAAAAAACCCGAATTGTTACATTCGGGTTTCCTTCGCACTAATAAACTAAAATTTATAGGTTTACCTCAATCTGTCCACAGATTTTACAAGATCTTCATCCTTTTTGATGGCCTTATTAGCTAAAACTAATAACACGACAGCAACTACAGGTAGAAACATCCCAATACCTTTCTCAGAAACAGCAGGTGTCTCTCCAGATAAGTTTAGTGAACGATATACAAACAATCCTAATAAAATCAAATTTAATAAGATATTCAATCTGCCGATAACAAATTGATTCTGTCTTTTTTTATAATATACTATACTTACTAAGGACAAAGTAGTACTTAATCCTAATAATATGGTATAAACTTGGCTTTGCATAAAATAGTATGGTTTATTATCGCTCATAGTCCATAACGGAATGAAAAATAATAAGATGCCCGTAACAACAAAGGCAAGAAATAAATATATGGTTTGAATTCTCTGTATCATTTGCTAAATATGTTTCACAAAAATATATTTTCTTTTTTAAAAATACTATTGTCTGATAAAAATTTATTCGTATTATTGCATCATAATACCGTAAGCACTTCATACTGCGGTTGATTCAATTTAAAGTTACTACCTATCTTTTACAGTATTCCTCAAAAAATTAATTAAACTCATAGAACATTCATGTTTGATATTTCTGCATTAAAAGAAATGAAGCTTTCTGAGCTTCAAGAAATAGCTAAAGCGGCTAAAACTATAAAATTTAACGGTGTAAAAAAAGAGACTTTAGTTAGTCATATTTTAGAGCATCAAGCAGCTCATGTTGAATCTACTACTACAAAGACAGAAAGTAATCTGGAAGAGGATAAAACTAAAAGAGTTCGAATTCTACCCGTAAAAAAAGTTGCTATTCAAAAGAATAAAGTAAATTCTCTTTTTGAAGCGGAGCCTATTGTAACAGAAAAAGAGGTTGCTCTTGAAAATAATGCTACTATCCCAGCAGATACAATAGAAAAAGAAGAATCTATTAATAAAGAATCTTTAGTAGAGGAGAAGAAGGCTGGAAAAGCGATAAAATTTAATAAATCTGCTTACGAGAAAAAAATTGCCTTGAAAAAGGACAAGGAGGAATTAAAAGAAACTTCAAAAGAATCAGAAACTGTTGTTGAAGCTGCAGCTGAGATTACAATTGATAGTAAAGCTGAAGTTACAACTCCCGTAAAAAAAATAAATCCAAACCAATTGCACAAACAGAATTCAAATTCAAATCCAAATCAAAATGGAAATGGAACTGCAAACGGGAACGGAAATCAAAATCAAAACCAAAATCCCAACTTCAAAAACAAAAAAAGCAATTTTGCTGCTTCTGATTTTGAATTTGATGGAATTATAGAAAGCGAAGGAGTTCTAGAAATGATGCCTGATGGTTACGGTTTCTTAAGATCTTCAGATTATAATTATTTAGCTTCGCCAGATGATATTTATTTATCAACTTCTCAAATCAGATTGTTTGGTCTTAAAACTGGAGATACTGTAAAAGGAGTGGTTCGCCCACCAAAAGAAGGAGAGAAATTTTTCCCATTAGTGCGTGTTTTAAAAATAAACGGACACGATCCTCAAGTAGTTCGTGATCGAGTTTCCTTCGAGCATTTGACTCCTGTTTTTCCATCGGAAAAATTCAAATTAGCTGAAAAACAAAGTACTATTTCAACGCGAATTATTGATTTGTTTTCACCAATAGGTAAAGGACAACGTGGAATGATTGTGGCGCAACCAAAAACAGGTAAAACAATGTTGCTTAAGGATATTGCAAATGCAATTGCAGCCAATCATCCAGAAGTATACTTAATTGTTTTATTGATCGATGAAAGACCAGAAGAGGTTACTGATATGCAACGTTCGGTTCGTGGAGAAGTAATTGCTTCTACTTTTGACAGAGAACCACAAGAGCATGTTAAAATTGCCAATATCGTACTAGAAAAAGCAAAACGTTTAGTAGAATGTGGGCACGATGTAGTAATTCTTTTAGACTCTATTACGCGTTTGGCAAGAGCATATAATACTGTTCAACCAGCTTCAGGTAAAGTATTAAGTGGAGGTGTAGATGCGAATGCATTACAAAAACCAAAACGATTCTTTGGAGCGGCTCGTAATGTAGAAAATGGTGGTTCGTTGAGTATTATTGCAACTGCATTGACAGAAACGGGTTCTAAAATGGATGAGGTTATCTTTGAAGAATTTAAAGGAACTGGTAATATGGAATTGCAATTGGATAGAAAAATTGCTAATAAACGTATCTTCCCAGCTATCGATTTGACTTCTTCCAGTACAAGACGTGATGATATGTTATTGGATCCAAAAACATTACAACGCATGTGGATTATGAGAAAATACCTTTCGGATATGAATCCTGTGGAAGCAATGGATTTTATCAATGATCGTTTCAAGAAAACTAAAAATAATGAAGAGTTTTTGATTTCAATGAATGATTAAAAAAAATAAATCAAAACATTTTAAAGTTGATTAAAGATAAAAAAAAACTCCAATTTTCAAATTTGAAAATTGGAGTTTTTTTATTTTACTAATAAGTATTTTAAACTGTCTGTTCGTTTCTTTCTAGCAATGCCATATAAAAACCATCAAAACCAGACTCAGAAGCTAGGATTTTTTGATCTTTTATAAATTTAAATTGTTTTCCAATATCAGTTGTAAGAAAACGAGCCACTTGATCTTGATTTTCAGAAGGTAAAACAGAACAAGTTGCATATACTAATTTTCCACCTGGTTTTACAATTTTAGAATAACTTTCTAAAACTTCCGATTGTACTTTACGAATATTATCGATAAACTCTGGTTTCAGTTTCCATTTTGCATCAGGATTTCTTTTTAGAACACCTAGACCACTACACGGTGCATCAATAAGAACACGATCTGCTCTTTCATGTAGTTTTTTGATGATTTTTGTAGAGTCGATAATGCGGTATTCGATATTAAAAGCGCCGTCTCTTTTTGCTCTAATTTTTAATTGCTTCAATTTGCTTTCATACAAATCCATAGCAATCAATTGTCCTTTATTTTCCATTAAAGCGGCAATGTGCAACGTTTTTCCACCAGCACCAGCACAAGTATCTACCACACGCATTCCTGGTTTTACATCTAGGAAAGCAGCAACTAATTGTGAATTTGCATCTTGAACCTCAAAGAAGCCTTGTTTAAAAGCATCCGTCAAAAATACATTAGCTCTTTCTTTAAGAACTAAAGCATCTGGTTGATTTTTTAAGGTTTCTGTTTCAATGTTTAAATCCATTAGAATAGCACGAAGTGCTTCTCTAGTAGTCTTAAGTGTATTTACCCTTAAAATCACTTTAGCAGGTTGGTTTTGAGCTGCAATTTCAGTAGCCCAAACTTTTTCGCCTAATTCTTTAACCCCTAATTCATCCATCCAATCCGGAATAGATTCTTTCAAAGCTCTTACTTTTGAAAGTTCATCAAAGCGACCTTTTATTTTTCGATCAGGAGTTCCTTCAAGCTGACGCCAATCCGGAATAGGATAACCTCTTAAAACAGCCCAAACAGAAAACATTCTCCAGAGATTATCTCTGTCAAACGGCTCTTTTACTTCGGCAATTTCTGCGTATAATCTCTTCCAACGTACAATTTCGTAGATGGTTTCTGCAACAAACTTTCTATCTGAACTTCCCCAACGTTTGTCTTTTTTTAAGGATCTTGCTACTACTTTATCTGCATATTCCCCTTCATTAAAAATGGCGTTTAATGCGTCTATTGTTGTGTAAACTAAATTTCTGTGTAATCTCATTTTAAATAATTGAGGTGCAAAGGTACTATTTATTGATTGAATGTTATATTTTAAATAATGATTCTTATTTTTTTAATTTTTAAACAAAAAAAAACACTGTAATTAATACAATGTTTTTAATGTTTTTGGATGATAAAATTATTTTATTCTAATTAAATCTACTTTTTCAGGAGCATGAAGCACCATAGGAAATTTTTCAATTTTAACAGAACTACTATCTAAACCAAAAGCTTTTTCCTCGGACAAACTTAATTTTTTAAGTAGGAAATAGGAATTCATTATTATCTTTTCGTGCCATCTTAAACGACTGTCATTAGAAAGGAATTTTTCCGAAAGTACAAATTTAAAGTCACCAATAATATTATTTTTATTCAATGATTCATATCTACTTGTAATATCTACTTCGCCTTTTTTAACCATGTCTTTAATGACCTCTCTAAACATTAAGTTAATTTTGGTAGGTTCTCTAAAACCAAGATTAAAGTCGACACGATATAAATCATCTTTTGCGATTTCAGTAACTTTATATTCCGCTTTGTAAGGTTCTGACAATATATTTACATGAACAAACCAGTAAATATCAGCTCTTTTAGGTCTTTTTTGTAAAATAGAGTACATTACTTTTTCTTCTATTTCATCAGTTCTACCTGCATTAGTCATATAAACTAAGTGGGTTGCATATTTTGGAATCGATAAATCAGCACTCAATTCAGCTAGTACTTTTTTATAATCTTCTACTTTAACAAGTTTAGTGTAGCTTTTGTTAATTTGTTTAGCTAGATACCAAGTTGTCATTATGCTAATTAATATCGCTGCTATGATTAGTGTAACATAACCACCATCGGCAAATTTTGTAATATTTGCGGCTAAGAAACTAAATTCGATTAATAAATAAGTTGTGATAAGAGGTACAATTAGATATAATTTTACTCTTTTCATTATCAAATAATAGTTAAGTAAAATGGTTGTCATTATCATACACAATATAATTGCCAAACCATAAGCATGCTCCATATTATTTGATTCCTCAAAGTGTAATACGATTCCAACACATCCAAAAAACAACAACCAGTTTATAGAAGGTATGTATAACTGCCCTTTCAATTCCGTTGGATATTTTATTTTTACTTTGGGCCAAAAGTTTAATCTCATAGCTTCATTAATAAGAGTAAAGGAACCACTAATCAAAGCTTGTGATGCAATTACAGCGGCTAGAGTTGCTACTACAATACCAATTGGCTGAAACCAATCTGGCATGATAAGATAGAAAGGATTCCCATTCTTTCCTCCTAAGGTTTGTAGTGTTTCACCTTCTTTACCGATTAAATAAGCTGCTTGTCCAAAATAATTTAGGACTAAAGTTGTTTTTACGAATACCCAACTTATTCTAATGTTTTTGCGTCCGCAATGTCCCATGTCTGAGTACAAAGCTTCTGCACCAGTAGTACATAGGAATACAAATCCTAAAACAAAGAAACCTTCCGGATGAATAGAGAGTAAATGGTACGCGTAATATGGATTTATCGCTTTTAGAACTGTAAGGTTTTGTCCTATTTGTGATATTCCTAATACTGCAAGCATGGCGAACCAAACCATCATCATCGGAGCAAAAAACTTACCTACTAATTTTGAACCAAATTGTTGGATAGCAAAAAGCACGAATAAAATACCAATAACGATTGGAATTGTATTTATTTCTGGATAAAATTTTCTAATTCCTTCTACAGCGGAGGATACAGAAATTGGTGGTGTGATAATTCCATCGGCTAGAAGTGCACTTCCTCCAACAATTGCGGGGACAATTAGCCATTTTATTTTTGTTTTTTTTACCAAAGCATATAAGGCAAAAATACCACCTTCACCATGATTATCAGCACTTAATGTAATCATTACATACTTAATGGTGGTTTGCAAAGTAAGAGTCCAAAATACTGCTGATACTCCTCCTAAAACAACATCAGCATTTATAATGTGATCGCCAAGTATGGCTTTCATTACGTACAAAGGTGAGGTTCCAATATCACCATAAATTATTCCTAAAGAAATTAATAAACCGCCTAAAGTTAATTTACTATGCAGGTCTTTGTGCGATGCGCTCATGTAGTGATTTTAAATAACTTGTCAAAAATACAATTTTAAAGTAAATTGTAGCTTTTTATACAATAAAAAAAACACGGCTAAAAACCGTGTCTTAATTTCTTTAAAAGAGTTTATTTAAATTCGTCTATTATTATTTCTAGGAGAGGAATTACCTCTTTGTGATTCACCTCTTTGAGGTGCCGATTCACTTGCTCCGCTTCCTCTATTTTGTGATTGCGCTCTCTCAGGAGTAGACTCTCGAGCCGGACTCATTCTGTTCTGAGAATAATCTCTAGATGAATTACCTCTTTGAGGACTTGCTTCTGTAGAAGGACTCATTCTGTTTTGAGAATAATCTCTAGATGAATTACCTCTTTGAGGACTTGCTTCTGTAGAAGGGCTAGTTCTGTTCTGAGAATAATCTCTAGATGAATTACCTCTTTGAGGACTTGCTTCTGTAGAAGGGCTAGTTCTGTTTTGAGAATAATCTCTAGAAGAATTACCTCTTTGAGGACTTGCTTCTGTAGAAGGACTTGTTCTATTTTGAGAATAATCTCTAGAAGAATTACCTCTTTGAGGACTTGCTTCTGTAGAAGGGCTAGTTCTGTTCTGAGAATAATCTCTAGAAGAATTACCTCTTTGAGGAGTTTCTTCTGTAGAACGGCTTGTTCTATTTTGAGAATAATCTCTAGAAGAATTACCTCTTTGAGGTCTATTTTCGCTAGAAGGATTTGTTCTGCTTTGAGAATAATCTCTAGAAGAATTACCTCTTTGTAGGCTGTTTTCTCTTGATGAATTACCTCTTCTACTAGCATAACTTACGTCATTTCTAGATCCTCGTCTTTGATCAAGTTCGTAACGATTTACAACATTTACATTTCTTCTAGAAAAAGAATAATTTGGATTTTGTCTCTCATAACCATTCGATCGTCTTGAATTATAGAAAACCACGGTGCGATCATTTCTTCTGTGATTTACATAATTGTAATTATTATTGATATTGATACTAATATTGATATTATTTCTATATCGAAACACTGGAAAAGGATTCCAAGCATAATAATAAGAAGGATAATAATTCCAGTTCCAAGTAGAATAATAAGGGCGATAATTGGTCGACCAAAATGAGGCGTAAATTATTGGAGGTGTATAATAAACGGGTTCGTATATGTAATTGTCTCCATACATGAACACATCACCCACAACTTGAACATGAATTTTATTATCTCTATCTTTTTCTACATCTATAGTAGCTACATCTTGATAAACATCTTGATCAAGTACAGATTGGATAATAATTAAGTGCGTTCTGTTTTCAACTGTTTCAATAACTCTTAAGTAATCTACTTGATCATCATTATTTAAATCTAAATTTGAAATTTGAAGCTCAGGATCGTTAAGGCGTCTTTCAAAATCTTGAAGGTCTCTAGAATCTCCAAAAATAGACGCAACTGCTCTCAAATCAAGATTATCACTTATTTCTGAATTCTTAGCGTTTACCGATATTCTTTTTTGCGCTTGAATTTGTGTTGCGAAAACAGTAGTCAAAAGACTCAATAATAGTAATTTCGTTTTCATAATTTATGGGATTAAATGTTCCTTTTTTTTACAATCCAATTACTATGCCAATAAAATTTAGAGTAAGATTGTATTTGTTCAAATAGTTGTAAATTGTCGCAAAATTTATTAGTTATGAAAAATTCTATACTATTTCTACTTGTCTTGATTTTCTTTGTATCATGTAACATAAAACAAGCAAATACTTTAAGTCAAGAACACTTTAAATCAGTAAAGATTGATACTTTATTTCAAGATAAAATAAGTATTAGAGCCATACAGATTGACAAAAATAAAATTTGGTATGCTGCTGATAAAGGGAGACATGGTTTTTTTGATTTGAATACCAAACAAAAAAAAGAGAATTTAATCACCAAAGATTCTTTAAAACTAGAATTTAGAAGTATAGCGCAAACAGCAAAGCATGTTTTTGTTTTAAGCGTTTCAAATCCAGCATTACTCTATCAAATTTCTAAACATGACGCTACTGTAAAATTAGTTTATCAAGAAAACCATGAGAAGGTTTTTTTTGATAGTATGCAGTTTTGGGACAACAACCAAGGAATTGCTATGGGCGATCCAATAAATAATTGTTTGAATATAATTATAACTAAAGATGGTGGAAAATCATGGTCAAAAATCCCATGTGATAAATTACCAAAGGTAGAAGAAGGGGAAGCCGCTTTTGCAGCAAGTAATACTAATATTGTTATAAAAGGAAATGATACATGGATCGTTTCTGGTGGCAAAAAATCTAGAGTTTTTTATTCTCCAGATCGCGGTGCTAAATGGATGGTTTATGAAACACCGATTGTTCAAGGAAAAGCGATGACAGGAATATTTACAGCTGATTTTTATGATTCGAATATCGGATTTGTTGCCGGTGGTAATTATGATGATTTAAAACAGAATTTTTCTAACAAAGCACTTACTATAAATGGAGGTAAATCATGGAATCTTGTTGCGGAAAAGGAAGGTTTTGGTTATGCATCTTGTGTTCAGTTTGTTCCTAATACAAAAGGCAAATCTCTTGTAACAGTTGGAACTTCAGGAGTGTATTATTCTTCAAATAGTGGAACTTCATGGAGTCAATTAAGTACAGATAAGAGTTTTAATACCATACGTTTTATAAATAAAAATACTGCTATTGCTGCTGGACAAAATAAAATGGTTCGTATGCGCTTTGAATAAAAAAACCTAAAAAGTAAAAATAGTTATACTTTTTAGGTTTTTTATGAATTAATAAAAAAAAAATAAGAGGTTATTTTTGTACACTTTTATTGCGATATTGTTGTAGCAATTTTCTATTGAAATCCTCTTCGGCTTTTCTAAGCTTTATAATTTTTGTAGCAGGTAGGACTGCTTTTACATTTTGAGTGAATTTTTTTCGAAGTGCAAACAATTCTTCTTCGGTGTCCTCAATTTGACTTAAAAAATTACTCGCTTCTTTTTCCGATAATTTGTCAAGAGAACCATCATTCATTCTTTTCATAAAAGCTCTCATTTTTTGATGTCTTAACTCAAATTGATTGTCATCATATGTGTTGTATAATGGCCAAAATTTTTCAGCTTCAGCGTTGGTCAAATCTAATTCTGTCGTGAAAAAAGCAACTTTTAGAACTTTTATTTTTTCTTTTTTTTCTTTCATGCTTTCGTTTTGAGCATAAAAGGAGACAGAAACTAGTACTAGTAAAATTGATAATAGTTTTCTAATGTTCATTTTTTTTATTTTTTTTAATTGTAACTTAAATCACGGTTAGTGGTTATTCTAAAATAAGATTTTCTAAATTTGAATTTAATGATAACACATCTTCTATGGCCTTGTCTTCAAGAACCATACTTATTTTTATGTTATTAATATCTTCTGTTTCCAATACATTAATTAAATCATATTGATTTACATTCGTTTGATAGGTAATGTAATTTTCTAATGCAGCTGCATCCATATTTGATTTTTGCGTAGTAGAATAATTATATAAAGTTGGAACTAGAAGTGCAAGCACTAAAATTGCTGCTATCAGGAGAAATAAATTCTTTCTTTTTTGAAATATTGAAATCACTTTAGGTTCATTCATAGGTAACCTCTCCATCATTTTAGCGGAGAAATTATCAAAATAATTATCTGGTGTTTTAAATCCAGATTCTATTTTAGTCTCGTTTTCTAATTTAAATGTTTTCATATGCTTATAAGACACTCTTATTTTAAAAAGGTTTAATTTCTATTGATAAATGCTTCAATTTTTTTTACTGCAATGTGATAAGAGGCTTTTAACCCACCTACTGATGTGCCTAAAATTTCGGAAATAGCTTCATATTTAAGTTCTTCAAAATATTTCATTTTAAAAACCAACTGTTGCTTTTCAGGTAATAACGCTATTGCTTTTTGTAATTTTAATTGTATTTCATTTCCATCAAAATAAATATCTGCTTCAAGATTTTCTATAGCTTTATTTTGAACCGCTTCAGAAGGAATTTCATTTCTTTTTGATTTTTGCTTTAAAAAATTTAATGCTTCATTAGTAGCAATGCGATACATCCAAGAGAAGAGTTTACTTTCTCCTTTGAAATTTTTTAAATTTAGAAAAATTTTCACAAAAGTATTCTGCAAAACATCATCAGCGTCATCGTGATTGAGAACGATATTTCTGATATGATTGTAAAGAGGCCTTTGAGAATCCACTATCAACTTCTCAAACGCTTGATTTTGCGTTTTAAGATTTAATAATTGTTCTATAAATTCCTTTTCTTCTTGCAAAATTGTTTTTTCTAGGTTAGAATAGAATTTAGTAAAAAGGTTTAATGTAAAGGATAAAAAAGTTAAAACTCAGATTGTTCCTCTGGCTTATTTACCGCAGGTTCTGTTACAACTGCAGGTTCTGGTTTTCTAAACGGAATATAGGTATTAACTGGTACTACTTTGATTTTTATTGGAAAGTAAATCTCCGTAATCCATTTTGATGGACTTTTATTTTCAGACCTACTAGTTTTAAAAATTTCTAAGTGAGAGAATGATTTATCCAATTCTATAACATTTGTGTTACTGTATGCTATAGTTTTTTCTATTGCTTTTTTAGTATGAGAATAATCTCCTGCCATAGTTGTTTTAACAGCGTCAAATCCTTCGAGTTTTCCGCTTAAAATATCGCTTCCAGAACTTGTTAATATTTGATTTTTTATTGGTACACAAACAGAAATTCGTGTTAAGTCGTTGGTGACATCGTAATTGTGATAAATAATAAATGGCTTGCCATTTAGATCTATTTTGTTTTGATTACAAAACTTAATAATCTTATAGAATACTATTCTTGAATTTTTTGTTACATTAGTAATTTTACTAGTAAAAGTTTGATTTAAATAGAAAGTGGTAGCTACTTTTGATAAACCATTTACTTTTAAGTTGTATGTATTTATTTCGTAATCAAGAATCTTATCTAAATTGGCTAAACTCTTTTCGTACGTTTTACCTATAATTCTGTAAATTCCGCCATTAAAAGCAGTACTCACTTTCATATAAAAATTCATTTTACCAATGGTTTTCCAAGTTACCTTAGTACCGCCTATAGTATCTTTGAATTTCCAAAAAACTGACGATGAAGTACCGTCATAGTTCATTTTTTGTGCAATACTATCGTTTTCTTTTACAAAAATAGTTTTCAAATCACCAGCTCCCTCTTTGCCTTGCCAAGTGTATGAAGCGCCAGGTCCAATTGTTTTGTTTGAATAGCTGATTTTTATAGAGGGATCTTCAATCAATAGTGAACTAAAATCTTCCCAATTTCTTAAATCATTCACGTAGCTAAACACGTTTGCTTTTGAGGAATTTATAATTTGACTTCTTTCTACAGTAAAATCCCCTTTTTGAGTTGCAACAAAAATAGATATAGCAACTAAGCTAAGAAGTAGTAAAAGAAACAAATATTTTAAAATCCTCATAATACACGGGTTTATTAATTTCTGTAAAGTTAAAAATTTAATTAACAAGTTATAGAAACTGTTAAATAATTATAATGGTATTTTCTGAATAAAACTTTAAGGTAAATATTTAATTTTTTTAAATGATTTAATAAAAATCACCCTTTTGTCTTTAAATATTTTGCATTCCTAACTGATGTTTTTTTAATTATTTATCACTAATTTTTATTTGCAAACATTTGGTTTTTAACTATCTATTAAGTTTTAAGAAAAATGTAAAGAATACATACTTTTACAATTTTATAAAAAAAAGTCCACCAAAAGGCAGACAATAGATGGTTGGAATTAAAATTTATCTTTTAAAGAAAATTTTGATTAAAAATAAAATACCAATAAAAGCGATAAATCCGATCAATATTTTATAGCTTCCTTTATAAAATATCCTATGTAGTCCTATATCTTTTCGATAAGCAAATGTTATTGCAATGACAAATACAATAAAAAAAAGACCTGCAAATATTAATTGATCCTTACTAAACATAATTAAAAATATTTTTTTACAAATTTAGGGATTAGTTTAATAATAGTTTACTAATTTGTCTTTTCATTTTATAAATAGTAATAGATGCAAAAACAAATAAATGCCGTAAAAGAATTTCATACAACTTTTAAATTAAATTTTAGTGAAATACCTACTGCCGACTTGGGATCAAATACGCATGAACTTCGCTATAATCTAATGAAAGAAGAGAATGAAGAATATCTCGAAGCAGTACAAAATAACGATATAACAGAAATTGCTGATGCTCTTGGTGACATGTTATATATTTTGTGCGGTACAATCTTAGAACATGGATTACAACATAAGATAGAAGCTGTTTTTGATGAAATTCAACGTAGTAATATGAGTAAGTTAGATGAAAACGGAAATCCTATTTACCGAGAAGATGGAAAAGTAATGAAAGGGCCAAGATATTTTAAACCTGATTTTTCTGCTATTTTAAAAAAGTAATTTAGAAGCTGTAATTTTACATTAAATAGAAACTGCAATAAATTTTTCATAAATAAAAAAGGCGATAATCATTACGTTATCGCCTTTTTATATTTTGGTATTCTACTTTTTTAGATCTTAACAGTCCATCCAAAAGTATCCTCTTCTAATTTATTTTGAATATTAGTTAATTTATCTTTCAATTGAATAGCTACTGACTTTTCAATTTTAGGCAAGTCATAATATACATCTTGATATGAAAATCCTGATATTGGGCTAACAACTGCTGCTGTTCCTGCACCAAAAATTTCTTTTAAACTACCGTTTTTTGCAGCCTCTACAAGTTCAGAAACTAAAACTGGACGAATTTCTACCGCTATATTTTCACTTTTAGCCAATTCAATAAGTGTTTTTCTAGTTACACCGTCTAAAATACGCTCACTTACTGGAGCAGTAAATAAAGTATCATTTATTCTAAAGAATACATTCATTGTGCCTGCTTCCTCTAGTTTTGTATGTGTAGCGTCATCTGTCCAGATAACCTGTTGAAATCCTGCTTGATTAGCTAGGTTGGTAGGATAAAATTGTGCTGCATAATTACCAGCTGCTTTTGCAGCTCCAATTCCACCATTCGCAGCTCTACTAAAGTGTTCTGCAATAAGAACTTTTACATCACCAGAATAGTAAGAAGTCACAGGAGATAAAATGATCATAAATTTATAATCATGAGATGGGTTAGCAATTACACCTGTACCTGTTGCAATCATAAAAGGACGAATATACATTGCATTCCCTTTTCCTTTTTTTATCCAAGCTTCATCCAATTGCAATAATTGATTTAGTCCGTTCATGAATATTTCTTCAGGGACTTCAGGCATAGCCATTCTCAAAGCTGATTTATTAAAACGATTGTAATTTTCATCAGGTCTAAAAAGCCAAACATCATCATTTGCATCTTTATAGGCTTTCATTCCTTCAAAAATCGCTTGACCATAATGAAAAACCCTACTTGATGGGTCTAACAAAAAAGGCGCATAAGGCTTAATGACTGGTTTTTGCCATTCCCCATTTTTAAAATCACATTCAAATAAATGGTCCGTAAAAACTGAACCAAAGCTTAAGTTTCCAAAATCTACTTCGTTTATTTTTGAAGTAGCAGATTTTAAAATTTCAATTTTGTTAGTTTGAGTAGTACTCATAATATTGTATTGTTTTTAATTTTAATGTTGTAAGCATTTTTTAAAATATAGAATGCTTAATAAGCTGTATTTTAATAACTGCAAAATTAGATAAAAAATAAGCAGAACTCTTATCTAAACATTATTATTTATAGCTTTTAACTATCTATTACAAATCAGTTATAAAATTTGATAAAAAGAATAGCTATTCTATTGATTTTATAATAAATAATACCTTTTTAGGAAGGGAGAGTTTTAGTTTTATTAAATTTGACAACAGGTAAATATTTAGTAACCTAACTTTAAAATATAATTTTGAAAAGAGAAATAATACAAACACTCGATGGTTCTACAACCATACAACTTACAGATTGGGATGAATGTTATCATTCTAAACATGGAGCGATTCAGGAAGCACAACATGTTTTTATCAAAAACGGACTTTCTTTATTTAAAAATAGAGAAGTGGCTATTATGGAAATTGGATTTGGTACTGGTTTAAATACATTCATTACTGTTTTGGAATCTCAAAAAATGGAACAAAAGATTGATTATGTAGGTGTTGAGGCTTATCCAATTTCGGCAGAAGAAGTAAAGCATATGAATTACGTTGCCGAGTTAGGAGCGCAAGCAGAGAGTGTAATTTTTGAAAAGATACATGAAAGTAGCTGGGAAGAAAAAATCTTATTGAAGGAAAACTTTTCACTAACTAAAAGGAAACAGTTTTTTGAAGAAATTATTGATGAAAACAAATTCGACTTAATTTATTTTGATGCTTTTGGATATAGAGTTCAACCGGAATTATGGAGCACAGAAATTTTTAGAAAAATGTACCAAGCTCTCAAGCCAAAAGGTGTTTTAGTCACTTATGCTGCTAGAGGAGTGGTCAAAAGAAGTATGATTGAAGTTGGATTTACAGTTGAAAAACTTGCAGGGCCACCAGGAAAAAGAGAAATGTTTAGAGCAAGTAAATTATAAAATTATAAAATTAATTACTTAAAAATCAGTGAATTATAATTTAAAAAAATAAAAACCAAAAACTTCGTTAAATTATGATGCAGTAACTAAAAAGGATGTATTTTTACATTGATTTAGAATTTGAATATAACCAAATCTGCCTTAAATTATGTCGAAAATTATGTATGATTATACGAAATCAGTTTTAGAAAGAGTAAGTTTTGATGCTAGCCTTTTCTGTAAGGAACTAGAAAAAGCAATCAAAATGTTGTTACCTTACGAAATGGAACAATTGAGAGAATGGTTAGAAAATTTCACCATGGAGAAACCAGAATTAAAACAATGCTTACTCATAGTAAATTCATAAAAAAAAGGAACCCAATTGGGTTCCTTTTTTTATTTCTTATGTATTGAACTTATAATTTGAACATTTTGATAAACAATAGCCCCTTTAATAACTCCAGCTATAGTGATTCGGAGGGCTTCAATAATCTGAATTTTCAACTCGTTTTTTGGAAAAATCAAGCTAACTTCTCTAGCAGGTTTTGGCTCCTTAAAATGACGCAGTTTTAACTTGTCACTCTCTTTTAGATCAAGTGTATGCAAATAAGGCAACAATGTTGTCCCTAATCCTTCATCGGCTAATTTAATAAGCGTTTCAAAACTCCCACTTTCTAACTGAAAATGACCTTTATCGCTGCGAGGAGAATTTTTGCATAAATTTAAAATTCCATCTCTAAAACAATGTCCGTCTTGTAATAATAGAATTTCATCTAAGTTTAAGTCAGAGATTTCTATTTCTTCTTTCTGAAAATGATGATGGCTCTCTGGTATGTATGCTACAAAGGGCTCAAAATAAAGTACAATTTCCTTGATTTTCTCTTCCATCAAAGGAGTAGCAGCAATGGCAGCATCTAGATGACCGTTATTGAGTCTTGTAATGATTTCATCTGTGTTTAACTCTTCAATAATCAGTTTTACTTTTGGATATTTTTTGATGAAATTATTCAGAAACATAGGAAGCAAAGTGGGCATTATAGTAGGAATGATTCCTAATCTAAACTCTCCTCCAATAAAACCTTTTTGCTGTTCTACGATGTCTTGAATGCGATCCGCTTCATTGACAATATTTTTGGCTTGATTTACTATTTTGAGACCAATATCAGTAAGTTGGATTGGTTTTTTGGTTCGATCAAAAATTTGAATGCTCAATTCTTCTTCTATTTTTTGAATTTGCATACTCAAAGTGGGTTGCGTCACAAAACATTTTTCAGCAGCTAGAGTGAAATTTTTGTGCTCAGCAACTGCAAGAACATATTTTAATTGTGTGATTGTCATGGTATACTTTTTTCTAATGCAAATTTAGTAAAACAATAACTTTTTATTATGGTGTTTTTCTTTAATGTTTGACTAAATTTACAAAACAACCTAATTAATAAAAATTGAACAATGAAAACTAACATTTTAGGACTAGCAGTTAAGGAATCAGAGTTGATTATTAATGATCTAAATACGCTCTTATCAAATTTTCAAGTATATTATCAAAATTTAAGAGGAATTCATTGGAATATTAAAGGAAAACGCTTTTTTGATCTACATGTAAAGTTTGAAGAATTATATACAGATTCGCAATTAAAAATTGATTTGATTGCCGAAAGAGTTTTGACAATAGGAGGAACCCCTCTTCATACGTTTGAAGATTACATTAAAAACAATACTTTAGTTGTTGGTAAAAATATTTCTGTTGACGAAAAAGCAGTTCATTTGATTGTGAATTCTTTATCCCATTTATTAAAAATTGAAAGAGAAATTCTTAATAAATCTGCCGAAATTAATGACGAAGGAACCAACTCAATGATGAGTGATTTTATTGCTGAACAAGAAAAAACAATTTGGATGATGCAAGCTTGGTTAGAAGAAAGTTTATAATATTTCTTAAGTTTTTATAATAAAGCAGAATACTAATAAGTTAGTGTTCTGCTTTTTTTGTGGATGTTAAATTTATTTAAAATTTTTAATAGTTATAAAATTTATTCTTCCTTATTAACTATTTTTGCCTTAATGAAAATAATAGCAAGTCTTTTTTTATTCTTATTTATTGCGTTTTTATCTACTCCTGCATTTGTAACAGTGATAGAAAAGTCTTGTGATATATCTATGTTTTTTAATATGTCTGAAGAGGAGCATCACACTCATAAAGAAATTAAAAGCATAGTTTATATAAATAATTCTTCTTACATCGGTTTTAACGATGAAAAAATCAACAACTCTAGTTTAATACTATCTGAAAACTTATCTAAACATGATAATGTTTCGGCATCTATTTTTTCTCCCCCGCCTAATAAAGCATAATATTTCGATTAAAATTAAATTACTACATTCTTTGTGATATGTAGCATATTAACTTATAATTTAATGTAATATTATGTCAAAAAAAGTCAATCTTTTGGCCAATTTAAAATCTGATTTTGCATCAGGATTGGTCGTTTTTTTAGTTGCACTTCCTTTATGTTTAGGGATTGCAATGGCCTCAGGCGCACCATTATTCTCTGGAATTATCTCTGGAATTATTGGTGGTGTCGTAGTGGGGTATTTGAGTCAGTCTCATATTAGTGTTAGTGGACCTGCAGCTGGTTTAACAGCAATTATTTTAACAGCAATAACCGATTTAGGAGCTTTCGATGTTTTCCTAACGGCGGTTTTTATAGCAGGATTATTGCAATTAGCGCTAGGTTTTCTAAAAGCGGGAAGCATTTCTAATTATTTTCTAACGAACGTAATTGAGGGAATGTTAGCAGGTATTGGAGTAATAATTATTTTGAAACAAATACCTCATGCTTTTGGTTATGATGCGGATTTTGAAGGGAATCAGTCTTTTGTGCAGAACGATGGGAATAACTCATTTTCTGCATTATTTGAAGTCTTTAACCATATTGAATTGGGAGCGCTTGTCATTACATTAGCCTCTTTGGTAATCTTAATTTCATGGGATAAATTTTCTTTTTTGAAAAAATTGAAACTAGTGCCAGGTGCTTTGGTCGCGGTAATAATAGGAATTATTTTAAATGAATTATTTATACAAACAGGAAGTTCATTAGCAATTTCCAAAGAACATTTAGTTAGTTTGCCTATTCCTCAATCTTTTGAAGAGTTTAAGGCTATTATTGTAACTCCTAATTTTGCTGGAATTACAAATCCTCAAGTATGGATAGTTGGTTTAACGATTGCCATAGTTGCCTCAATCGAAACATTATTGTGTATTGAAGCCTCCGACAGAATGGATGCTCAAAAAAGGTATACTGATACTAATATTGAGCTAAAAGCGCAAGGTATTGGTAATATTGTTAGCTCTCTCTTAGGAGGATTACCTATGACATCAGTTGTTGTTCGATCATCTGCTAATAATAATGCTGGTGCTAAATCTAAAATGTCAGCTATTATTCATGGTGTATTGCTACTGCTAAGTGTATTGGCTATCCCTGTTATTTTGAACAAAATACCATTGGCAACTTTGGCAACAATTCTTATTTTAGTTGGATATAAACTAGCGAAACCAGCAACTTTTATACATTTTTGGGAAAAAGGGAAGTATCAGTTTGTTCCTTTTATTGCCACTTTGGTTGCAGTTGTGGCCACAGATTTACTCAAAGGAGTGTTATTGGGGATTATCATCAGCGTTATTTTTATCCTAAGAGGAAATCTAAAAAGAGCATATAGTTTCAAAAAAGAGCAATATGTTGACGGTGATATTATTCATATCGATTTAGCTCAAGAGGTGTCTTTCTTGAATAAAGCGGCGATTAAATTGACTTTGAGTGAAATACCTGAAAATTCTAATGTGATTATCAACGCTAAGGATACAGTGTATATCTCTCATGATATTCTAGATTTAATAAAGGAGTTCAAAGCAACGAGAGCAGTAGACGAAAATATTAAGGTAAAGTTAAAAGGTTTTAAAAAGGCTTACGAGCTAGAAAATACTCCAGAATTAACGAATCACGTTACGTTTGAACATTATTATGATGTAGCCAAAAGAGCAATGGTTAAAAAGGAAAAATTTAATGAAGTTTATCAAAATTAATAATTAAACAAATAAGAGGCCGATGTAATTCAAGCTTTAAAAAAAGATTTTATTATCAATTTTTTGAAGTTCTGTGCCAAATTTAAATTAAAAAACAAATAGAAAGATGAGTGATTTTTATAAGAAAATATTAGAGAATAATAAAAAGTGGGTAGAAAATAGCTTATTAAAAGACCCAAACTTTTTTAAAGATTTAGCAAAAGGTCAAACACCACCCTTGTTATGGATTGGATGTTCCGATAGTCGTGTTCCAGCCAATGAGATTATTGGAGCTAAACCCGGAGAGGTCTTTGTTCATAGGAATATCGCTAATATGGTAGTGCATTCCGATATGAATATGCTAAGTGTACTGGATTATGCAGTAAATGTTTTGAAAGTAAAGCATGTCATTGTTTGCGGACATTATGGATGTGGAGGTGTAAAAGCTGCAATGGGTAATGATTCAGTAGGTATTATTGATAACTGGCTTCGTCATATCAAAGATGAATATCGTTTGCATGACAAATATTTAAATTCCATTGAAGACGAAACGGAACGTTTTAATACTTTTGTTGAGGTCAATACTAAAGAACAAGTTTACAACCTAGCTAAGACTTCAATTGTACAAGGGGCATGGAAAAATGGTCGAGATTTAACTATTCATGGCTGGGTTTACGGATTGAATTCAGGTTTTGTAACAGATTTAAAAGTTAATATAGGCTCAAATGAAGAGCTTGATGATGTGTATCAATTGCTAAATTTATAAGTAATAAAAAATCGCCTTCGGGTGATTTTTTTTGTTAGAAGAAGCGTGTAAAGTCTGCACATACTATTCTTTTGTTGCACGTTCTAAACGATCGTTTATAGATTTTCCCAAACCTTCTTCCGGGAATTTTTGTGCAATTATTAAATCTAATTTTAATTTATCAAGTCTATGCATTGCTGCATATAAATTGGACATTGCTTCTTTTAAATCTCCTTTTTCTGAAAGAATTTCAGTATAATTAATGTTTGTTTTATCTATTATAGTTTTAAAAACGATAACTCCAATTCTTTTGTTAGCATGTAAGGATAGCTCTTTTTCTATATCTTCAACTAAAATAGTTTTTGTTTTTGGAGCATAATGCCGAGATAACATTCCTGGTGATTCTGGTAACTTTTCACTGTGGTTTTTTACTTTAAGCGGTCCAACTAGTACTTCGATTTCCTCAATACTTATGGATCCTAAACGATATATAATAGGTTGATCGTTTTTAAAACCTATAATGGTTGATTCTATACCATTTTCACAATTGCCACCCTCTAAAACCATGGCAATATCATTTGAAAAATAATCGGCTACATGCTGAGCTCTAGTTGGACTTATAGATCCAAATGGGTTTGCACTAGGTGCAGCCAAAGGAAAATTTAATGCTTTTAATAATTCTAAAGTCAAAGGATGATTAGGTACTCGAACAGCAACTGAATTTCTACCTGCAGTAACAATATCCGGTATTTTAATATTCTTTTCTAAAAGTAAGGTTAGTGATCCCGGCCAGAATGCATCCGCTAATATTCTTGCTTTTTCTGGTATATTTATCGCTATTTCATCTATTAGCTTTTTATTGTGAATGTGCACTATTAAAGGATTATAGAAGGGTCTTTTTTTGGTCTCAAATATTTTTTTTATTGCAGTTTCGCTGTAAATATTGCCTGCTAAACCATAGACTGTCTCCGTAGGAATAGCTACTAATTCATTGTTTTCAAGAATTTTTTTGGCTTTGTTTATATCTGTAGATATTTCAATCATCATTTTATTAAGGATTACAATTGTCACAATAGGTTGGATCTTCCTTTTCAATACCGCGAGGAAATTTTTTTTCATGCGTATAGGCGCATTTTTTACATTGATAAGTATAACTCAAAGTGGAGCGTGTAGGAAAAGAGCAGCTTTCACAAGGTAAACCTGGTTTGGCTGAAATAATATCAAAACCAGGTGTTTTACATCTTGGACATTCATTTTTAATTTTCGCTATAAGATTTTCAGTTGCTTTTTTAATAGCCTTCATACGAGTCGGATTGTAAAGTGCTCGCATATCCGTTTCAGCAGTTATATTTCCATTCTGATTTTTTAAAGTGTTATACAACAGCAGTAAGTCTTCTATATCTTTAAATTCCTTTCTAATTTTTGTACTATTATTTTCTTCTAATTTTAGAATAATTCCATGCGATGGAAAATTTATTTTTTTTGCGAAATCAATTAGATTAGCTTGTGTTAGTATAATTTCACTATCCATATTAGTCTCTAGAGTTAGTTCTCTTCCCACAATCTCAAGATCATTTTTAAAATCTTTCAGCATTACTAGCTCTTCATCAGCAGCTGCAAAAAACAGAGTAGGATGAGCTCCAAAAGAACCTTCACTAGCAACTACTAAATCACAATTGGTGAGCTTGTGACCTAAAATGCATTTGTTTCTTAATGTTGACAGTGCATCTTCTTTCCTAGAAATTTCTCCAGAAAAAGTACCTAAAATATCTGTATCCAAGAAATCAGAGGTGCAACAGTACGCCCCAAGTTTACTTTCTAAAAGTGGGGCAATAACTGTTTCTTTTTTGTGTTTGGTTGCAATAAAAATTGATCTTCCTTTATACATATTATTTTTCAGTACGAATTGAAATGGTACCTTGGATAATTAGATTTTCATTATTTGCTTTTGAGTTCTCTATGATTTGCTCAATTGCTTCTTTTGATTTAATTAATTCTACAATTCTATTTTTAGAATAACCAATGTCTTGATTAAACCGAATATGATTGCTGAAATCTTGTCTGCAGTGGTAGTCAATTTTATAATTAAAAAGCGCTCCTAAGAGATCACTGGCTTCTTCAGTTGTAAAACGACCTTCAATTAATTTAAAATCTCTTTGATTATCCATACATTATTATTTAGGAAGTTTGATATAAAAACAGACAACTATTTAATTTGTATAGATGATTCAAGATGTACACTTGTTGCATTTTTATTCAAATAAAGT
The DNA here is from genome assembly GCF_014281985.1 of Flavobacterium sp. GP15. Classification (NCBI taxonomy): domain Bacteria; kingdom Pseudomonadati; phylum Bacteroidota; class Flavobacteriia; order Flavobacteriales; family Flavobacteriaceae; genus Flavobacterium; species Flavobacterium sp. GP15. The sequence continues at coordinate 445,698 of NZ_JACFTC010000002.1, forward strand.
CTGATATCGTGTATTGAATTTTGAAGTTTTTTTATTTTATTTTCTCTGCTTTTAATATCTTCTTCTTGATGGGAATTACATATTTTTCCCTCATGAAATTTTATTTTTACAGCAATCATTTTAGTAATTAATTCTAAAGCTTCATTTGTATTAAATTCGCCTTCAAGAAGTTGTATGTTCATAGTTTTTGTTTTTATTAATTATTGTCCTTGACCTAAAGAATATCCTGCTTTTCCATCAAATTCATAAAGGTTTTCTGTTTTAATAACATCTATTTTTGATAATTGTGCATTTGATAAAAGAGCTATAATTTGTCCTTTGGTCATTAAGCTACCATTTGTTGGTTTAAAGCGACAACGCCAGTGATCTGTGCAGAATGTTTCTTTAAAGCCTTCTGGCCAAACTTTTATACCACGATTAGTAATCATCGTGAGATTTATATTTTCAAGGATAATCCTTTTCATTTTTTCTGCAATTTCATCAGGATCTGTCCCTTTCCAGTCTACAAATAAGTCAACTCCAACTAATTCTTTTTTGGCGCTTGGTTTTTTTACATATTTTGGTAGGTTTAGAACAGCATCTTTAGAAAATGAAACTTCTTTTAAAATGCTAGGTTTGTTTCCTAAATTAGTGATAACTGCTTGCGCAAACTCTTTGGTTCCTACTTTTTGTTTACTAATTCCTTCTTTAAAAATATCGTAAGTATGAATACCATCTTCTATTGTTTTAAGCCAAGCGTTTTGAACTTTTTCAGCAATTTCGGTTTGCCCGATATGATTTAGCATCATGACAGCTCCTTCTAGTAAACCTGAAGGATTGGCCATATTTTGACCCGCTCTACGTGGTGCCGATCCGTGAATGGCCTCAAACATCGCACATTCTTCACCAATATTTGCTGATCCTGCAAGACCTACCGAACCTGCAATTTGAGCAGCAATATCTGATAAAACATCACCATAAAGATTTAAAGTAACTATTACATCAAAAATTTCTGGTGTATCGGCCATTTTTGCAGCACCTATATCAATAATCCAGTGTTCGTTTTCAATTTCAGGATACTCGAGTGCTATTTCGTCAAAAACTTGGTGAAACAATCCATCTGTTTGCTTCATAATATTGTCTTTGGTAAAGCAGGTCACTTTTTTTCTTCCATATACTTTTGCATATTCAAAGGCATAGCGAACAATTTTTTCACAACCAGGTCTACTTATCAATTTTAGACATTGAATTACTTCGTCGGTTTGTTGATGTTCGATACCAGCATATAAATCCTCTTCATTCTCCCGAATTATTACAATATCCATTTTTGGATGTTTCGTTTCTACAAAAGGGTGTAAGCTCATACAAGGTCTTACATTCGAATACAAACCTAGAAATTTTCTTGTCGTTACATTTAAACTTTTGTAACCACCACCTTGTGGAGTGGTAATGGGTGCTTTTAGAAAAATTTTATTTCTTCTAATGATGTCCCAAGATTCAGACGCAATACCTGATGTGTTCCCGGATAAATACACTTTTTCACCAACTTCAATCTCATCGATTTCAATTTGCGCTCCTGCAGCCTTAATAATTTCTAAAGTGGCATTCATGATTTCTGGTCCAATTCCGTCTCCTTTTGCTACTGTAATTCGTGTCATGTTGTTTTGTGTTTTACAATTTGATGGGACAAAATTCGAATTTTTAATTCATATATTTTTATTTATATTTGTAATGAAATACATAAAATAAATTTATGAACTATACTTTGCATCAGCTTCAGGTTTTTTTAAAAGTGACTCAGACTTTAAGTGTTACTAGAGCTGCTGAGGAATTGTTTTTGACACAACCTGCCGTTTCTATTCAGTTAAGAAATTTTCAAGATCAGTTTGAAATACCATTGACAGAAATAATTAAAAAGCGTTTGTATGTAACTGATTTCGGAAAAGAAATTGCTATTGCTGCAGAAAATATTCTTAATGAAGTTCACGCTATAAATTATAAAACAGTAGCCTTTAAAGGTAAACTTTCGGGTAGATTAAAGCTTTCTGTAGTTTCTACCGGAAAATATGTAATTCCTTATTATTTGAGTGATTTTTTAAAATTACACAATGAAATAGAATTGGAAATGGACGTAAATAACAAAGTGAAAGTCGTAAAAGCATTAAAAAATAATGAAATAGATTTTGCTTTAGTTTCTGTTTTACCAAAAGATTTAGATATAGAGTCGGAAGTTTTAATTGAAAATAAACTTCATTTGGTTGGAAATTCAAACGTAATTCAGGTTACAAAGAAAAATTTCCTTACTTTATTTTCTAGTGCACCACTTCTTTCTAGAGAATTAGGATCGGCAACGCGAATTGCAATGGAAGAGTATATTATTAAACAAAAAATAGAGCCCAAAATGAAAATTACGCTAACATCTAACGAAGCTGTAAAGCAAGCTGTTATTGCCGGAATAGGGATTTCTATCATGCCAGTAATTGGTCTTAAAAATGAGTTAGATAATGGTAGTTTGATCCTGCTTCCAGCCAATGGATTACCAATTATTACATCTTGGAGACTGATTTGGTTAAAAGGAAAGAAAATGAGTCCTGTAGCAAAATCTTTTTTAGAATATATTAAAAATAATAAAGAAACGATTCGAGAAAATCATTTTGCATGGATTAATAATTATTGATCTTCTAGATTTTCATTAAATGCAGAAGGTAGTAATTGCGGGATAAATTTGATCAAAATAGGTAATAATAAAGTACCTCCAGGCAATAAAAAGATGGCTAATGAGGGAACTGTTTTACAAATTTCTAATAATTGCTTTTTTACCTTTTTTTTCTCTTTTTCGTCTAAATCTCTGCGTGTAGAGTAAGATAACAAAACAACCAATTCTTTGCTTTGCATAATTTCCTTTATCAGCCTATTTTTATTTCTACTAATTAAGGTAACTACGCTTTGGGTAGTTTGATCATAGAAGTGCTTTACAGGATTGGAATAATTGAAATAAGGAATTTCCTTTTTATGGTTAAAAATAAAGTCATGGGTATTAGCAACACTCTCCTCTACAAATTTATCTGGTATTGACAGAATTTTACCCAAAGTATGTAAAAAATACATTTCGTCATTTTCAATCTTCGCATCACTCCATAATGCCATACCAGCCATGTCTATCAAATAATATTTTTCTAAATCGGTTGTAAAATAGTTTAGCTGTAGTGTTTCTAAGCTTTCAACAGAAACCTTTGAAAATTTTGTATACCGTATTGAGGCTTCAAATAGTTTAATTAATAAGTCATCATATTGAGACTTTTTAGATTTTACCTTTAATGCTATTGTAACAATATTTACAATTGTTTCCTCAATTTTTTTAAGGTATTTATCGGGTATTTCTCCGTGAATTAGATATTGTCTAAAAGCTAGTACATCAATAAATAATAAGGCATTTGTTACCAGATGAGAAAAGTTTTTACTGATAATGCTATCATTAGTTTGAACTCGCTCATCAATGATTTTTTCTAAAGTTAGAGAAGGAGAGCTCTTAGGAAGAATTTTTTGAAATAAATTAAAACCTTGCGGATGCATTTCATTATAAAAACGAACTGTTTTATCAATGAAGTTTAGAGGACTTATATCGGTATTGTTTATGCAAAAAACACCGTATAAGGTGTTTAGTAATGCTACTTTAGAGATTTCATCTTTAAACCAACCTTTGGTTTCAATAGGCTCTACAGTATGAAAAGAAATTATATGGCCGTATATAAATCCGGTGTTTCTTATATTAGTATAAAAAATATCCGTGTTTTTAGAAATGGTTTCTTCTGAGAATTTTTGCTTAACAAAAAACTTATCTATCCAACCAGATGCCGAAGGGTTTATCATTATTTTAATTTGGTGATGCAAAGCTATACATTTTTAGCCCCACTGTAACTTTTTATAGTTTAGTTTAACATAGAAATAATCTTGTAAAACCAATGAATTCATAATTTTTTCAACTCTTTTTTTAAATAAGGCTCTAAAGTATTCTTGTAATTTAGAGCCTCAAAAATATAATTTAAGAATTGAATAAATTTTCAGCAGCGTCCCAGTTTACTACATTCCAAAATGAAGTAACATAATCTGCTCTACGGTTTTGATTTTTTAAATAATAGGCATGTTCCCAAACATCTAAAGCCAAAACAGGTTTCCCTTTTAATCCTTTACCGCGCAATCTCATCAAAGGATTATCTTGGTTGGCAGTAGAACCAATTACTAATTTTCCGTCTTGAACAACTAACCAAGCCCAACCGGAACCAAATCGCTTCATCGAGGCATCACTAAATTGTTTTTTAAATTCCTCAAAAGAACCAAAGTCATTATTTATAGCTTCGGCTAGCTTTCCTTTAGGATTTCCACCACCGTTTGGTTTCATTAATGTCCAAAATAAACTGTGGTTGTAATGTCCTCCAGCATTATTCCTTACTGAATCAGGAAATTTTGATATTTTTTCAAAAATATTTTCTAAAGTTTTTGATTGTTCAATTAGATTTTTATTTAATGATTCAATTGCTTTATTCAAATTGGTGACATATCCCTGATGGTGTTTCTTGTGGTGAATTTCCATAGTCGTAACATCTATATGAGGTTCTAAAGCATCATATGAGTATGCTAATTTAGGAAGCGTATAAATATCTTCGGCATTTACAATTGCTGCCTCTAAAATGTGTTTCTCTGAATTTGTATTCTTTTCGGAAGCAAAAGCAGTATTAAATAAACTGGATCCAATTATAGTTCCTGTTGATAAAATGGCTGTTTGTTTTAAAAAATTTCTTCTTGTATTGCTATTTTCCATAAGTAGTGTATTTATTCTTAAAGTTGTCTTTAAATATTTCACATAAATTTATACATAAATTTTTTAGTAGGGATTAAATCATTTAAAATTAACTTAATCTTTACATTATCATTGGTATTTAAGGCTAGTAATTGTTAGGAATTATGTAAATTATATTTCAAATTGCTAGCTGCGGTTTTTGTAATTTTGAATTTGTAGAATAGAAACATATATGTATGAAAAGTAAGAAGGTATTTAAAACTACTTGGGGTTTATTAAAACAAACCTATCAAGAATTTGATAAAGACAATGGCATAAAACTAAGTGCATCGCTTTCCTATTATACTATATTTTCATTACCTCCTTTAATGATTATTATATTATCTATTTTTAGTTTTTTCTTTGGTAGAGATGCAGTTACGGGACGTTTTTTCAGTCAAATTAACGGTATGGTTGGTAACAAAGCAGCTATTCAAATTCAGGAAACTATAAAGAACATAGAATTATCAGATAGCAATACTTTTGCTGCAATATTTGGTGGAATTATGTTATTAATAGGAGCTTCTGGAGTTTTTGCTGAAATACAGAGTTCTATTAATTATATCTGGGGATTAAAAGCCAAACCTAATAAAGGCATTATGAAATTTGTTAAAAACAGATTGATGTCTTTTTCTATGATTGCTTCAGTAGGTTTTTTATTGATGGTGAGTTTAATGGTCAATACGGTGATGGATGTTATGAATGCAAGGTTAGTGATCTACTTTCCGGATACTGCTGTCTATATATTTTATATTTTCAACATTTTAATTTTGTTTGCAACAACCACAATTTTATTTGCTATCATTTTTAAAACCTTACCAGACGGCGATATTGCTTGGAAAGATGCATTGATTGGCTCTAGTTTTACTTCGTTTTTCTTTATGTTTGGAAAGTTTGCTATTGGTTTTTATTTAGGTAGTTCTACTGTAGCTACTGTTTATGGAGCAGCAGGTTCTGTTATAATAATATTGATTTGGGTATATTACTCTGCTATTATACTATACTTTGGAGCTGAATTTACTAAGGTCTATTCTAACGAAAAAGGAAATAAAATCACGCCAAATTCCTATGCAGTGAGTATTGTCACGGAAGTTTTAGAAATTAAGAAATAAAACAAAATAAGAAGTCTTTTTTTAACGAATGGTTTTCAAAGAGGTATGGTAATTTAAGAAAATAAATAAATAAAAAAGCAAATTGGCAATGTTCTTGCCTTATATCAATTTTAAAATAATAATAAACAAACTATCTAATGAAAAAATTAATCCTATTGCTTGCTATCTCATGTATGGCATTCGTTTCTTGTAATTCTGCTAAAAATGACAACACCAACACCACCATGCTTCAAGGAGAATGGGAGTTAAATTATATTTCTGGACCTAAAATTGCTTTTCAAGGTTTATATCCTGATGAAAAACCAACCGTAAATTTTGATTTGAAAACAGATTTAGTCTCTGGTAATACTGGTTGTAATCGTTTTTCAGGCAAATTAGACGTAGTTGGAAATAAAATTAATTTTAAAAATGATAATATGGCTTTAACAAAAAGATATTGTCCTGGTGAAGGTGAAAGTGTTTACTTATCTACACTTCAAAAAATTGATTCTTATTCTATTTCTGAAGATGGAAAAACGTTAAGTTTTATAATGGGTGAAGTTGAGATGATGCGTTTTGTAAAAAAATAGATTTTAAAAAAGATACTCTTTAACGAGTATCTTTTTTTTGTTTAATGGACTTAATTTAAAAGTAAAAATTATGATACATAAAAAAATAATTACACCAGTATTTTTATTGTTTTTCGTTGCATTTAGTTTTAGTCAAATAACAACTCGGAAACAACAAAAAGAAAATATTAAACAGGAAAGAGTAAGCCAAATAATCCAATTGGTAAATTCAAAAGAATTTAAATTTGTAGCAAGAAGAGCATTTCCGCAAGGATACCAATCGATTGATTTAAGCACCAACAACAATTATATCGAATTTAAACCAGATTTTATTACTAGCGAAATGCCATTTTTTGGAGTAGGATATAGCGGAATAGGATATGGTAGAGACAAGGGCTTAAGTTTTGAAGGTAAACCAATAGAATATTCAATAATAAAAGTAAAAGAGGTATGTGAGTTAATAGCTAGAGTAAAAGGAGATCAAGATTTTTATAGGATATCGTTATCTATTTTCTCTGAAGGTAATGCAACACTTACGATTAGTTCTAACAACCGCAGTTCTATTTCCTACGAAGGTGAGATTTCTAAAATCGTAGTTAATAAGAGTAATTAGATATAAATTCTTGATAAATTTTATTTTGAAAATTTAGAGTTGAGGTAAAGTTTTACAAATAGAAATTTATTCAATTATTATTTTAAGGTTTAGTTGAGTTAAATAAATATTTAGCTTTGATATAAAAAAAAACCGTCTTGTTATAAATAACTTGACGGTTTTTTCAGCATTTTGAATTAGTATAATTGTTTGCTATTAAAAGCAATATGCATTTTCAGCAACTACTTTTGAAGTAATAGTTTCTCTTAAGGCAACAATATTAGGCATATTAGTATATTTTGTAAAACGTCTTAAGCCCATAAGCATCATACGTTGTTCATCACCTTCTGCAAATGAAATTACACTTTCTTTTCCTTTTTGAGTTACGATATCAACTGCTTTGTAAAGATAAAGTTTAGCCATTGCAATTTGCTCTTGAACTTTTGATTCTCCTTCTTTTTTAGCTAATTTTTCAGTTCTAAGAATAGTACTTTCTGCCATATAAATTTCAATTAATATATCAGAAGCTGCCATTAATAGCTGTTGGTGTGAGTCTAAATCCGGACCGTATTTTTGAACTGCTCCACCTGCTACCATAAGGAATGCTTGTTTCAATTTTCCAATCATTTCTTTTTCTTCAGCAAACAATTCAGAATAATCTGGAGTTTCAAATGAAGGAATACCCATTAATTCTTCTTGTACTTTAGAAGCCGGTCCTAATAAATCAATATGGCCTTTCATCGCTTTTTTGATTAACATACCTACAGAAAGCATTCTGTTGATCTCATTTGTACCTTCGTAAATACGAGCAATACGAGCATCTCTCCAAGCGCTTTCCATTGGTGTATCTTCAGAGAATCCCATTCCACCAAAAATTTGAATTCCTTCATCAGCACAGTTTTGAACATCTTCAGAAACTGCTACTTTTAAAATTGAACATTCAATAGCAAATTCTTCAACCCCTTTCAATTCTGCCTCTTGATGAGTAGAACCTTCTTGTTCACGAATAGTAATACGATCTTCAATATCTTTAGCTGCACGATACGTTGCACTTTCACCTGCATAACAACTCGTTGCCATTTCTGCAATTTTTGAGCGAATTGCACCAAATTGAGATATAGGAGTTTTAAATTGAATTCTTTCGTTTGCGTATTTTACAGAACTAGTGATTACTCTTCTTTGAGCATCTAAACAGGCTGCTGCCAATTTAATACGACCAACATTTAAAGCATTCATCGCTATTTTGAAACCATTTCCTCTTTCAGAGAGCATGTTTTCAACCGGTACTTTAGTTTCATTAAAGAAAACTTGACGCGTAGAAGAAGCACGAATACCTAATTTATGCTCTTCTTCATTCATTGAAATTCCGTTATCAGGAGTGTTTTCAACAATGAATCCAGTAATGTTTTTATCATCACCAATACGTGCAAAAACTATAAATACAGAACAAAATCCAGCATTCGAAATCCACATTTTTTGTCCGGTGATCGAATAATATTTTCCGTCTTCAGATAAAACGGCTTTAGTTTTTCCTGAATTAGCATCTGATCCTGCTCCAGGTTCAGTTAAACAGTAAGCACCAAACCATTCGCCAGAAGCCAATTTAGGTACATATTTTTGTTTTTGCTCTTCTGTACCGTATAAGGTAATTGGCATAGTACCAATTCCTGTATGCGCACCAAAAGCCGTAGAAAACGAACCTGTAGCGCCAGAAATGTAATCACAAACTAATACTGTATTTACAAATCCCATTCCCATTCCACCATATTCTTCAGGTACAGCTACGCTTAAGAAACCTAAGTCTCCTGCTTTTTTCATGCTTTCTTCTGTAAAAGCATAATCTTTTTTCTCAAAACGATTTTTATTTGGCCATAATTCTTTATCAACAAACTCTTTTACAGAGTCACGCATCATTATTTGCTCTTCATTGAAATCTTCTGGAGTAAAGATATCTTCACACTTTGTTTCTTTTACTAGGAATTGTCCTCCTCTTGTTTTGTCGCTCATTTTTTTATTTTTTAAAGATTTTAGAAATAGAATGTATATTTAAAACCATCCTTATTTAAAAAGGTCCTGTTCTATATTTCAACTATTTCTTTTCTAATTTTTTAACTAACTTTAATTTCTAAAATTTACTTATGTTTAAATTGGTATTACATCAACTCGTAAATCCCAGCACTACCTTGTCCTGTTCCTACACACATGGATACAATTCCGTATTTATTACCTCTTCTTTTCATCTCGTCGAATAATTGAACCGATAATTTAGCACCGGTACAACCTAATGGATGACCAAGTGCAATTGCACCACCATTTACGTTTACGATATCAGGATTTAATCCTAGTTCACGTGTTACTGCTATTGCTTGAGAAGCAAATGCTTCGTTTAATTCAATTAAATCGATATCTTTTAACTGCATTCCAGCTTGTTTCAAAACTTTAGGGATAGCTTTTACAGGCCCCATTCCCATGATTCTTGGTTCAACTCCAGCTGAAGCAAAGTTTACTAAACGAGCAATTGGTTGTAAATTTAATTCCTTTACCATTTCTTCACTCATTACCATTACAAAAGCAGCACCATCACTCATTTGTGAAGAGTTACCCGCTGTTACACTTCCATCCGCTGCAAAAACAGGTCTTAATCCCGCTAAAGCCTCTTTAGATGTTCCAGCTCTAGGACCTTCATCTTTGTTTACTACATAAGATTTAGTTTCCTTTTTACCATTTTCATTAATGAATGTTTGTTCAATTGTGATTGGTACGATTTGTTTGTCAAATTTTCCATCTGCTTGTGCTTTTAAAGCTTTCATGTGAGAATGATAAGCAAACTCATCTTGATCTTCTCTTGAAACATTAAACTGATTGGCAACAGCTTCTGCTGTAAGTCCCATTCCCCAGTAATAATCTTCGTTTCCTGCTTTTGCAACAGCATAATCAGGAGTCGGTTTGTAACCTCCCATAGGAATAAAACTCATGCTTTCTGCTCCACCTGCAATAATACAATGTGCCATTCCAGATTGAATTTTAGCAGTTGCCATACCAATGGTTTCTAACCCAGAAGCACAATATCTGTTCACAGTTACTCCAGGAACATCTTCTACTTTTAATCCCATTAAAGAGATTAATCGTGCTACGTTTAACCCTTGTTCTGCTTCAGGCATGGCGTTTCCTACCATAACATCATCGATACGAGTTTTGTCGAAGTCAGGTAACTCATTCATCATGTACTGAATAGTTTCTGAAGCCAATTCATCAGGTCTTTTAAATCTAAAAACTCCTTTTGGTGCTTTACCAACGGCAGTTCTGTATGCTTTTACTATATAGGCTGTTTTCATAAATGATTGTATTAAGATTGGAGAATTAAGAATTAAGATTTTCCAATTTTTGTGTTTATTTTATCTTTTAATGCTATTTGAAATGAAAAATTCATATTTGAAACCTCTACTAATTGATTAATAGTTGGTTGGATTAAATCTTCATTAACAAGATTAAGTCTTTTAGCAAGTATTATTTGAGTTATTAATTCAAAAGTTGAACCATTTGCAATTCCTAGAAAACGCATGAATTCTTTGTTTGAATTTCTACCAGAACCTTCAGCTATATTTGAAGGAATTGATACCGCACATTTTTTTATTTGATGAATTAAATTGAATTTTTCATCATTGGGTAACAACGAAGAAATTTCATAAAAATGAACCGCTACATCCATTGCTTTTTGCCAAATTTTTAATTTTTCAAATTGGTGCATCTCTTAATACTTAATTCTTATTACTTGATACTAGTTTCTTAAAGGTTTCCCTTTGGTTAACATAAACTGAATTCTTTCTAACGTTTTTCTTTCTGTACAAAGCGATAAGAAAGCCTCACGTTCTAAATCCAATAAGTATTGCTCTGTTACTAATGTTGGTTCAGATAAATCACCACCGGCCATAACATAGGCTAATTTATTAGCGATTTTTTTATCGTGTTCAGAAATGTATTTTCCAGCTTCCATTTGGTCTGTTCCTACCAAGAACATACCCAAAGCTTGTTTTCCTAACACTTTCACGTCCGTTCTTTTGATTGGTTGTGTATAACCCGCTTCAGCCATTACTAATGCATGTTTTTTAGCCTCTGCAATCTGACGATCTTTGTTAACCACTATAATATCTTTTCCATGTTGTAAAAGTCCTGTGTCAAAAGCTTCATAACCAGAAGTAGATACTTTTGCCATTGCGATGGTCAAGAAATACTCTTGTAATACATTCAACTCAACATCATTTTTATGAAATAAATCAGAGGCACGCAATGCCAATTCTTTCGAACCTCCACCGCCAGGAATTACTCCAACACCAAATTCAACTAATCCCATATAGGTTTCAGCAGCAGCAACTACTTTATCAGCATGCAAACTCATTTCACATCCTCCACCAAAAGTCATTCCGTGGGGTGCAACAACAACAGGAATTCCTGAATAACGTACGCGCATCATTGTGTCTTGAAACATTTTGATTGCCATATTTAATTCATCGTATTCTTGTTCTACTGCCATCATAAATATCATTCCGATATTAGCTCCAACAGAGAAATTTGCTGCTTGATTACCAATAACTAATCCTTGATATTCTTTTTCAGACAAATCAATCGCTTTATTGATCGCTGTTAAAACATCGCCACCAATTGTATTCATTTTCGATTGGAATTCTAAATTTAAAATTCCATCTCCTAAGTCTTGAATAATTGCACCACTGTTGCTCCAAACTTTTTTGCTTTCGCGAATGTTATTCAGAATAATAAAGGAATCTTGTCCAGGAACTTTAGTTTGCGCTTTAGTTGGAATGTTGTAGAAAAAAGTTGCGCCTTCTTTTATAGAATAGAAACTTTTATTTCCAGAAGCCAACATTTCATTTACCCATGCAGCAGGTTCTAGACCTTCTGCCTTCATGATTTCAATTCCTTTTTCGACACCGATAGCGTCCCAAATTTCGAATGGACCATTTTCCCATCCAAAACCGGCTTTCATAGCGTCATCAATTTTGTATAGATCATCTGAGATTTCAGGTATTCTGTTGGATACATAAGCAAACATTCCAGAAAAGCTTTTTCTGTAGAATTCTCCTGCTTTGTCTTTTCCTTTTACTAAAACTTTAAAACGATCAATTGGTTTATCAATCGTTTTTGTTAGCTCAAGAGTGGTAAAAGAGGCTCTTTTATTCGCACGATATTCTAACGTGTTTAAATCTAATGTAAGAATATCTTTTCCTTCTTTTTTATAAAATCCTTGACCTGTTTTGCTTCCAAGCCAATTATTTTCCATCATTTTGTTTACAAAGTCAGGAAGTTTAAACAATTCATGTTGTTCATCATTTGGACAATTTTCATAAATACCATTGGCAACATGTACCAAAGTATCTAAGCCAACTACATCAACGGTTCGGAAAGTAGCTGATTTTGGACGACCAATAACTGGACCTGTTAACTTATCTACTTCTTCAATGGTTAATCCCATTTCTTTTACCAAATGAAATAAACTCTGAATTCCGTAAATCCCAATTCTATTTCCAATAAACGCTGGAGTATCTTTGGCTACAACCGAAGTTTTTCCTAAGAATTTCTCACCATATACTGTTAAGAAATCTAAAACCTCAGTAGAGGTTTGTGGTCCAGGAATGATTTCGAATAATTTTAAGTAACGTGCTGGATTAAAAAAGTGAGTTCCGCAGAAGTGTTTCTGAAAATCTTCACTTCTTCCTTCGCTCATGAAATGTATAGGAATTCCTGACGTATTTGAAGTTACTAATGTGCCTGGTTTTCTGTACTTCTCAATTTGCTCAAACACCATTTTCTTGATGTCTAAACGCTCTACAACAACTTCTATAATCCAATCGACACTAGCAATTTTTGCCATATCATCCGTTGTGTTTCCAGTGGTAATTCTAGAAGCAAATTTTTGACTGTAAATAGGAGAGGGTTTCGACTTTAATGAATTAGCTAAATGCTCATTCACTAAGCGATTACGAACAACCTTACTTTCTAAAGTTAGGCCTTTTTTAGCTTCCGCTTCCGTTAGTTCTCTTGGAACAATGTCTAGAAGTAAAACTTCTACACCAATGTTTGCAAAATGACAAGCAATTCCCGAACCCATTATTCCGGATCCAATTACTGCGACTTTTTTAATAGTGCGTTTCATATATTGATATTTGTTGTTTTTATGGCACCTTCTAATAATACAAACGTAATATGATTTTCAAAATCATTTTATGTCTTTTAGTTTACTATTAGGTTAATTTATTTTATGTTAGTCGATTCTTTTTCAGGATTTTCAGTATAATTAAAAATATTTTTATCTTGAATCAGTTCATTTATTTTTTCTGCTACTTCTATAAAGTGTTGTAGCTTTTCTTCCGAAATAGTTTGCTTGACACTTTCATTAAATTTTAGAACAGTTTTTTTTGATAAGTCTCTTTTTTCTTTACCAAATTCAGTTAGGTAGATTAAAACGCCACGTCCATCTTCTGGATTTTTTTTTCTAATAATTAAGCCTTTTTCCTCCATAGATTTTAAGGTCCTAGTCAAGCTTGTGGCCTCCATTCCCATTTTAGGACCTAAAGATGTCGATGGAGTTCCTTTATCTTTATCGATGCTTAGCAATGCAAATCCTGTTGCCATAGTAGCGCCGTATTTAGAGGCTTCTTCATTATACATTCTGGAAACTGCCTGCCATGTAGCACGTAGGATATAATCTATCGTTTTGTCTTTCATATTTTTATATATACCGATTTCAAATATAATCAAAAATACTATGCGTGCATAATAAATTGAATTATTTTTTTGTTAAAAACTATTAAATATAAAAAAACTCCTCTAAATTAGAGGAGTTTTGTTTTGAAAAAGTATGGTTTAGTTGTTTTTTGTTTAATTAAAAGCAATAGAATTGATTAACTATATATTTTATCGAATAAATCTTTGTATTTATCCATTATAATTTTTCTCTTTAATTTTAAAGTTGGTGTTAGTTCTCCACCTTCTATAGACCAAATTTCAGGAGTAAGTTCAAATCTTTTTATTTGTTCCCAATGACCAAATTTTTCATTGTAAAGATCGATTTCTTCTTGAATACGTTTAATAACTTTTTCATTAGTAATAATAGCCTCATTAGTACTTCCGATATTCAGTTTGTGAATATTTGCCCATTCTTTTACGAAATCAAAACTAGGTTGGATAAATGCAGCTGGCATTTTTTGTCCATCTCCAATAACCATTATCTGATCAATAAAACGTGATTGTTTCATTGTGTTTTCAATAATTTGTGGCGCAATGTATTTACCGCCTGAGGTCTTGAACATTTCTTTTTTTCGATCCGTAATTTTTAAAAAACCTTCTTTGTCAATTTCGCCAATATCACCAGTATGAAAATATCCATCTATTACTGCTTCGCTGGTTAATTTTTCATCTTTATAGTACCCTAACATTACGTTTGGTCCTTTGCAAAGTATCTCACCGTCTTCGGCAATTTTTACTTCTACATTGGTGATTACCTTACCAACAGTTCCTACTTTAAATCCTTTGTTTCTTAAATCGTTTACAGAAATAACAGGAGAAGTTTCAGTTAAGCCGTAACCTTCCATTACTGGAATTTCTGCAGCAGCAAATACACGAGCAAGTCTTGTTTGCAGTGCAGCACTACCAGAAACCATTAAATCTAGGTTTCCGCCTAAACCGTCTTTCCATTTACTGAAAATTAATTTACGCGCAATTTTAAGTTGTAATTCATACCAAGCTCCATTTGCTCCGTAAGGTTCGTATCTCAATCCTAAATCGATAGCCCAAAAGAATAAACTCTTTTTTATACCAGTAAGTTCAGTTCCTTTAGCATATATTTTATCATATACTTTTTCTAGTAATCTAGGAACGGCAGTCATTACATTTGGCTTAACCTCTTTAAGGTTGTCACTTATTTTGTCAATGGCTTCTCCAAAATAAACTGAAACACCATAATATTGGTATAAATACAAAATCATTCTTTCAAAAATATGACAAATAGGAAGGAAACTTAAAGCCCGACTATTTCCAGCTTCAAAAGGTATTCTTGAGGCGCTGTTCAGAACATCTGAAACAATATTATCATGAGAAAGCATTACACCTTTTGGTCTCCCAGTTGTTCCCGAAGTGTAAATAATAGTGGCCAAGTCATTTGGACTTACATTGTTTTTTCTTTCTTCAACTTCAGCTTGGTTGCTTTGATCTTCTCCAAGAGTTAATAATTCTTTCCAGTTTTTACATCCTTCGATAGTGTTAAAAGAATATACTTCCTTTAAATGTGGAACTTTGTCTCGGATCAAATTTATTTTTCTGAGTACTTCTTCATCCGAAACAAAACAATACATTGCTTCTGAATGATTTAAGATGTATTCATAATCCTCTTCAGAAATAGTTGGATAAATAGGAACTGTTTGTGCAGCAGTTTGCAAAACACCTATATCCATGATGTGCCATTCAGTTCTATTATTAGTAGAAATGATGGCTATTTTATCATCTTTTTTGATGCCCATGCGCAATAAAGCTCTAGAGACACTATTTGCTTTGTCAATATATTCTTGGGTAGAAGTTTTCTCCCAAATACCGTTTTGCTTAGTTACCAAAGCATCTGAAATATTAGAATATTTCTCTTGCTGATAATACGGGAAATCAAAAAGTCTGGTTACTGAAATCATTATAAAAAGATTGAATTTTGATGCAAATTAATTAAAATTTAAGAATAACGATTGTTTTTTCAAAATAAAATAGAAAAATTAAAAACCAGCTTTTTTGATGAATATCAATATCTCATTTGCTTTTTGTGTAATACTTTGATTCTTAATTGTTTGTTTTAAAGTTTAATATTTCATATTACCTTATCTCATAATACCAATTAATAGTAGTGAATTAGTGCATAAGTAAGGTAGATATTGATTTTCCTACTTTTAATTCTATTCTTTATTTCAATTAAAAAAAATCTTATAAAGTCCTTTTGGCTATCACAATTTTTTTGAGTTGTAAATACTAGGCACGCATAGTATATTTGGTTATATTTGTTTTTAATATATAAATAATTATGACTAAGCCCTCTTTAACTGCACTTTTAAATATTAATAAACCACTAATAATAGCTCCGATGTTTCTAGTTTCAAATACTAAAATGGTTATTGAAGCTATGAATTCGGGAGTTGCGGGATGTATTCCAGCCTTGAATTATAGAACCTTAGAGGAACTGCGCGAATCAATTTTAGAACTTAAAGCGGCAAAAGTGCAGGGAGGGAGTTTTGGATATAATTTAATTGTAAATAAATCAAATATTAAATATAAAGATCAATTAGCTGTTTTGTGTACAGAGAAAGTGGACTTTATAATTACGTCACTTGGGTCTCCAGAAGAAACGATTCGTGAGGCTCATAAAGTTGGAATTAAAGTTTTTTGTGATGTTACAGATCTTGCTTTTGCTAAAAAAGTAGAGTCTTTGGGTGCAGATGCATTAATCGCAGTAAATAATGTAGCGGGTGGTCATAGAGGTAATCTTGGACCAGAAGAATTAATAAAAGAATTAGACTCGAAAACTACATTACCTGTTATTTCGGCTGGAGGTGTTAGTACCAAAGCCGATTTAGATACTATGTTAGGTTATGGAGCAGTAGGAGTATCTGTTGGTAGTCCTTTTATTGCTTCATTTGAGTCAAGTGTTTCGCAAGAATACAAACAAGCTTGTGTTGATTATGGCGCGAAAGATATTGTTCTGACAGAAAAAATTTCGGGAACACCATGTACAGTTATCAACACACCTTATGTGCAAAAAGTGGGTACAAAGCAATCTTGGTTAGAAAAGTCTTTAAGTAAAAATAAGACCCTAAAAAAATGGGTAAAAATGATTAGGTATTTATTGGGTTCAAATGCAGTCACAAAAGCCGCTACAGAAGTTACTTATAAAACAGTATGGGTAGCTGGACCAACCATAGAAAACACGAAATCGATACAACCTGTTTCAAAAATAATAGACACAATTACTTTATAATTTTTACTGAATGACTTTTATTTTTAATTCAATGTAATTAATAATAAAAAGAGCCGATTGTTTACTGTATTAAGTAAACAATCGGCTTTTTTTATCATTAACAAGACTTATTAGTAATTTTTAAAAGAATTCTGGTTGAATATAAGCAACCTATAAGATTTTTGTTGGTTTTTTATCTTTATCAAGTGCTACAAAAGTGAAATTTCCTGATATTGCTTTTTCGCGAACGTCAGAATACATTTGTTCTATAAATATTTCAACGTTTACATCTAAACTTGTATTTCCAATTTTAGAAACTTTTCCAATCAGTTCAATTATAGTTCCAGCTGGTATTGGTTTTTTAAAATCTATTTTATCCGAAGAAACTGTTACGCAAACTTTACGTGTAAATCGGGTAGCAGTTATAAAAGCTATTTCGTCCATCATTAGCATTGCAGTTCCTCCAAACATAGTATCATAGTGATTGGTTGTGTTAGGAAATACAGCTTTAAAAATTCTTGTTTCACTTTTTTTTATTTTTTCTTCTAGATTCATTTTATATTTTAATTAGTAATATTAAGCCAATTATTAATTTCAATTTCTCAAAATTTAATAACGATTAACTAAAGGTTTTTAAAGTCATTTTTATTCAAAAGTAATGAATAAGTAAGAAAAATAGTCTTTAAGCATCAATTTTTATATAGTTGTTTACATGTTTAACATTCTATGTAATTAATACTTAGTTTTTTAAAAAGTATTATTAATGTTTTTTTTGATTGTCAATTTTGGCCAAAAAACGTCCGTATTTTTTTGTTTTACCGTAATCTTCTGTGAATTTTTCATTTTCAAAAATTGTTTTTCCTCCAACTAATACTCTTGTAACAACACCATCGTTTCTATTTACTAATCTATCAAAGTTCCCAAATTCTTTTATAGATTCCATTTCAACGTTTTCATTTATGTTTTTAAAATTCTCAGGATTTAATAGTACCAAATCTGCTGTTTTTCCTTCGGCTAAATGACCACAATCTAAATTAAACCAATCACCTTGCTCTTTTGTAAGTCTCCAAATGCATTTTTCCATTGACATTATCGGACTACCTGCTTCTATTGATTCTTGGACATTTTTTATCATTTTTAAAGGGAAATTATAAAAAGCCATATTGTTTAGATGAGCTCCAGCATCTGAAAAACTAATTAAATTGTATTTAAAATTGTAAAGATCTTTGTACTTTTCTTTTCGATCATTTGCTATTGTTGTTGTCCAACGTATTTTTTTATCATAAAGAATTATAGTGTCTAAGAAAACATCAATTGGGTGGCTATTGCGCTCTTTTGCTAAGTCGTAGAAATTCTTACCTATTAAACTAGTATCTGGACAATCAATAATAATGGATTTACTTAAATCTTTGTGCCAAACTTTTGGAGCAAATTTTTTCTTGATTTCTTTTTTAAATCGTTCTCTGTACTGCTGATCTTTTATGAGTTCATTTCTTTGGTCTAATTCTTTTGCAAGATGCCTCAAAGCTTCTCCACTTGGAAATTCTTCAAACATAACCGAATCTACTCCATCGTAATACACCGTAAAAGGACAGGGAGGCGATTGCATTCTAAAATTAGCATTCCCAAATTTATTTATAACGCTAGAGGCTAAGGCAATTATTGGATATATATAACGATCTCCAATTAAGTCCATCATAGCAATCATAGTTGTTTTTAATGGCTTTCTAAAAACACCACTACTAGCAAACATATAATTAAGAGCATTATATCTTGTTACAAGGTTGGGAGCACCTTGAAGAATCGCATCTCGTTTTCGAAGCACATCAATTAAATTTTTTCTTTCTTTCCACGACGAGTAAAAAGATGGAGTTTTATGCGACCAATAACGATCACCATCCATTTTATCCCAAGGATTATCCATAGTAGATAATCCTATAAATCCTTCATCAAGCGCATCATTTAACATATTAAACATTGCCAAATCTTCCGCTTCTGTAGCTGATTCTTTTTCAGACAAAGAACGATTAATGCCCATCGCTTTCATTCGGATATCTGAATGTCCAATAAAAGAAGCAACATTTATTCCTAAGGGAAGTTTGTTTATATATGCTTTCCATTCTTTTGGAGAATTCCAATTTTTTTCCTTCTGTAGTAATGGAAGCATAATGTCTCTAGGAATTGCTTCTACTCTTGCAAATGAATCGGTTGTATCCTCTGGGTTATTAAATACTGCCGACACAGAGCAACTTCCCAATATTATGGACGTAACTCCATGTCTAGCGGATTCTTTAAGACCAGGAGAAGCAAGAACCTCGGCATCATAGTGCGTGTGAGAATCAATAAAGCCAGGCACTATCCATTTTCCGGTAGCGTCTATGATTTCTATATCTGATTCGGGAATTGAATAGTTAGATCCAATTTTTTTTATTTTTCCATTAGAATCGATTAATATATCTTGCTGTATCGCTTTTTCATTTAGATCACCTGAAAAGAAAAGCCCATTTTTAATAAGTGTATTCATTGTTTACTGCATATTAAAGTGTTGTTTTTTTAAGATGGGATTTTAAATTTATTTAACTATAAAATTTAAATGCTTGATTGTATACGTGTAAATATAAGCATAAAGCATATTTTATTTTAATATAATTTAATTATCAAATAGTGTTTACAAAAGCCATTCGTTTTGATTGATTTTCCTTTTGGCGTTTCTCATTCTGAAAAAGAGGCTATATCCGAGTCCGGTTATAGCCTCTTTTTTAGAATGGGCCGGGCTATTCGCTTCAAGTCCTCGTCAAGTTCCGTTATACTTTACTTGACTGTGGGCTTTACGCTGCTATCCCTAACGCGGTTTTGTTGTTCTCAGACTTTTAGAAAAGGTTAGGTGTAATAAACAATTTACTATTCTAGATTAGAATTTGCTCAATAGGATTACTACACCTATATATAGGTAAGAAAAAAAACACCTACTTATATATAGGTGTAAAAAATAGCGGTTTTATAAATGGTAGTATTGAATTGCCTCGTAATTAAATTATTTTGCCTGTTTTAATTATTATTACAAAAGAATTGGATCCTTATCAATAGTTGCATAAAAAAAAGCTTTTATTTTAGCATTGGAAGATTGTAGTGAAGCATTGATCACTTTTATTGTCAAAATAGATTTAGATTGACTGATATAGCAATTGTATCGTATTGAAGACACTTTATTTAAAGTTTTCAAATTTTGTCATTAAAAAAAAATATAGTATTGTATAAGTTTTGTTTAAACAAACGCTATCATAGTTAGTAGTTTTAAAGGTATGGGAAAAATTTGAATGATATGGTAAGCTATTATATTGACTATGTAAATAATATTATTGCTATGTTGTCCTAGTGAAGATTTATTATAACTTATACCTAACAAAAACCTTATTCGAATTAAAAATTTTTTTTTAGTATCAACTTTATCAAATTCAAAATTTTTATCCTTTAAACCTTTCTCTCTAACTTATTTGATTGCTTAATTTTCTAAGTTTAAAGTTTACATCTTGATTGTATTATAGTATATTATAGGGCTTCATGACTTTTTTGCAGATTAAATATATAAGTTATTTGTACTGTCTCAAAAAAATATTTTGTGTTAATTTTTTTTTTTTCACTGAGTTGAACATATTCAAAGTGATTTCTTTTAGTGTTTCTGCTAATCTAATACTGATAGTAAGTACTCTTTCTATTTTTTGATTAATATTAGTTGCTGAGAATACAAAGACGTTGCTTCATTTTTTGCTTTTGTTAAACTTGTAGGTAATAATGGTATTTATCTTTCATTTATAAAAAATTGTTTAGTTGGTTAAAAGTCTTTTTTAATGTTTTAGAGTAAATGAATTAATCTATAGGATAAGATTTTTAAAAAAAAGTTTCAAAATCAATCAATGATTTTTTATATTGAAAATGAAGTTTCCATCCTTCAATAGCAAAAAAACTTTGATAGTATTGCAATTTATATATTTAGTATCGATTATTTTTTTAAACGAATACTCTCTTTTAAAGATTCCCATTTCAAACTAAATTCCATTCTGCTAGAACCAGTTTACTATTCTATCCATCGTTGATATTTAATATGAAAGAAAATGGGAATATCCAATTAAGGAAAATTCTGAATATCAATTTCATTATGAAAACCATCAGTTATCAAAATAGTATAACTCCTTGTAGTTAAAACAATTTTATAGAATTGAAAAGATGATCTTTTATTCTCCTTTAATTGTTGGTATTTAATCAAAATCATCAACTTTCTTTTCTTGAAATATTAATTTTAATAAAAAAGCCCGAATGCGTATTGTACAACCGAGCTTTTATATTGAATTACTAAAACTAATCAGTAGTATCTTGTGTCTCTTCTAAGTCTTCTGAAGTTCTACCTATTTTAACCTTTGGATTGTCTTTGTTTCCTGTTATTATTAGTGGTACACCAATAATTCCTAAAGGTGGTAATCCTAATCTCATTTTTATATTTAACTTTCCATCTAAACTTGTTGTTCCTTCTATTCTTGGTCTGAATCCAGCAAATTTAAACTTAAATCTTTCTAAAGTAATGATGTTATTTTTTATTGAACTCTTTATGTCAATTTTGTTTACCTCAGGATCTTTTAAACCTTCATGATTTGTTTTGCTTGCAACAGCATTGAACATTTTTAGACCATAAAATTTTATATTTTTTACTGAAATAATACCATTACCAACTAAAGAAGGAAATACAGGCTCCATATTTTCGTTTAGTCGGCCTTTCAAATTGTAATCTAATGATATAATTCCTTGTGCTTTTTCAGCTGCACTTGCCATTTCTCTAAAAAGTTTCACTTCATTATAAGCTCTTTTTATATCAAATTCGTTGGCTTTTATGTGATAATCAAATAAGGCTTTTTTTAATGTTATATTTTGATAAGTTGCATCCATCGTAATCTTACAACCAATCAAGTCAAAACCTGTATTTTGTATAGTTAATAAACCATTTTTTAGTTTTAAAGCTCCTTTAGCTTCTTTGAGAGTTAGTCCGTTAAAGTCAATCTTTTGTGCATTTCCTTGTAAGTATAAATCAAGGTTGGGTGGAATCACAATTACACCTTTACTCGCAACATTTACTTTCGAGCTGGAAGTTTTTTCTGTAACTGTCGTCGGAACTAAATTATTTGTTGTTGACATGAATTCATCAGCATTAATAAAGTTTGAATTGAAAGAAAACGCACCCCTTAAAACTCCATTTTTTGACGCCATAAAATTAAAAACATTCTGAAAATAACCATTCATCTTAAAATCAGATTGTCCATAAGAAGCTAGGAAAGTTTTGAAGTTCATTTTATCTTGGTTGAACTTAAATATTCCTTGCTTGATCAGAAAGTTCTTTGGCAGATATTGAGTTATTACATTAATATTACGAATTTCTAAAGTTCCACTGTTATGTAATTTAGAATACCTACCTTTTTCAGCATCGCTTTGATTTCCTTTTAAATGTAAATCGGCTTTTATAATTCCTTGCACGTTTAAACCCTCTTGCGCAAAAACTTTATATATTTTGGCTATGTCTAAAATCCCTTTGGCTTTGATATCATAAGTTAGATTTTTAAAATTGCTGAGATCAGCATCAACAAAAATAGGATTTCCTTCAAAAGTAAATTGTGCTGGTTTTGTAATTACTTTTAAATCATCAAAAGT
Organism: Flavobacterium sp. GP15; assembly: GCF_014281985.1. Taxonomy (NCBI): domain Bacteria; kingdom Pseudomonadati; phylum Bacteroidota; class Flavobacteriia; order Flavobacteriales; family Flavobacteriaceae; genus Flavobacterium; species Flavobacterium sp. GP15. The sequence goes on from NZ_JACFTC010000002.1 coordinate 468,463, forward strand.
ACCTTTGGTATTGGAAACAGTAGCTGTAAGTTGAATGTTAGTAATAGGATTGGGATAAAATTTAGTTTTTAAATATCCTTCTTTCAATTCAATTTTTGCATTGGTAACAGGAAAAACACCTTTCTTTTGGTCGAATAGCCCTTTTGCTTTTGCATCAGCAATAAGAATTCCTTTTAATTCAATTTCTGGAATTCCAAGTGCTTCATTTAACTTCCCTAAATCAATCTTTGCATCTAGATTTGCATCAACTTGAGCAATAGTTGTCCCGGTGCTATAAATTTTTGTTTTTAAATAATCGTTACCCATTTTTAAAGACAAATTTTTCAAATCTACAATTACAAGATTAGGATCTAGTGAAGGAACTTTGGTAGCAATATCTAGATTTAAATGGGTTATTGGATTTGTACTTTTGTTATAATTCACAAAACCATCTCTTATTTTGAAGTCAAGATTAAGTGCTGGTGCAACGTTATCGGAGGCAATATAATTTCCTTTCAAAGTTAGAAGAAAATCTGTAGTGCCTTTTAATTCTGTTTTATTCAACCAAGTAATAAATTTTGGAGGAAAAGCAGTAAAGAAATCATTCAGATTGCTATTAGTCGTTTTCAGAATAAAATCCATGTTGTAGCCTTCTTTCAGGAAATCAAATTTTCCTTTAAAATCAACAAGAAGGTTGTTAATTTTCAAATCATTTTGTTCAAAAATAAACGAAAGTGAATTTACATTTACTTTAGTAATCAAATCGGCATTTACCTTTTTGTTCATTAAGTACGGTTCATTTTCATATAGAATATTTAGTTTTTCAATTTTTGCCTTAGAATACAAATCAAAAACTGCCTTGCTCAAATCGCCTTTTCCTAAATACTCGAAACCAAATATATCAAAGTGAAGTTTAGTCGATAAATCATCATAAACAATTTTACTATTTTTGATTTCTATTTTCTCTAATTTTAAGGAGCTGTCCTCACTTTTCTGCTCTTTTTGGGTGGTGTTAGCTTTATAAACGTTATAATTTGCAAGCCCTTCCTTATTTACTTTTACATTTATATCAGCTTCTGAAACAAAAATTTTGTCAATATTTATCGATTTTCCAAATAGTAAACTAGAAACATTGATACCAAAAGCAATTTCTTTCGCTGTAATCAGTTTCTCGTTTTCGTAAGGAGCAGATCCGCTGAGTTTAAATTGCTGTAAACCGACGGTTAATGAAGGAAAGTGATTAAAAAAAGAAATATTTGATTCGGAATAATCAAGTTTTGCATTTAGTTTTTCATTGGCAATTTTCTTAATCTCTGCATTAATTTTATCTGCAAAAACATAAGGAGCAATAAACATAAAAGCTAATAAGCTGACAAGGGTAATCCCTAGGTATTTTAATACTTTTAAAGAAATAGATTTTAAAGAAGACATTTGATATAATTAGATATGCTTAAGAAATTGGAAGGTTTTTTTTTGAAAAATTTAAATTTTATCCGTGTACAGTTTCGTTTTTGCCGTAGTTTACGATGATGGATGTTTCAAATTCAATCCATTCTGCCCAGCGTTTATCTACATCTACTTTTTCAGTATATTTTCTGGCAAAATTTAAAAAAGTAGTGTAATGACCCGCTTCAGAAATCATTAAATCACGATAAAATTTAGCCAATTCCTGATCTTCTATGTTTTCAGAGAGTACTTTAAATCGCTCACAACTTCTGGCTTCAATCATCGCTGAAAATAACAATCGATCAATCAAAGCATCATTTCGACTACCATCTTTTTTCATAAATTTAAAAAGTTCGTTCACATAATGGTCTTTATTTTCGCGACCTAGCTGAAGACCTTTTTTCTTAATGATATCATGAACCATCTGTAAATGCTCTAATTCTTCTCGCGCAATAATTAATAGTTCGGTAACTAACTCTTCTTTTTCAGGATTTTGTGTGATCAAACTTATCGCATTCGAAGCCGCTTTTTGTTCACACCAAGCGTGGTCTGTCAAAATTTCGTGAATATTCGATTCTACTATATTTACCCATCTTGGGTCTGTGGCTAATTTTAATCCTAACATGATATTGCAATTAATTTAGCTGCAAAATTAGTCTTTTCCGGCTGATTTCTACGGATTAATACTCAAATGCTTAATGATTTTGTCTTTAAATAATTAGGGCGTGCCACCAATAAAAAACGGCTGAATTCATATAACCTTCTAGCCGTTTTTATTGCTGTCGGGCTATCCGTTTCAAGTCCTCATCTCGATTACGCAAAAAGCTTTATCGATATTCCGGGCTTTACACTGCTATCCCTCACGCAAACTATTGATATTGAATTGCATTAATTTCAAATACAATTACAATAATCTGTAATTAAATGTAGAATTCATATTGTAATTTTTACTTAAGAATTAAATTTTTTTAAAAAATTAGTAACATTTTTTTGTATAAATTCTAATTCGCAATAGTGTTGTTAATTTCTTTAGTAGTTAAATCACTTCTCACTTATAATTACCAATAAAATAGCATTATTTTGCAGTAAGAATTTTTTAAAATTATGAATCAAACACAATCGCTTTTAATAATAGGTTTTGTCTGGCCAGAACCCAATTCTTCGGCGGCAGGAGGGAGAATGATGCAATTGATTTCGCTATTTCAGGAACAGGGATTTCAGGTCACTTTTGCAAGTCCAGCTCAAGACAGCGACTTTATGGTTGATTTAAGTCAATACAAGGTCGAAAAAAAATCAATTGCGTTGAACAGTTCCAGTTTTGATACTTTCGTAAAAGAATTGAATCCGACAATTGTTTTATTCGATCGCTTTATGATTGAAGAACAATTTGGATGGCGCGTTGCCGAGAATTGTCCAAATGCGCTACGAATATTAGATACCGAAGATTTACACTGTTTGCGATTAGCCAGACAAAAAGCCTTCAAAGAAAAACGAGAATTTCAAACAACGGATTTGTTAGTTGAAGAAGTGGCCAAACGTGAAATTGCCAGTATTCTACGCTCTGATTTGTCTCTGATGATTTCCGAATTTGAAATCGAATTGCTAAAGACTACTTTTAAAATTGATAGCAGCTTATTGTATTATTTGCCGCTTTTATTAGAATCAGATCAAATACCTGATTTAGAAAAATTCCCTTCTTTTGAAAACCGTAAAGATTTTATTTTCATCGGGAATTTTCTTCATGAACCCAATTGGAATGCCGTTCAGTACCTCAAGGAAGCGATTTGGCCATTGATTAAAAAAGAATTACCCGAAGCGGTTTTAAATATTTATGGCGCTTATCCTTCACAAAAAGTTTTACAATTAAATAATTTGAAAGAAGGATTCTTGATAAAAGGGCGTGCAGAAAATGCTAATGAAGTAGTTCTAAAAGCACGAATAGTTTTGGCTCCTTTGCGCTTTGGTGCTGGAATAAAAGGAAAATTATTAGAAGCCATGCAATGCGGGACACCAAGCATCACCACTTCTATTGGAGCGGAGTCAATGCAAGCAGATTTATCTTGGAATGGCTTTGTTGAAGACAATCTAGAAATTTTCGCCAAAAAAGCAGTAGAATTATATCAAGACAAAAAACTTTGGCTGGCAGCCCAAATAAATGGAATTTCAATTATAGAAAAACGATATTTAAGATCATCATTTGAAGTTGATTTTGAAGAGCGAGTAGAATTCACATTAAATAATTTACAACAACATCGTTTAAATAATTTTATGGGAGAGTTGTTGCAGCATCATACTTTGAAAAGCACAAAGTATATGTCAAAGTGGATAGAAACAAAAAACAAAAATTCCAATTAATTGCTTAATTGGAATTTTTATTAACTCATATTGAGAAATATGTTACGTGTAAAACTTTGCTAACTATTTAAGTAAGCTTTCAACGCTTTGAATAGTTGTGGCGTGATATCCTGATTTTGCTTTTTCCAAAATCTTTTTTGCCCAAATTTTTCCTTCTGAAGTTTTTACCATTTGTTTGTAAAGCGTCATTAATGATCCAGTTCTACTAGTAGCAATCATAAACTGTTCAATTGCAGGATAAGCAATTGTATATTGACTGCGCATTGCAGGCACAAACCATTGACGTTTAATTACGAAATTCCCATCTTTAGTAAAGTTAAATTCGGCATCAATGTCGGCCATTTCTTTAGGCGTAATATCTTCAGGAAGATAATCTATAAAATGTTGCTTCTCTGTAGTTGATTTTATTTTTTGACTTAATCCTTTAACACCCGTTTTTCTCCAACTTTTTTGAATAAGATCTATTGCATTAAAATCTTTAGAAACTGATGGAACTATATTTGTTGGTATTCCGGGTTTATATATCCAGTCTTCTGCTTTTATTTTATCAGCAAGTACTTTGTCATTTTTGATAAGATTTTCATTTAAATAGGCAATAAAATCTTCTGTGGTGATTGACTTAAAAGCATGCGCATCAAAATAATTTCTGATGAAAATATCGAACTTTTCACGACCAACTGCCTGCTCGATTACCTTTAAAAAATTATACCCTTTTTCATAAGGAATTTCACTGATTCCATCATCTGGATTTCTTCCAGCCAAATCTACTTTAAGACGAGTATCAGGATTTGTAATGCCAAATTCAAGCATACTATCATCAAGCACTTTCCGAGTTAAAACATCTTGCATTTCGGATTCTTTTTTTCCAAAAATGGCTTCGCCAATGCGATGTTCTACATAAGTTGTAAAACCTTCATTCAGCCAAATGTCATCCCAAGTAGCATTTGTTACTAAATTACCACTCCAACTGTGACCTAATTCATGCGCTAATAAACTCGTCAACGAACGATCGCCTGCAATAACACCAGGAGTTAAGAATGTCAAATTTGGATTTTCCATTCCGCCATAAGGGAAACTTGGAGGTAAAACTAAAACATCATAACGTCCCCAACGATACGGGCCGTATAGTTTCTCTGCTGCGGCGACCATTTTTCCTAATTCGGCAAATTCCCAAGCCGCTTTTTTTAATACGGATGGTTCGGCATACACGCCAGTTCGGTTATCGATAGATTTAAATTCAATATCACCAACGGCAATTGCCATTAAATAAGATGGAATTGCTTTATCTTGTTTGAAAGTATAAATTCCGGTATCGTTTTTTTGCTGTGGATTGATGGCGCTCATTACCGCCATTAAATCTTTAGGAACCGTAACTTTTGCATTATAAGTAAAACGAATTCCTGGTGAATCTTGACAAGGAATCCAAGTGCGTGACCAGATGCTTTCTCCTTGAGAAAATAGAAATGGTTTGTTTTTATCTGCCGTTTGCTGTGGAGTTAGCCACTGCAATGCAACAGCACCTTTATTTGTATGGTAATAGATATTAACTTTTGTAGTGTTTGGTTCTATGGTTATATGAAGCGGTCTTCCGTGTAATTCAACTTCTTTTCCAAGTTTAAATTGGGTCTCTTTTTCTTCGTCACCCAAAGTTATTTTTGTAATAGTAAGTGTATTTTCATCAAAGATAATTTCTTTTCCTTTGCTTACATTGTCAATTTGCCAAGATGCTTTTCCTGAAATTGATTGGGTTTCAAAATTTACATTAATATCAAGATCTAAATGTTTTACAACTGCCAGATTTGGTTTAGAAAAAGTATGTTTGTCAGTAACAATTACATTCTTTTGAATATTGTTTTTTTGCTGGCAAGCAAGAGTCAACATAAATAAAGATAGAATAAATAATTTTTTCATAGTGATGAAGGTTAGTTAGCGATTCTTAATTAAATAAAAAATCCCGTTTTGAAACGACAAAACGGGATTTTAATATGAAATATATTGATTATGCCAACATAGTTATTGGATTTTCGATGTATTGTTTTAATGTTTGTAAGAACTGTGCTCCAGTTGCTCCATCGATAGTACGGTGGTCACAAGCAAGAGATAACATCATTGTGTTTCCTACAACAATTTCTCCATTTTTAACAACTGGTTTCTCAACAATCGCTCCTACAGAAAGGATTGCAGAGTTGGGTTGGTTGATAATAGAATTGAATTCAGTGATTCCAAACATTCCAAGGTTCGAAACAGTAAATGTACTTCCTTCCATTTCTGTTGGTAGTAATTTTTTGTTTTTTGCTCTTCCTGCAAGGTCTCTTACGTTTCCGCCAATTTGTGATAAACTCATTGCATCTGTAAATTTTAATACAGGAACTACTAATCCATCCTCAACAGCTACGGCAACTCCAATGTTTACATGATGATTGATGATAATTGCATCTTCTCTCCATTGTGAGTTTATTTTTGGGTGTTTTTTTAATGCTAAAGCACAAGCTTTGATTACCATATCATTAAAAGATACTTTTGTATCAGGAAGGCTATTGATAATTGCTCTTGATTTCATTGCATCGTCCATAGTTACTTCGATCACTAAGTTGTAGTGAGGTGCGGTAAATAAAGATTCAGCTAAACGTTTCGCAATGATTTTACGCATTTGCGAATTTTTTATTTCCTCAGTAAATACTTCTCCAGCAGGAACAAATACTTTTGCAGCAGGTGTAGTAGTAGTTTCTGTTTTAGCAGGAGTGGCAGCTTGTGGAGCGGCAGTTGCTGGAGTAAAGTTTTCGATATCGCTTTTTACGATACGTCCGTTTTCTCCTGAACCTTTTACTTGATTTAATTGGATTCCTTTGTCGCTAGCAATTTTTTTAGCCAATGGAGAAGCTAAGATTCTTTGTCCCTCAGTTGAAGGTTCCTGTACAACAGGTTCGGCAGTTTTTTCTGTAGAAACTACTTCTTTTTCTTCCGTTTTTGCTGGAGCTGTTTGTGGTGCTCCACCAGTTTTATGATTAGCGGCAATTGCGCTTACATCAGTTCCAGCTGGTCCGATGATCGCTAAAAGGCTATCAACTGCTGCAGTACTTCCTTCTTCAATTCCAATATATAATAAAGTACCTTGGTTGAATGATTCAAATTCCATTGTTGCTTTATCCGTTTCGATTTCAGCAAGAATATCTCCTTCGGAAATTTTATCACCTACTTTTTTTAACCAAGTAGCAACAGTACCTTCAGTCATTGTATCACTTAAACGAGGCATAGTAACTACTATTACTCCTTTAGGAAGTGCTTCGCTTGTTGGAGCTGCAGGAGCTAAAACTTCTTCTTTTTTTGGTTCAGTTGCTGTAGGTGTAACGGCTGTTGGTGTTGGTGCAGCATCTCCAGAAATTAAGGAGGAAATATCTTCACCTTCTTTTCCGATGATAGCTAATAGTGAATCTACTGGAGCAGTTTCACCAGCAGGAATTCCTATGTATAATAATGTCCCTTCATTGAAAGACTCAAATTCCATCGTTGCTTTGTCGGTTTCAATTTCAGCAAGAATATCTCCTTCTGAAATTTTATCACCTACTTTTTTTAGCCAAGTTGCTACTGTTCCTTCCGTCATAGTATCGCTCAAACGAGGCATTGTTATTTTGATTGCCATATTGATTATAGTTTATGAGGTATAAAAGGATAGTTTTCTTGTTCGTATACTACGTCGTATAGTTGTTGAATTGGAGGGTAGTCTGATTCTTCAGCGAATGTTGCACATTCTTCTACTAAATCTTTTACTCTTTGATCAATTGCTTCAATTTCTTCTTCGGTAGCGTATTTTTGATCTTTAATTACATCTAAAACTTGTGTAATTGGATCTATTTTTTTGTATTCTTCTACTTCTTCTTTAGAACGGTATAATTGCGCATCTGACATAGAGTGACCTCTATAACGGTATGTTTTCATTTCTAAGAAAGTTGGTCCATCTCCGCGACGTGCTCTGTCGATTGCTTCGGTCATTGCCTCAGCAACTTTTACAGGATTCATTCCGTCAACGGGTCCACAAGGCATTTCATATCCTAATCCTAATTTCCAGATGTCAGTATGATTTGCTGTTCTTTCTACAGAAGTTCCCATTGCATATCCATTGTTTTCTACAATAAAAACAACTGGAAGTTTCCATAACATAGCCATGTTGAAAGCTTCGTGTAATGATCCTTGACGTGCTGCACCATCACCAAAATAGGTCATTGTTACACCGCCAGTTTCAAAATATTTATCAGCAAAAGCTAATCCTGCACCTACAGGAATTTGACCTCCTACAATTCCGTGTCCACCATAAAAACGGTGTTCTTTAGAAAAAATATGCATGGATCCACCCATTCCTTTTGATGTACCAGTAACTTTTCCTAAAAGTTCAGCCATTACTCGTCTAGGATCTACTCCCATACCTATTGGCTGTACGTGATTTCTATAGGCAGTAATCATCTTGTCTTTTGTCAAATCCATTGCATGCAATGCACCTGCTAAAACGGCCTCTTGACCATTATATAAATGTAAAAATCCTCTAACTTTTTGTTGGATGTATAACGCGGCAAGTTTGTCTTCAAACTTTCTCCAAAGTAACATATCTTCATACCACTTTAAATATACTTCTTTTGTAACTTCTTTCATCTGATTTTTTCTTTTGCTAAAGTGTTAACAACTTGTGTTTAATAACGCAAAATAGTTTCCTTCCACAAATTTGCGAAATGCAAAAATAACACATTCCAACTTAGAACTAAAATTTAATAGGTTATTTTTAGATTTTTTACAAGAATTTTTTATCAAACATAAAAGGGAGTAAGTTTTTTAAAGATTCCGATTTATATATCGATCCGATTTCTCCCATGAAATAAATTTCTATAGGGGTTTCTTGACGAATTTCGTATTCTGCAATCGATTGTCTGCAAGAACCGCAGGGCGGTATAGGGGCTTTAGTTTGGTTCGTATCTGAAGCTGCTGTAATTGCCATTTTTAATATTTTGGCATCTGGGTATACTGCTCCTGCATAAAAAATAGCTACTCGTTCCGCACAAAGTCCAGAAGGATAAGCTGCATTTTCTTGGTTAGAACCCAATACTGTTTTTCCGTTATCTAGAAGAATAGCAACACCCACTCTGAAATTTGAATAGGGAGCATAGGCATTTTTTCTGACTTCAATTGCTTGCGCCATTAGATCTTGTATTTCATTTGGAAGTTCTTGAACGTTTTCAAATGATGTAAACTGCGTTGTAATTGATATTTGTTTCATGTTTATTGAGGAAAAAAAATCCAAATTTCATAGTGTTGAAATTTGGATTGTTATTTATGAATAAAATCTATTTTAATATTGGTCGTATTTGTCTCCAAAATTAAAAGTAAGTGAGAATCGTAAAGTATTTTCTAATGGGTTTTTTACTTTTGAAGAAGAGAATAAATAAGATACATCTACTTTTACTACATTGTATTTGAAACCAGCTCCCAATGAAAAGAACTGTCTGGCTCCTTTTAATGGACTTTCATGAAAATATCCTAAACGCATGGCAAAGGAATCTTGGTATAAATATTCGGCACCAAGAGCATAAGTGAACTCTTTCATTTCTTCTTTAATTCCGTCAGGAGCATCTCCAAATGATTTGAAAATCCCTGAAGTCCAACCTATGGAACGATATTCTTCATTATTTTTTGCCAATAATGCTATTTCTTCTGAACCTGATATTACTCCATCTCCGTTAAGATCGCTATTTTGTGGAGTGGGAACTAATAGTTTATTAAATTCAACATTTAAAGATACTTTATTGTAGTCATCTAAAATAAAATCAAATCCAGTTCCAATTTTTAAATTTGCAGGTAAGAAATTCTTATTCAATTCGTCTTTGTCATAATTTATCTTTGGACCTAAATTCTGAATATTAAACCCAGCTCTCCATCTTCCGTTAAATTCGCTGTAGGCGATTTCTTCGGACTGATAAAAACCGGCTACATCCACAGCAAAAGAACTCGCCGATGATGTATCATTATTTTCGTTAATGAATTTTAAATTAGAATTTATAAAACGTCCCCCAATAGCCATTGAGAACTTCTCGCTTAATTTTAAAGAATAAGAACCATCGATAGCAAATTCGTTTGGTGATACTGTAGCAAAATCTTCATTGACGTCTCCATTTTGACGAAGCTCAATATCTCCTAAACCAAAATATCTAATGCTGGCAGCAAAAGCACTTCTTTCGTTTAGCTTATTGTAATAGGTAAGTTGCGCAAGCGATATGTCATTTACTAAGTCAGTTAAATAAGGCGTGTAGCTTACTGAAAAACCTTGTGCATCTGTTGAAAAAGCATATTTTGCTGGATTCCATTGCTGAGAAAAAGCATCTGCAGAGGTTGCAACTCCCATGTCACCCATACCTGCTGCTCTTGCATCAGCCGCTACTAGTAAAAAAGGAACTCCAGTAGATATTGTTCGGTCCTGAGCTTTAGCAGAATAAATGATGATAAAATAAATGAGAATAAATATTTTTTTTTTCATTTTTAAAGTAATGTTAATAGTGCAAATATAGTGTTAAAGTATAACAAGTTTTTCAAATTTTTCGCTTTTCATATTGGTCAAGGTAGATTTTACAGTTAGTTTGTAAATGTAAACACCTTTTCCTATTTTGTCTCCAAAATCATCTCTGCCATTCCAAGTTATCTCTTTAGATAAGAAGCCTTCTGTGTTTATAATTTGATTTCTAGTCCAAACTATTTTACCGGTTATTGTCATGACTTGAATTTGAACTTCTAAAGGTTCGTATGGCTTGTTGTGAGTGAACCAAAACTCAGTATAGTTTACAAATGGGTTGGGATAATTTAAAACGTGCGTTAATGTTATTTTATCATCTCCTGCAACTACAAATTGTATGTCTGCAGTTACGGGATTGTTGTATACATCCCACGCTTTGAACGTTATTGTATGTAATCCTGGGGTTAATTTTCGCAAAGGGAAACGCAAGGTACCCTTAGTAAAATCATCTAACTTTGTTTGAAAGTAATCGTTTAATACAAAAGGATTGCTACTATCTCCATCAAGTATAGCAACGATATCATGACCTATTCCGCTGGCTGTATTAATTCCGTTTTCATCCTCAAGATGCGCAACCAAAAAAGGCGATTCATTGGTTGTGCCTCCAGAAACAAAAGTTTCGTCATTCATATATAACTTAACTCTTGGACTAATATTGTCTGCAACTGCATTTTCATTAATTCCTCCTATTTTTATAGTGGAGTCATAACCTGTTGCATTCTCTAATTCATTATTTTTTTTAGCATAAAAACTTATTCTTCCGTTTGCTAACGGAATTCGAATATCTCTTGGTACTACAAAACTAAATTCAAATTGACCATTTTTAACAGATGCGTTGCCTCTAAATATAGTTTCTCCTAAAACATCAAAATTTATTGCGGGACTGTATCCATCATTATTGTAAGTTGTTCTTTTTATGTTTTTATCAAAGATAGTTGTTGCTATTTCGCCGCTGTAATTAGTCAATAGATTGTTGTTTTCGTCTGTAACTTCACCGGATAATTTGGTTTTAGATAATGATTTTAAATTATCTATTGATTGAGATATCGGTATATCATTTACTTTCGTTAATCTAATGTTTGGTTTAGGCAATGCCAACATTAATGCAGGATCGCCAATGTAAAAAACAATATTACTAGATGAGTTTGGGTTGCTGTTTTTTGAAATTCTCAATGCCTCTGCAATAGAAGTATATTGGTTAGACTGATATGATAATAAGTTTTTAGACAAAAGATCATTAAAGTTTTCTGCGCTAGTTTGACCTATAGAACGAATGGTTGTAATCATGGCGATAGCTCCTCCTTTGGGATTCCAATAAGTATACTCGCCAGCAGTTGGCCTAAATGGATTATCAAAACGAGAAAATTCACAAGTGAGGGTTATGAATAATGGATATTTGAATTGGTTTTTCAAATTTTGTCCGTCTATTTTTTCCCAAACTCTTTCGGATGCTAAACCGTCCTCACCACCATGACCTAAATAATTAAAGATAAGTGCGCCTTTTTCAAATGCATTATAAAAATCAGTTCTTACTTTTGGATAACGGTTTCCGCCTGCAGAGGATTCTTGAGAGTAGGAGTCTAAAAATATTTTATTTACATTTAGAAAAGGTTTTTCAATAGAAATTTTGGTTGCTAAATTATCTTGTCTAGCTTGTAAAGTAGCATCCGAAGCTATATCAGAATCGTCGGCAAGCAAGTAGATATTGTTTCGCCAGCTTCCATAAGATCTTATGTCGTGGTATTCAATAATCTTATTTACCATTTCATCTGCTTGTTTTAAATCATTTACAAGCATTCTGCCTACTGCAATATCGATTCCTCCAAAATAAGAAGTAATATTACCTTCATTAGCATCCATTAGCCCGTAGAAATCATCCGATGCAAACGAAGATTCTCCAGTCGAATTACTGTTTAAAGCATGGTAGATAGGAACGACATTGGTGTTATTGGGGATTCTATTTTTAAAATCATAAGAGGCATCTCCAAAAAGATTAATGTATTTAAGTCTTTTATCATTAGACGAAGCATTTTCATATACATATTTGATACAATTACGAATTGCAGCTATATCTTGTTTTCCAGATGCAAATTCCTGGTATATTAATTCTAAAGGAATTACTTTGACATTCAAATTAGAGTGATTGCGATGAAAGTTGGCTAATTTTTCAGCTTTTGAAACTAAAAAAGTGGGTGAAATAATTACATAATCAATGTCTTGAAATTGTCCTTCACTGTTTTTAAATAGCGTTCCTTTTAAATTTTGATTTGCAATTTTTGATTTAGCTTCTTTCAATGGCGTGTAAAAATCATTTTCGTCTAATGCAATATATTTTTTGCCATCAGCTAGATTTGATTTAAAATCAAAAGTACTCTGATTTGGATTTTCAATTTTTGTTATGTTGTAAGGATCGCTTATTTCCCAAACTTGATGTATTGTTGTTGCATTTGATAGCACATAATTTACAATTCCATTCACAGAACCAGATTGTTCGTATTGAAAATGAAATTGCTTTCCATAACCTTGAAGCTTTCTTTTACCTGTAAGTCTGATATTGTCTAAAAAACCTTTAGAGCCCGGAACACCATTATTGTTGTATTTTAATTTTATTTTTATGTTTTCTTCACCCATGAATGACGTATTGTTAGGTAAAGAGGAGGAAATGAATTCAATACTAGAATTGTTATTAATTGGAGGAAACGAAATTGAGCCTAAATTGGTTCCATTGGCTAGTATCTCAAATGATGTGGGTGTATAGGCTGCTGATGCTGCAGTTAACATTATTTTTACTGGAATTGTAGTGTCGATATTTGGAAAATAGAACTGAAACTCTTGTTCGTTTTTTACTTCAAATGATTCACCAAACCATTGTCGCCCTAAACGAGCTATATTAATAAGGTCTAGCTCATGAAATTGATAATCATCAAAACTAGTTACATTTACATCGCTATTTCCTGATGGCGGAATGTATGGATTTATTCTCTTTCCGTTTTCTCCTTGGGTATTAATATAATAATAGGACTTATTATCATACAAGTTGATGTTTGTTTTGCTTTCTTGGTTCCACGTATCAACTCCTTCTGCGTAAAAAAGAATATAATCTTCGTTGTTAAAAGTGCCGTCGTTTTCTCCAACAACTTGAATTGCATTTTCAACTATATCGTTTGGGTAATATGTGTTATTAGATAAGGGAAGCATTCTTCCTCCATTACCATAAATTTTAATTTTTCTTGGATTTAGGTTTGCAACGTCAATGCCTAATTGTTGCAGGAAATTTTTAGATATTTTATAAACCCCTGATTTTTCTATATAAAATCTAAACCAGTTTCCACTAGACAAAACCGAATTTGAAATAGGATTAGAAATAGTGTTAACTCGACCAGCGGTAAAACTGTTGTTTTCTATTATATAGGAGAAGGATTTTACTCTTTTTAATCCAAAATCATCTTTAATAATAGGAGAAATAGACAGAAAAGCTTGGTTGATCCCTCTTGATTTAGAGATGTTTAAAACTTCATTGGTGCTATTTGGTATGTTTTCAGAGGTTAAATCACCGAGTTGCTCCTTTGTAATTGATTCGTAGGTTATATTTGAGATCGTTATTTTTGCTTTGTCAAAAGAGAATGTATCTTTTAATTTAAAAGTAAAAAGTAATGTTTTGTTTGAAGCCTCATAATGGAAGCCATCACCTGTAAACTGAGGGATTGTGACTTTAAAGTCCCCATAAAACATCTCTTTTTTTTCTAACCAATCGATCGAAATGTCCCCTTTTATTTGAGTAAAACCAAGAAATGGAAGCAGTGCTATTAATCCAGAAAATAAATTTTTCATTGCTTTTTTAACGCGATTAGTAGTCTGTTATTATTAATTCGTAAAAATAAATTTTTTAGTGTAATTTTAAATAATAATTATTATAAATTTGCACCGTATTAGATATTATAATGTTAAAGTTAGAATTATTAAAAAATTTTGATGCTATTAATTGATAATTGTTATATTGCGTCACTAAAATTATTACCTACTAAAGAGTATGAAAGCAAAGAGAATTATGGGCATGCAGTTGTTACTGTCAATCATTTTGATTGTTGGTTTTTCAAGTTGCAGTAAAAAATCCAGTTCAAAGAACACGTCAAGAGCAACGGGTTGGAATATGGATGGTAAAAAAGGCTCAAGTAATAAAAAGCAACAAGCAGGACCAGGTTTGGTTTTTGTAGAAGGCGGTACTTTTACAATGGGTAAAGTACAAGATGATGTAATGCATGATTGGAACAATACACCAACTCAACAACACGTTCAGTCTTTTTACATGGATGAGACGGAAGTAACTAACTCAATGTATTTAGATTACTTAGAGTGGTTGAAAAATGTTTATCCACCAACAGAAGAAAATTATAAATACATATACGAAGGTGCATCACCAGATACTTTAGTATGGAGAAATCGTTTAGGTTACAACGAAACGATGACTAATAACTACTTAAGACATCCTTCATATGCTGAATATCCAGTAGTAGGAGTAAATTGGATTCAAGCAGTTGAATTTAGTAACTGGAGAACACAGCGTGTAAATGAAGCATTACTTGAAAAAAATGGGTATCTTAAAAAAGATGCTAAAACTCAAGATGTAACTGCGGATAGCAACTTTGACACTGAAACGTATTTAACTTCACCAACTTCTTCTTACGGAGGAAATGAAGAAATTGTTTTAAAAGGAGGTAAAGGTGGTAAAAAAGCGCCAAAAGCTAAGAAAGACGGAACTGTTGTAGAAGCAAAAAATGTTTATGCACAACGTTCTTCGGGAATATTACTTCCAGAATATAGATTGCCAACTGAAGCAGAATGGGAATATGCTGCTGCAGCTGCTGTTGGGCAAAGAGAATACAACATATATAAAGGTCAAAAGAAATATCCTTGGTCTGGTGCTTATACTCGTTCAAGTAAAAGAGCGAATAAAGGAGATCAATTGGCTAACTTCAAACAAGGTAATGGAGATTACGGTGGTATTGCAGGTTGGTCTGATGATGGAGCTGATATCACAAATGAGGTTAAGAAATATCCAGCAAATGATTTTGGTTTGTATGATATGGCCGGTAACGTTGCTGAATGGGTTCAGGATGTTTACAGACCTATAATTGATAATGAAGCTAATGACTTTAACTATTTTAGAGGAAATCTATATACCAAGAATAAAATCGGTGCAGATGGTAAAATAGAAATTGTTACTAAAGATAATATGCAGTTTAAAACTTTAAGTAATGGTAAAAAAGTTGCTACAAGTTTTCCAGGTCAAATTGCTCAAGTTCCAGTTGATGAAAATGAAACTTATTTAAGAACAAACTTTGATAAGAGTAATAATATCAACTACAGAGATGGTGATAAACAATCTACTAGATATTATGATTTTGGCGAATCAGAGTCTTCTGATGATAAAGCTAATGCTGATAAAATCATGTATAATTCTCCTAAGCATAATGTTACAACTGACAGTTTAGGTAGAATGGTTAGAAAATATGACAACTCTAACAAAAGAACTACATTGATTAATGATGAATCAAGAGTTTATAAAGGTGGTTCTTGGAGAGACAGAGCGTATTGGTTAGATCCAGCTCAAAGAAGATACTTTCCACAAGATATGGCTACAGATTATATAGGTTTTAGATGTGCTATGTCAAGAGTAGGACCTAAAGCAGATAAAAAGAGATCAGTAAGAAATTAAATTATATAATAAAAAAATAAAAGCCCTTTCATTAGGGCTTTTATTTTTTTAAAACTTTTCAAATGGATATTAAATACATTCATAGTTTGTTTTTAAAATGTAGCAGTGTTTCTATAAATACGCGTAACATTCAAGCCAATTCATTATTTGTTGCTATAAAAGGAGATCGCTTTGATGCTAATGTATTTGCTCAACAAGCTTTAGAAAAAGGGGCTTCTTACGTAATAATTGATGACCAATCTTATTTTATTGATCATCGAACAATTTTGGTTAAAGATAGCTTGAAAGCGTTACAAGAGTTAGCTAAGTTTCATCGTGATTATTTAAAAATACCTATAATTGGTCTTACAGGTAGTAACGGAAAAACGACTACAAAAGAATTGATAAATGTAGTCCTATCAAAAAAAATGAATACCAAAGCAACGGTTGGTAATCTCAATAATCATATTGGAGTTCCCTTAACTCTACTTTCGTTTACCTCTGAAGCCGAAATCGGTATTGTAGAAATGGGGGCAAATCATCAAAAAGAAATTGAATTCTTGTGTGAAATTGCAAAACCTGATTTTGGTTATATTACTAATTTTGGCAAAGCACATTTAGAAGGATTCGGTGGTGTTGCAGGAGTTATTCAAGGTAAAAGCGAAATGTATAAGTATCTTTCTGAATGGGATAAACTTGTTTTTATAAATTTGGAAGATTCAATTCAAGTTGAAAAATCTGACGGATTAAGAGTATTTACTTTTGGGGTGGAAAAAAGGAATGCAGATGTGAATATTACTTCAGTTAAAGCAAATCCATTTGTTGAGATTTTCTTTTCTGATTTGGTTATTAAATCCCACTTGATCGGATTGTATAATGCAAATAATATTAACGCTGCATTAACTATAGGTAAGTATTTTGGAATTTCAGATAAAGAAATTAAGGAAGCTATTGAGAGTTATATTCCTGAAAACAATAGATCTCAATTGTTAACTAAGGGTACAAACAAAATCATTTTAGATGCTTATAATGCTAATCCTAGTAGCATGGTAGTAGCCATTGAAAACTTTATTCAGTTAGAGAATTCAAATAAGGTTATGATATTAGGAGATATGTTTGAGTTAGGTCAAGAAAGCTCTAAGGAACATCGTGCTATTATAAATATGTTATTAAATGAAGACGAAGTAAAATGTTATTTTGTTGGTTCTGCTTTTTATGAAAATAAAATAGAACAGCATCATTTTTTTTATTTTGAATCTTTTGAAGATTTTTCAAATAGTATTTCTGAGCATACATTTGCAAATAATTCTATTTTGATTAAAGGATCTAGAGGAATGGCGCTAGAACGTACGTTAGATTTTATTTCATAAATTATATAAATTTAGTTTTAATAAATGCCATCACAATTTTGTTGATGGCATTTTCTTTAAAATTTGTATTAAGATTAAACACTGAGTTTAATTTATTTAGGATTAAGTTTCAATAAATAATTGTTATTAAGTGGGTAAAGTAGAAAATAAACAGCAATGTTGGTCCACTTGTAGTGAATGTCATGGGCGTGGTAAGAAAAGTCGTGGGCTTAGTAAGAAAGTAAAGCACGATTACTTAATTGCATTAGAGAAATTTGAAAAGTCAGACAGACAGGGTGTAGCTCCTTCTCAACCAAAAGGTCATTTGTATTCTTGTCTGAATTGTGGAGGATCAGGCTTGATTCCTTCTCTTGATTTCCCAATAGCCGATAAAGAAAAATTTCCTCATGTAGCAATTATTGGAGGTGGTATTGGCGGAGTAGCTTTAGCTGTTGCGTGTTTGCATCGGGGTATTCCTTTTACTCTTTATGAACGAGATTTGAGTTTTGATACCAGATCACAAGGTTATGGGCTTACTTTGCAGCAAGCGGGAAAAGCAATAGAAGGATTAGGTATTTTCTCATTAGATGAAAAGGTAATTTCAACAAAGCACATAGTTCATACTACAGATGGTAAGATAATCGGTGAATGGGGCGTAAGGAAATGGACGCCTTACAATGTAAAAGCAAATCCCAAACGATCTAATATGCATGTATCGAGACAAGCTTTGAGATTAAAGTTATTAGGCCAACTTGGAGAGGAAAATTTTGTCAAATGGGGATATCAATTGATTGATTTTAAAAAGTGTGATGATGAAAGTTATGAAATAAACTTTGAAGTTGAAGGGGAATTGAAAAAGATTAAGGCTGATCTAATTGTTGGTGCCGATGGTATTCGGAGTAGGGTTCGTAAGTTACTAATTGGAGAGCAACGATTCCCATTGCGTTATTTGGATTGTATGGTAATATTAGGTATTTGTTCATTAAGCGCTCTTAAAGAACTTGATAGTCCGTTATTAGATTCAGCTACTGTATTTCAGACTGCAAATGGCACTGATCGAATCTATGTCATGCCATACTCTTCAGATTCGGTGATGTGGCAACTAAGTTTTCCAATATCAGAGAGTGCAGCTAAACTTTTAAGTGCTCAAGGTTCTCAAGCGTTAAAAGAAGAAGCTTGCTTGAGAACACATTGGCATGATCCTATTCCTCAGATTGTATCTGCTACTTTAGAATCTCAAATTTCAGGATATCCGGTATACGATCGCGAATTGCTATCGTCTGAGATTTTAGAAAAAGCCGGAGCAATTACTCTTATAGGTGATGCAGCACATCCTATGAGCCCTTTTAAGGGGCAAGGAGCCAATCAAGCCTTGATTGATTCACTTTCGTTAGCTAGAGAAATTGCAAAGGCTTGTAATGCATCAAAAGAATGGCGTAAAACGGACATTAGGAAAGGTATATTGAATGCATTTGAAGAAGAGATGTTAGAGCGCACTGCTATTAAAGTAAAAGGTTCAGCACTTGCTGCAGAATTTTTACATTCTGAAATTGTGCTTGATACAGGTGATGCTCCTAGAGGTAGATTAATTCGAAAAAATAGGGCATAAAAAAACTCCTTAATTTCTTAAGGAGTTTTGTGGGCGATGAGGGGTTCGAACCCCCGACCCCCTCGGTGTAAACGAGGTGCTCTGAACCAGCTGAGCTAATCGCCCTATTTTTGCAGTTTGACAAATTTCGTTGCCGTTATTGCGTGTGCAAATATACGCCACTTTTTTAATTGTGCAAGAAAAAAATAAAAAAATTACAATATTTCTGCTACTACAAAAGTGCTTCCTCCAATGTAGATGAAGTCAGATTCTAAAGCGCTTTGTGTGGCTTTTTTGTAAGCTTCTGAAACAGAATTGTATACTTCTCCTTTTAGTTCATAAGTGTCAGCTTTCTGTTTTAAAATAGAAGCTTCTAATCCACGAGGAAGATTAGGTTTACAGAAATAATAAATTGCTTTTTTAGGAAATAAAGGGAGTATTTCCTCTAAATCTTTATCATTTACCACTCCTAAAACAATATGCAAGTTGTCAAAAGTTTCTTTTTGGATTTGATTTAATGCAATTTTCAGCCCGTCTTTATTATGTGCTGTGTCGCAAATTACTTTTGGAAATACTCTTAATTGTTGCCACCTTCCTTGCAGTCCTGTATTTCTTACCACATTTAAGAATCCAGATTGAATGTTATCTATACTTATATTGTATTTTTTTTCTTGATTTAAAACGTTAATAGTTTGCAAAACCGTTCTCTTGTTATATAATTGGTAATCGCCAAGTAGATCAGAAGGATAGGTATTAGAAATTAAATCAGAGGCAAAGTAGATTTGGGATTGGCATTCTTTGGCTTTAGCCAAAAACACAGGTTTTGTTTCATCGGTATATTCTCCAATAATTACCGGAATTGATGGTTTTATAATTCCGGCTTTTTCAAAAGCTATTGAGGCGAGTGTGTTTCCGAGGAATTGAGTGTGATCTAAACCTATATTAGTGATAACGGAGATAAGCGGAGTAATAATATTGGTAGCATCCAATCTACCGCCCATTCCCACTTCAATAATTGCTATGTCTACCTTTTCTTTTGAAAAATAATCGAAAGCTAATCCAACAGACATTTCAAAAAAACTAAAAGCTTCTTTTTGAAGGTAAAATTTGTGTTGTTCAATAAAGGAGCAAACAAAATCTTCAGAAATTTCTTTACCATTTATCTTAATTCGTTCTCTAAAATCTTTTAAGTGCGGTGAGGTATATAAGCCAACATTATAACCAGCTTCTTGTAGTATAGAAGATAACATATGGGACGTAGAGCCCTTACCATTAGTTCCAGCTACATGTATGCATTTTAATTTCTTTTCAGGATTGCCTAAGTGATCAGATAATAATAAGATATTAGTTAAGTCTTCTTTATAAGCAGATGCGCCTTGAGTTTGATACATTGGTAGTTGTGCAAACATCCAATGAATGGTTTCTTGGTAATTCATGAGGGTTATAAATAATAAAAACTCAAAGATACTTGAGTTTTTATTATTTATAGTTATGATTATTCCCCTATTTTAAAATTAACCGTTATGAAACCAATTTGGGTTTCAGGTGCTTTTGGATCGGGTTGCCATTTATATTTTCGTGCTGTTGCTAAAGCAGGTTCTACTAAACAAGGATTAGTATTTGTTGTTCCTTTAGTGTACTTAGCAGCAATAACATTACCATTTCTATTTACAGTGATTTGAACTACAACGGTTCCGAATTCATTGCATTTTTGAATTTCTTTTCCTCTAGTACTAATGCTTCTACCATTTAATCCCCAACCACTTCCGTTGCCGCTACCACTTCCTGATCCATAATAACTGTTGGCGTATGGATTACCGTTTATGCTTCCTTTATCACCTGCAACATCGTCATTTCCTTCACCACCTTGCGCTTTCCCATCTGATTTAGGGCCATTTATTAAACTTGATAATGCATCCGAAGTGCTTTTTGAAGGTTTCGGAATTTCTTTTGGTTTTGGTTTAACTTCTTCTTTGGCGGCTTCTTTAGTTGGTTTGTTCTTTTTTGCTTCTTTTATAACAACAGCTTCTTCAACATCCTGTGACAAGATTTCCTCATTACTAGCCGCAGCCTCTTTTGCAGCAACTGCTTTAGGTGCAGACTGTATTGCTTCTGTTGGCTGAATGTTTCCTGAACCAAATTCGGTTGTCCCAAAGTTAATTGCGATTCCATTCTCGGGAGGTGGATCTAAAGAAGTTAATCCTAAATAAAAGAACAAAATAAATAGAATCACAAAAATGGTTGATGTGATTGCAAATGATTTTTTTTCTTCTTCTGTTTCTATGTATTTCATGTAGAAAAATCTTTTTTAAGACTGCTAAATCTATTTAGGCCTCACTGCTAAAACAACTTTAATTTGATTTCTGTTTGCTATATCTAAAACATTAACCGCTTTTTCGATAGGTACACCTTCTTCAGCTCTTAAAATAATTGCTTTTTCTTTATCTGCAGAAAGTAAGGATAATAATTTTGATTCTAATTCGGTTTCGGATACGGGTTCTTTATCAATAAAAAACTCCAAATCCTTATTTATACTTACAGAAATATTTTTATTGCTATCTGTTTTACCTTTTGCTTTTGGGAGAACTAAATCTAAAGCATTAGTCGTTACCATTGTTGATGTTAGCATAAAAAATATCAGTAATAAAAACACAATATCGGTCATGGATGACATATTGAATTCGGCGCTAACTTTATTTCTTCCTCTTAGATTCATAATTATGCAGGGTCGTTTAATAAGTCTAGAAAGTCAACTGCAGTGGCTTCCATCTGGTGAACAATTTTGTCTGTTTTTACTACTAAGTGATTGTACCCAACATAAGCAATAATTCCCACTACTAATCCTACTACAGTAGTTGTCATGGCGGTATAAATCCCTTCAGAAAGTGCACCTACTTCTATTTGTCCTCCAGAACTGGCCATTTTATGAAAAGCCTGAATCATTCCGACTACAGTTCCTAAAAAACCAGTCATTGGTCCTGCTCCAGAAATAGTAGCAAGCATGCTTACATTTTTTTCAAGTTTGTAAATTTCAAGTTTTCCTGCATTTTCAATAGCCGTATTAATGTCGTCTAAAGGTTTGCCAATACGCGAAATACCTTTCTCGATTAATCTGGCAACAGGCGATTTATAGTGAGCGCATGCTATTTTAGCGTTGTCAATACGTCCGTTTTTAATGTTGTCTTTAATTTGAGACATAAATCCAGGATCAATTTTGGAAGCAGCATTTATAGCCATTAATCTTTCAAAATAGAGGTATAAAGCAACGAAGAACATTAAGAATAAGGAGGTCATAATTATTTGACCTGCTAATCCTCCGCTAGTTAGTAATTCGATTATAGATAAAGTTTTTTCAACAGGGACTGCATCAACTAAACCTTCTTTTGCAACAGATAAGCTGTCCGCTTGTAACAATAGACTCATAGAAATTTTATTTATTATGAAAACGCTAATATATTATAAAAATTGCTATTAATTAATATTAAAATTAACGTTCAAAATATTTTTATAGCTTTTAATTTATTTTATAAAAAAAAAGCCAGTTTAATACTATTGTTTCAAACAATATGTATCAAACTGGCTCGTTTAATTATAGTTTAACAACGATTAAATCGAAGATAATCAATAGGATTATACTAACTGTTTTAAAGCAATTTCGAAAGCAGTAGCACTAATATTTGTTTTTGAGCTATTTAAAGCATACGTCTTTTTCATAGCATTTTTGATCGTTTCTGAGGTATCCTGAAAAATTGCATCATCTGTCATTTCTACTCTTTTCTCCATGAAGTAAGCAAAAACACGAGCCATTCCACAATTAGAAATAAAATCAGGAATCAGACTTACTTTTCTGTCTATATCTTCCATTATTGGGCCAAAAAAGATAGCTGTGTCTGCAAACGGTACATTTGCACCACAAGAAATTACTTCAAGACCATTAGCGATTAAGCTGTCAATTTGAGATTGAGTAACCAATCTAGAAGCAGCGCAAGGAGTAAATATTTCAGCGCCTATAGTCCAGATTTTTTGATTGATTTCTTCAAAAGGAATCATGTTTGCGGCAACTAATTTATTTCCATCCTTAGCAAGATAAAAATCTTTTATTTCTTCAAATGTATATCCATTCTCATTTATTATTCCACCATCTCGGTCGATAATCCCAATTATTTTAGCGCCCATTCCGGCCAAATAATAAGCTGCAGCTGAACCTACATTTCCAAAACCTTGTATAATAGCTTTTTTTCCTTTTACATCACCGCCATAAATATCGTAATAATTGCGTACAGCTTCGGCAACACCAAAACCAGTAATCATATCAGCAACGGTATATTTACGAAGAATATCTGGAGAATATTTAGGATTTTCAATGACTTTTACAACTCCTTGACGTAATTGTCCAATTCTATTGATTTTATCGGCTTCTGTCGGTTTAAAGTGTCCGTTAAAAACACCTTCTTGTGGGTGCCATATACCGCATTCTTCAGTCATTGGAATTACTTCGTGGATTTCATCTACATTTAAATCTCCTCCAGTTCCATAATAACTTTTTAATAAAGGCGAAACAGCTTTAAACCAACGTTGTAAAACTCCTTTTTTTCTTGAGTCACTAGGGTCAAAATTTATTCCAGATTTAGCTCCTCCAATTGCAGGACCAGAAACAGAGAATTTCACTTCCATAGTTTTTGCCAAGGACAAAACCTCATTCATATCCAAGCCTTTTCTCATACGTGTTCCACCACCGGCAGCACCACCACGTAATGAGTTAATTACTGTCCATCCTTCTGCTTCTGTTTCAGCATCTTTCCAATGGAAAACTATTTCAGGCTCTTTATTTTCGAATTTATTCAATAAATCTTTCATTTTTTGCGATATGTTTAATTTACGCAAATATAAAAAAGGAATCGTTCGAATTGCTTAATATTCAAAAAAAACAAAAAAGAATCTTTTTAGAATTTACCTAACAAATCTTCTTTTAATGTTTTGTCTACAGGGTTTTCAGATAACCATATTCCGTAAAATGCTTTTTTAAATTCTAATCCAGTGATTTTTCCTTTGTAGTTCTTGTTCTTAGTAATCCATAACGATTGGTCGTCCGGATTAAAGGCTAGTTCAAATACATCTCCTTTTTTAGTTTCCTCAGTACTCAATAAATCTTCCAATTCTTTAAGTTCTTTAGCAAATTTCAGGATCCCTTTTTCTCCAACTGATTTTTCCATCCCTTTTTCTAAAGCCTTAGACAGTTTTTTTGAAGTAATCAATCCCGATGATACATGTAATGCAATTGCCATTTCAAGTTCACTATCTAAAATTTGTTTAGCATCTTGAGATAAAACGGTTAAGTACAATGCTTGAATGTAAAGTTCAGTAAAAAATTTTGAACGTTGTCCAATTCCATTTAAGGATAATTTTTTTCCTTTAAACTCTAATGTTCTTGGAATTTCAACACCATTAACAACGAATTTGTTTTGAGCAGTTGCGTTAGTAAATTGTAATGTGATAATAATCGTTAATAATGCTACTATTTTTTTCATATTAAGGGATTTAAGTTTTTTATTCAATTTTGAAATCGACCTGCAAATTTACTATAAACTTACAATAAAAGTAATTATTTTCTTTAAAAAAAGTTACAATTGATGAATATGTTTAATTTTAGCTTAAAAAATAAAAAATACTAACTTATATCCCATAAACATTACTAGACTGTAAAATTTATAGACTCATAATTCTTTTTTAATCACCGGGGATTTGTAGTTTTAATATTTCTTTTGAAGAGCTCTAATGTGAATTAGTTTAGTTTTTACCATTTTAAACAACTTCTTTGTATGGGATTATGGAAAAGTATTATTGAAAATTATTGCGAAACAAACGAATTGTTTCATTTAAAAGAAATGAGAAACACTATTTTGTTTGAATGTTTTGTTTAAGAAGTGGATGGCTTATTTTGTAATTATGTTATCAGTTTGGCTTTTAGATCAAATTGTCTTGCTTAATGAGTTGCAATGCAAGGCTTCTTCGATCACAAAGTTTTGTTTAAACAATAGCTAAATTCACGAAATCGTTTGAAATTTGATATTAAATAATTACTTTTGAGGATCAAATTTAAGAACATTTAATTTACAATAATAATATGGATTTTAATCTAACCGAAGAACAAATA
Source organism: Flavobacterium sp. GP15 (assembly GCF_014281985.1). Classification (NCBI taxonomy): domain Bacteria; kingdom Pseudomonadati; phylum Bacteroidota; class Flavobacteriia; order Flavobacteriales; family Flavobacteriaceae; genus Flavobacterium; species Flavobacterium sp. GP15. The sequence goes on from NZ_JACFTC010000002.1 coordinate 493,579, forward strand.
ATGATTCAACAAGCTGCTAAGGATTTTGCTGTTGCAGAATTATTACCAGGAGTTATAGAAAGGGATGAACATTCTAAATTCCCTACCGAGCAAGTCAAAATGATGGCTGAACTTGGTTTTATGGGAATGATGGTAGATCCAAAATATGGTGGTTCGGGTTTAGATAGTGTTTCGTATGTGTTGGCCATGACTGAAATTGCTAAAGTAGACGCTTCAGCTGCAGTGATCATGTCGGTAAATAATTCGCTTGTTTGTGCAGGTATGGAAAAATACTGTAACGAAGAACAAAAAATGAAATATTTAGTACCACTTGCAAAAGGGGAAGTAATTGGCGCTTTTTGTCTTTCTGAGCCAGAAGCTGGTAGTGATGCCACTTCGCAAAAGACTACAGCAATTGATATGGGAGACCATTATTTGTTGAACGGTACAAAAAACTGGATTACCAATGGATCAACTGCATCTACGTATTTAGTGATAGCGCAAACTGATGTAGAAAAAAAGCATAAAGGAATAAATGCATTTATAGTTGAAAAAGGTTGGGCTGGTTTTGATATTGGACCAAAAGAAAGAAAAATGGGAATTCGCGGAAGTGACACTCACTCTTTGTTGTTTAATGATGTGAAAGTTCCAAAAGAAAATAGAATTGGCGAAGATGGTTTTGGTTTTGCATTTGCTATGAATGTATTGAATGGCGGAAGAATAGGAATTGCGTCGCAAGCTTTAGGAATTGCAACCGGAGCTTATGAAATTGCTTTAAAATATGCTCAAGAACGAAAAGCTTTTGGTAAAGAAATTTTTCAGCATCAAGCAATTGCTTTTAAACTAGCGGATATGTACGTTAAAGTTACTGCAGCAAAATTATTAGTAATGAAAGCTGCTTGCGAAAAAGATGAAGGCAAAGATATTGCACATTCTGGAGCAATGGCAAAATTATATGCGTCAGAGATTGCGCTTGAAGTTGCTAATGAAGCTGTTCAAATTCATGGTGGTAACGGATATGTTGCTGAATATCATGTGGAGCGAATGATGCGTGATTCTAAAATTACACAAATTTATGAAGGTACTTCAGAGATTCAAAGAATTGTAATTTCTAGAGGTTTGGTTTCTTAAAACCTTCTTTTTTATATAACGAAAACCCTTTCTAATTTGGTTAGAAAGGGTTTTTTTTAGTTCTATTTTTTTGTTTCTTTTCAAAGAACAAATACGAAAATCGAAGTTGTAAAACGATTTATATTTATAAAAGAGTCAACCATGAAACTTTATAAAACCATTAAAGGAATTAAGTTGTTTAAGTCTTATGAAACTTAATACTCTAGATGGTGAAAAAATACAATTAATTTAGATCACTTAGTGGCTTCGTGCCTATTAAATATTTCTATGTACTTTAAACGGAAATAAATAATTGTAAATTCAACTCCTACTAAAAACCTTTTGATTCATATCATAAGCTAAAATGTAATATTCATTGTTATTGAAATTAAAATCAGCAATAATGTTCCATTTTAGTTTTTCAGTATGCGCTTTACGAGATGGAATATTCGTTTTATTGATGAATGTTAGACTCAATGGATATTTGTTCATCATGTTTATTCTCATGAATTCAAAGAAAGGAAGGATCAAGCCTTTTCCTCTGTAATCCTTATGAATGCATATTGGGCCGTATTGAAAACTATTTGTTGTTGTAAAACTAAAGTCTAAAAAATTAAGGTCAGTAAGTAATGTTATCATGTGTTCAAAAATCGGCCATTGAGCAAAAAATGTCCAACTTCCCGTAAAAATATAAGCGATAATTTTACCATTGTCTTTTGTAACAAATAGATTTTGGGCTTCAATAACTTCTGTTAATTGAGCGATAGTAAATGGGGTAGTAACAAATCCACCTTTTTTGTCTTCTTCAGTTAAATTAGAAACTAAATATAATTCTTGTAGTGTTAGTACGCCATCGATGTCTTTTAGTGTGGCTATTTCAAAATTTATTTTATCCTTCATTTAATTTTTATTTTTTTAAGCGCGTTGTATCAAAATTAACCAAAATTATAATATTACTCACTCTAAAATCAAAAAACAATCCTGAGTTTTAAGTACTGCTGTTTTGTCAATTTTCCTTATTTTTGCTTTATGAAAAATATTATAATTACAGGAACGAGTAGAGGAATAGGTCATGAATTAGCCCTGCAATTTGCAAATGCTGGACATCAAGTTTTAGCTATTTCTAGAAAAGTTCCACAGACTTTATTGGGGAACAAAAACATCACTTGTCTATCCGTTGATTTATCTAATGAATTGGAACTAGCAAAAGTTAGTGATTTTGTTTCTAATACCTGGAAACAAATAGATGCCATCATTCACAATGCAGGTAGTTTGATTTTAAAACCATTTTTAGAAACAACTCAAGAGGATTTTGAGAACATCTACAAAGTAAATGTTTTTGCTGTGGCTAATTTAACTCGTATTGCTTTACCTTATTTACAAAAAAACAGTCATGTTGTAGCTATTAGTTCTATGGGAGGGATTCAAGGAAGCCTTAAATTTGCGGGACTTGCTGCTTATAGTTCTAGTAAAGGTGCCGTAATTACACTTATGGAATTGTTAGCCGAGGAATACAAAGACCGTGGTATTTCTTTTAATGTTCTTGCTTTAGGATCTGTTCAAACAGAAATGTTAGAAGAAGCTTTTCCGGGTTATCAAGCACCCATTTCTGCTAATGAAATGGCCGATTATATTTATAATTTCACTCTTACAGGAAATAAATATTTCAATGGAAAAGTGTTGCAAGTTTCGTCGACCAACCCATAAAAAGTAATCTGTTTTGAGTGAAACACTAGCAAGATATCTTCCCGAGCATGCTGTAAAACCAGTTTTTGAGTTAATTGTCGCCAATCAAGTACATCTTAAGATCGTCAATGAGCGACAGACACGTCATGGTGATTACCGAAAAGGATTGAATGGCAAGCATGAAATAACAGTCAATTCTAATTTAAATAAATATAAATTTTTAATTACACTGATTCATGAAATTTCACATCTAGTGGCTTTTGAAAAATTTGGACGAAACATAAAACCACATGGTGCAGAATGGAAATATTCTTTCCAACGATTAATGATTCCTTATATTAGGCCAGAGATTTTTCCAAATCATTTATTGCCTTTATTGGCAAGACATTTTAAAAATCCAACTGCAAGTAGTGATACTGATGCAACTTTGGCATTAGCATTAAAACAATTTGACCAACAAAATGATATGAACTACGTTTTTGAGCTCCCTTATGGCAGTGTTTTTAGAATACAGAATGGAAAAGTTTTTAAGAAAATAGCAGTTCGAACTAAACGTTTTGAATGTTTAGAAATTAGTTCTGGGAAAATGTATTTATTTAATCCTAACGCAGAAGTAGAATTGCTGAAAACCAATTAGGCTCTTTTAAAAGTAAATGATTACAGAGTTTTATTTGTAAGAAAAATTTCTAAGTATTTAAATTCATTATATTTGGCTTACATGAATTTATAGCCTCTCAAGATGAAAAAATATTTAATGATTCTTTTTTTACTAGTCACGTTTTGCTTTAGTTATTCGCAACAACGTGGGATTTATTTAATGTCAAAAAAAGGAAATAGACAAACCTATCTACCCGAGAATAGAAGAATAAAAATAACACTCAACAATGGTAAAAAAATTGCTGGACATTTTACGATCCTAAACCAAGACACTATAATTATAAAAGAAGTTGAAATAAATCTTGATTCTATCATAAAAATTAGAAGAGCTTCAAACTTCTCTACTATATTAACACCTATTTCTGTAGCAAACGGTAGTGTTTTAGCTATAGTTGGTACTATTTTATTGAATTCGGGTAGTTATCTCGCCTCTGTAGGAACTGTTCCTCTTATTTATGGTTCTGTATTCATTATTGTGCCTTTAATAGGAAAAAAACACAGCAGTAAAAACTGGAATTATAAAATTGAAAACTAAATTAATTCTTATTTTTTTATCCTTTTAAATACGCTTCCCTTACTTTTCTAAATAGATTAGATGAATATACAAAGGCAACTACAGCTTCGTTATCTGTCTTGAAAATTTCTTCTTTTGTTCCTTGCCAAGCTTTAAGGCCGTCTTTCAGGAATAAAATATTATCTCCAATCTCCATAACAGAATTCATATCATGAGTATTAATTACGGTTGTTATGTCGTATTCTTCGGTAATTTCTTTGATTAAATTGTCAATCAATGTTGATGTATTTGGGTCAAGACCGGAGTTGGGTTCATCACAAAACAGGTATTTTGGACGGTTCACAATAGCACGAGCGATTGCAACTCTTTTTTGCATTCCACCTGATATTTCAGAGGGTAATTTATGATGAGCATCTTTTAATGCGACTCTTTCTAATACAAAGTCAACACGCTCTTTTATTTTAGCTTTATTATCTTTGGTAAACATTCTTAACGGGAAGCCCACATTTTCGGCAACAGTCATTGAGTCAAACAAGGCACTTCCCTGAAAAACCATTCCTATTTCAGTTCTAAGATCTCTCTTTTCATCGGCACCTAATTCAGAATAGATTCTCCCATCAAATTCAATTGTTCCTGACTCAGGAGTGTGAATTCCTAAAAGACTTTTTAGCAATACAGTTTTCCCTGATCCACTTTGTCCTATAATTAAATTGGTTTTCCCAGTTTCAAAAACTGTAGAAATACCTTTAAGGATTTTATTTTCACCAAATGATTTTTCTATGTTTTTTACTTCTATCATGATCCTAGCAACAGTTGTGTTAATATATAATTGAAAAGTATGATTGAAACTGATGTCCAAACAAAAGAAACCGTACTCGCTTTACCTACTTCAAGTGCGCCACCTTTCATGTAATAACCATGAAAAGAAGGAATTGTTGCTAATAACATCGCGAAAATTAATGTTTTTATAAAGGCATAGATCACATGAAAAGGAATGAAATCCATTTGTGTTCCATTAATGAATTCCTGGCTTGAGATAAAACCTCCATATACACCAGCCATCCAGCCACCAAGAATACCCAGAAACATAGCTATACCAATTAGAAATGGATAGAGTAATAATGCAATTATTTTAGGGAAAACAAGGTAATTTAAAGCATTAACTCCCATAACCTCTAACGCATCAATTTGTTCTGTAACACGCATAGTTCCTATACTAGAAGTGATAAAAGAACCCATTTTTCCTGCCATAATTACAGAAATAAAGGTGGGTGCAAACTCTAATATTACGGATTGCCTTGTGGCAAAACCAATAAGATATTTGGGAATTAACGGATTAGTTAAATTTAGTGCTGTTTGGATGGCAACTACTCCTCCTACAAAGAAGGAAATGAAAGCTACAATACCAAGAGATCCAATTATCAAGTCGTCAATTTCTTTGAAGATTAAGCTCTTCATTACTGACCATTTGGTTTGTTTGTTAAAAATTTCTTTAAGCATCAGGAAGTACCTTCCTATTTGTGATATATATCGAATGAGCATCATAGTTTTGTGAATATGGGCTAAATTACAAAAATAGTTATGAGTAATTGGTTAAGAGCGGTTAGTTTTCACTAGAAAAGCTTCTCTTTCATTTTTTTTAAGCGGTAATTACGAATGAATTTTGCTTGTTCTTCGGTAACCATTAAGGGTGTTTTGGCTAATTTTGCTTTCCAAAATCCTTTTATATAATCTAAAAATAACAATGGTTTTTTCTTCATCATCGCCAGTTTTGCAGCTGCGATTCCTGTAATTATAAAACCGTAACCTAAAGTGTAAAATGCTTCTCCTTGTTTATAGCGAGCTGTTTTATTATAATTAGCACCAGTTGGTTTTAAGTGCTTCACCTGTAAGGAAGAATCGGTAACTACTTTCCAATTGTAAAATTTGCACAGTAATTCATCAACAGTATCCCAGCCCATTTGTGGTTTTAGGCCGCCAATTTGCTTAAAAACTTCTTTTCTATAGGCTTTTAAAGCTCCGCGAATGTGATCTTTATCTGTGAGATTTTCTAAAATCCAATCACCATTTTTTTCAATATAACAAAAACCACCAACCATTCCAATGGTAGGATCTGATTTGAAATGTTTGTCAATCGTTTCAAAATAATTATTTGGAAAAATTAAGTCAGCATCTACTTTTACAATTACATCATAATTATCGTCTAAAGTTTCAAAGCCTGCTTGAAAAGCCTGAATGACTTTGCTTCCTGGTAAATGAATAGCACTTGATTTCTTTTCTAGCAATGAAATAAATGGATTTTCTTTGGCGAAAGCCATAACAATTTCGGCTGTTTTATCAGTAGAGTTGTCATTGACGATTACTATTTTTTTTGGCAAAAGTGTTTGAGTAATTAAAGACTCTAATGTTAGTGCAATAAATTCCTCTTCATTATGAGCAGGTATAACGATGTAATAGTTCATTTGATAAATTTTAGATTTTAATTGTAGTTTTTAAGTTCTTTCAAAACTGATCTAAAAACTCAAATAAAAAATCATTATTCTGCGGTCTTAATTCTCTCAGCATAAACGATATAATATCTAGGAGTAAATTTTCTTAATAGTGGACGAATTCCAAATTTTTTGACTGGGTTAGTCCATTTTTCACTGTCTATTATTTTCCATCCAGTTTTTTCTAGGAGCCAATCCAACTGCCAATCCTCAAATTCATGATAATGTCTGTCCCACATATCAGTTTTGCTTCTGTAAGCAGGAGAAAACCATAAACGAAGCGGAATAGAAATAAAAAGTTTGTCTGATTTTATCTGGTTTAAGATGGTGTAGGGATTTAATAAATGCTCGAAAATTTCAAAGGCAGTTACTACATCTGTTTTTTCTAAATGAAAAACATTTTGATTATTATCTAGATCTTCACCGCTTGTGTTTTTTACGGTAAAACCATCTTCTTTCATTATTTTTGAAAAAGGATTTTCAACACCTAGATCTAAAATGGTAGCTGAATTATTGATATGCTTATTTAGAAATTCTATAGTGTGTTTGAATCTTTTATTAGGAAAAGTTTTTTCGTACATGTTCTTTTTATTTTGCGCCTTCCCGAAGATTCGAGAACCAGGGTGCAAATATACTAATAAAAGTGTTTTTGACTCTTGTTTTTTTAACTCAGTTACTCCCAATACTTCGGGATAAAATCATCAAATTTTAAGAGGGCTTGTTTGTGAATGCAAGAAAGCGATAAAAAGATGCTTTCTTGCACTCTAGAAAAACAAGTTTTATTGAGGAATTGTAATAATAGCTATTTTTGAAAATCGGTAACTAGCAAATTATTCAACTATTTTTTGGTGCTTATTTAATATAATATGCAACTACATTTTTTATTAATATCTATATATAAAAGCATTTACATTCATTCCTGCTCCAACCGATGCAAATAAAAGAATGTCTCCCTTGCTTATAGTTTGATCTTTTATTTCGTTTCTAATTAATAAATCGAAAAGTGTAGGTACTGTAGCAACGCTGCTGTTTCCTAATTCATGAATACTCATTGGCATTATGTCCTTAGGAACTGGTTTGCCATGTAACTTATAAAAACGATGAATAATTGCTTCGTCCATCTTTTCATTAGCTTGGTGAATCAGAATTTTTTTGACGTCATCAATACCTAATCCACTTTTTTCTAAACAATTTTTCATTGCCGCTGGAACAGTATTTAAGGCAAACTCGTAAATTTTACGACCGTGCATTTTTATGTATCTCGTGTCGGGATCTAATTCTGGATTGTAAGATTTTCCAAAATATAAAAAATTTGCTTCATCCATTGCGTAAGTTCCGCTTTCGTAAGAAAGTAGTCCTGATTCATCATCTGAAGCTTCGATTATTGATGCTCCCGCACCATCCGAATAAATCATAGAATCTCTATCATGATCATCAACAACTCTTGATAATGTTTCAGAACCTATTACTAAACAACGTTTAGCCATACCAGATTTTATAAATGCATTAGCTTGAAGTACACCTTCAATCCATCCTGGACATCCAAAAAGAATATCGTAAGCCACACATTTCGGATTCTTTATTTGTAGTTTATGTTTAACTCGTGTTGCTAAACTAGGGATCATATCAGATTGAATAGATCCTTTTTTTACATCACCAAAATTGTGTGCAAATATGATATAATCTATCGTTTCTGGATCTATTTTTGCATTTTCAATTGCTTTTTGAGAAGCGAAAAAGGCTAAATCAGAAGAACTGTAATGGTCCTCCGCGTAACGTCTTTTCTCTATTCCGGTAATTCCTTTGAATTTATTAATTACAACGTCATTAGGATAGCCAAATGCAGTTCCGTCTTCGTTTAAAAACACATGATTACTAAAATCTGCATTACTAATTTTTTTCTCAGGGATGTAACTTCCTATTCCGGTTATTTTTATTTTCATTGCTTTTATTTCCAAAATTTATGCTAATTTAAACATAAAAAAATTATTACTATCACAATATTTACTATGCGTGCATATAATTATTAAATTGTAAGTTTTAAGCTAAAATATTAAATATTTTGTTATAAATTACTAATAATAGTGTGATTTTATTAGGGTAATTGTTTTAAGTCCAAAAAAACAATTCGAGTTTAAATTTTGCTATTTTTTTAAATATTTAAAGATTCGGATTTCTTCAAATAACTGTTTTTTTTAAATTAGTATTTGAATTAATTGTAAAAAAAAATGTCCCGATTTCTCGAGACATTTTATGATTTATTTTAGCTTTCCATGTAGGCTTCAATTGGAGCGCATGAACAGTTTAAATTTCTATCGCCATAAGCTTCATCAACTCGACGAACAGTAGGCCAGAATTTATTTTCAGCAATATAATCTAGTGGAAATGCTGCTGCTTCACGACTGTATGGAAAATTCCAATTATCAGTCGTTACCATTGCTAAAGTATGTGGAGAATTTTTCAACACATTATTGGGATTATCTAGTGTAGCTTCTTCAATTTCTTTTCTGATAGCGATCATTGCGTCACAAAAACGATCTAATTCTTCTAAGTTTTCACTTTCTGTAGGTTCGATCATTAAAGTTCCTGCAACAGGGAACGAAACAGTTGGAGCGTGGAAACCGTAATCCATCAATCGTTTTGCGATATCAGTTACTTCAATTCCTTTTTCTTTAAACGGACGACATTCTAAAATCATCTCATGTGCGGCACGACCCATTTCACCAGAGTATAAAGTGTCATAATGACCGTTTAATTTCTCCTTAATATAGTTAGCGTTTAATATTGCATATTCTGTAGATTGTTTCAAACCTTCAGCGCCTAACATACAGATATATCCGTAAGAAATCAAACAAACTAATGCTGAACCCCAAGGTGCAGCCGAAATAGCTGTAATTGCATTTTCCCCACCAGTTGGTATTACTGGATTTGTAGGTAAAAACGGCACTAATTGTGGAGCAACACATATTGGACCAACACCTGGACCTCCACCACCGTGAGGAATAGCGAATGTTTTGTGTAGGTTTAAGTGGCAAACGTCTGCGCCAATAGTTGCTGGATTTGTTAATCCAACTTGTGCATTCATATTTGCACCATCCATGTATACTTGACCACCATTATCGTGAATTAATTGGGTGATTTCTTTAATAGCACTTTCAAAAACTCCATGGGTAGATGGGTAAGTAACCATCAAACAAGAAAGATTGTCTTTGTGTAAAATTGCTTTTGCACGTAAATCTTCTACGTCGATATTCCCGTTTTCTAATGTTTTTGTAACCACTACTTTCATTCCTGCCATCGCTGCAGAAGCTGGATTAGTTCCGTGAGCTGATGATGGAATCAAAGCAATATTTCTGTGATGATCTCCTCTTGATTGGTGATACGCACGGATAACCATAAGTCCTGCATATTCTCCTTGAGCACCAGAATTAGGTTGTAATGTAGTTCCAGCAAAACCTGTAATTACATTTAATTGTTGCTCTAATTTAGCAAGCATTTCTTGGTATCCTTGAGCTTGATCTAAAGGTGCAAATGGGTGAATGTTGTTCCATTGTGCATTACTTAAAGGTAACATTTCTGATGCAGCATTCAATTTCATAGTACAAGATCCCAAAGAAATCATAGAATGATTCAACGCTAAATCTTTACGCTCTAACATTTTGATGTAACGCATTAAAGCGGTTTCAGAATGGTTTTTTGTAAAAACATCATGCTCTAAGAACGTTGAAGTTCTTTCGATGCTTTCTGGAAAATGATTGGTTTGAGATAAACTTTCAATTTTTATTGCCTGAGTCCCTTTTGCGGAAGCGAAAATAGTAACAATTTTATTCAAATCAGCAATACTTGTGGTTTCATTCAATGAGATTGAAATCGTATTTTCATCAATATAATAAAAGTTTACTTCGTTTTGAACTGCAATTTCTTTTACCTTTTGAGCATCAGCTTTTACTACAATAGTATCAAAGAAGGCTGTGTTTGTTTGCTCAAAACCTATTTTTTCTAATGTGTTTGCCAATGTCACTGCAGAAGCATGTACTTTGCTAGCGATATATTTTAATCCTTTTGGACCGTGGTAAACTGCATACATTCCTGCCATTACAGATAACAAAACCTGGGCCGTACAAATATTTGAAGTCGCTTTATCACGTTTGATGTGTTGTTCACGTGTTTGTAATGCCATACGCAGCGCACGATTTCCGTTGGTATCAATAGTTACACCAATGATTCTTCCGGGCATGCTTCGTTTGTATTCATCTTTAGTAGCAAAATACGCGGCGTGTGGTCCTCCATATCCTAACGGAATTCCGAAACGTTGTGTAGTTCCTAAAACAACTGCTGCTCCCATTTCACCAGGAGGAGTTAATTTAGCTAAACTTAAAATATCAGCAGCAACGGCTACTTTAATTTCGTTTTCGGCAGCTTTAGCAATGAAATCTGCATAGTCGTATACTTGGCCAAATTTTCCTGGATATTGTAGAATTGCTCCAAAAAATTCTGAAGAAAAATCAAATTTTTGGTGATCTCCAACAACTAATTCTACACCAATAGGAGTAGAACGGGTTTGCAAAACCGATAATGTTTGTGGTAGAATAGCATCAGAAACAAAGAACTTACATACGTTGGCTTTCTTTTGATCGCGAGTTCGTACATCAAATAATAATGCCATTGCTTCAGCTGCTGCAGTTGCTTCATCAAGAAGAGAAGCATTAGCAATTTCCATTCCTGTTAATTCGATAACCATTGTTTGGAAATTTAGAATTGCTTCTAAGCGACCTTGCGCAATTTCTGCTTGATATGGTGTGTAAGCCGTGTACCATCCTGGATTTTCAAAAACATTTCTTTGAATAACAGCAGGGATAATTGCGGCGTTGTATCCTAAACCGATATACGATTGGAACATTTTATTTTTATTCCCTAATTGAGTGATATGATTTGCAAACTCATATTCGGTCATAGCAGGTTCAAGGTCTAGATCAGATTTTAAACGGATATCACTTGGAATAGTTTCCTGGATCAATTGATCTAGCGATTCTGCTCCAATTGTTTTAAGCATGTGTTCTAAATCATTGTCTCTTGGACCGATGTGTCTTAATGCAAAAGCGTCTGTTTTCATTATATATAAAATGGGTTGTGTGTTTCTTGTTTTTACAAGCGGTAAAATTAAATATTAATATGCGATAATTTGTCTTTTTTGAGTTGATTTTCTGTGAATTTTTCAACTAAAACGCGTTCTTATTAACACTTTGATTAATTTTGTCTAATGAAGATTTTTAAACTTGTATTAGATTTTTATATTAATAGTAGTATTCACGTGGCTTTATCGTGTTATGCACTAGTAAAAATGACCCAACACATGTTCCACATACCTTACGAAGAGCCAGTTGCAAACTTTGCTTTTTTTGGGACTGTGGTAGGTTATAATTTTGTAAAATATGATGCATTGGCTCGGAGCAAGAAAAATAATATACGCAAAGAACTTAAAATGATTATTTTACTCAGTATTATTTCGCTTGTGTTTGTTGCGTATTATTTTTTTCAACTGCAAAGAATTACTCAAATTATAGCCATTACTTTTTTAAGTGTCACTTTATTGTACACGCTTCCTTTTTTTCCAAATCGTAAAAATGCTCGAAATTGGGCTGGGGTCAAAATTTATATTGTGTCACTGTGTTGGGTAGGAGTAACACTTGCATTGCCAATAGTAAATGCGGAAATAGATATTACAGCTGATTTTTTTCTTAAATGTATACAAAGATTTATCTTGATTTTTGTTTTAATTTTGGTTTTTGAAATTCTTGATCTTGCCAAAGATGATCCACATTTACAAACGGTTCCGCAACAAATTGGGGTCAAAAAAACTAAAATTTTAGGATGGGTTTTAATGGTTGTGTTTTATTTTTTAGAATTATTTAAAAGTAACTTTGATCAAAAGCAATTAGTTGTAAATTTTGTTTTAGTTGTTTTGCTTTCTCTTTTTTTGCTATTTGCGAGTCACAAAAAGTCTAAGTATTACACTTCTTTTTGGGTCGAAGCTGTTCCAATTTTTTGGTGGTTAATGGTTGTTTTTATTTAGACAGTTAAGCATAAGCAATTCAAAATTAATCATTGATTAAAACTCAACAATATTTCTATTTACAGATGCTCTGTTATTTCTTTCAAAACCTTATTTCTTTCCTCAATAAGGTTTATTAAATGCTTCTTCAAAAACAAAAAATCAAATATTTTACCAAAAAAACCATAAGGAACTTCATAAGTAATTATATCTTCCATTAACGTTACTCCGTTTTTTTCTTTAAATAGGTGTTCGTGTTTAAAGGATTTGAATTTTCCTTCTTCCATTTCATCCACAAAATAGTCGTAAAGTTTCATTTGAGTTATTCTGCTTTTATGAGTTAAATAAAATCCGAAATGTTTGCCTCTCCAAGTTACGGTTTCTTTATAATTTATCAAACCTGATTGTACACCATCAATGGCAGTTTCATTTGTTAGCCTTACAGATTTTTTATGAACATCAATGTTTCTTGACAGATCAAAAACAATTGACTTTAATCCGTTTATTTCGGTTTTTAAAAATATTTTGGTCATCTAAACTAAATCTTTTAATGCTTTTTCTAACGTGTCAAATTCAAATTGGAATCCATTTTCTTGCAATCGTTTTGGAATCACATTTCTACTCTTTAACACTAATTCTGATTCGGTTCTGATGAATACTGCGCCAAGTTTTAATAAAGATTCACTTATTGGAATCCCAAAAGGAGCACCAATAACTTTGCGTAGTACTGACATAAAATCTGTATTGGCGATAGGTTCTGGCGAAACAATATTCACAACACCAATCATTTCTTTCTCAACTATAAAATCAATCGCTCTCGCAAAATCTATTTCGTGAATCCAACTGATAAACTGATTTCCTTTTCCTTGTTTTCCTCCAAAACCAATTTTTGCTAACATTTTTATAGGCAGTAAAGCACCTCCATTTTTTCCTAAAACGATAGAAGTTCGTAAAGCAGTTTTAAGAGTTTTTGGCGTTGCAGTTTTAAAAAATGCTTTTTCCCACGATTGCGCTACGTTCATAGAGAAATCATTTCCTATTTCGCCATCCACTTCATCCATTTGTTTATCTAAAGAAAAACGATAAATGGTTGAGGTTGATGAATTCAGCCAATGTTTAGGTGGATTTTTACAATTTAAAACAGCTTGATTCAAAATTTTAGTGCTTTCGATTCGGGATAACAGAATTTCTCTCTGATTTTCTTTTGTATAGCGACAATCAACAGATTTTCCGGCAAGATTAATTAAAACAGTTGTGTTTTCTAATTCGGTTTCCCAACCTGAAAATGTTTTTGCATCCCAATTAACATATTTTATTCCGTCACTATTTCTGGATTTTCCTCTAGTTAAAATAACGATCTCTTCAAATTTATTTTTAAAGTGATTGATTAAGCCTTGGCCTAAAAAACCAGTTCCTGCTGCGATGATAAGTTTATTCATGATTTTTAAAAATTCAAAATTAGTAATAAAATGATAATTCTATAAATAACCCATGTTACACATAGATAAGTTGGAAGTTGTAGTATTTTAATTCTTCTAAAATGCTCCATAAACATGATAAAAGCTGTGAGCGAAAACCAGATTAAAAGCACTGTTTGTGGCATATTATAAATACTTTGCACTAATAATGCAGGCAACAGTAATAGGGAACCCATTAAGGAAACAGTCAATAAATTGCCGGCATAATTTACAATTGTTTCTTTTTTTAACTTCAAGATAAATATACTTTGAAAAAATAGTTGTCCTAAAGCAATCAGCAGTTCTCTAAATATATTTGCTTTTGGTAAACTCGTAAAGAGAGCAGAATAATTGTATAAAACAATTGTTGTAACTAGCGTTGCAAAACCAATAAATAAAAATCGGTATTTATAATTGAAGTCTGGTACGCATTGTAATGGTTGTTTTTCATTTTTTTTACTGGGAATAATGACCTTGCGATTATAGGATATAAAAGAATAAAGTTTTTTCAAAAGGTATTTAAAGGGTTTTATGTTTCCAATTTTTTCGATCCAAGGAAAAGAAAATCCAATCACTTTTAGCAAACTATCGATTCCGTAAACTACAGTTTTATTTTTATTATCAATTAACGCTATTTCATTTGACGCCCGTTTTACATCTACAAAAACTTGCTCTTCCTCGCTCATTTGATTATAAGATTTGCGGCCGTTTTGGTCTAGCATCTCTACTTTGATGAAAGCACTCGTGTACACATGACACAAAGGGCAATCAATATCATAGAGTAAGGTTTGGTTTTCTAGCGTTTTCATGAGTTATGGTTTTTTTGTTTTCGACAGTCACAGCTGATCCTTTTGCTAAAAATACCGAAGATGGTTTTGCATTTTGTAAAACGGAAAAGTCAGTTCCGTAATTCCTGGTAAAGTCAACATCAAGATCTAAATTTTTAACTTCTAATTGTTCCCATCTGGGATGTCTAACTTCATATTCAAAAGTTTTTTGGTTGTTGTATTTCGTGTAACCAAAATAATGTTCCGTTATAAATTCAGCTTCTGAGTCAATTGCAATTGCTTTGTATTCTTTGTCAGTTTGTAATTGAATTGTATTCCATTTTTTATCTACTAACCATTCATAGCTAAAGGTTTTACTAAATTCATTTTCAGTATTGCAATGTCTCATTTGCTGAGTTTCATAATGTTCATGATACAAAGTATTTGCGATAATTGTGATTGCTTTTTTTGGGACAATTTCTTTTATAAAAACGACGCCACGTTTCCAGTTTCCATTTTCAAAACGTTTTACATAAAATCGAAGATTTACTTCTTCAAAATTAATGTGGAAAGGAAATTTAATCCCTAATACTTTGGTTTCTTTAAACATAAAAGCAACCAAACTAGCGTAACATTTTCCGTTATGAAAATCTAATTCTGTTCCTAATGGAACGTATTTTTCTAGTATTTTAGCATCAATTTCATAATTGATTAAAGCTAAATTTTCCCATTTTGCACTTAAGAAACTCATGATTGTTGTTTTGTATAAATTAGTACTGAAAAATAAATAGCAAGGATTGGTGGTACAGGAATTAAAATATAAAATAGCCTATCGTTGTTTAAAATTGGACTGATAAAAAGAATAAGGAAGAATACAATCACGGATATAATGTAAATTTGAAGTGCTTTGCTCTTTGGCTCTTCTATCAACATTTTGATACCTACAATTACTTGAAATATACCCGTTAGCATTGAAAGTAATAATCCGATTCCCATTAAGTCTCCAGCGCCATCATTACTGATATAACCTACTAGAATAAGCACTAATGGTGTTCCTACAAAAAAGTAATTGAGATAGTTTAAGTTTTTCATGATTATATTTATTTTTAAAGTTTCAGAATATATTGAAACATTTTATTAAATTTTTTTCTATTTCATAAATTTGACAACTAATTTGGTCAGCCAATTGTCTTTGTATTCTGTGATTTTGTCTAGCACATTATCTGCTTTTAATACAAAGTCATATAGTTTTGTTGTTTGATCTATAAAGTGTTTTTCTTCTATAGAATCAGAAGCTTTTATAGAGGAAACTTCCTTTAAGATTTTAAGCGCAGGCTTAATTTCTCTTTTGCTTCTTTCTCTTGCAATTTTAACGGCTAATTCGTCTAAATCTTTTTCGGCAGTAAAAAACTCTCTTCTTTCTCCTGCTTTGTATTCTTTATACACGATTCCCCAATCCATTAGGGCTCTCAAATTCATACTGGCATTTCCTCTAGAAATTTGCAATTCTTCCATTACATCTTCCATAGAAACCGCTTCGCTTGACACCATTAATAGTGCATGAATCTGAGCCATGGTTTTGTTAATTCCCCATTGCGAACCTAATGCTCCCCAAGTTTGTACAAATTTATTTTTTGCTTCTTTAAATTCCATAGTACAAATGTATATAAAAGTTTTTAAACTTTCAAAAATAAATGAAAGTTTATATTAAAAATAAAACCGAATTAGTGCTACCTCGGTTTTATATGATTTGAAATCTAGAGTAATCCTGCGCGTTTCAATAAAGCATCCGGTTTTGGTTCTTGTCCTCTAAATCGTTTGTATAATTCCATTGGTGGTTCTGTTCCGCCTTTAGAAAGTACATTTTCTTTAAATTTAGTGGCTACTTCTTTATTGAAAATTCCTTTTTCTTGAAAATATTCAAAAGCGTCAGCATCTAGTACTTCAGCCCATTTGTAGCTATAATAGCCAGAAGAATAACCGCCTTGAAAAATGTGCGAAAAAGCAGTACTCATTGCATTCTCTGCTACTTCAGGATACAATTGTGTTGCTGCAAATTGTTCCGTTTCAAAAGATTTGACATCAGTAATAGAAGAAGGATCTTGACCATGCCAACCCATATCTAATAATCCAAAACTCAACTGACGCATCGTAGCTAATCCTTCTTGGAAACTGGCACTTTCTTTAATCTTGTTTACATATTCTTGTGGAATCACTTCGCCAGTTTCATAATGTGTTGCAAACAAAGCCAAAGCTTCAGGCTCGTAACACCAGTTTTCCATTACTTGGCTTGGCAATTCTACAAAGTCCCAATAAACTGAAGTTCCTGATAAACTTGGATAAATCGTGTTGGCTAACATGCCATGTAATCCATGTCCGAATTCATGAAATAAAGTCGTTACTTCATTAAAGGTTAAAAGTGATGGTTTAGTTTCCGTCGGTTTAGTGAAATTACAAACATTTGAAATGTGCGGTCTTTCATTTTGCCCATTTTTTACATATTGTGATTTGAATGAAGTCATCCAAGCACCGTTACGTTTCCCTTTTCTTGGAAAAAAATCAGCATAAAAAACAGCTACTAAATCCTTTTTTTCGTCTGTGACTTCATAAGTCATTACTTCGGGATGGTATTTGTCAATGTCAAATACTTCCGTAAAAGTCAATCCGTATAATTTTTCAGCAATGGTAAAAGCTCCGTTTAATACTTTTTCTAACTGAAAATAAGGTTTTAATTTTTCATCGTCTAAGTTAAAAAGTTGCTGTTTTAATTTTTCAGCATAATAACCACCATCCCATTTTTCTAATTGCTCAATTCCGTCTAATTCTTTGGCGAAAGCCGATAATTGTTCAAATTCTTTTAAAGCTGCCGGTTTTGCTTTTGAGAATAAATCATTAGAGAAGGAAAGTACTTTTTCAGGACTTTGTGCCATTCTTTCTTCTAAAACAAAATGTGCATGCGTAGCATATCCTAATAATTGTGCTCTTTCAAAACGTAATTTGGCGATTTTCAAAACGATTGCTTGATTGTCAAATTCATTATTCTGAAATCCTCGTGCGCCAAAAGCAATTGCTAGTTTTTTACGCAATTCTCGATTATCCGCATAAGTCATAAACGGAACATAACTTGGATGGTCAAGAGTAAATATCCAACCTTCTTTATCTTGCGCTTTCGCCAAAGAGCGAGCCGCTTCTATAGTGCCTTCTGGCAATCCGGCTAAATCTTTTTCATCTGTTAGATGCATTTCGAAAGCATTGGTTTCAGCCAAAATATTTTCGCCAAATTGCAAACTTAGTTTCGATAATTCCTTGTCAATTTCGCGTAAAGTATTTTTCTTATCTTCTGGCAAATTAGCGCCATTTCTAGAAAAGCTTTTGTATTTTTTATCTAAAAGAGTACTTTGTTCAGGAGTAAGTTTGAATGAATCTTTTGAATCATAAACTGATTTTACTTTAGCAAATAAGGCTGGATTTAAAGTAATGTCATTTCCAAATTCAGATAACAATGGCGAAACTTCTTGGGCGATTTTTTGCATTTCGTCATTCGTTTCTGCTGAATTTAAGTTAAAGAATATACTAGAAGCTCTGTCTAGAATATCACCTGCATAATCCATTGCTTCAATCGTGTTTTCGAAATTCGGTGCTTCAGGATTATTTACGATAGCCTCAATTTCAGCTTTCGCTAAAGAGATTCCTTCTTGAATAGCGGGTAAATAATCTTCATTTTTTATTTGGGAAAAAGGAGCAGTATTGTGTTTAGTTGAAAAGTATTTCGTTAAGATGTTCATTTTTATATGTAATTAATTCTATTAATTGGAATTGATTTTTATGTTTTACAAAGATAGCGATTTATAAAAAAAAACTAATCTTAAAAAGAGTGGATTATATTGATATTGCAGTTCTCAATTGATGTTATAGTTATGTTATTTATTTTCTAGGCAACTTTAAAAGGTGTAAATTGGGAAAAGATTAATTAACGAGTTTACTTAATCAAAATAATTTTAAAATATAAGTATGAATTATCAAGTTATAATAAAGCGTATTGATACGGTAAATGAAGTGGAAGGATATTGGTCAGATCAAGATTTGATTCAATTGTTAGATAAATTTAATTATCCTGATGGTGCAACTACAGAGAAAAAAAACTTGCCTGAATTGTTAGAAATGGCTATTTCTGATTACGAACCTAGTGAAGCGGCTGAAATAGTATTGGCATATAAATTCTATGAGGAATTAAACGAAGGGCAAATACAGCAAATTGCACATAATATGCTAATTGATAAAGTGTGTGAGGAATATCCTGAAATCCACATGCAAGGAAGATTATTCCATACGAATCAATTGTTGTTTAAGGCATACAACGGGAAGTTTCCAAATGCTAAAGCTTCAGTAGTTCATTTCTCGATGCAACCCGAACAAAATGAGGCTACAAAAGTCTTAACCAAAGAAAATGTACTTAAATTACTCAATAATGGTTTGTCTGATCGAAATTTAATCAAGCGATTGTTTGACGATCAAATGACGCAAAACATACCTTTTCCAGAAGCAGAAGGGATTATTTGGGAATTGAACACGATTGACAATTTAAATTATACTTTAGTAACATCTGAAAATTGGATAAACAACGAAGATCTGATTAGTTCAGAATTCGAAAGTGTATTAGAGGAAGTAATAGAAGAAGTTTAGCTCCTTGAAATTATAAAATAAAAAAGGCTTCCTGTTATTGGAAGCCTTTTCTGTATATAAAATGATTGTCCTACATTTTACAAATAAAATTAGGAGGAGAGTTATGGTTTTATTTAATCAAACTTTTGGAAGCTTTGATAACGGCTTCTTTTAACTCTAATTTGTATGCAATAATTCGGTCTAAAACTTTAGCGTTGT
Organism: Flavobacterium sp. GP15; assembly: GCF_014281985.1. Taxonomy (NCBI): domain Bacteria; kingdom Pseudomonadati; phylum Bacteroidota; class Flavobacteriia; order Flavobacteriales; family Flavobacteriaceae; genus Flavobacterium; species Flavobacterium sp. GP15. The sequence continues at coordinate 513,171 of NZ_JACFTC010000002.1, forward strand.
TGCTTCCAATAATTTGAGCTGCTAATATTCCGGCATTTTTAGCACCATTCAGCGCTACAGTCGCTACAGGAACACCACCTGGCATTTGTAGGATAGACAAAACAGAATCCCAACCGCCAATAGAATTACTAGATTTTACAGGAACACCAATTACAGGAAGTGGCGACATTGAAGCAACCATTCCTGGCAAATGCGCAGCGCCTCCAGCTCCAGCTATAATTACTGAAATGCCACGTTTATGCGCATTTTGACTAAAATCAAATAATTTTTCTGGTGTTCTGTGTGCCGATACAATATCAACTTCTACTTCGATTTCAAATGATTTTAATATGTCTATTGCTTCTTGCATTACGGGCATGTCTGAGATACTGCCCATTATTACGGCTACTTTCATTTTATAATGTTTATTATGTTGTGATTTTATAATTGTTCAAATTCTTTTAAAACAGACATTGAATTTTTTCTAACTAATAAAGATTCTATCTTTAATTTTAGTCCTAAAACTTCAGAATTTGAATTTTTTATATTTTTTGTTTTAATGTGATTTTTATCTTTTTTCATATTCAGCAATTTAAGGTAGCATTTGCCAAATATTAATGTTAAATTCTTCTTGAATGGCTCGGAGATATGATATTTGATTTACATTGTCTTCAATTAATATCTTGAAGAAATCTTCGTTTGAGACGCCAAACGTTTCTATTTCCAATGCTTTTCTTTTGATGTATCTTTTGCGTTCGTCTGCTAAAGGGATATCATCAAGTTTTAGTAATTTGATTAAGTTTGCTGCTTCTAAGTCAGCTGAATCGCTAACTCGGTAGTCTCCATTATCGTAAATGATTCGAGTTTCAAAGTCATTATCTGTTGGATATAATATTGGTTGGAAATTATCCCATTTTGTGCTTTTTTCGCTGTTCCATTTATGTTTGACGAGAAACCAATTTTGATTAGAGTCAGCATCAGTATCTTTTAATTTGGGATTAAAATGTTCAATGTCGCGCGCATCAGCACGACCAAGATACTCTTCGGTGTAGGCACAAAATCCTTTTTGTTCTCCAAAAAGAATCTGAGAAATTTTACCATTGTTAGTTGAGTCCCCTTCTTTATATTTCAAATTCTGAGTGACAATTTCAGAGTTTACATCTTTAACTATTCGTCTCATTGTTAAAAATTATAAGTGTCACCTAATTTAACCGTTTCTAGTAAAAGTTTTTTCTTTTTATTAGGGTCGTTCTCTTTTGTAATTTGTTCTTTTAAATTCAAATATTGTTTGTAAGCTGCTTCTCCGTATTTGTTGTAATAGTTAACACCAAAATCATTTGTAAGCATATCATTTGGGTCATCACCAATTGGGGATTCACCTCTACGAACGGCTACTTTTCCGTCTTCATTAAAATAAAGAATAAATCGTTCCTCCGGTTCAAAAGAGGCAGCTATAAAAGGTGAGTGCGTAACAACTATAAACTGAGCTTCTGGCGCAAGATTTTGGTAATGATCCATTAAGTCCATTTGCATATCGGGGTATAAAGAGCGTTCTGGTTCATCAATTAATATTAAAGCATCTTTTGTGTTTAATTTGAATAATGGTAAAAATGAAAGTAATAATCCTTTTGTTCCTGTACTAGTATTTTGGATTGGGATAATTTCTTCCGTCTTCTTATTTTTTATTGGAATGGAATATTCTGTATTTACTAAATCAACTTCTAGGTTGAGTTTTTCTAATATTGGATTGAATTTGTCTGCAAAATTTTCTAATTCGTTTGGGTTGTCTTTTTGCCATTTTTGGAATTCGCTGGCTAGTTTTTTTGTATCAGCTAATAATCCTCTATGAATTAATTCAGACATTTTTTGTGTGAAACTTTTACGATACTTTAAAATCTCATTAAGGATAAACAACCAAACTTTATCTTCCACCTCTTCGTCAAATAATATTCCATAATCGTCTTTATATTTGAACCAATCTTCAATATGGGAAAGCTCTGAACTATACTTTTCGATTAAATCAATAGGATTCTTTTCAAAAAGATTAATATTTTTGTAGGAAATTATATTTGCTTTGAAATAAAAAACATCTTTTTTATAAATTACTGGTATTAAATCCGTTACAGATCCTCCCTTTCTTTCATCAATATAATTCTTTTTTTTGTAAGAAAGCTCTCCCTTTTTTAAGCTAAGTATTTCATTATTAATGATGAATTCAACTTCTCCCTCTACGTTTTTTACAGAATCTTTTAATCCTCTTAATGAGTTGCCATCTGTTAATTCTAGATTAAGAATATTTGAAGTGTAATTATAAATTAATTCTAATAGCCCCGTTTTCCCAGTTGCACTTTGTCCAATAAAACAAATTTTATTTAAAGGTTTACCCGCTTTCGATTTATCTTTATAGTCTAAAGGATAAGTAAAATCAAAATCTAGATTCTCTAAATGTCTAAAAGTATCAATATGTAATTTTGAAATTTTCATTTACTGGTTTTTTACAAAGCTAATTAAAAATTCATTGTTATTTTTTTCGATATATATTGCTGTAAACTTATTCCTTAATACTAACCACCCTAATCGTATTCTTTACATCTTCTGCAATTCGTCGGGCTTCTACAATATCAGCATTTACAATAGTAACGTGACCCATTTTTCTAAAAGGACGCGTTTGCTTTTTGCCATATATATGAGGTGTAACTCCGTTCCAACTCATTATTTTTTCGATGTTTTCATAAACTACATTTCCAGAATGTCCTTCTGCACCAACTAGATTCACCATAATTCCTGCCACTTTACTGTCTGTATTTCCTAATGGTAAATCTAAAATAGCCCGTAAATGGTTTTCAAATTGAGACGTAAAACTGGCTTCGATAGAATAATGTCCAGAATTGTGTGGGCGAGGAGCAACTTCATTCACGATAATTTCGTCCTCTTCTGTTTGAAACATTTCCACAGCTAGTAATCCAACATGATTGAATTTTTCCGAAACATGTAGCGCAATTGCTCTTGCTTTATCAGCTACTTTTGTATCAATTCGAGCCGGACAAATTACATATTCTACTTGATTGGCTTCTGGATGAAACTCCATTTCGACTACCGGATAGGTTTTTATTTCACCTGACGGGGAACGACAAACAATAACCGCTAATTCATTTTTAAAAGGAATCATTTCTTCGGCAATGCATTCTACATTGGCTAAATTGTCTAAGTCAGCTATATCCCGAATAACTTTCACACCGTTTCCGTCGTAGCCAAATTCAGTGCATTTCCATACAAATGGTAATGTTATTTGAGATTCTAAGATGGCTAAGATTAAGCTTTTTATGTCTTTAAATCGCTTATAATTTGCTGTCGGTATTTGGTGTTGAGTATAAAAATCCTTTTGAACTCCTTTGTTCTGAATTAATTGTAATGTTTTTGGAGAAGGATATACTTTTAATCCCTCTTCTTCTAGTTTTATTAAAGCTTCAAGATTAACTAATTCAATTTCGAAAGTCAAAACATCGACTAGTTTACCAAAATTGTAAACTGTTTGAAAATCCATTAAGTCACCTTTAATAAAAGTGTCACAAGCAATTTTGCAGGGCGCTTCGTCGCTTGGATCAAGAATGTAAGTTTGTATGTCAAATTTTCGAGTGTCAAACAAAAGCATTTTACCCAGTTGTCCGCCCCCAAGAATTCCTAATTTGAAATCAGAAGAAAAATAATTCATTGTGTAGTTGTATGTTTGAGCAAAGATACTTTATAATGATTGAATCCAAAAATGCTATTTAATTTTCTTCAAAATTTCTCTAGCAACTGCCCTGTATGCCGATGAGTTTTTAGGATAGTCATCAATAAGGATCCGCTTTAAATCAACAAGAATAGAATGGTTTTTCGTGCTAAGAGCATATAAACTCCTTATGGCATACGCTTTTGTTGCTGTTTTTGTAGTGTCGTTAATAATCCAGTCTAGACAATTTTCAGTAATTTTTTGTTCTTGAAAAGGAGTTAGTGTGCCGTTTTGAGACAAAAACATACTTATTTTTGAGATTGAACGCATAGCACTTTGATTAGTGTATTTAGACATGCTATTGCAAAATACATCAAGGTATTTTTCTAGTAAAAAAAGGTCTTTTTCTAGTACCAGCTCTAAAATCCAGCAAGCTTTGTGGTGATTTTTATCCCCAACATGCAAAGCTATTTCAAGCAAGTCAGGAAGTAAATAGATATTTGCTAAAATATGTTCTGCATTTTCGTCTCTGCTGGCTCTATGTGCGGTGCTATTGGCTATTTTTGTATAAAGTTCACTATTCATAAATGACTAAAAAGCAAGTTATTTTCAAATGTACGGTATTCTTATGGTTTTAAATCTGAATTCTCAATTCAGAAATTGCTATATTTGCCCATTATTTTAAACATTAAAAAATGATACAACTTCACGATAAACAATTTGTTCCGTTTATTTCTGCGCAAGAAATTGAGTTTGCCTTGGTTAAAATGGTTGCTCAAATAGAAGATGATTTTATAGATGAAACACCAGTTTTTGTAGGGGTATTAAATGGTTCTTTTATGGTGGTTTCTGATTTTATGAAACTGTACAAAAAACCATGTGAAGTCTCATTTATAAAAATGGCATCTTATGAAGGAACCGCTACTACAAACGATGTAAAACAGCTGATTGGTTTGAACCAAGATTTAACAGGACGCAGCGTTATTGTCATTGAAGACATCGTAGATACGGGAAACACATTAGTGGAGCTGAAAGAATTGTTTAAAAAACAAAATGTAAAACATTTTAAAATAGCAACACTTTTCTTTAAGCCAGAAGCGTATACCAAGGACATAAAAATAGATTATGTTGGGATTAGAATTCCTAATAAATTTATCGTCGGATATGGCTTAGATTACGATGGCTTAGGAAGAAACTTACCAGAAGTATATAAACTAAAAGAATAACCATACAACCACAACATGACTAATATTGTTTTATTTGGAAAACCAGGAGCTGGTAAAGGAACTCAAGCTGAGTTTTTGAAAGAAAAATATAAATTAACGCACATATCAACTGGCGATGTATTCCGTTTTAATTTAAAAAACGATACAGAATTAGGCAAACAAGCAAGAGTGTACATGGATGCCGGAGATTTAGTTCCGGATGAACTAACTACAAAAATGCTGATTGATGAGGTCAATAAACATTTGGATACAAACGGAATTTTATTTGACGGTTACCCAAGAACTATTGCTCAAGCAGAAGCTTTAGATGTATTTTTAACTTCATTAGGTTCAAAAGTTGCTGCAACAGTTGCACTCGAAGCTGATGATGAGGTTTTAGTGCAGCGTTTGTTAGAAAGAGGAAAAACAAGTGGTAGAATTGATGATCAAGATGAAGAAAAAATCAGAAATCGCTACCAAGAATATAATGAAAAGACAGCTCCTTTAATGAGTTATTATCAAGCTCAAGGAAAGTTTCACGCTGTAAATGGAATAGGTTCTATTGCTGAAATTACAGATAGAGTAAGTAAGGTAATCGATAATTTGTAGAAGCTTTGTCCAGCTTTACGTTGCAAGTCCTCACTTATAAAACGTATTTTCTAAGCCATAAAAGGAGCTTCCGCTGGTCGCTCTTATATGTCAAGAAAATTACTTTTTATAAATTCCGGGCTTTGCACTGCTATCTGGGCTAAAATAAGGAATAATTAAAAACTCGATTTTAAAAAACGAAAAATCGAATGAGAATAACTAAACGAATCAAAATAATAACTTGGAAATAGTAATAATATTTTTTCTGATACTGCTAAATGGGGTTTTCTCCATGTCCGAAATCGCCTTGATTTCAGCACGAAAAAATAGATTAGAAACTGCAGCAAAAAAAGGAAACAAAAGCGCAAAAATAGCTTTAGACTTGGCAAATTCGCCAAACAAATTTTTGTCAACTGTACAGATAGGAATTACCCTAATCGGAATTCTTACCGGTATTTATAGTGGTGACAAAATAACAAAAGACGTTGAGATTTTTATACAAGGATTTGAAGTCTTAAAACCATACGCACATCCAGTTGCTGTTGGTCTTGTTGTAGTAATACTGACTTTTTTCTCTCTAGTTTTAGGGGAATTGTTGCCTAAGAGAATAGGTTTAAATCATCCAGAAGCAATTGCAAAAGCGGTGGCGCTGCCAATGAAAATAGTTTCTATCGTAACGGCTCCTTTTATTTGGTTATTAACACATTCTACAGATTTTTTATTAGATATATTGCAAATAAAACCTACAGCTGACGGAAAAGTCACTGAGGAAGAAATCAAAGCAATTATTAAAGAAGGTACCGAAGGTGGTGAAGTACAAGAAATTGAACAAGATATTGTAGAGCGCGTTTTTCATATTGGCGACCGAAAAATAAACTCTTTGATGACCCATAGAAAATCGGTTATGTTTTTGCCTTTAAATTCAAATAAAGAGGAAGTTAAAGAGTATATGCTAAAAGAATTGCACTCCATTTATCCCGTTTATAATGGCAATTATGATGATATAGTAGGTGTAGTGAATTTAAAAAATATTTTTGCTCATTTTGAAAATGAAAATTTCAACTTAGCAGATATAATGACAGAGGCTCCTTTTATGATGGAGCAAACAACCGCTTATGTTGCTTTAGAAAATTTTAAAAAATCAGGGATTCATTACGCATTTGTATCAGATGAATATGGTGTTTTTCAGGGCATAATTACCCTAAATGATATTCTAGAAGCATTGGTAGGTGATGCTGCTGAGTTTTATAAAGATGATTTTCAGTTAATAGAAAGAGAAGATGGAACTTGGTTAGTAGATGGGCATTATTCATTACATGATTTCTTGACTTATTTTGAATTGGATGAATTAATTAATGATTATGAAGTCACGACGGTAAGCGGATTAATAATGACTGAATTGTCCCGTATTCCTAAACAAGGCGAAAAGCTGGTTTGGCAAAAGTTTGAGTTGGAAGTAATTGATATGGATGGTGTAAAGATTGACAAAGTAATGGTCAAAGCATTACAAATGTAATAATAGTTTTATAGCGATTAAAAGCTCAGAATGAGTTTTATAGGTATAGTTGAAAATTGAATAGTAGAAAAAATGACAGAGGGGAATTTTGTAGATTACGTAAAAATATTTGTTTCTTCCGGAAAAGGAGGGAAAGGATCAACGCATTTGCATAGAGAAAAATTTATTGAAAAAGGTGGGCCGGATGGTGGTGATGGTGGTCGTGGTGGTCACGTTTATTTAGTTGGTAATAAAGGACTTTGGACCTTATTTCACCTAAAATTTGCAAGACATATTAAAGCAGGTAATGGGGGAGATGGTAGTGGTGATAGAAGTACGGGTGCTGATGGAGATGACAAGTATATCGAGGTACCATTAGGTACTGTAGTGAAAGATAAAGAAACAGGAGAAATCCTATTTGAAATAACAGATGATGGTGAGAAACAAGTTCTTTCTCGCGGAGGTAAAGGTGGTTTAGGAAACTGGCACTTTAGAAGTTCAACCAATCAAACGCCAAGATATTCTCAGCCCGGTTTGCCTGGAATAGAAATGGATGTTATTTTAGAGCTTAAAGTATTAGCAGATGTAGGTTTAGTAGGTTTTCCTAATGCTGGAAAATCAACTTTATTATCTGTTTTAACTTCTGCTAAACCAAAAATTGCAGATTATCCTTTTACTACTTTAAAACCTAATTTAGGAATTGTAGCTTATCGGGATTTTCAATCTTTTGTAATTGCGGATATTCCTGGAATTATTGAAGGAGCCGCTGAGGGTAAAGGATTAGGTCATTACTTCTTAAGACATATCGAAAGAAATTCAACTTTGCTTTTTCTTGTTCCTGTGGATACTCCAGACATCAAAGGAGAATATGATATTCTAGTGAATGAGTTAACAAAATACAATCCTGAGATGTTAGATAAGGAACGTATGGTTGTAATTTCTAAATGTGACATGCTCGATGAAGAGTTGAAAGCAGAATTAAAAGCAGAATTAGATGTTTCTTTCAAAGGTGTTCCCTATATGTTTATTTCGTCTATAGCCCAACAAGGTTTGACCGAATTAAAAGACAAATTATGGAAAATGTTGAATGAATAATTGCTAAATTTTCATAATAAGGTGCTCTAGAAATAGAGTGCCTTTTTTTATGTAAAATTATTAAATTCATAAAATTATATTAAAATAGCATCTGATACTAATGTTTGTTTGGCAAAGAGAGGTCGAGATTGCGAAAATGATTTATATTCGCACAACAAAAAAATAGTTACATTATGAAAAAAATAATTTTATTCTTTACCATGTGTCTCGTGGCTTTTCCAGCAAAAGCAGATGAAGGAATGTGGTTTTTGATGTTTATCGAAAGATTGAACCATAGAGATATGGAAAAATTGGGTTTACAGCTTACTGCTGAAGAAATTTACAGTATCAATAATCATAGTTTGAAAGATGCTGTAGTACAATTTAATGGTGGTTGTACTGCCGAAATGGTTTCAAAAGAAGGATTAGTTTTAACGAATCACCACTGTGGATATGATGCAATTGCTGAACTATCTTCTGAAGAGCAAAATTATCTAAAAAATGGTTTTTGGGCAAAAGATAAAAGTGCTGAAATGAAACCAAAGTCTTTATTCGTACGTTTCTTTGTTCGTATGGATGATGTTTCCAAAAGAATTTTATCTAAAGTAAATGATAAAATGACAGAAGCAGAAAGAAATAAAGCGATTCAGCAAGAAATGGCTTTAATCGAAAAAGAAAATAGTGATGGAGGAAAATATACCGTTTCTGTTCGTCCTTTCTTTCAAGGAAATGAATATTACTATTTTGTTTATCAAGATTACAAAGATGTTCGTCTAGTTGGAACACCACCAGAAAGTCTAGGTAAATTTGGTGGAGACACTGATAACTGGGAGTGGCCAAGACACACAGCTGATTTCTCTATGTTTAGAGTGTACGCTGATGCTAATGGAAATCCAGCAGAATATTCTAAAAATAATGTGCCATTACAACCTAAACATTATTTACCAGTAAGTATCAAAGGGGTTCAAGAAAATGATTTTGCTATGATTTTAGGTTATCCAGGACGTACCAACCGTTGGATGCCTGCAGGAGGAATTGAGCAAAACGTAAAATTTGCTTATCCAGCATGGGTTGAAGGTGCCAAAACCGGAATGGATAGAATGAAGGTTTACATGGACAAGGATGAAACGGTTAAATTAGAGTATGCATCTAAATATGCTTCGACAGCCAATTACTGGAAAAATCGTCAAGGAATGATTGATGCTTTGACTAAAGCGGGTACAGCTGTTACCAAATCTAAAGAAGAAGCTAAATTTAATGCTTGGGCTAATAAAAAAGCGAATAAAGAGAAATATGGTACTGTGATCGCTACCATTAATAATTATTACGCTCAAACAAATTTAAAATCAAGCCATGATAATTACTTAAGTCAATTAATGAGAACAGCTGCATACGGAGCTGCTCCTGCTAATTTAGGTAATGCTTTGATTTCTTATTATAAGGAAAACGACGCAAAGAAGACTGAAATGCTTCCAAAATTAAATCAGTTTATTGAAAACGTTTATGGTAATTTTTATGCTCCTTTAGAAAAAGATGTATTTGCAGCACAATTGAATTTATATACATCAAAAGGTGCTGCTTACGGACTTCCTGAAGGTATTGCCAAATTAAGTCAAGACAATAAAGGTGATTTTACTGGCTATGTAAATAACGCTGTGGCCAAAAGTATTTTTGCTACTAAAGAAAGTGTTTTGGCTTTTATGAAAGATCCAAAACCAGAAAATATCACAAATGATCCATTATATGTTGTTTCAAATCAGTTATCATTAAAAATGAGAGCTAAAACTCCTGAGCAATTAAAAGCAGATGATGATTTCGCAATTGCATTCCGTAATTTAGTTGAAGGCTTACGTGAATCTAAAATGAATTCAATAAAATATCCGGACGCTAACTCTACTTTGAGATTAACTTACGGAAAAGTGCGTGCTTTGCCTGCAGACAAACGCAATGATGCTACAGTGAACAATTATACTACAATGACTGGAATGGTTAAAAAGTATAAAGCAGGAGACCAAGAATTTGATTTGCCAGCTCGATTATTAGAGTTGAATGCGGCTAAAGATTTTGGACAATATGCTGATAAAGCTGGATATATGCCAGTAAACTTTTTGACTGATAATGATATTACGGGAGGAAATTCAGGTTCACCGGTATTAAACGGTAAAGGGGAATTAGTAGGTATTGCTTTTGATGGAAATATCGAAGCTATGGCTGGTGATGTAATCTTTGATGCAAAATTACAAAGAACTATTAGTGTTGATATTCGTTATGTACTTTGGATAATAGATAAATATGCTGGAGCAAAGCATATTATCGATGAAATGACAATAGTAAAATAAATTTAGTCTAAAATAATAAAAGCCTCTTACCTTGTGTTTAAATCAAGTTAAGAGGCTTTTTTAATATAAAACCTTTTGTGTGTAAAATACATTTCAATTATTAATTTCGTTATTTTTGAACAATGAAACATATATTTTTTTTATTGATACCCTTTCTGATGTGGTCACAATCTAACTTTGAAAAAGCAGAAAAATTTTTTCAGGAGGAAAAATTTGAGCAAGCACAAGCACTTTTTGAGTTGTACCTAAAATCTAATTCGGGAGATTTAAAAACAATAGAATATTTAGGAGATATTGCAGGCCAAAACAAATCATGGGATAAAGCAATAGCATACTATAAAAGATTAAAAGAGTTAAAACCATTAGAAGCCAATTATTATTATAAGTATGGAGGTGCTTTAGGAATGAAAGCTAAAGATTCTAATAAGTTTAAAGCGTTAGGAATGATTGATGAAGTCAAAGAGTCTTTTGAGAAAGCAATTAGTTTAAATCCCAAACATATTGAGTCAAGATGGGCTTTGATCGAATTGTATATTCAGTTACCCGGAATTGTTGGCGGAAGTGAATCAAAAGCCATCAAATATTCAAACGAATTAATGCAACTGTCAACCGTAGATGGTTATTTGTCAAGAGGACACATAGATGAATTTTTTAAAAGATATGAATTAGCAGAAAAACAATACAAAAAAGCGATTGAACTTACGGGTTCTAAAGTAAGTTATTATAAATTAGCTAATCTCTATAAAAATAAAATGAAACAACCAGATAAGGCAAAATCTGTTTTAGAAGTATATAATAAAAAAAATTCGAGATAGTTATCACTCCTCTTAATAATAAAATTTAAATCAAAAAAATTAGAATGCGTACACATTTTATAGCTATTGGCGGAAGTGCCATGCACAATTTAGCATTAGCTCTTCATAATAAAGGATATCAAGTTACGGGTAGTGACGATGCTATTTTTGAACCTTCAAAATCCAGATTAGATAAAAAAGGAATTTTGCCAGCTGAATTAGGTTGGTTTCCTGAAAAAATAACGGCCAATATAGAAGCTGTAATTCTAGGAATGCATGCAAAAGCAGATAATCCTGAATTACTAAAAGCTCAGGAACTTGGATTAAAAATTTATTCCTATCCCGAGTTCTTATACGAACAATCTAAAAATAAAACACGCGTCGTAATTGGTGGTTCTCATGGAAAAACTACAATCACATCAATGATTTTACACGTAATGCATTATCATGATATTGCTGTTGATTATATGGTAGGTGCACAATTAGAAGGTTTTGATACGATGGTGCATCTTACTGAAGAAAATGATTTTATAGTTTTAGAAGGAGATGAATATTTGTCTTCACCAATTGATAGAAGACCAAAATTTCATTTATACCAACCTAACATAGCTTTGATTTCTGGAATTGCCTGGGATCACATCAATGTTTTCCCGACCTATGAGAATTATGTAGAGCAGTTTGAAATTTTTATTAGCAAAATTACTAATGGTGGAATTTTAGTTTACAACGAAGAAGATCCTGAGGTAAAACGTGTGGCAGAAGCGGCAATAAATCCAATTAGGAAAATGGCGTATCATACTCCAAATTATTCAGTTGAAGAAGGTGTCACTTTATTAGAAACACCTGAAGGCGATATGCCAATAGAAGTTTTTGGTGCTCATAATTTAAATAATTTAGCTGGAGCCAAATGGATTTGCCAGAATATGGGCGTCGATGAAGCTGATTTTTATGAAGCAATTGCTAGTTTTAAAGGAGCATCAAAACGCTTAGAAAAAATAGCAGAAAGCAAAACTAAAGTAGCTTATAAAGACTTTGCGCATTCTCCTAGTAAGGTCGCAGCGACCACTAAAGCAGTAAAAGAACAATATCCAAATAGAACCTTAATAGCTTGTTTAGAATTGCACACTTATAGCAGTTTGAATGCTGAGTTTTTAAAGGAATATGAAGGTGCATTAGCATATGCAGATACAGCAGTTGTTTTTTACTCACCAGATGCTGTAAAAATAAAGCAGTTGGATGAAGTGAGTTACGATCAAATTGCTGCTGCTTTTAATCGTAAAGATTTAATAATTTATACTAATCCTGTTGAATTTAAGGAATTTTTATTCAAACAAAATTTTGACAACTCAGCTTTGCTATTAATGAGTTCAGGGAATTATGGAGGCTTAAATTTTGATGAGGTAAAGCAAATAATTGTGAACTAAAAAGGATAAATTGAATTAAAGATAAAAAATACTATGGCTGAAAATTCCTTTTTTCCTATCACCAATTGGTCCGAAGATGACAAGCCACGTGAAAAACTTATGCTGAAAGGTAAAAGTGTTTTAAGTGATGCGGAACTAATTGCGATATTGATCGGATCGGGGAGTAGAAGCGAATCTGCAGTTGATTTAAGTAAGCGAATTTTAGCAAGTGTTGATTGTAATTTAAATGCTTTAGGCAAACTCTCAATTACACAATTAATGGTTTTTAAAGGGATTGGCGAAGCAAAAGCGATATCAATAATCGCAGCTTTAGAATTAGGGAGAAGAAGACGTTCCGAAGAAGCTGTGGAATTAAAAAAAGTAACTTCTAGTAAAGTTATTTTTGAAATAATGCAACCCATTATCGGAGAATTGCCTCATGAAGAGTTTTGGATTATCTATTTGAATAATTCAAATAAGGTAATTTCAAAATCGCAATTAAGTAAAGGCGGAATCACAGGAACATTAGTTGACGTGAGAATTGTTTTTAAAACAGCACTCGAAATGTTTGCAACGGCATTAATTTTATGCCATAATCATCCTTCAGGAACTTTGATTCCTAGTGAGGCTGACAAACAAATTACTAAAAAATTAAAATTAGCAGGTGACAGTTTAGAAATAAAAGTACTTGATCATCTAATAGTAACGGAATCTAGCTATTTTAGTTTTGCAGACGAAGGAATATTTTAAAAATAGAAAATGAAATTACCACACATAACCGATGTTTTTTTTGATTTAGATCATACACTATGGGATTTTGATAAAAATTCAGAGCTGACTTTTGAAGAGATTTTTAACAGAAATCATCCAGAAATAGAAACTAAAGAATTTATCGAAAAATACATTCCAATAAATCAAGAATGCTGGAGACTTTACCAATATGATAAAATTACGCATGAAGAATTGCGTTACAATAGATTAAAAAATTCTTTTGATGCTATAAATTATTCTATTTCTGATCAAGAAATTGATAAGATTTCAGATGATTATATTCAGTTTTTACCAGATAACAACCATCTTTTTGATGGCACAATAGAAGTGTTGGACTACCTCAAGTCAAAATATAATTTGCATATTATAACTAATGGTTTTGCTGAAGTTCAATTTAAAAAAATGAATAATTCTAAAATAACGCCTTATTTCTTAACCGTTACTAATTCAGAAATGGCTGGCGTAAAAAAGCCTAATCCTATTATATTTGATTATGCATTAGATTTAGCAAAAGCAAAAAAAGAAAATAGCATTATGATTGGTGATAGTTTAGAAGCGGATGTAAAAGGTGCTTTAGATGCAGGTTTAGATGCAATCTTTTTTAATGAAAACAACACTATTATTGAGAATCATATCAAGCAAATTAATCATTTATTAGAACTAAAAAAATATTTATAAATTATGAAAAAGTTAATCCTATTATTGCTAATGTTCGCGTTTAGTTTTTCTTATGCGCAATCTGTAAATAATTATAGTGCGGTTATTGTTCCGTTAAAATTTAATTTTTTAAGATCCGAAAATCAATATCGATTGAACACGATTACGAAGTTTTATTTTACCAAAGCAGGTTTTGAATCTTTTTACGCTAAAGAAAGTGTGCCAGCAGAGTATAACGATCGTTGCAGTTTACTATATGCAGATGTAGAAAAGGAAAGTGGTTTTTTAGTAACAAAGCTTTTTATAACGCTCAAAGATTGTAATGATAATGTAATTTTTAAATCTAAAATCGGTAGGAGTAAAGATAAAGATTTTCAAACTGCTTACACACAAGCTCTCAACGAAGCTTTTCAATCGGTTAATGAATTGAATTATAAGTTTAACGGTACTTCTAATAAAACAAAAACAAATGTTAGTCAGGAAATTGTTGCCAACAACGCAACTAATCAGACTATAGTTACTGAAAGTAATCAGACTACTGTGGTACTAAACGATAAAAATTTATTGTATGCACAAGTTACACCAACGGGATATCAATTGATTGATAGTACGCCAAAAGTAGTAATGAAATTAATGAAAACATCACAGCCCAATTCTTTTATTGCAATGAAAGATAATTTACAAGGTTCTTTAATTCTAAAAGATAATCAATGGTTTTTTGAATATTATCAGAATGAAAAACTTGTTTCTGAGAAATTAAATATTAAGTTTTAGACACATTGTTTATATAATTATCTATTTATTTTTGCTAAAGTTTATTTTCATTAAATTCTTGTTCTCCATGAAAAAAATGTTCACTCTTTTATTCGTATTTCAATCAATGTTCTTTCTGGCACAGAATAAAATTAATGAAACCAGGAATTTTATAGTTTCTAATGTTTCTGTTATTTCAATGACGAAAGATGAAGTAGTGAAAAGTCAAGATGTAATTGTACAAAATGGGAAGATAATTTCTATTGGTAAAACGAAGAAAATTAAAGACAAGAATGCTACAATATATGATGGTACAGGAAAATTTATAATGCCTTCACTCGCAGATGCTCATGTTCATTTTCCTGAGACAGAGCCAGAAATGGAAAGAGTTTTGAAATTGAATTTGATTAATGGTGTGACTAAGTTACGTTCTATGCGTGGGGATTGGATACATAAAGAATGGAGAAATAAGTATAATAGCATCGATAGTTATTATCCAAAATTATATCTTTCTCCACCACCTATTACAAGAAATTCTGATTTAAACTTAGAACAGATAGAATCTTTTGTAAAAGCCGCAAAAGAGAATGGATTTGATTTCCTTAAAGTTTTAAGTCTTAAAAATGACGTTTTTTTTAAGCAATTAGATAGTGTTTGTAAAAAGTATAATTTTTCAATTAGTGGTCATTTTCCATTTGTTTCAAATGGAAATCAGCTAGAAGAGAAAACTATTTTTGCGTCAAATTATAATTCTTTTGAACATTTAGGAGGTTTGTCAGGCGAAACTGATGATAAGATTGATGCTAGAATTAATATTATTAAAAATAAAGAAATTGTAATTTGTCCTACTCTTTCTTGGTATAATGTTGGTTCGGGTAGATATTCATTAGAGGAGCTAAGAAACTTACGCGGAATGGAATTTGTTTCAAAAATAATGATGAACAAATGGATTTCAGAGACAAAAGCGTATAGAGAAAAAATGGGCAACGAAGCATATCAGACTGAAGTTGCTAAACAATTAAAATCATTAGAGGCAAAATACATAATTATAAAAAAACTAGATCAAGCAGGCGTAAAAATGATTCTAAGCCCTGATGCTTCCTCAAAGTTTATGATGACTGGATCAACTATTTTAGATGAGATGGAATTACTTAAAAATGCCGATTTATCTAATTTCAGCATTTTAAAGATGGCGACTACTAATTTTGCTAACTTTTTTAAAGAAAATTATGGTACTTTAGAAGTAGGTAAAACTGCAGATTTTATAGTTTTAGAAAAAAATCCACTTCAAGACTTAAACGCATTAAAAGAGATTAAAGCAGTTTACAGTAATAATCATTTTATAAATGAAAATAATTTAAAAGAAATTCGCCAGCAGTTAATTAATTCGGTAGAACTTTAAATTTTCTACTTTTCTTTTTCTTGACTTCTCTTTCCTTTAAATAAAAAATTAATATCCATATTTTTCTTTCCAACGATTTTTTAGAAATTCACGAATACTATTTTCTCTTGAATTATTTCCTGGTATATATATCGGATTGTTGCTAAGCACTTCTGGCAAAAATTCTTGATCTGCAAAATTATTAGTGTAATCATGAGAATATTTATATTCTTCACCATATCCCAATTCCTTCATTAATTTTGTGGGTGCATTGCGCAAATGGATAGGTACTGGCAAATCCCCCGTTTGTTTTACCAACTGCTGAGCAGTTCCAATTGCTAAATACGAAGCATTGCTTTTGGCAGAAGTTGCGAGATACACAGCGCACTGACTTAAAATAATTCTACTTTCAGGATAGCCAATAGTACTAACCGCCTGAAAAGTATTATTGGCCATTATAAATGCTGTAGGATTCGCATTTCCGATGTCCTCACTACTTAGTATCAGCATTCTTCTAGCAATAAATTTTACATCCTCTCCACCTTCAATCATTCTGGCAAGCCAATAAACAGCTCCATTAGGATCGCTTCCGCGGATCGATTTTATAAAAGCAGAAACAATGTCATAATGTTGCTCTCCAGATTTGTCATATAGAACTGTATTTTGTTGTACTAATTCAAAAACTCGATCATTAGTAATTATAATTTCGTCTTCATTAGAAGCGTTTACGACTAGTTCAAAAATATTTAATAGTTTGCGTCCATCACCACCAGAAAGGCGCAGTAAAGCCTCTGTTTCTTTTAAATTAATTTTTTTTGTAGCCAAATAGCTGTCGGTTTTCATGGCACGCTCTAATAAAGATTCTAAATCTTTTTTTGTAAAAGCATTCAAAACATAAACCTGACAGCGGGACAAAAGAGCAGGTATAACTTCAAAGCTTGGGTTTTCTGTTGTTGCGCCTATTAAGGTAATCCAACCTTTTTCTACAGCAGCTAATAAAGAGTCTTGTTGTGATTTGCTAAAACGATGAATTTCATCAATAAAAAGAATAGGATTTCTAGCTGTAAATAATCCACCACTTTGTTTGGCTTTTTCAATAACCTCTCTAATATCCTTAACTCCAGAATTAATAGCACTTAAAATATAAAAAGGTCTTTTTGATTCTTGAGCGATAATTTGAGCCAAAGTTGTTTTACCAGTTCCTGGAGGTCCCCATAAAATTAAAGAGGGTATAATTCCTTTAATAATTTGTTGTGTCAATGAGCCATTTGGACCCACCAAATGAGATTGACTTACATAATCTTGTAATTTTTGAGGTCTTATGCGTTCTGCAAGGGGTGCTTCCATTTATTATTAAATTTTAATTTTTAAATTAAAAATTACCATCGGTAAAAATAACCTTTCTTTTTATTTCTTGGAGCTATTTCCAGCTTTCCGTTGCAATCTTTTCTTTTTTATTGATTGCTTCGTTCCTCGCAATCAACAAAAAGAAAAGGATTTTCTCTGCAATCTGGGCTAAAGTATTTGTTTATAATTGTCTTTTTTGGTTTTAACTATGACAAATTAGCATTTATTTGGCTTTGGCTATATTTTTGAAACCAATTAAATATTGATTGATGATATTTACTAAATGGATAAGGATTTTAAATTTACAAATGCTGTAGTTATATTACCATTAATTTTTGTGGTTGTAATATGGCTTGTTTTTTGGTTAGAAGTCCGCTTTGATTATGATTTTATTCAAAACGGAATTTATCCTAGGACTTTCTCTGGATTGCAAGGTGTTGTTTTTAGCCCTTTTATTCATGCTGATACAGAACATTTATATAACAATTCACTCCCATTACTAGTTCTTTTGGCAGCATTGCAATTTTTTTATCCCAGAAAATCCTTAAAAGTTGTGCTTTTCGGCATTTTGCTTTCAGGGATATTAACGTGGAGCATTGGAAGAGAAAATTATCATATTGGTGCAAGTGGTTTAATATATGTCTTGTTTAGTTTTATTTTTTTCAAAGGTATTCAAACAAAACATATTCGGCTTATTGCTCTTTCACTTACCGTAATTATTGTGTATGGTGGGTTAGTTTGGTATATTTTTCCAACTCCAGATGTACCCGGTGAAAAGTCTATTTCTTGGGAAGGACATTTATCTGGATTACTAGCAGGTTTTATTTTATCTATCATTTATAAAACACCAGAGTATAAAAAGGTACCTAAATACGATTGGGAAAAACCAGATTATAACTCTGAAGAAGATAAATTTATGCAGCGTTTTGATGAAAAGGGCAATTTTGTAAATCTTCCAGTAGTAGAGGATGAGATCATTCTAACTTATTATTTTTCTAACATTCCGGTATCGTATGAAATTACTTCTAACGAAAAAAGTGAATCAAAACCGGAGTCTTAATTCACTTTTAATATTTTATATACTATTTATTGCTTTATGAAAAAGTATAAAATAGGATTATTGTCTTTGTCTTACAGCCTCATATAAAAAAGCACCACATGCTACAGAAACATTCAGCGAACCAATTGTTCCAAACATAGGTAGTTTTGCTTTTTCATCTACGATTTTTAAAACCGATGGATTAACCCCACGATCTTCTGACCCCATAATGATAGCAACAGGTTCATTCAGAGTAATATCGTAAATGTTTTTATCTGTTTTTTCTGTTGCAGCTATAGTTTTAATTCCGCTAGCTTGCAATAAGAAAATGGCGTCTTTAATGTGTTCCACTTTACAAATAGGAATATTAAATACAGCTCCAGCAGATGTTTTTACCGTGTCACCATTAACTGGCGCAGATCCTGCTTTTTGAACGATGATACCATTTACGCCTGTGCATTCAGCGGTACGAATAATGGCGCCAAAATTACGAGCATCAGATATTTGATCTAAAATTAAAAACAATGGTTTTTTTCCGTTTTCAATTACTGATTCAATTAAAGATTCCAAGTCAAAAAAGGAAATAGGAGAGATTGTGGCTACAGCACCTTGATGATTGTTCGGTGTTAGCCTATTAAGTTTTTCAACAGGAACGTAAGAAAAGTTGATGTTACCTCTCTTCATTACTTTCATTAAATCCTTCATTAGTTCGCTGCTTGCTTCCTTTTGAATGTATACTTTGTCTACTGTTGCCCCTGCTTGGATGGCTTCAATTATTGCTCTAATCCCAAATATTTGATGTTCTTTTTCCATGGTGCAAAGATATAAAAAAAACCACCACTTTTTAAAGTGGTGGTTTTGTTATTTAGGGTTTTTATAAATCCCACCAAACCTTATTACTTAACGAGACATAAGGTAATGGAATGCCTGGCCCTGCCTTGAGAGCAGCCGTATTTACATTAATCTCAATTTGAGGATATGATAGTCTTACAGGTATGTTATTACTAGTTCTGTTGTTGACTGAAGGTAATAATACTGGATAGCCAGTCCTTCTCCAATCAACAAAAGATTCATATGCTCCTTGGAACATGGTAATCCATTTTTGCTCCATTATTCTCTGTAGGGTGTTATTGTATGTAACTAAAGGATTTGTTAAATAACTAGATGCAGAAGATCCTAAGCCTAAAGAATTCATATCTTCTGTAATTGCATTTTTATAACTAATTTCAGAATTTATTGCGTCATTAGCTCTAAAATAAATTTCTGCTTTAATAAAGTTTACTTCAGCAGCACTTATTAGTACTACTGGAGAATTTGTTGAAGCATATGCTGATCCGGTTCTAGAAAATAAGTTTTCACCAGAATCATCGTTATCATCACCAGGAATGTTTCCTAAGAATTGACCTGCTAAAGCACCATTATTAACTGGTTTAAAATATACAGGAATTCTAGGATCAGATAAAGATTTCATTTTATTAACAATAGTATTTGCTATTGCGTTATCCTTTCTCCCAGATAAAACATCAAATTGAAAAATTGGATTAGCGTTCGAGGCGCTAATACCAAATACTACTTTTGCATCATTTGTTGAATTAATGATCAAAGTCGGATTCGTTTGTAAATATGCTAAAGCTAGAGTTGGTCTTCTTAAACTTAAATGATTTAATAATCTAAGCTTTAGTGAAGTTCCAAAAGCAGCCCATTTTGCAGCTGAACCATTATATATAACATCAGCTGTTCCAGGATTTGATCCTGAGTTAGTAATTACATTTGCTATACCTTTGTCAACATTTACTAATAAAGCATCATAAATGGCTTCTTGTTTGTCATAGGCTGGATTTATATTACCTGATAATTGTAATGCTTCATTGTAAGGAATGTCTCCAAAAGCATCAGTTAAAACACTAAAACTATATACTTGTAATAATTGGGATATTCCTAAGTATAATTTATCATTGCTCTCTGCTGTATTATTTTCTATAGCTTTTAGATCTGCAAGTACATTGTACATATTTGTCCATAATCCGTCAGTAGAAGCGGGTGTTATATCATAACGTGAATATTCCAGAGGTTGTCCTCTGTGTCCAGCGTAATATTGAACAATATTGGCTGGCATACGTGTTGCTTCACCTCCAATGATGTATCCTAAATTAACTTCAGATGATGTTAGTAATGTTGAATTAGGCACTATCGTTGGTGCGTTAGGGTCGTTATTAATATCTAGCTCACTGGAACATGAGGATATAAATAACATTATTGAAAAAATTCCAACAAAAATATTTTTTGTATGAATTGTTCTGTTAATAAAATTTATTTTTTTCATATTTTTTTTTTAAAATTGAACTTTTAGATTAAATCCAATTGTTCTCGTTGTAGGAAAAGCAAATCTAGAAACACCTTGAGCATTACCAGTTCCAAAAGAACTTGATTCTGGGTCTATGTGAGGTATTTTTGTCCATAACGCCAAGTTACGTCCATAAAAGCTAATGTCTAATGCTTTTATTTTTTTGTCAGTTAGTTTGAAGGTATAGCCTATAGATGCCTCTCTTAGTTTAACCCAATTATTTTCATAAACATACTCTTCATTAGGATATGCATTACCATACCAAACTGCATCTCTTTTAAGCACTACATCATTAGGATTACCTGTTGTTGAATTTACTCCAGGAAATGTATAATCTTGTTCTCTATTTGCAGTTTTTGCTGATACACCATAAAAATCTAATAACTCCTCAGTTCCACTATAAATACTTCCTCCTTGTCTTGTGTCTATTTGTGCAGAAACATATAAATTTTTATATGTAAATGTGTTTGTAATTCCACCGGTCCAATCGGGTTCTACATATCCTAGATTTTTACCGTCTTCAAATAATGGATATCCATCGTCATCCGTTAAAATTTGTCCATTTGAATTGCGCTGATATGCTGAACCTACTATGTTACCGTATCTCTCATCTTTAATAGCGAAAATTGCAGGATTCCCTCCAAATCCTCCTAAGAAAATTTTGTCAACACCTGGATAAGTTGCAACAACTTTAGATTTAATTTTACTAAAATTTACGTTAATGTCCCATCTAAAATCTTTTGTTTGAATTGGTGTTCCGCGTAAAGCTAATTCAATTCCTCTAGAATTTGTTTCACCACTATTAATAATTGTATTTGTTGCGCCTGAAGCTGGTGAAATATCTAATGGTATAATTCCACCAGTATTTACATTTTTAAAAAATGAAGCGTCTAAACCAAGTCTGTTTTTAAACATTTTTAATTCAATACCAACTTCATATTCTGTTGTAAATTCTGGTTTTAAATTAGCATTTGCAATTGTATTGTCAACAGTGTATCCTGGAATTCCATTAAAAGGGAAAGTAATACCATCTGTAAATCCATCAGCAAACTGACCTAGCTGAAATGTTTGTTGTGTCAAATAAACATTTGCATCACGAGCTGTTTTTGATGCACCAACTCTTAATTTTCCATAGTTTAATAAATCCCCTTTTATATCTAATGCTTCTGAAAATATAAATGATGCACTAGCTCCTGGATAAAAGAAACTTCTGTTTTGTTTAGGTAAGGTCGAACTCCACTCGTTACGTCCAACTATATCTAAAAAAAGATAATTGTTGTAACTCAGCGTTAAATTTCCAAATGCACCAATTAAGTTACGTTTGCTTGTTTGATTAAAACCTGGATCAAAAGTTTGGATATTATTTGTGTTTTGTATTCCTGGTAGTACTAATTGAGATCCGGTAATAATATTTTGCCTAAATGTTCTAGTATTAATATCTTGGCCTATTAACAAAGTGGCAGCAAATTTATCTGTAATTTTTGTGTTAAAAGTTGATGTAAGTGTAGATGTTATTTCGTTTCTTGAGATATCATCAAAAGACAGAAAACCTGTAGGAGCACTTCCGCTATTTTTATCTCTAAATATCTTTCTATTATCCACTAAGTTATCATTCCCTAAACGATAGTTTAATTTCATCCAGCTAGCTAATTCATAGCCTAAATTTACACTCATAATGTATCTTTTACTATCGGTGGTTGCTGAGTTTTTATTTACCGTCCATAATGGGTTATCAAAAGATCCACCTCTTGAGTTTATCTGTCTTCCATCAGGTCTTTCGTATCCGTATCCTAAAATATCCCAAGTTATAGGCATGTGATATAATGCAAAAATTGGATTGTTTCCATCTTGACCAGTAAAGGGTAGATCTCCATTTGAAGTATTATAAGAGAAGTTTACACCTGCATTGAATTTATTAGAAAACTTGTAATTCCCATTAAATCTAGCATTAATCTTGTTAAATCCTTGATTCGGGATAATAGATGTCTGTCTAGAATTTCCTAATGAAGCAAACATGCTGTATTTATCCGAAGAATTAGATAACGATATGTTATTATTGTTTGTAAATCCCGTATTTAAAAAGTCTTTTCTAGGATCAAAAGCTTTTAGTTTGATTGCCTGTGGTCCTAAGCCCCTGGCTGCACCTGCACCCGCACTATTTACTGTTTGTCCAGTGATTCTTGGTCCGAAAGAGCGAGATCCTCCCTCTGCATACGTAACACCATTATTACCTTGTGCAAATTCTCTTTGATAATCTGGGAGAATTAAAGCTTCATCAGCCGCAAATTGGCTAGTAAATTCTATCACGGGTACGCCACTATTGTTTTTACCTGATTTAGTAGTTATTAAGATAACTCCGTTTGAGCCTCTATTTCCATATAGTACTGCACCTGCAGAACCTTTAAGTACAGTGACAGATTCAATATCGTTTGGATTAATATCTGAAGCTCTATTAGGACTTGCGAAACCTTCAACTGTATTTCCATTACCGTCATTTGAATTAGATATTGGTACACCATCGATCACGTAAAGTGGTTCGTTTGAATTAGTAAGTGATTTATTTCCACCTCTAATTACTAATCTACTTGCTTGCCCAGGTGCTCCACCTGAAGCGATTACTTGTAAGCCTGCAACTTTTCCACCTAGGGCGTTTACAAAATTCTGATTTCCACCTTTGATTATTTCATCAGTATTAACTACTGAAGTTGAGTACCCTAATGCTCTTTCTTGTTTTTTAATGCCAAGGGCAGTAACTACAACTCCTTCTAATTGAACTGAATCATCTTTCAATCTAATGTTGATTATACTTGTACTAGCAACTATTTCTTGAGATTTCATCCCAATGTAGCTAAATAGCAAAGTTTGGTTTGGTGATGCTTTGATAGAGAACTTTCCATCAAAATCAGTTTGTGTTCCAGATTTGGTTCCCTTAATCAATACACTAACACCTGGTAAAGGCATACCTGAATTGTCGGAAACAGTCCCAGAAACAGCTCTTTCTTGCGCAAAGGTTAGTTGCGCGATTAGCACTAATAGTAGTACTAAGAATCCATTGAACTTTAGTTTCATTTTATAAAATTTTGAATTAGTCTAACAAATTTCTTAAAAAATTGTTAACTTTCCTACAATTATTTCTATTATTTGTGTTAAAATTAAATTGTAGTCTGTTATGTAAATTTTAATAACTTTTTTCAGCCTACAATTTTTAATCAAATTATATATTGTTTTTATGCATAATTTATTTAAAATTTAATTTTAATTTTTTTTACGCATTAATGTGAAGAATTTTACTGGAATTAATCTAGCATTTTCATGGTGATTATCTATCATCTTTTGAATATATTTATATAGAAATTTTAATAATGTTATTGTTATTTTAACATTATTACATTCATCAAACTGCTAAGCTTACTCAATTCTATTAGTAATTTTATTTGGAAAAATATTAAAATTACTTTTTTGTTAATTATTAATTCATTGATAAACGCAGGGAATATTTAACAACAAAATCATTTTTTTTTTTAGCTGCAGATTGCTTAAATTATATTTAATAAAGAAAGCAATAGTATAGTGTAATTACTCAATTTCTTTTATAATTATGAGTGATTTCTTAATTAGCTCACTTTTGTCTATTGTTTTAATCGATTCATTTCTTTAAAAAAAAAATATCAAAGAAATTGATGATTAGGTTTAATTTTAATAATCCACTTATTATAATTAACGCTAATTAATTTCTTAATAATTTATAGAAATAGTATTCGTATCTTTAAAAACAAATATTATAATTTTTGTTCTTTTTTAAAATTTTCTTATCGGGATTAAATAAATCTTTTTATTTTTTTTGACTTTATAAATAATTTTGTTTGCAATTGGATAAAGTAATTATTCTAATTATTGCTCAACAAAAATAACTTAGTAATTCTTTTTAACTTCTTTTTTTTTATATTGAATTAATCTTAAAGTTTATTATTTTTC
The DNA here is from genome assembly GCF_014281985.1 of Flavobacterium sp. GP15. Lineage (NCBI taxonomy): Bacteria > Pseudomonadati > Bacteroidota > Flavobacteriia > Flavobacteriales > Flavobacteriaceae > Flavobacterium > Flavobacterium sp. GP15. The sequence continues at coordinate 538,027 of NZ_JACFTC010000002.1, forward strand.
AATTCCATTTATACAAAGACACTTAATTTTTTTGTATAAGTTTTAAAATTACTACATTATTAAATAAAAAAAGGCTGCCTTTTAGAGCAGCCTTTTTAAATATTAGAAATGGTATTAATTATGGTACGTACCAGAAAGGACCTTGAGTTGTTATTTGAGCAGATGTCAAAATAGGCACATTTGCAGAATTTGCATTATACTCTGACAATGGATAGATTAATCTTTTAGGCCTGGTTGGCTGTAAATTAAACCCATTTATAGATCCAGGTATTACTGGGTATCCAGTACGGGTGTAATTAATATAATTCTCAACACCATGAATACCACTCAATGCAATCCACTTTTGAGTAAGAATAACTTGTACCTTGTCAGTTGATGCTGACCAACCAAAATTAGCTTTACTGTCAATGTCAGTAAGATACGTTCCAATTGTAGCTCCTAAGTAAGTGAATGATGCTTGTACTCCTTCATTAAATAAAGTTTGTGCTGTTCCAATTAAATAACCTCTTTGAACAGCTTCTGCTTGAAGAAATTTACTTTCAGATAATAGCATTAAAACCCCTGCTTTTGAAGATGCTGCTACGTTTGCTGCAGCTGCGTTTGCTCCTGCATAACCTGTTAAACCCGCTCCGAATCTTGAAGTAGGATTTGTAGAGTTGTTTTGTCCAGGTACTGGTTTTTGTCCTTGATCAGTTCCTACAACTTTACCGCCAACTTGAGTCCAGATTCTAGCTCTCCTTGGGTCAATAACACCTGCGGTAGGGCCTCCTGCTTCGCCATTCAAAACGTCAGCAAAAAATTTAGAAGACGTAAATAATGTGTTAGTTGTGTTTGTGGTTGAACCAGCTGCGTCTCTTCCAAAATTCCCATAAAACGGATTTTGTTTTGCATCATTAGCAGCAGAGTATCCAGGATTGATTAAAACATCTGCATTTACAAAATTATTTAAAGTTTTTAGATCTGCATATTTTGTGTTTAAATAAGCTAAAGTAGTTGCATCAGTTAATTTACTTTGTCTTAAAAGTATTCTAAGCTCTATTGTATTGGCTAATTTTAACCATTTTGACATATCTCCTGCAAAAACGACATCGGTAGTTGCTCCTATTGCTGTTGGAGAAGCATTCTGAATAAGAGTTCTAGCTTCTTCCAATTCTCTAATCAAATCCTTATATATTAGTGCATCGTCAGAGTAAATAGGAGTTAAATTATTTTGTCCTTTAAATGCATCGAAATAAGGGCAGTCACCATACAAATCAACAATATACTGCATGTAGTGAGCTTTCATTATTTTGGAGATTGCAATGTAATTTTGTTGATCTGCCAAAGGAGTTTCAATGATTTTTTGGAAGTTATTTATACTTCTATACAAACCATCCCATACTGCTGCGTATGTACCATTACTGAAGTTATATGAGTATTCTACTTGTAAAGGATTTGTAAATTGATATATATTTCCTCCCCATGCATTTGTCATAATGCTTCCAAGCTGATTCATGTTAATTGCTTGTGTTCTAAAAGCCTGGGTTTGAGCACCAGGCAAAATTAGTCTTGGCGGAATAGCATCTGCCAATGGACTATTAACGTTATCATTGTCTGCTAAATAATCACTACATGATGTTAGTGAAAGTGTTAAAACAGCAATTAATAAAAATATTTTTTTCATGTTATTTTAATTAAAAAGTTAAGTTGATGCTTCCACCAAAAGTTCTTGTATTTGGATATTGTCCTGTTCCTGAGTATCCAATTCCATTTCCATTATTTGCAGTACTGTCTGAAGCTTCTGGGTCTGTATAGCCTTTATTACCGTCTGCTAAAACTGTAAAAGGATTTCTAGCATTTATACCGAATCTAAGTGCAGTTAATCCCATTCTTTCAATAATAGAAGTCGGCATAGAATAGCTTAAAGATAATTCTCTAACTTTAAATGCAGTTGCATCAATAACATTATGCTCACCTGTTCTACTTGCTGTAGCATAATAATCAATAATTCCATTTGGATCATAACCTGCTGCTGTGTAAACAGAATTATTTGGAACATATACACCTGATCCTGGAGCCGTCTGAATAACAGAATTTGGTAAAATGAATCCTACTTCTCTGTCGAAATCAGCAGATTCTACTAATCTTCCCGGCCATGTTAAATCATATTTTGTTCCAGATATAATTTGATGTCCTGTTCTATAATCCATAACAGCTGTTAATGTGATTCCTTTAAATTCGATAGAGTTTGTTAAACCCAAAATGTAATCGGGAGTTGCTTTTCCTAAAATTGAATTAGAAGAAGATCTTGTAGGAAGACCAAATTGGTTTACTATAATACCTCCATTTGCATCTCTAACAAATGTTGACCCTTTGATTAATGGAAATTCTTGACCAACTTGTGCAAAAACTCCAGTTCCTGTATTTGCATCAGATAAAAGATTGATTTCATTTGCTCCTGCAGCTAATGAATTAATTACTGATTTATTAGTAGAGTAGCTTGCTCTTAATTTCCAAGAGAAATTTTCTGTTTTAATTGGTATTAATCCTAAATCTATTTCTAAACCTTTTGTAGTCATGTCTCCAATGTTAGACTGAGAAGTTGCAAGACCTGAAGCTGATGATGCTGTAGCAGAAGTGATTAAATCTTTAGTTTCAGAAATATAAGCAGAACCATCAATTGTTATTCTGTTATTAAATAATCCGATATTTAAGTTTAACTCTTTTGTTGTTACAAATTCAGGTTTTATATTTTTATCTGTAGGTCTTTGATTAACAATATATGATCCTAATTGACCATAAGGAAATCCTGTTGGGAAAACCCCTATTTCAGATATTGCATAAGGTTGAATAGAAGATGAATTTCCTACTTTTACAATATTAGCTGAAAGTTTTAAATAATTAAGAGTTTCACTTTTTAATCCTTCAAATGCTAAAGTAGGAACAAATGATATACCCGCACTTGGATAGAAAAAATTATTATTTTCTTTAGATAATACAGACGTCCAATCGTTACGGCCTGTAAGATTTAAAAATAAATAATCTCTATATGCTAAATCTACGTTTGCTAATACAGATGCACGATTTGATTTTTGTGATCTATTGTCTAGAGATGATGGACTTGATGGACTCAAAACATTGTTAATATGATACCATCCTGGGATGTCAAGATTTTGACCGCCTTGAGAAGTTATTCTATAATTACGATCCTGCATATTACTACCAACGTTTGCTTTTAAGCTTAAATCTTCTGTAAGATTGTAATTAAAATTTACTAATAAATCTCCATAATAAGTTCTTAAATAAGATTGATTAGAGAAAAACTCAGAAGTTTGATTTCTATTGGCGCCAGCACCGGCTAAAGCTGGAGTTTCTCTGTATTGATTAATGTGAGATTGTGCATCTCTAGCAGTGAACTGTAAGTTTCCAGTATAGGTAATACTGATATTTTTATTTAAATCATATTTTAATGCTGCAATTGTATTAATAAATGATCTTCTAGAGTCGCTCCTGTTATTGTCTATTGTCCAAAATGGATTTTTGAAATAAATAGTATAGTTACCTTCATTCCCTGAATTTTTAAATAAATTTAAATCTATGTTTCCAGGAGTTTGAATTAAGTCATTAAGCAAAGTTGAAGAAGTTTCGCTACTTTTTTGATGAGAATAGTTTACGCTTCCGTCAATGCTTAATCTATTAATTTTTTTACCTGCTTTAAATAAAAAGCTATTTCTTTCTAGTTTGTCTCCGTTAACAACGAAATCTGTTTTTACCTTATTTGCAGAAATTAATGCGTAAGAATCTGTTGAACCTGCATTTATTGAAAAACCATTTTGCGAAGTTATACCTGTCTGGTAAAAATCTTTAATGTTGTTTTTTATGGCTGAATATGGTCTTTCGAATCTATTACCATCTGCTTGAGGTAATCCTGTTGGTCTTAATACACCATCATAAGGTAATCCCCATGATCCATTTTCCTGTTGATCTTGAACTCCATCCCAACCTTGTCCATATTTTTGTTGTGTTTTTGGCAAGAAAGCTACTGTTTCAAAATCAACTGCTGAATTTACATTTACTGTAATTCTTCCTTTTTCTTTTCCTTTGACAGTAGTAACTAAAATTACACCGTTAACACCTTGTTCTCCATAAAGTGCAGCACCCTGCATACCTTTTATTACATTAACGCTTTCAATTAACTCAGGAGGTAATTGTTGTAAAGCTGCAGATGTAGATATAGCATTGTCAATAACAATTAACGCTTCGTTATTTCCTGTAATTGATCTAGAGCCTCTCAAAACTATTCTAGTTGTACCGTTTACTCCGCTACTAGATTTGTTTATTTGAAGACCAGAAACTTTACCAACTAAAGACTGTACAACGTTTGGATTTGCTGCTTGTGTAAGCTCTTTGCTAGATACAATTTGTGTGGCAGATGTTAGTGCGTTTTTACTTCTTTTAATACCTAACACACCAATTACTACAACACCTTCTAATTGTACTGAATCATCTTTTAGCTTAGCATTAACTATTGATGATGTTGCAGGTAATTCCTGCGTTTTCATGCCAATATATGTAAATATTAACATTTGGTTTGGAGATACTTTGATGGAATATGTTCCGTCAAAATCAGTTTGTGTCCCATTTTTAGTTCCTTTTACTAATACACTTGCGCCTGGTAATGGCATTCCTGCATTATCGGAAACTGTTCCTGAAACAACTCTTTCTTGGCCAAAAGTAATTTGTGCCGCTAGTACTAATAATAGTACTAAGAATCCATTGAACTTAAGTTTCATTTTTTAAAATTTTGAATTAGTTTAACAAACATCTTAATAATTTGTTAACTTTCCTATAACATTTCATTTTTTCTGTAATTAAATTATGTTAAATATTTTTATTGTAAGAATATTTTGAACAAATCGTAATAAAAAGAGTGTAAATTACATTTATTGTTGGTTTTTTATATTTAGTGGAAGGTAACATGTTATCTGTAATTTTTACAAGTAAATATAAATGATTCTGAAATTGGTTAAAAACCTTAATTTTAGAGTCTTGAATTTTAAAAATACCTAATATCTATTTCATGTTTTAATAAAATTTGATTTAGAATTTTATATGTTATTAGTTCATTGAACTTTGATTCTACTGCCATTTTAATGTAGGAAGGAGATTTTAAATAACTGCTATTGAATTAGCAATTAATCCTAGTGGCTTAATATATGTCAATTGATGGTGTGGTTAAGTTTTTAAAAAAAAGTAGAAAATATGTTTATAGTAAATTTAATCGATCGTTGTCATTATAATGAAATCCGAATTAAACTATTTCAATTAATAAAAATAATATAACTTTTTTATGGCTGATTTTCAGATTTTTATAATTGTTTTATTAGTCATTTAAAGATTTAAAAAAAATAAGGTAAAATAATATTAAAATGTCTAGAAATAATTTTGAAATTGCTCCATAAAACGTTTTAAGTTTTACACGATGTGTGATTATATGGGTACAATTTAAAATGGATTTGTTCAGGTTTAAAAGTATTCTATTCTATCAAAATCGTAAAAGGTAATTTTCGCATTGTTCAAACACTTAAAGATTTGAAATTCCAAATCTTTGATAGTTTATTGCTTGTGGATAGAGGTTATCTTCTATTAAGAAATTAATTAGATTTATTATGAAAGCTAATATAGTTTTGGAAATTTTAATGAGAATAAATGAAAAAGACCTTGAACAGTAACCTTATATTTTAGAAAATCACGAAAAATACTTGAAAAATGTTTTCTCTATTATTTGAACTTTACAGAATTATAAATATTTACTTTAAGGTTTTTGATGTATTTAAAGTTACAATTTCATTAAAAACAACTACTCTAAATATGATCTGTTAATATGAATAAATTTATATTAACAGATCATTGAATAATATCAAAATTCTAATTAATTATACTCAACAATTAGATTAATGTTAAATTTAATTAATACCAAAACCGAATCAAAATTTCCTGATGTGGTTTAATATTAAATTAATAATTATGTTAGAATTTATCCCAAAATAATCTTTTGATAAATTGTCACCGCCATTTACAATTGATAAAGACGTGTAATTTTCTAAATTTAATGACTGTTCAACTACTGGATAAATATATCTCACATCAACAGTTAAGAATAAATTATTACTAGATTTTGCAGAGGTATTTAATTTGGAAAATCCAATCTTTAATATAAATTTCATGCTTAAACTCTCTATTTTACATATCAAACTAAGCTTGTGTTCCTATTTTTTCTTGCTTTATAGTATTAGGGTTTGTATAAATTAGTTTTGACAATAATAAGTGTGTTGTAGCATCTGTTCCCAAACCTCAATAATTATAAGACGCTGTTATTCATGCGTCATAATAGATATTGTAACAGTTAAACTACCAGATATTATGTCTCTTTCTTCACCTTCACCCAAAAGAACTGTAGTTCAGTAAAATATAATTATGTAATAATATAAACTGTACTATGGAGGATATTTGCTATTTACGAGCTACCTTTAAATCATTGTTTTTTTTGCTTGTTTGATTAAGAGGTTAAAAGTTTTAGCTACAGCTTGTGTAATTGTTTAAGATGTTCTGTCTTTTAGGAAAATAATGTATGTAAATCTTTTTTTTTTTTCTTTCTACCATCATAGCTATGGCGATTTTGTGTCCAAGACCTACAATTTGGTCAGCTTCTCAATGAATTAGTTGTTTTCTGTCCTCTATGTTTGGCCTCATTTCAATATTAACACCATCTTTAATTCTCGATCTTTTAAAACCAGATCTCTTTTTGTTTCTTTTTTAGAATAGCTGTAGGGTGTTGTTTTAATTAACTTCCGTCCTAATCTTGATAGTCTATGCTTTTAAATATGTTTATAAATTGCTTCATAATAAATAGATATTACAGGACCATTTGGATGTAAATCTTTGATGCTTTTATCAATTTGTTCTGGTTAGTGATTTTTGAGCAATCCTCTCCATACAAATACGTTCAACCTAAAATAGGTGTCTATTTTTATCGAGTTTTCTTTTTTTTAAATACTCATATTTAGTAAAAAAAATCTGAAAAGTGTACTTGAGATACATCAGAGGGTTTATGAATCCATTTTTTGACTTCTCTGTATATTGAACTTCTATTTCTATCTAATTGCCTGGATATGCATTAAATTGATCTCATTTGAGAGAGTAAAGTCTCTATAATAGTACGCTCGGTAAAGATTAATCTATCTCGCTTCTTTTCCAGATACAACAAATTTAAAAAATAAAACTGTTGCATTAAGTTGTTGAATTTATGATTACTATAATCATAATTTTAACACATTTCTTGGCTTTGAGAAACTTTGGTTGAATTAATTATTCCTCATAGGTATTAAGTTAATTACAATTAACATTTGATTATCACTTATAAGATTCTAACTCATCTTGATGCTACATTTGTAGGCAGATTAAGATTTTTTTCCTAACGCTCACACCAGCTGCTTATCCTGAAAAATCATTTAGAAAAATAGGTCCAAATATTCTAGTGGATATATTAAATCCTTTTAATTTTTAATTTGTACATCCAAGTGCTTTTTTGTCTTTTTTAATCCCCATTTTTATAATAACAATTCCTTATAATTCAACTCAGTCGTGTTTCAGTTTAACTTTAATGATACAAGTGAGTGAATTTAATTTTAAGTTTTAATGTCAATAGAACTAAATATCAATATTTTACTTTCCGTTGCTTTAATAAAATATTTTTTATCAAAATCACTTTCATTTCCAGATTTAATTCGTCTTACTAATAGACTTACAACTAGAAAGTGCATCTCTGCATTATTCGAAAAAATACTTCAAAGAATTCCTGAAACAATTCTGACCTAAGCAAAGATTTGTTATGCAATCAGCAATAAGAATTCTACTAAAAATCAATTGAAATTTAATTTCTAAATATTTTTTGGTTAGTTTAATGAAATTTTAAACGCTTCTAATTTTTTTAGTTACTTATTACTAAAATTTAACATTATAACTAATGTGTAAAATTGTGTTGTAAGTTTCGAATTTATTCTTGGTATTGTTGCCGTTTGCAACTGCTATTTTAAACAATCCATTTTTTGTGTTTATACCAATTCCTGCTCCTAAACCTATTAAATTTTCGGTGTAAATTGAATTTGAAAATTCTAATTTATTCTTTAAAATACTGTAGTCTAGTATGCTATGAATATAAAGGTTAGGTGTTATTAAATAACGATATTCAGTTGTTATTGTAGAATAATAGTAGGCATTGAGACTATTCTCGGGAAAACCTCTTATGCTGTTTAATCCACCAAAACGAAATAATTCATTTGCGAGATAGCGTTTACTTTGCATATAATAATTTTGTGTTTTTAATTCTATGGCGCTTTTATTGTTTAATAGTATGTTATGTTTAATGTTTAAATTAATGATAAATTGTTGATTGGTAGTATTATTTGTCAAATTTTTGATTTCTCTTGATCCTAATGCAAGAGATGTCCCTATCTGGGTTTTTATTGGGAAAGCGGTATTGGGATTGTTGAATTTAGTAAACTCAAAGCTTGAAGTGATGAATGAGTTGTTGAAATCGCTTATTAAATTTGATTCCAAATTTTGAATGTTACTCGATTCAGTTGTGTGATAACCTATGTATATTCTCGAGCCGTAATTTATAAAATAGCTTAAGTCGATTGCTATATTTGTGTTTTGAAATGTCGAATCTTGTCTGAAAATATTTAGTTGCGTTTTTATGCCTACTGGACTTTTGAAAAGATAGGGAATTTCAAGGCTTCCTTTAAATGACTTTTGGTTATTTCCGTCGCTTTTCCAATAGACAGAAAGTTCTTCTCCTGAGCCTAAAATATTATCTAATTTTAAATCTAGATAGCCATTTAAAGTAATCTTTTTATTTTCATTATTAGAAAAACCTAGAAATCCATCAAAATTATTCGATTTTCTTTTTTCTAAATACACATAGATAGTAGTGCTGTCTTGGGTGAATAGGATTTCTGGATATTTTACTTGATTTACAAAACTGAATTTATTAAAATCATCATTAATTTTTTCAACTGTCTTTTGATTGAAAATTGTATTTTGGTATTTCTTATTTATTTGTTTTAAATGTCCTTTTGGGAATTTAGTCGTTTCTTCTTCAGCATATCGCATTGTGATAGTGTTTAAATTTCTTTTTTGCGCTGTTTCTAATTTTAAATCTGCATATAAAGTATTTTGGTTCCTTTCTATATTGATCAATTTTAATTTTGCTAATGCGTATCCTATTTTTTCAAGTTTTTGTGAAGTTTCTTTTAAAAAAAAATCTATTTCATTGTAGGGTAATTGTATTTTGTTGTTTTTAATGCTTGATGAAATAATGGAGGCGAGTAAACTGTCTGTGTCAAGATTAATAGTTAAAAATTTTATTTTTTCACCCAAGATAAATTCCGATATATAAATAGAGTCGTTTATTAGTTTTGCATCATCTGTGATATTGTCGATGTATCCTAATTTTGTTAGTTTAAGTGAGAAAGCCTTTATTTCGTCAGTTAATGATTTTATGTTTTTATGCTTGGTATTAAAGATTAAAGAGTCGATTGTTTTATTTTCTAAATTATTTTTTCCTTTAATTTTTAAATAAAAATTCTGCGCAGAAGTGTTCCAGCAAATAGTGAAAAAGAAAATAAAAAATAAAAATGATTTCAAAATGATTAGTTTTTTTAATAAATGTAATGCAAATATCTATTGTTTCTAATGTAAATCAAACTTCAAAATGATTCTTTAGGAATTGAGACTGTACTAGTAATTTTAAAACTCAATTATTAAAGGTGTTTCTTTATATTATTCAGGGACAAATTATTAGTTGAATAAAAATTTAATGAATTAGCGTTTGTGGAGTAAAAAATATTTTCTACATTTGCAACCCCGTAAAAAGCGGGAATTTAATATAATAAGAAATTTTTAGTATTAATTATGCCAACAATTCAACAATTAGTAAGAACAGGAAGAACTCAGATGACTAAGAAGAGTAAATCGGTTGCTTTAGATTCTTGTCCTCAAAGAAGAGGGGTTTGTACGCGTGTTTACACTACAACACCAAAAAAACCAAACTCTGCAATGCGTAAAGTAGCGCGTGTACGTTTGACAAATGGTAATGAAGTAAATGCCTACATCCCTGGTGAAGGACACAATCTACAAGAGCACTCGATAGTATTAGTTAGGGGTGGAAGGGTAAAAGATTTACCAGGAGTTAGATATCATATCGTTCGTGGTGCACTTGATACGTCAGGAGTAGCAGGAAGAACGCAAAGAAGATCTAAGTACGGAGCAAAACGCCCAAAAGAAGCAAAAAAGTAATTTAAAGTTTGCATTATATAGGCACGATTAATCGTGACTTATAGGTGTGTAATTTTATTAAAAAAAAGACATGAGAAAAAGAGCGGCAAAGAAGAGACCACTTTTACCAGATCCAAGGTTTAATGACCAACTGGTAACACGTTTTGTGAACAACTTAATGTGGGATGGAAAGAAATCGACAGCGTTTAAAGTATTTTATGATGCTATTGACATCATTGAGTCTAAAAAACAAGATGCAGAAAAACCATCATTAGAAATATGGAAAGATGCTTTAACTAACGTTATGCCTCACGTAGAAGTACGTAGTCGTAGAGTAGGTGGAGCTACATTCCAAATACCAATGCAAATTCGTCCAGATAGAAAAATTTCTATGGCGATGAAATGGTTAATTCTATATTCAAGAAGAAGAAACGAAAAGTCAATGGCTCAAAGGTTAGCTTCAGAATGTTTAGCTGCGGCTAAAGAAGAAGGTGCTGCTGTTAAGAAAAGAATGGATACTCACAAAATGGCAGAAGCTAATAAAGCTTTCTCTCACTTTAGATTTTAATTCATAGAGAAATGGCTAGAGACTTAAGATATACAAGAAATATTGGAATCGCTGCTCACATTGATGCTGGTAAAACAACAACAACAGAGCGTATTCTTTTTTATACAGGGAAGAACCATAAAATTGGTGAAACTCACGAAGGTTCTGCAACAATGGACTGGATGGCACAAGAGCAAGAAAGAGGTATTACAATTACTTCTGCTGCTACAACTTGTGAGTGGAATTTTCCAACTCAACAAGGTAAAGTTTTGCCTGAATCGTTACCTTACCACTTTAATATTATTGATACTCCAGGACACGTTGATTTTACTGTAGAGGTGAATCGTTCTTTACGTGTGTTAGATGGTTTAGTTTTCTTGTTTAGTGCAGTTGATGGTGTTGAGCCTCAATCTGAAACGAACTGGAGATTAGCAGATCAATATAGAGTTCCGCGTATGGGATTCGTAAACAAAATGGACCGTCAAGGTTCTAACTTCTTGGGAGTATGCCAACAAGTTAGAGACATGTTGAAATCTAATGCTGTTGCGATTACTTTGCCAATTGGTGAAGAGAATGATTTCAAAGGAGTAGTTGACTTAGTGAAAAATCAAGCTATGATTTGGCATGATGAAAATCACGGTGCTACTTATGATATTGTGCCTATCCCTGAGGATATGCTTGCAGAAGTGAAAGAATATAGATCTATTTTGATTGAAGCAGTTGCTGATTACGATGAGAATCTTTTAGATAAGTACATGGAAGATGAAACTTCTATTACTGAAGAGGAGATAAACAACGCATTAAGAGCGGCTACTATTGACATGGCGATTATACCTATGTTATGTGGATCATCATTCAAAAACAAAGGAGTTCAGTTTTTATTAGATGCAGTTTGTAAATACTTACCATCTCCAATGGAGAAAGAAGGTATTTGGGGAATTCATCCTGATGATGCTGAATTGTTAGAAGAAGACCAAGTTAAAATCTTACGTAAGCCATCTGTAGCTGAGCCATTCGCGGCTTTAGCTTTTAAAATTGCTACTGACCCATTCGTAGGTCGTTTAGCGTTTTTCCGTGCTTACTCAGGACGTTTAGATGCAGGTTCATATATCTTGAACACTCGTTCAGGAAACAAAGAAAGAATTTCTCGTATCTATCAAATGCACGCTAACAAGCAAAATCCAATCGATTTTATCGAAGCTGGAGATATTGGGGCAGCAGTTGGGTTTAAAGATATCAAGACTGGAGATACAATGTGTGATGAAAAACACCCAATTATTCTTGAGTCAATGAAGTTTCCAGCTCCGGTAATCGGGGTTGCAATTGAGCCTAAAACTAAAGTTGATGTTGATAAAATGGGTATGGCTTTAGCTAAATTAGCTGAAGAAGATCCTACGTTTACAGTTAGAACTGATGAAGCTTCAGGTCAAACTATTATATCAGGTATGGGTGAGCTTCACTTAGATGTACTTATCGATCGTATGAGACGTGAGTTTAAAGTTGAAGTGAATCAAGGTGAGCCTCAAGTTGAATATAAAGAAGCTTTTACAAGATCTGCAACGCACAGAGAAACGTACAAGAAACAATCTGGAGGTCGTGGTAAATTCGGTGATATCGTATTTACATTAGAGCCTGCTGATGAAGTAGACGGTAAAGCTCCAGTTGGATTACAGTTCGTAAATGCTGTAAAAGGTGGTAACGTTCCTAAAGAATATATCCCATCTGTTGAAAAAGGTTTTAGAGAAGCTATGAAAACTGGTCCATTAGCTGGATACCAAGTAGATAGTTTGAAAGTAACTTTGACAGACGGATCTTTTCACCCTGTGGATTCAGATGCACTATCTTTTGAGTTAGCTGCTAGAATGGGTTACAGAGAAGTAGCTAAAGCTGCTGGAGCTGTTATTCTTGAGCCAATCATGAAGATGGAAGTTATTACGCCAGAAGAAAACATGGGTGATATCGTAGGTGATATCAACCGTCGTAGAGGTCAGGTAAATGACATGGGTGATAGAGCTGGTGCTAAAACTATTAAAGCGGATGTTCCGTTATCAGAAATGTTTGGTTATGTTACAACATTAAGAACACTTTCTTCTGGTAGAGCAACTTCTACAATGGAATTTTCACACTACGCTGAAACACCTGCTAATATTTCGGAAGCAGTAATCAAAAAAGCAAAAGGAAACGCTTAATCTTTAAGAAAATGAGTCAAAAAATCAGAATAAAATTAAAATCTTACGATCACATGTTGGTAGACAAGTCTGCTGAGAAGATTGTAAAAACTGTTAAGAGTACAGGTGCAGTAGTTACAGGACCAATTCCTTTGCCAACTCACAAAAAACTTTTCACTGTATTGCGTTCTCCACACGTTAACAAAAAAGCGAGAGAGCAATTTGAAGTAATGTCATACAAGAGATTAATTGACATTTATTCATCTTCATCTAAAACTATTGATGCTTTAATGAAACTTGAATTGCCAAGTGGAGTTGAAGTTGAAATCAAAGTTTAAGTAGTTTAAGAGTAAAAAAGAACGCTGCTTTTAATTGAAAAATATTTTTTTTGGTTTGTGTGCAAATAAGTTATACTTTTGCACCACTAAAAAAAATAGGATTCGGTTAAAAGCTGCGTTCTATGTTTATATTTAATAATTAATAATTAATAATTATGTCTGGGTTAATTGGTAGAAAAATCGGCATGACTAGCATTTTCGACGAAAACGGGAAAAACATTCCTTGTACAGTAATCGAAGCTGGACCATGCGTTGTTACCCAAGTCAGAACCAAAGGTGTTGACGGGTACGAAGCGTTGCAACTAGGTTTCGATGACAAAAACGAGAAACATTCCACAAAAGCGGCCTTAGGTCACTTTAAAAAAGCGGGAACTGTAGCTAAGAAAAAAGTCGTTGAATTCCAAGATTTTGCAACTGAACAAAAATTAGGAGATCTTATAGATGTTTCTATTTTTGCTGAAGGAGAATTTGTAGATGTACAAGGTGTATCTAAAGGTAAAGGTTTTCAAGGGGTTGTTAAACGTCACGGTTTTGGTGGTGTTGGACAAGCAACTCACGGTCAACACAACCGTTTAAGAGCGCCAGGTTCTGTAGGAGCTTCTTCTTATCCATCTAGAGTATTCAAAGGAATGCGTATGGCTGGACGTATGGGAGGAGACAATGTAAAAGTTCAAAACCTTAGAGTTTTAAAAGTAGTTGCTGAAAAGAACCTACTTGTTATAAAAGGATGTGTTCCTGGTCATAACAACTCTTATGTAATCATTCAGAAGTAATGGAAGCAAAAGTATTAGATTTCAACGGAAAAGATACTGGAAGAAAAGTTCAACTTTCTGATTCAGTATTTGGTATAGAACCAAACAATCACGCAGTATACCTTGATGTAAAGCAATATCTTGCTAATCAAAGACAAGGAACGCACAAAGCTAAAGAAAGAGCTGAAGTAGCGGGAAGTACTCGTAAGATAAAAAAACAAAAAGGAACTGGTACTGCTCGTGCGGGTAGTGCAAAGAATCCATTGTTTAAAGGTGGTGGAACAGTTTTCGGACCAAGACCAAGAAGTTATTCATTCAAATTGAATAAAAGCTTGAAACGTTTGGCTAGAAAATCAGCTTTCTCAATCAAAGCAAAAGAATCGAATATTATCGTTCTTGAAGACTTTAATTTTGAAACACCAAACACTAAAAATTTCATCAACGTTTTGAAAGCTTTAGAGTTAGAAAATAAAAAATCTCTATTTGTATTGGGTGATACCAATAAAAATGTATATTTGTCCTCACGCAATTTAAAAGGCTCTAGCGTTGTAAGTAGCTTAGAATTAAGCACTTATGCTATTCTAAATGCTAATAATTTAGTTCTTTTAGAGAGTTCTTTAGAGATAATTGAAGAAAATTTAAGTAAATAATAGGATATGAGCATCATAATTAAGCCTATAGTAACGGAAAAAGTAACCAAAGAAAGTGAAGTTTTAAACCGCTTCGGATTCGTTGTTGACAAAAAAGCCAATAAAGTACAAATTAAGAAAGCTATTGAAGCTGCTTATGGAGTAACGATTTTGAGCGTTAACACGATGAACGTAAGACCGGATAGAACTACAAAATACACTAAAAGTGGTTTAATCAGTGGAAAGACAAATGCAATCAAAAAAGCAATTGTACAAGTACAAGAAGGAGAAACAATTGATTTTTACAACAATATCTAAGATAAAATGTCAGTAAGAAAATTAAAACCTATTACCCCAGGTCAGCGATTTAGAGTTGTGAATGGTTATGACGCCATTACAACTGATAAGCCGGAACGCTCTTTGATAGCGCCGATAAAAAACTCTGGAGGTAGAAATAGTCAAGGAAAGATGACCATGCGTTATACGGGTGGTGGTCACAAGCAGAGATATCGTATTATTGATTTCAAACGTACAAAAGAAGGAATTCCAGCTACAGTGAAATCAATCGAATATGATCCAAATCGTACTGCTTTTATCGCATTATTAGCTTATGCTGATGGTGAGAAAACTTATGTTATTGCTCAAAACGGATTGAAAGTTGGTCAGAAATTAGTTTCTGGTCCAGAATCTCAACCTGAAATTGGTAATACATTACCTTTAAGTAGAGTTCCACTAGGAACTGTAATTTCTTGTATCGAATTGAGACCAGGACAAGGAGCTGTAATCGCTCGTTCTGCTGGAACATTTGCTCAATTAATGGCAAGAGATGGAAAATATGCTACAATCAAAATGCCTTCTGGTGAAACAAGATTAATCTTGTTGACTTGTTCGGCTACAATTGGAGCGGTTTCAAATTCAGACCACCAATTAGTTGTATCTGGTAAAGCAGGTAGAACAAGATGGTTAGGTAGAAGACCTAGAACAAGACCTGTTGCAATGAACCCTGTCGATCACCCAATGGGTGGTGGTGAAGGACGTTCTTCTGGTGGACATCCACGTTCAAGAAATGGAATACCAGCTAAAGGTTATAGAACTCGTTCTAAGAAAAACCCGAGTAACAAGTATATCGTAGAACGTAGAAAGAAATAATAAGATATGGCACGTTCATTAAAAAAAGGACCTTTCGTTCATTATAAGTTAGACAAGAAAGTTCAAGAAAACATCGCTGGTGGAAATAAAGGAGTAGTTAAGACTTGGTCTCGCGCTTCTATGATTACTCCAGACTTTGTTGGACAAACTATCGCAGTTCATAACGGTCGTCAATTTGTACCAGTTTACGTAACAGAAAACATGGTAGGTCACAAATTAGGAGAATTTTCACCAACTAGATCTTTTAGAGGTCATGCTGGAGCAAAAAATAAAGGTAAAAAATAAGAAGCAATGGGAGTTCGTAAAAGAGAAACAGCAGATGCGAGAAAAGAGGCTAATAAGTCTATAGCTTTCGCAAAATTGAATAACTGCCCTACTTCACCTAGAAAAATGCGCTTAGTAGCGGACTTGGTAAGAGGTCAGAAGGTAGAGAGAGCATTGAACATCTTAAGATTTAGTTCTAAAGAAGCTTCAAGAAAATTAGAAAAATTGGTTTTATCTGTTATTGCCAACTGGCAAGCAAAAAACCCAGACGCTAATATGGAAGAAGCTGGTTTATTTGTTAAAACGATTACAGTAGATGGTGGAATGATGTTGAAAAGACTTCGTCCAGCTCCACAAGGTCGTGCTCACAGAATTAGAAAACGTTCTAATCACGTAACAATCGTGCTTGGATCTATTAATAACACACAAGCAATTTAATACAAGATGGGACAAAAGACAAATCCAATTGGAAATAGACTTGGTATCATCAGAGGATGGGACTCAAACTGGTATGGTGGAAATGATTATGGTGATAAACTTGCCGAAGATCACAAAATCAGAAAGTATATCCATGCTCGTTTATCAAAAGCTAGTGTATCAAAAGTAATCATCGAGAGAACTTTGAAACTTGTAACCGTTACTATCACTACTGCTAGACCTGGTATCATTATCGGAAAAGGTGGACAAGAGGTAGACAAGTTGAAAGAAGAGCTTAAGAAAATTACTGACAAAGAGGTTCAAATCAACATCTTTGAAATAAAAAGACCTGAACTTGACGCGTATCTAGTTGCTACAAGCATCTGTCGTCAAATCGAAAGCCGTATTTCTTACAGACGTGCAATCAAAATGGCTATTGCTGCTTCTATGCGTATGAACGCTGAAGGTATCAAAGTTTTGATTTCTGGTCGTTTGAATGGTGCAGAGATGGCACGTTCAGAAGGTTTCAAAGAAGGAAGAATTCCTCTATCAACTTTCAGAGCCGATATTGATTATGCATTAGCTGAAGCGCATACTACTTATGGTAGAATGGGGATCAAAGTGTGGATCATGAAAGGTGAAGTTTATGGAAAGAGAGATCTTTCTCCGCTTGCTGGAATGGACAAAAAACAATCTGGTACTGGTGGAGGTAAAGGTGGAGATTCTCCAAGAGGAGACAGAAAACCTTTTAACAAAGGTGGAAAACCAGATGCTCGTAAACGAAAGTAAATTTTTAAATTAAAGAAAAATGTTACAGCCTAAAAGAACAAAATACCGTAAGGTACAAAAGGGTAAAATGAAAGGGAACTCTCATAGAGGGTATGAGCTTTCAAATGGAATGTTTGGTATTAAATCTGTACATGAAGATGGAATGTTCTTAACCTCACGTCAAATCGAAGCTGCGCGTATTGCTGCAACTCGTTTTATGAAAAGAGAAGGACAATTATGGATCAAAGTATTTCCAGACAAACCAATTACTAAGAAGCCTCTTGAGGTACGTATGGGTAAAGGTAAAGGAGCCGTTGAATATTGGGCTGCTGTTGTTAAACCCGGAAGAATTATGTTTGAAGTTGGAGGAGTTCCTTTATCAGTTGCAAAAGAGGCATTACGTCTTGCAGCTCAAAAGCTTCCAGTAAAAACAAAATTCGTTGTTGCTAGAGATTTCGAAGCATAATCTATATTATATTATGAAACAATCAGAAATAAAAGATCTTTCTGCAGCAGAGTTGCAAGAAAAGCTTAGCCAGACTAAGAAAACATATGCTGATCTAAAAATGGCTCACGCTATTTCACCAATTGAGAACCCACTTCAAATTAGAAGTGTAAGAAGAGTGGTTGCTAGATTAGCTACAGAACTTACTAAAAGAGAGTTACAATAACTGTAGTCTGCTGAAAGATGGAAGAAAAAAGAAATTTAAGAAAAGAGAGAATTGGTGTTGTGACTTCAGACAAAATGGATAAGTCTATTGTTGTTGCAGAAGTACGTAAAGTAAAACACCCATTATACGGTAAGTTCGTGTTGAAAACTAAAAAGTATCACGCACACGACGAAATGAACGACTGTAACATTGGAGATACGGTAAGGATTAGCGAAACGCGTCCTTTAAGTAAAACTAAATGTTGGAGGTTAGTTGAAATCTTAGAAAGAGCTAAATAATTATGGTACAACAAGAGTCAAGATTAAAAGTAGCAGATAACACTGGAGCTAAAGAAGTTTTAACTATCCGTGTTTTAGGAGGTACCAAAAGAAGGTATGCCTCTGTTGGTGACAAAATTGTAGTTTCTATCAAAGATACAGCACCTAACGGAAGCGTTAAAAAAGGGGCTGTTTCAACTGCAGTTGTTGTACGTACCAAAAAAGAAGTGAGAAGAGCTGATGGTTCTTATATCCGTTTCGATGACAATGCATGTGTTCTTTTGAATGCTGCAGGTGAAATGAGAGGAACTCGTGTTTTTGGTCCAGTAGCAAGAGAACTTCGTGAAAAACAATTCATGAAAATTGTATCATTAGCACCAGAAGTGCTTTAATTCGTTTTAAGATGATAAAGCTAAAAATAAAATCAGGTGACATCGTAAGAGTAATTGCTGGAGACCATAAAGGTGCTGAAGGTAAAGTATTACGTGTGTACAAAGAGAAAAACAAAGCGATTGTTGAAGGTGTAAATATGGTTTCTAAACACACGAAACCAAGTGCAAAAAGCCCTCAAGGTGGTATTGTAAAGAAAGAAGCTTCTATACAAATATCTAACATCTCTTTAATTGATCCTAAAACTAAGGAAACAACTAGAGTTGGTATTAGAGTAGAAGGAGATAAGAAAGTAAGATTTTCAAAAAAATCTAATCAAGTACTATAGTAATGGCGTATATACCTAGACTAAAAGAAGAATATAAGAGCAGAGTAATCGCTGCTCTTAAAGAGGAATTCGGATACGTAAACGTAATGCAAGTTCCTAAATTGGAAAAAATCGTTTTAAGTAAAGGAGTTGGTGCAGCTGTATCTGATAAAAAACTAATTGACTATGCAGTTGATGAGTTAACAAAGATCACTGGACAGAAAGCAGTATCTACTATCTCTAAGAAAGACGTTGCGTCTTTTAAATTGAGAAAAGGGATGCCGATTGGAGCAAAAGTTACTTTGCGTGGAGAAAGAATGTATGAGTTTTTAGATAGACTTGTAACTTCAGCTTTGCCACGTGTTAGAGATTTTAGTGGTATCAAAGCTACTGGATTCGATGGAAGAGGTAATTACAATCTTGGTGTTTTAGAGCAAATCATTTTCCCAGAAATTGATATTGACAAAGTAAACAAAATATCAGGAATGGATATTACTTTTGTAACGTCTGCAAAAACGGATAAAGAAGCAAAGTCTCTATTAACAGAATTAGGATTACCTTTTAAAAAGAATTAAGACATGGCTAAAGAATCAATGAAAGCCCGCGAGGTTAAGAGAGAAAAAACAGTAGCTAAGTTTGCTGAGAAAAGAAAAGCTTTGTTAGAAGCTGGAGATTTCGTAGGTTTGCAAAAGTTACCGAAAAATGCTTCACCAGTTCGTTTGCACAATCGTTGTAAATTAACAGGTAGACCAAGAGGATATATGCGTCAATTCGGTCTTTCACGTGTTACATTTCGTGAAATGGCAAATAACGGATTGATTCCAGGTGTTAAAAAAGCATCTTGGTAATACGTAATTTTATTACGTTCTGATACAGACGCAACCTAGTTACGTCTGTATCATTCATATTTATAAACTGGTTTCAGGTTCGATGAATAGTTCATCGAAAACCAAAACCGCAAATTGATACATAATGTATACAGATCCTATTGCTGATTATTTGACAAGAGTTCGTAACGCTGTGGCTGCAAACCACAAAGTTGTAGAAATTCCTGCATCTAATCTAAAAAAAGAAATAACTAAGATCTTATTTGATCAAGGTTATATCTTGAGTTACAAATTTGAGGACAACGCTGTTCAGGGTTCAATCAAAATCGCTTTAAAGTATGATAAAGATACTAAAGAGCCGGTAATTAAAGATATCCAAAGAATTAGTAAACCAGGTTTACGTAAATATTCAAGTTCTTCATCTATTCCTAGAATCCTTAACGGATTAGGTATTGCTATCGTGTCAACTTCTAAAGGGTTAATGACTGGAAAGAAAGCAAAACAATTGAACGTAGGTGGTGAAGTTATTTGTTACGTATACTAATTTAAAGACTATATAAAGATGTCAAGAATAGGTAAAAGTCCGGTAACTATACCAGCTGGTGTAACTGTTGAAGTTGCAAATGGTATTATTACAGTAAAAGGAAAAAATGGTCAACTAACTCAGGAGTTTTCGGACGTTACTGTTACAGTTGAAGGCGATCAAGTTCAAGTAGAAAGATCGTCTGATCACAAAGACCAAAGAGCAAAACATGGTTTGTACAGATCTTTAATCAATAATATGATTATCGGTGTTACAGAAGGTTTTACAAAGTCATTAGAATTGGTAGGAGTTGGTTATAGAGCTTCAAATCAAGGACAAAAATTAGATTTAGCACTTGGATTCTCTCACAATATAGTTTTAGAAATTGCTCCTGAAGTTACTTTAGAAACAATATCTGAAAAAGGTAAGAACCCTATAGTTAAATTAACATCATTTGACAAACAACTTTTAGGGCAAGTAGCTGCGAAAATCAGAGGTTTCCGTAAGCCAGAGCCGTATAAAGGAAAAGGTGTTAAATTTGTAGGTGAAGTATTAAGAAGAAAAGCAGGTAAATCAGCTTAAAAAATAAGATTATGTCATTAACAAAACCTGAAAGAAGACAAAGAATTAGATTCAGAATTAGAAAAACGATTAGTGGTACTGCTACAAATCCAAGACTATCTGTATTTAGAAGTAACAAAGAAATTTACGCTCAACTTATTGATGACGTAAACGGTGTTACTTTATTAGCAGCTTCTTCAAGAGAAAAAGAAATAGGTAACGGTACGAATATCGAAGTGGCTACAGCAGTTGGAAAACTAGTTGCTGAAAAAGCTTTAAAAGCCGGAATTGAGGTAGTAACTTTCGATAGAGGAGGTTATTTATATCACGGTCGTATTAAATCATTAGCGGAAGGCGCAAGAGCGGCTGGACTTAAATTCTAATATAGTATGTCTAATAGTAAATACAAGAATGTAGAGTTAGTAAAACCAAGTGGTCTTGAATTAAAAGATCGTTTGGTAAGTGTAAATCGTGTTACTAAGGTTACAAAAGGTGGTAGAGCTTTCGGTTTTTCTGCTATTGTAGTTGTAGGTGATGAAAATGGAGTGGTTGGACATGGTTTAGGGAAATCTAAAGACGTTTCTGAAGCAATTGCGAAAGCAGTAGAAGATGCTAAGAAAAATCTAGTTAAGATTCCTTTGAATGGTCTTTCAGTTCCTCACGAACAAAAAGGTAAATTTGGTGGTGCACGTGTTTTCTTAATTCCTGCCTCTCATGGTACAGGAGTTATTGCTGGTGGAGCTGTTCGTTCAGTTCTTGAATCAGTAGGGATTCATGATGTATTATCTAAATCACAAGGATCTTCAAATCCTCACAACGTAGTAAAAGCAACTTTTGATGCTTTATTACAAATGAGAAGTGCTTATGCTGTTGCAAAACAAAGAGGTGTTTCTTTAGAAAAAGTTTTTAAAGGTTAATTCAAGGAAATTATGGCTAAATTATTAGTAAAACAAGTTAGAAGCAAAATCAACTGTCCTCTTTCTCAAAAGAGAGGATTAGAAGCTTTAGGTCTACGTAAAATGGGACAAGTTGTAGAGCATGATTCAAACCCTACAATCCTTGGGATGATAAATAAAGTTAAACACTTAGTTTCTGTTGAAGAAACTAAATAACAAATACTGTTATGAATTTAAGTAACTTACAACCTGCTGAAGGTTCTACACACAATCAGAATAAAAGATTAGGTAGAGGAGAAGGTTCTGGAAAAGGTGGTACTTCTGCAAGAGGACACAAAGGAGCAAAATCTCGTTCTGGTTATTCTAAAAAGATTGGTTTTGAGGGAGGGCAAATGCCACTTCAAAGACGTGTGCCTAAGTTTGGTTTTACAAACATCAATCGTAAAGATTACGAAGGTGTAAATCTTGATACACTTCAACTTTTAGTTGATAATGGTGTTATTAAAGATACTGTTGATATGACAGTTTATGTTGCTAATCGTTTAGCTACTAAAAATGAAATCGTAAAGATTTTAGGTAGAGGTGAATTGACAGCAAAATTAAAAGTAACCGCTCACAAATTTACTGCTACTGCAAAAGCTGCTATTGAAGCTGCTGGTGGAGAAGCTGTAACAATGTAATTTTTCTATTAATATGAAGAAATTTATTGAATCAATAAGTAATGTTTGGAAAATTGAAGAACTTAAAAATAGAATCTTAATTACATTAGGATTACTTTTAGTTTATCGTTTTGGGGCGCAAGTTACCCTACCAGGCATTGATGCTACACAGTTAGGTAATTTAGCTGGGCAAACCAAAGAGGGAATTGGTTCAATTCTTGACATGTTTACTGGAGGTGCATTTTCTCAAGCGTCAGTTTTTGCTTTAGGAATTATGCCTTATATTTCTGCTTCAATTGTAGTTCAGTTAATGGGAATTGCTATTCCTTATTTACAAAAATTGCAAAGTGATGGAGAAAGCGGTAGAAAAAAGATTAATCAAATTACTCGTTGGTTGACAATTGGAATAACTTTAGTTCAAGGTCCAACTTACATCTATAATTTATATAGAACATTACCTAGTAATGCATTTTTATTGGGGTTCAATTCATTTGAATTCTTATTTTCTTCAGTAGTTATTTTAGTTACAGGTACAATTTTCGCCATGTGGTTAGGAGAGAAAATTACTGATAAGGGAATTGGAAATGGTATATCATTGTTGATTATGGTTGGTATTTTAGCTAGGCTGCCACAAGCATTTATTCAGGAATTTACAACTAGGGTTACCAACAATAATGGTGGTCCAATGTTATTAGTTATTGAAATCATTGTTTGGTTACTAGTTATTATCTGTTGTGTACTCTTAGTTATGGCAGTTAGAAAAATACCTGTTCAGTATGCACGTCGTACAACTTCAGGTGATTTCGAGCAAGATATGCTTAATGGAAATAGACAATGGATTCCTTTGAAGCTTAATGCTTCTGGAGTTATGCCAATAATATTTGCACAAGCGATTATGTTTATACCAGCTGCTTTAGCCGGTTTGTCAAAATCAGATGCATCACAATCTGTCGTTGGTGCTTTTAGTAATATGTTTGGTTTTTGGTATAATTTTGTATTTGCAACTTTAATTATTGTCTTTACATTCTTTTACACGGCCATTACTGTTCCTACGAACAAAATGTCAGATGACTTGAAAAGAAGTGGTGGATTTATTCCAGGGATTCGTCCAGGAGTTGAAACCTCAGATTATCTTGACAAAGTGATGTCTTTAATAACTTTTCCAGGATCTTTATTTCTAGCTCTAATTGCTGTGTTCCCAGCAATAATTGTAAGTGTTATGGATGTTCAACAATCTTGGGCAATGTTTTTTGGAGGTACTTCATTAATAATTATGGTTGGAGTTGCCATAGATACAATGCAGCAAATCAATTCATATTTGTTGAACAAACATTATGATGGTTTAATGAAAAGTGGAAAAAATAGAAAAGCAGTAGCTTAACTTTATGGCAAAACAATCAGCAATAGAACAAGACGGGTCAATCATCGAAGCATTATCAAATGCGATGTTCCGTGTAGAGTTAGAGAATGGACATATTGTAATCGCCCATATTTCTGGAAAAATGCGTATGCATTATATCAAATTATTACCTGGTGATAAAGTGAAGCTAGAAATGAGCCCTTATGACTTGTCAAAAGCAAGAATTACTTATAGATATTAAAGGATATTCAAAATGAAAGTTAGAGCTTCAGTAAAAAAGAGAAGTCCCGAGTGCAAAATTGTGCGAAGAAAAGGGAGATTGTACGTAATAAACAAAAAGAATCCTAGATTTAAACAAAGACAAGGATAATTATGGCAAGAATAGCAGGGGTAGATATCCCAAAAAATAAGAGAGGTGTTATAGCACTTACCTATATCTTTGGATTAGGAAAAAGTAGAGCTATTGAGATTTTAGAAAAAGCTCAAGTTAGCCAAGATAAAAAAGTTCAAGATTGGAATGATGATGAGATCGGAGCAATTCGTGAAGCAGTATCAACTTTCAAAATTGAAGGAGAATTGCGTTCTGAGGTTTCTTTAAACATCAAACGTTTAATGGATATTGGATGTTATAGAGGTATCCGTCATAGAACTGGTCTTCCTTTAAGAGGACAAAGAACTAAAAACAACTCTAGAACAAGAAAAGGTAAAAGAAAAACTGTTGCTAACAAGAAAAAAGCAACTAAATAATAAGTAATATGGCTAAAGCAACTGCAAAAAAACGTAAAGTTATCGTTGAATCAACGGGAGAAGCTCATATTTCTGCTACTTTTAACAATATCATCATTTCTTTGACTAACAAAAAAGGTGAAGTTATTTCTTGGTCTTCGGCTGGAAAAATGGGCTTTAGAGGTTCTAAAAAGAATACTCCATATGCAGCTCAAATGGCAGCAGAAGATTGTAGTAAAGTAGCTCTTGAAGCTGGACTTAAAAAAGTTAAAGTTTATGTAAAAGGACCAGGAAACGGACGTGAGTCTGCTATTCGTTCTTTGCATAACGGTGGAATTGAAGTGACTGAGATTATCGATGTTACTCCAATGCCTCACAACGGATGTCGTCCTCCAAAAAGACGTAGAGTTTAATAATATATTTAAGTATAACTAGGTAGAATATACGATTATCGAAGGATATGACCTGAATTCATAATCTCTACCTTAATTTAATTTTTTAGAAATGGCAAGATATACTGGTCCAAAAACTAGAATTGCTCGTAAATTTGGCGAAGCAATCTTCGGAGATGATAAATCTTTCGAAAAAAGAAATTACCCACCTGGACAACACGGGATGGCTAAAAAAAGAGGAAAAAAATCTGAATATGCAATCCAGTTAATGGAAAAGCAAAAAGCTAAATATTCTTATGGAATTTTAGAAAAACAATTCAGAGGTTTATTCAAAAAAGCATCAGCTACTAAAGGTGTTACTGGTGAGGTTCTTTTACAATTATGTGAAGCAAGATTAGACAACGTTGTTTTTAGAATGGGTATCGCTCCTTCTAGAAGAGGCGCTAGACAATTAGTTTCTCACAGACATATCACTGTTAACGGTGATGTTGTAAATATCGCTTCTTACCACCTTAAACCTGGTGACAAAGTTGCAGTTCGTGAAAAATCTAAATCTTTAGAGGCTATCGAACGTTCTTTATCTAATTCAAGTCATGTTTATGAATGGATTACTTGGAATAATGACGTTAAAGAAGGTACTTTTGTTTCTGTACCTGCAAGACTTCAAATCCCAGAAAACATTAAAGAACAATTAATCGTAGAGTTGTACAACAAATAATAATTGACTTAGTCGAAATTTATGGCAATATTTAATTTTCAGAAGCCCGATAAAGTTATCATGATCGATTCAACCGATTTTGAAGGTAAATTTGAATTTAGACCTTTAGAACCTGGTTACGGATTGACCGTTGGTAATGCACTTAGAAGAGTTTTGCTTTCAGCATTAGAAGGTTATGCAATTACATCTGTTCGCATTGAAGGTGTAGATCATGAGTTTTCTACTATTTCAGGAGTTGTTGAAGACGTTACCGAAATTATTCTTAATCTTAAACAAGTACGTTTTAAACGCCAGATTGAAGATATAGATAATGAATCAGTTACTATTTCTGTTTCAGGTAAAGATCAATTGACAGCTGGTGATTTTCAAAAATTTATTTCAGGTTTCCAAGTTTTGAATCCAGAACTAGTTATCTGTAATTTAGATAGTAAAATCAAACTTAATTTCGACTTAACAATCGAAAAAGGTAGAGGATATGTTCCTGCTGAGGAGAATAAAAAACAGAATGCTGCTATTGGAACTATTTTTACAGACTCAATTTTTACTCCGGTAAAAAATGTAAAATACGCTATTGAAAACTTCCGTGTTGAGCAAAAAACAGATTATGAAAAATTAGTTTTTGAAATTAAAACTGATGGTTCAATCAATCCTAAAGATGCTTTAACTGAGGCTGCTAAAGTTCTAATTCACCATTTCATGTTGTTTTCTGACGAAAGAATTACACTTGAGGCTGACGAAATTGCACAAACAGAATCGTATGATGAAGAATCATTACATATGAGACAATTGCTTAAAACTAAGCTTGTAGATATGGATCTTTCTGTAAGAGCATTAAATTGCTTGAAAGCGGCTGAAGTTGATACACTTGGTGATTTAGTATCGTTCAATAAAAATGACCTAATGAAATTCCGTAATTTTGGTAAAAAATCTTTAACTGAGCTAGATGAACTTGTAGCCATTAAAAATTTAAACTTCGGTATGGATTTAGCGAAATACAAATTAGATAAAGAATAAATTACTTCATATTTTGATCTCCAAAACGGATAGCATCAAGATGAAAGTATAAAAAAACACGTCATGAGACACGGAAAAAAATTCAATCACTTAAGCAGACAGACAGCACATAGAAAATCTATGTTAGCTAATATGGCTTGTTCTCTTATCGAGCACAAACGTATTAACACTACTGTTGCTAAAGCAAAAGCGCTTAAACAATTTGTTGAGCCTTTAATAACAAAATCTAAATCTGATACGACTCACAATCGTCGTATCGTTTTTGCTTACTTACGTAGCAAATATGCGGTAACTGACTTGTTCAGAGACGTAGCTGCTAAAGTTGGTGACCGTCCAGGTGGATACACTCGTATCATTAAAGTTGGAAATCGTCTAGGAGATAATGCTGATATGGCAATGATCGAATTAGTAGATTTTAATGAACTTTACAATGGTGGTAAAAAAGAAGTTAAGAAAGCAAAAAGCCGTCGTGGTGCTAAAACTAAGAAGGCAGATGAAGCTACTGAAGCTCCAGCTGCTGAAACAGAAACTACTACTGACGCTGCTGAATAATTATGAAGATAATCATTCAATAAAAATTAAGGATAAGCTATTTATAGTTTATCCTTTTTTTTTGATTTTTTTTTTTAGCAGAAGTTTCAATTTCAAAAGATAATTTTTCCTGCTCTTTGCTGTATCTTCTCGCCCAAACACTGGGCAATAAGGATGCCGCTCCCATCAGGGCTAGGTTTGAAATTGTGCCATTCTAACAACTTTTATAAAGAAAGTTTAAAATTATATATTTTTTTATTTTTTTTGCTTTCACTATTTTATTAAATTAAATTTGCACCAGAATTAACTACAAATGTTACACGCATAGTGTGTCTCAAACAACCTTACAACATTTAGAAATCAACGAATGAAATACACAACAAGACAAAGCGCTATACTTCTACTAAGCGATGGAACTATTTTCCACGGGAAATCTATTGGTATCAGTGGAACTACTTTTGGAGAAGTTTGTTTTAATACAGGAATGACTGGTTACCAAGAAATTTTTACTGACCCTTCTTATTTTGGGCAGTTAATGGTAGCTACAAATGCACATATCGGAAATTATGGTGTGAATGATTCAGAAGTAGAATCACAAAGTATCAAAATATCAGGTTTGGTTTGTAAAAACTTTAGTTTTAATTATTCTCGTGAAGATGCTTCAGGAAGTTTAGAGGATTATTTTACAAAACAAAATCTTATATGCATTTCTGATGTTGATACAAGAGCATTAGTTAGCTATATCCGTGACAACGGAGCTATGAATGCAGTAATTTGCACAGATGGAACGTCTGTTGCTGATCTAAAAATAGCTTTAGCCAACGTTCCCGATATGAAAGGTTTAGAATTAGCTTCTAAAGTTTCTACTAAGGAACCCTATTTTTACGGAGAAGAGAATGCTACTTATAAAATCTCAGCACTTGATTTAGGAATAAAAACGAATATACTACGTAATCTAGCTAAAAGAGATTGCTATATTAAGGTTTTTCCTTATGATTCAACGTATCAAGATTTAGCATCATTCAACCCAGATGGTTATTTTTTGTCGAATGGACCTGGTGATCCAGAGCCACTTTCTGGTGCTATTCAAGTAGCTAAAGAAATACTTGAAAATAATAAACCTTTATTTGGTATATGTCTTGGACATCAAGTGATTGGTTTAGCGAATGGAATTTCTACTTATAAAATGTTCAACGGACATAGAGGTATTAATCATCCAGTAAAAAATATTATTACAGGAAAAGGGGAAGTTACTTCTCAAAACCATGGTTTTGCTGTAAATAAAGAAGAATTAGAAGCTAATGATGATTTCGAAATTACGCATCTTCATCTTAATGATGGAACAGTAGCAGGTATGAGAATGAAAAATAAAAACTGTTTCTCAGTTCAATATCACCCAGAAGCTAGCCCAGGTCCTCATGATTCTTCTTATTTATTTGATGAATTTATTAAGAATCTAAAAAGATAATTTCAGTTATTATTTTTATAAAAGACAGATTTAGGATTGACTCTATTTGATTCAATCCTAAAATGTATAAAAACAAACCAGATTACATCTATAATTTCTTTTTTGAATCTTTTTTTACTTTTAATAGTTTAAACTGATTAATTGTAAATAATTTACAACGTTTTCGTTAATAAGATTCGTAGTTTTCATAAAATCAATCAAAATAGATAGGATATATTTGTAATTTAAATATAAAAACGAAGTATTATGAGTATAATTATAAAAATTCACGCAAGGCAAATTTTTGATTCAAGAGGTAACCCTACAATTGAAGTAGATGTAATTACAGATAATGGAATTTTAGGTAGAGCGGCAGTACCATCTGGTGCTTCTACAGGCGAACATGAAGCAGTAGAATTACGCGATGGAGGAAAAGCCTATTTAGGAAAAGGTGTTTTGAATGCAGTGAAAAATGTAAATACCATTATTGCTGAGGAACTTTTGGGAGTTTCTATTTTTGAACAAAATTTAATTGATCAAATGATGATTGATTTAGACGGAACTTCAAATAAATCGAATCTAGGTGCTAATGCTATTTTAGGGGTTTCACTTGCTGTAGCAAAAGCAGCTGCAAATGAATTAGGATTGCCTTTATACAGATACGTTGGTGGTGTGTCAGCAAATACATTACCTGTGCCTATGATGAATATCATTAATGGAGGATCGCATTCTGATGCGCCAATTGCTTTTCAAGAATTTATGATCTTTCCGGTTAAAGCAACTTCATTTTCTCAAGCTATGCAAATGGGAACTGAAATCTTTCATAGTTTGAAAAAAGTACTTCATGATAGAGGTCTTTCGACTGCTGTAGGTGATGAAGGAGGTTTTGCGCCAAATCTTCCTGGTGGAACTGAAGATGCGCTTGATACTATCCAAAAAGCGGTTGAAAACGCTGGTTATAGTTTTGGAGATGAAATCATGATCGCTTTAGATTGTGCCGCTGCAGAGTTCTGTGTAAATGGTAAATATGATTATTCTAAATTCGAAGGTGAAACTGGAAAAGTTAGGTCGTCTTCAGAGCAAGTTGATTATTTAGCTGAATTAGTAGCGAAATATCCAATCATTTCTATTGAAGACGGTATGGATGAAAATGACTGGGATGGTTGGAAGTTATTGACTGAAAAAATTGGTGATAAAGTACAATTAGTAGGTGATGATTTATTTGTAACTAACGTAGAGCGTTTGTCAACAGGTATTGAAAAAGGAATTGCTAATTCTATCCTTATTAAAGTAAACCAAATTGGAACTTTGACAGAAACTATTGCGGCGGTTAATATGGCTAAAAATGCTGGGTATACCTCTGTGATGTCGCACCGTTCAGGAGAAACTGAAGATAATACTATTGCAGATTTAGCGGTTGCATTGAACTGTGGTCAGATAAAAACTGGTTCTGCTTCTCGTTCCGATAGAATGGCAAAATACAATCAGTTATTAAGAATAGAAGAAGAGTTAGGTGATACTGCTTATTTCCCGGGCAAAAATGCATTTAAAATAAAATAAAACTTTAAACATAGTACTTAACTTATAAAAAACCTGCCCTCCAAAAGAGGGTGGGTTTTTTATTATATTTAACATATTGAAGGTACAATTCTCTTTTTATTTAATGTTAAATTCCTTAGATTTGGTAAATTATTATTTTTAAAAGTTTATTCCAATTATATGATGTCAAAAACAGCAATATTAGAGGTTGATAGCGAGAAATTTGAACTGCCTATTATTACAGGTAGTGAGAATGAAGTAGCTATTGACATTAGCAAATTACGTGATTTATCAGGTATGATAACTCTCGATCCAGGTTATAAAAATTCAGGTTCATGTACTAGTAAAATTACTTTCTTAGATGGAGAATTGGGTATACTTCGATACAGAGGATATGCAATTGAAGATTTAGCAGAAAAAGGCCATTTTCTTGAGGTTTCGTATTTAGTTATTTTTGGAGAATTACCAACTGCAGTTCAGTTAGAGCAATTTGAAAAAGATATCAGAAGATATACCTTAGTTAATGAAGAAATGAAAAGCATCATTGATGGTTTTCCTAAAACGGCTCATCCTATGGGCGTTTTAGCTGCTTTGACTAGTGCTTTAACTGCTTTCAATCCAAAGTCTGTAAATGCAGAGAATGAGAAAGAGATGTATGAGGCTGTTTGTAAAACGATGGGTAAATTTTTAGTTATTGCAACATGGACTTATAGAAAAAGTATGGGTTATCCTTTAAATTATTACGATAATACAAAAGGATATGTTCAAAACTTTATGAGATTGATGTTTGAGCTACCTAATGAGCCTTACAAACCAAACCAAATTGTTGTTGATGCGTTAGATAAATTATTTATTCTTCATGCAGATCACGAACAAAATTGTTCTACTTCTACTGTAAGAATGGTAGGTTCTTCTCATGCAGGTTTATTCGCTTCTATTTCTGCTGGAGTTTCAGCACTTTGGGGACCTTTACATGGAGGTGCTAATCAAGCTGTTCTTGAGATGTTAGAAGAAATTCACAGAACAGGTGGAGATGCAGATAAATATTTAGCTAAAGCCAAAGATAAAAATGATCCATTCCGTTTAATGGGATTTGGACATAGAGTTTATAAAAATTTCGATCCTAGAGCAAAAATTATTAAAAAAGCAGCGGATGAAGTTTTATCAACTTTAGGTGTTAATGATCCAATTCTTGCAATTGCAAAAAAACTAGAAGAATCAGCATTAGTTGATGATTATTTCGTTTCAAGAAAATTATATCCAAACGTAGATTTTTATTCAGGAATTATATACAGAGCTTTAGGTATTCCTACTGATATGTTTACAGTAATGTTCGCTATTGGTCGTTTACCAGGTTGGATTGCACAATGGAAAGAAATGCGTGAAAATAAAGAGCCAATTGGAAGGCCAAGACAAATTTATACAGGTCATCCTTTAAGAGATTTTAAAGAATCCGATAAAAGATAATTTCAAATGTAAAAGCTTCACTAATTAGTGAAGCTTTTTTATATTTGCTAAAATCCAAAATGATGTTAAAACTAAATATAAATAACGAAAGTTCAAGACTTAGAGCAGTCGTACTGGGTTCGGCAGTTAGTAGTGGGCCTGTACCCGAAGTAGCCGAGGCTTACGATCCCAAATCATTAGAGCATATTTTAGCGGGTACTTATCCAAAAGAGCAAGATATGGTCAATGAAATGCAAACCTTTAAAAATGTTTTACAAAAATACGATGTAACTGTGTATCGTCCAGAAAATATTGAAAATTACAATCAGATATTTACAAGAGACATTAGTTTTGTTATTGAAGACATTTTTGTAAAATCAAATATATTGCCCAATAGAGAACTAGAAATAGATGCGATACAGTATATTATTGATCAAATAGATCCTAAAAAAGTGGTACGTCCACCGTCTGAAGTTCATATAGAAGGTGGTGATGTTATGCTTTGGAACGATTATATTTTTATAGGAACTTATAAAGGAAGTGATTATAAAGATTATATTACAGCAAGAACAAATATGTTAGGGGTTCAGTATATTAGAGACTTGTTTCCTCAAAAAATTGTCAAAGAATTTGACTTAGTTAAATCTAAAATAGAAGCTCGTGATAATGCCTTGCATTTAGATTGTTGTTTTCAGCCATTAGGTAATAATAAGGCAATTATATATAAAAATGGTTTTCGCGAAGAAGCCGATTATCTGTTTTTAGTCAATCTTTTTGGAAAAGAAAATTTATTTCAAATTACTAGAGATGAAATGTATGATATGAATTCTAATGTGTTTTCTATTGACACTAATGTCGTTGTCTCCGAAAGAAATTTTACTCGTTTGAACAATTGGTTGCGAGAAAACGGATTTGTTGTAGAAGAAATTCCATATACAGAAATTGCAAAGCAAGAAGGTTTATTAAGATGTTCTACTTTGCCATTAATTAGAGATTAATTTAACAATGATGAACATTGCTAGATGTCATTATTACCAATAATAAAATTATGAAACAAACAACAAATTCTATATTAATGATTCGCCCAGTTGCGTTTCGTATGAATGAACAAACGGCAGTAAATAACTATTATCAAAAAGTACTAGATGGGCTTTTGCCTGCTACTGTAAATGCAAAAGCGCAACAAGAGTTTGATGTTTTTGTAGAGAAATTACAAGCTGTAGGAGTAGATGTTACTGTGGTGGATGATACTTTAAATCCGGATACTCCTGATAGTATTTTCCCGAATAACTGGATTTCTTTCCATGAAAATGGAGATGTAGCACTATATCCAATGTTTGCTGTAAATCGCCGTCAAGAACGTAGAGAAGAAATTTTAGATATGCTGGAAGAGAAGGGATTTATGATTCAAAATATTGTAGATTATACTTCTGCAGAAGAAGATGGTTTCTTTCTGGAAGGTACAGGAAGCTTACTTTTGGATAGAGCGAATAGCAAAGCATATTGTGCTTTATCACCACGTGCAGACGAAGAGCTCTTTATTGAATTCTGTGAAGATTTTGATTATGCGCCAGTAATCTTTGAAGCTTTTCAAACGGTTGATTCAGAACGCAAATTAATTTACCATACTAATGTAATGATGTGTTTGGGAGAGACTTTTGCTGTTATTTGTATGGATTGCATTGATGATAAAAAAGAACGTAAAATGGTTCTTGATAATCTCAAGGAAAATAATAAAGAAGTTATTTTGATTTCAGAAGATCAGGTAAATAATTTTGCAGGAAACATGCTTGAAGTTAGAGGAACAAACGACAAAAGGTATTTGGTGATGAGTGCAGCTGCGCATCAATCTTTGACTTCAAAACAAATTACACAGTTAGAAAAACATGCCGAAATATTGAGTTCTAGTTTAGACACAATTGAAGCTTGCGGAGGTGGAAGCGCCAGATGTATGATGGCAGAAATTTTCTTGCCAAGAAATTAAATTTAAAAGCCCTATCTCGTTTATTTAACTTGATAGGGCTTCTAAATTTACTATTACAAATTAGTCTTTATAATATTAATAATGGCGCTTACAATATATTGTATGCCTATCGCAATAACTATAAAACCAACGATTCTAGAAATAGCTACTATTCCTGATGCTCCTAGAATTTTTGCTAAATAATGAGCGCTCCTAAGAATGATAAAGATTGTAAAAGCGATAGCAAGAATTGCTAAAGAAGAAACAATAATCTCTACTGTTTCGTTGTGTTCTTGATAAAAAGCAATAAGAAGAGAAATAGATCCTGGGCCAGCCAACATTGGGATTGCAAGCGGTGTTAAGGCAATGTCATTTCTTTTTTGTGCGTCAGTTTCTGCTTTTTTGTTAATACCTCTCTTTTTATTGAATTTTCCTGAAAGTAATGAGAATCCAGAGTTCACAATGATAATTCCTCCGGCAATTCTTAAAGCATCTATGCTAATTCCAAAGAAAATCAATACATATTGGCCGATAAAAAAAGAAACAATAAGAATGATAAATACATTTATCGCTGTCCATAAAGAAATTCTTGAACGTTCTTTTTTAGTGTCATTTTGAGTTAATCCTACAAAAATAGGCACTGTGCCAATAGGGTTTAACACCGAAAAAAGAGCTACAAAAAGATAAATAAATAAATCCATGTTTTGTTTTTTATGATAGCAAAAATACTCTTTTTTTACTTTTTAACGTTAACCTAATGTTTTTTATTGACTTATAAGTAATCCTTAAAATAGTTTAACCAACAATCCTTTTTGCTTACTTTTGTGCAATACAATTCTATAAAATGATAAAGAGTAAAAAAACTTTAGTTCTTGGCGCTACTACAAAGCCAGACCGATATGCTTTTAAAGCGATAACAATGTTGGTTGATAAAGGACACTCAGTGCTTGCATTAGGTCAGAATGCTGGTGAAGTGGCTGGAATAAAAATTCAAACGAAAGCTATTCCAATAAAAAACATTGATACGGTTACTTTATATTTAAATCCAACTCGCCAACGTGATTATTATAATTACATCGTAGAGGTAAAACCGAAACGTGTTATTTTTAATCCTGGTACAGAAAATCCAGAATTCTATCAGTTATTAAAATTAAATGATATTAAGGTAGAAATAGCTTGTACATTAGTATTGTTGGCTACAAATCAATATTAAATTTCAATATTTTTTTAATCTTAATGATACAGTCAGTATTCTTGTTTCTTTATTTTAAGCAATAAGGAGATAAGAATATTGGTTTTGTTATTAACTGACATAATTATTGTGTTAAATTCTTTTTACTGATAGTTACAACTTCATCAAAAAAAATGTTGTTTTATACTATAAGTGAAGATTAGAATCAGGGTTTCTGATATTATATTTAGGATTAATAAAAAAAGAAATACTAAAATCGAAGTGTTTTAATTCCTATTTTCTTTTACAAATTGATTTGAAATTTCAACTCTCATATTGATCAAAGAATATTGTAAGACATTTTATTTTAAAAAATTATCCATTTTATTTTCCTTTTAAATACAACTCCAGTTTTTAAAATAACTATTTTTCAAATTCATTACTTTTGTAATTATGGAATTTTCATCAAAATTAATAGAAAAAGCAGTTAATGAAATGTCTCAGTTGCCAGGAATTGGTAAGCGAACCGCATTGCGATTGGTTTTACATTTATTAAAACAACCCAAAGACCAAACTGTATTTTTGTCACAAGCGCTTGTTGCAATGCGACAAGATATAAAGTATTGCGGGAGTTGTCACAATATTTCGGACAGTATTTTATGTGAAATCTGCGCTAATAATAATCGCAATCATCAATTAATCTGTGTTGTTGAAGACATACGCGATGTTATGGCTATCGAAAACACAGGCCAGTTTAGAGGGATTTATCATGTTCTTGGAGGGAAAATTTCACCAATTGACGGGGTTGGTCCGAGTCAACTGAATATAAATTCATTAGTAGAAAAAGTAAAATCAGGCACAGTTCAGGAAATTATTTTTGCGTTAAGTTCGACTATGGAAGGGGATACTACTAATTTTTATATTTACAAACAAATTGCGGAATCTGAAATAATCATATCTACCATCGCAAGAGGAATCTCAGTGGGTGATGAACTAGAATATGCGGATGAAGTAACACTCGGAAGAAGTATTTTGCAAAGAATTCCGTTTGAAAAAGGGTTTAAAAATAATTAATCTATTTTAAAGAATAGTGATGCTTTAAATTCGTAAATGAAAAGCTATATTTGTTGCTTAATAAAAACAGTAAAAATGAGCAAATACGTACTCTGTTTGTCGCTAATTATAGGTCTGATGGTTTCGTCTTGCATACCAACCCAAGATTTAATTTATCTTCAGAAAAAAGATAATGCACAGCCAGAAGAAATTATTTCTGCTGTCGAATCTAAACCGTATCGTTTGCAAATTAATGATGTTTTGAGCATTACTATAAAAGCGATTGATCCTAAATTAGTGAGTATTTTTAATACTACAAATAATGAAGCTTCAGCGGGTAAATCTGAAACAGGATTATATTTTGATGGTTTTACAGTGGATGATCATGGAAATATTAGAATCCCTGTATTAGGAAATATAAATGTAATTGGATATACATTAGATGAAGTTAGACAATTTGTAGAAAAGCAATTATTAGCCGAATATTTTAATAAAGAGGCTAATATTTTTGTCACTGTAAAATTGGCTGGTTTTCGATATACGATCAACGGAGAAATTGGAACTCCAGGTACCAAGACCTTGTTTCAGGAGCATTTAAATATTATGGAAGCTATTGCAAATGCTGGCGATATTACAATTACAGGAAATAGGAAAGCAGTTACTATTATGCGAAAAACACCAACAGGTGTTGAGATGCATGACTTAGATCTTACGGATATTAATGTAATGAAATCTCCTTATTATTACTTACAACCCAATGATTATGTCTATATTAAGCCTTTAAAACAAAAGACTTGGGGAACGGGGAAAACGGGAATAGAATCTTTGGGGACTATTATTACCTTATTGTCTTTGGCAACAACGACTTTTTTGTTGTTAAAAAAATAAAAACCTTACATAGAAAATGTTAGATATAAAAGATTTTTCAATTTTTGAAAATCAAGTCAATTTTGACTTCAAAGGGTTTTTGATTAAAATTGTCAGCTATTGGAAATGGTTTTTAATTTGTTTAATAATCACTTTTACAATTGCGTATCAAGTCAACGTACGCAAAGAAAAAATTTATGCTATGGAAACGCTTATTTCTGTCAAAGAAGAAAGCAATCCACTTTTTACCTCAAATACCAGCCTAGTTTTTAATTGGGGTGGGACTTCAGATCAGGTACAAACTATTTCAACAACTTTACAGTCTAGATCGCATAATGAGTTAGTGGTAGATAAGCTCCAGTTTTATATTGATTATTTAGTTCAAGGTAAATACAATTTAGTAGATGCTTATGGTGCCGTTCCTTTTTACGTGGCAATCGATAAGTCGAAGGGACAACTTGTTGGAAATCTAATTGGCATTAAGTTTTTAAGTGAAAATGAATACGAACTTAGAATTCCATTTGCTACATCAAATGTATCTATATTAACTTATTCTACTAATTCCTACAGCAATACAGCTGTTGAAATTGGTGATTTCGTAAAAAAATATAAAGTAGGTGAGTCAGTGTCGTTGCCCTTTTTGAATTGGAAATTACAAATAAATGACAATCCAGGTTTTTATAAAGGCAAAGAATACTTTGTTCGTTTTAATGATTATGACGGGACAGTTTCTAGTTATAAAGGGATTGGAGTTCGATCTGATGACAAAGGAGGTTCTATTATAACCTTGTCGATGCAAGGGAATAATAAAGCAAGAATGGTAGAATACCTGAATGCTACTGTAAAAATGCTGATCAAAAGGCAATTGGATAGTAAGAATCAGTTTGCTACGAATACGATTTCCTTTATAGATAGTACTTTGGTGGCTATGGAGTCTCAATTGAAAGAGACCGGAAATGAATTAAAGAGTTTTAGGAAAGGCAAAAACATTTACGATGTTGAGGATGGCGGAGTAAAATTCTCAGAAAAAATAGTTGAATTTGACGTCAAAAAGGACGAGGTAAATCGCAAAATTGCCTATTATAATTCTTTAAAATCCTACCTAAAAAATAGTGTCAATTACGCAAAACTTCCAGCGCCATCAGTGGCAGGAATCGAAGATCCAAATATTGTTGTCAATGTTTCAAAATTAATAGCGTTATCTGCTCAAAGGTCTGAAATGGCCTATGCCGTAAAAAGCGAAAAGATATTTAGTGATTTTGATAATCAAATGGAGGCTGTAAAAAATGTTCTTCTAGAAAATATTGCTAGTGCAAAGTCTTCTTTGCAGTATGATTTGGCTATGATCAGTAGTAAGATAAACGAAACTGAAAGTACAATAAAGCAACTTCCAGAGGATCAGCAAGAATTAATTAAAATTAAAAGGAAATATGATTTAAGCGACAATATTTACAGCACTTTTCTTCAAAAACGAAGTGAAGCAGATATTGTCAAGGCAGCAAATTTATCAGACATTCACTTTATTGACCCCGCAAAAGATGTTGGAGGTGGTTTAATTGGCCCTAAAACTTCTGCAAATTATGTATTAGCATTATTCTTAGGAATACTGATCCCCTTGATTTTTATTTTTGCAATTTTCTTTATTAATAATTCAGTTCAAAACGCTGAAGATATTAGTAAAATGACTAAAATTCCATTAATAGGTGTGGTTGGAATCAATAAAGAAAATACAAATCTAGCGGTATTTGATAAACCCAAATCGGCTTTGTCAGAATCCTTTAGAGCCATTCGATCCTCACTTCAGTTTCTTTATAAAAAACAAAATGTAGATGGGGCAAAAACTTTAATGATTACATCGTCAATAAGTGGCGAGGGAAAAACTTTTTGTTCCATAAATATAGCAACAGTATTTGCTTTAAGTGAAAAAAAGACAGTTATAATTGGACTTGATTTGCGTAAGCCAAAATTGGCTGCTGAGTTTAATTTATCTAATGATGTTGGGGTTGTTAATTATCTAATTAAGCAAAAAACGGTGGAAGAAATTACCAACCAAACTCATATTCCTTATTTAGATGTGATTCTATCCGGTCCAGTTCCTCCAAATCCTGCAGAACTAATTATTAGTGAAAGAATGGGAGAACTGATTGAAGAATTAAAAGGCAAGTACGATTACATTATTCTAGACACACCGCCGGTTGGTTTAGTTTCTGATGCGTTAGAACTCGTACAATATGCTGATGTTACACTTTATATTGTAAGACAAAATTTCACTAAAAAAGAAATGATTACCTTATTAAATAATCGAGTTAAACGAGGGGAGTTGAATAATACCAGTATAATTTTGAATGGTCTAGAAAACAAAGCGAAGTACGGCACTGGTTATGGCTATGGTTACGGCTATGGTGCTTATGCAAATGGATATTATGAAGATGATAAGCCAATGACGACATACCAAAAGATTGTAAAAAAGATTATAAAAAAATAAACTCAGTATCGATTATCTCAAAAGTAAAAATATGGAAGAGAGCAAACAAAAAAATATTTTAATTACTGGTGGTGCGGGTTTTATAGGCTCAAATCTTTGTGAGTATTTTTTATCTAAGGATAATAAAGTAGTCTGTTTAGATAATTTTGCTACCGGACACAGACATAATTTAAAAGATTGCATCAATCATCCTAATTTTACTTTAATTGAAGGAGACATACGTAATCTTTCGGATTGTATAACTGCCGTCCAAGGAGTAGATTATGTTTTGCATCAAGCCGCTTTAGGATCCGTGCCAAGATCTTTAAACGATCCTATTACTACAAATGATGTTAATGTAACCGGTTTTTTGAATATGCTTGTTGCTGCTAGAGATGCAAAAGTTAAACGATTTGTATATGCAGCGAGTTCTTCTACTTATGGGGATTCAGTTGCCCTACCAAAAGTAGAAGAGGTAATTGGTAATCCGCTTTCTCCTTATGCAATTACCAAATATGTAAATGAGTTGTATGCTCAAATTTTTAGCACTACGTACGGTCTAGAAACAATTGGTCTCCGTTATTTTAATGTTTTTGGAAGAAAACAAGATCCAAATGGCGCGTACGCTGCTGTTATTCCAAAATTTGTGATGCAATTAATGCAACACGAAAGTCCTAAAATTAATGGCGATGGTAATTATTCTCGTGATTTTACTTATATCGATAATGTAATTCAAATGAATGAATTGGCGATGTTAACCCAAAATCCTGAAGCAATCAATTCCATTTACAATACGGCTTATGGAGATAGAAATACATTAAATAATTTAATACATTATTTAAAAGAATTTTTATCAGAATACGATCCAGAAATAGCCAATATCAAGATTGAGTATGGTCCAAATAGAGCAGGAGATATTCCGCATTCCTTAGCAAGTATTGACAAAGCAAAAAAAATGATGGGCTATAATCCACAATTTTCTATGCAAGAAGGACTAAAACAAGCTGTTGAATGGTATTGGAACAATTTAAAATAAAAAATAATACACAAATACGATGTTGCTGGAGCTGAATAAGATGATGTAGCTTTTTTTTAAATAAAAAGAAAAGAACGTTAGTTGACGCTCTAAGTACAAAATTAAAAATTGAATTAAAAAAATGGGAATTACAAAAATTTGTTGCATCGGAGCAGGATAT
This sequence comes from Flavobacterium sp. GP15, assembly GCF_014281985.1. Lineage (NCBI taxonomy): Bacteria > Pseudomonadati > Bacteroidota > Flavobacteriia > Flavobacteriales > Flavobacteriaceae > Flavobacterium > Flavobacterium sp. GP15. Next base: position 578,354 of record NZ_JACFTC010000002.1, read on the forward strand.
GTAGGCGGACCTACTATGGCAGTAATAGCACAAAAATGTCCGCACATTCAAGTCACAGTTGTCGATTTGAATACAGAGCGTATTGCGGCGTGGAATGATGCAGATTTAAGTAATATTCCCATTTACGAGCCCGGTTTAGACAGGATAGTTGGTGAAGCTAGAGGTAGAAATTTATTTTTTTCAACCGATGTGGATAAAGCGATAGAGGAAGCTCAGATTATTTTTATATCCGTAAATACACCTACTAAAACCTATGGCAAAGGCAAAGGAATGGCAGCTGATTTAAAATACATAGAACTTTGTGCCAGACAGATTGCAAGAGTAGCGAAAGACAATAAGATTGTAGTCGAAAAATCGACACTTCCTGTAAGAACTGCAGAAGCGATTAAGAGCATCTTGGATAACACTGGGAATGGGGTACAGTTTCAGATTTTGTCTAATCCAGAATTCCTTGCTGAAGGAACTGCGGTTCAAGACTTATTGAATCCCGATCGTATTCTAATTGGTGGTGATGCCACTTTTGAAGGACAAAAAGCAATTCAATCTTTAGTAGACGTGTATTCTAACTGGGTTGATACGGATAAAATATTGACTACAAACGTTTGGTCCTCTGAGTTGTCAAAGCTAACTGCAAATGCTTTTTTAGCACAACGAATTTCTTCGATTAATGCAATGTCTGCCTTGTGTGAAAAAACAGGAGCTGATGTAAATGAGGTAGCAAAAGCAATTGGGATGGACAGTAGAATTGGATCTAAATTCCTAAAAGCATCTGTTGGTTTTGGAGGTTCTTGTTTTCAAAAAGACATATTAAATTTGGTTTACATAGCTAAATCTTATGGGTTGAATGAAGTTGCTGATTATTGGGAGCAGGTAATAATAATGAATGACCATCAAAAAAGAAGGTTCTCAAATAAGATCGTTCAAACGCTATATAACACAGTATCGGATAAAAAAATTGCCTTTTTGGGATGGGCATTCAAAAAAGATACGAATGATACTAGAGAATCTGCCGCTATTTACGTAGCAGATGATTTGATAAATGAACATGCCAATATTGCTGTTTATGATCCTAAAGTTTCAAGTGAAAAAATACTGAATGATTTAAATTATTTAGAGACAAGATCATCAGTTGCAAATGCAAGTAGTATTACCTCTTTCTTAGATCCTTATGAAGCATGTAAAAATGCTCATGCGATAGCAATTCTTACCGAATGGGATGAATTTCAAAACTATGATTGGGAGAAAATTTATAATGCGATGCAAAAACCCGCGTTTATTTTTGATGGAAGAAATTTGTTAAATGGTGCAGCGTTACGCGAGATTGGTTTTGTATATCAAAATATAGGTTCTTAAATTTGATTAGGCTATTTTGTGTAAAAATGGTTTATACAGCAAATAAAATAAAGTTTTTATAGTTTATAGTAAGTGGTGCAATTAGTTTCAGAGCACAACAAAAAAAAGATAAAGCATGAATTGGTATGTAGTTTATACAAAGCCCAGATGGGAAAAAAAAGTTGCAGAACAATTGCAAAAAAATGGAATAGAATGTTATTGTCCATTGGTCACACAAATAAAACAATGGTCTGATCGAAAGAAAAAAGTAGAGGTGCCTTTATTTAATTCTTATGTTTTTGTAAAATTAGAAGAGGCAGATCGGAATACAATATTTCAATCCTCTGGAGTAGTACGTTATCTGTTTTGGTTAGGCAAACCAGCAATTGTAAGAGAGGAAGAGATAACTATTATAAAAAAATGGCTTGATACTTCTGATGTTGCTGATGTAATGGTAGAATATTATAAAATTGGCGATGAAATACAATTAGTATCTGGGCCTTTTACGGATCAAAAAGCGATCGTGCAAGAAGTTAAAAACACCCATTATGTTTTGGTTTTAGAATCATTAGGATGTGTTTTGAAGATGAAAAAAAATAGTCTAGTTTGAAACCGTTGATAGTGTGAAAAGGATCTTAATCCATTTTATTTATTTTAAAATAAAGGATTTATGATTAGGATGTCCGTTTCAAAAAAATGTTCAAATGGCTTATTTTAAAAATCGAAAGTATAAATACTAGTAATCGGGATAGATATTATTGTAAACAAATGAAATTAAATTTAAGAATAGCTGTAATAGGTCTTGGTTACGTAGGATTGCCATTAGCTCGTTTGTTTGCGACTAAGCATAGTGTGGTTGGGTTTGATATCAATGAAAAACGAGTTTCAGAATTAAAGTTAGGAAACGATACTACCCTTGAGATTAGTGTGGATTCACTAAATGAAGTGCTAAAAGATAAAACAAGTAGTTCAAATGGTTTGTACTGTTCTACAAATATTTTAGACATACAAGACTGCAACTATTATATTGTTACAGTCCCAACACCAGTAGATAAAAACAATCGTCCCGATTTAATACCCTTGTATAAATCGAGTGAAACGGTGGGCAAAGTATTAAAAAAAGGAGATATTGTTGTTTACGAATCTACAGTTTATCCTGGAGTCACAGAGGAAGAATGTGTTCCTGTTTTAGAACGAATTTCGGGTCTTAAATTTAATATTGATTTTTTTGTTGGTTATTCACCAGAACGAATTAATCCGGGAGACAAAGAACATACCGTTGATAAAATATTAAAAGTTACTTCGGGTTCGACTCCAGAAATTGGGCAAAAAGTAAATGAATTATACCAATCCGTTATTACTGCTGGAACACACTTAGCACCTTCGATAAAGGTTGCAGAAGCAGCCAAAGTGATAGAAAATTCTCAACGCGATATCAACATAGCTTTCGTAAATGAATTAGCTAAAATATTCAATCTTATGGATATTGATACGTACGCAGTACTAGAAGCAGCTGGAACGAAATGGAATTTTTTACCATTCAAACCCGGATTAGTGGGCGGACATTGTATTGGTGTAGATCCTTATTATTTGGCCCAAAGAGCACAAGAGTTTGGCTACCATCCCGAGATTATTCTGGCAGGAAGACGATTAAATGATAGTATGGGTGAGTACATCGCTTCGCAAATCGTTAAATTGATGATTAAGAAAGGGATTTCTGTTAATGGAGCGCGTATTTTGATGTTAGGAATCACATTTAAAGAAAACTGTCCCGATGTTCGAAACACTAAAATAGTAGATGTGATTGCTGCTCTTCAAGATTATGAAATAGCAATTACTATTTACGATCCTCTAGCTGATCCAGCTGCCGTTTATCAAGAATATAAATTGGAAACAACCAATGTTTTACCGAACGAAAAGTTTGACGCTGTAGTTTTAGGTGTAGCTCATGAAGCGTTTTTAAACTTAGACCTTAAGCATTTGCAACATCCCAATAGTATCGTATACGATGTAAAAGGAGTTTTAGGAGATTCCGTTGATGGACGATTGTAGTTTGCACAAAAAATAATAGTAGTTTCATAAAAACAAACAAACCTATAAAGTTATAGTATGGAAAACCATTCAATTACACACGTTATACTTACAGGAGGAGTGGGAAGCCGTTTGTGGCCTTTATCACGAAAGAGTAAACCGAAACAATACCTAGATATTTTTGACGGAAAGTCACTGTTTGAAATGACTGTAGATCGAAACCGTAATATTGCGGATAAAGTTATGGTGGTTGGTAATATTGATAATTGTCATTTAAGCAAAAATGTATTAGAGAAATCAGACACAGCTTATATTGATATTATCGAATCAACTCCAAGAAATACTGCTGCCGCAATTGCCTTTGCTGCTTTTGCGTCGAACGATGATGATATTCTTATTGTTACACCTTCAGACCATATTATTGGTCAAATGCAATTGTACGAAGACGCGATTCAAGAAGCAATAGAAAAGGCTTCTAAAGGCTTTATTGTAACATTCGGAATTGTTCCCACTAAACCAGAAACAGGATATGGATATATTGAACGCAAAGGAGATAATGTAGTTTCTTTTAGGGAAAAGCCAAATCAGGTTTCGGCACGTGATTTTATTGCTAAAGGCAACTTTCTTTGGAACAGTGGTATGTTTTGTTTTAAAGCGTCTGTTTTTCTGGAGGAATTAAAAGTGTACGCACCCGAAGTGTATGAAACATCTAAATTAGCCTGGGAAAACCATAAGGACGGTAATTTAGACTTAGAACTTTCGTTAAATATCCCTTCGATCAGTGTGGACTATGCGATAATGGAACGTTCCAAAAAAATAAAAGTAGTTTCTTCTCATTTTGAATGGTCAGATTTAGGTTCTTTCGAATCAGTATACGATTATTTAATTAGCATCGGACATCCAGTAGATGAGAATGGGAATATGGTTATAGGAACTAATAATTATACGGCTTTTATTGGCATCAAGGATACTATTTTTGTACATACGGACACTGCTAATTTAATCCTGAAAAAAGAATTTTCTCAAGACGTAAAAAGTGTTTACAATGCGCTGGAACGAGATCAGTCGGATTTGTTGAATTAAAAAATAGATTTGGCACCATTTTAAAATGCATGTTAATATATTTTTCTTAATTAATTCTAATGCTTTACATTAATATCTTTTTGCAAATAAATAGATCTTAATGTCTGGTGTGTTAATCAAATCTTAAAAAAATGATTTTAAAGTTTTCCGAAATAATTTAGAATTGGAGTTGCATGTTTATACTCATACTAATTGAGTTAAAAGTTTTAGCCATAAAAAAGCAGGTGCTTTATGGAGTAATAAAAACAGAATTTGTTTTTTATTGATTAATTGTGAATTGTAGTTTTTTTTGGACATATTTCTGCAGTGAGAACTAGTGATTATAATAGAGAATCAAGCATTTTTACTATCTAAATGCAGTGATTTTTAGTGTGTCAAAATTTAATTTTAAAAACGTATTTTTTTGATTAATAGGCATTTATTGTTTGTTTTTTTTACGTTCAATTTTTATTTAAATGGATTCTTAAAACAATATTTCGATTATGATTTTTTAAGAGTATATTTGCAAAAATAGGATTTAATTTATTTTTTGATTTAACTTCAAAATAAATGAATGCCAAAAGAGTTATTATTTAGCGACCCAAATTGGGATTCACTACGGCGAAGCCATGAGAGTACCTCTCTTTTTAAGCTGTTAATAGTTTTTTTAATAAAATAAAATAATTATTTCAAAACAGAGAACGACCCCATTAAAGTCGTTTTTTTCACAGGACCATAATTTATGAAAAAAATAGTTACTGCCATTGTATTGCTTATTGCTCTTTTTCAAAGCACCACAATACAAGCACAAGATTTACTAAAAAAAACGGATCTTAGTACGTTAAATGTAGATAATTTATCAGCGAATGACATTTCAAAGCTAAAGTCGCAACTACAGGCGAACAATATGACAATTGACCAAGCGGAACCAATAGCTTTGTCTAAGGGAATGGCAGCATCTGAGTTTGCAAAATTGAAACAAAGAGTTCAATCGGGAAATAATAATGCTCCAGTAAATACTACTAAAGAAAAAGAATCTTTTAGAAAACAAGATCCTATAGTGAATCCCAAAATAAAAGATTCGGTCAATAGCTTGATTTTTGGTTCTGAGCTTTTTGATAATCCAAGCCTAAATTTTGAACCCAATCTTAAATTAGCAACACCAGTCAATTATATTTTAGGGCCATCAGATGAATTGCAGGTGAGCTTATATGGTGTTCAGGAATTTAATGCGAGCATTCCAGTAAGTGCCGAAGGAAAGATTAGTATTCAATATGTAGGAGATATTTTAGTCTCAGGGATGACAATAGAGGCGGCTACTCAAAAAATTAAATCGGCTATGAGTAGAGTGTACAGTACACTAGCTTCTGGTCAATCGCAATTAAGTGTTACGCTAGGGAGTATTCGTACCATAAAAGTAACCATTATCGGAGGAAAACAACCAGGAAATTATTCTGTATCCTCTTTAGCAACAGTGTACAATGCATTACACTTAGCAGGAGGACCAGGTAAAAATGGGAGTTACAGAAACATTGAGTTAATACGTAATAATAAAGTAGTTACAAAAATTGATCTTTACAAATTTCTGGTCAATGGAGATCAGTCTGCAAACGTAGGTTTAAAAGACAACGATGTCATTCGAATTCCTGCGTACAGTCAGAGAGTGGCAATGGAGGGAGAGCTAAAACGTCCTGGAATTTTCGAATTAAAAACAGGAGAAACCTTTGCTGATGTACTGGCATTTGCATCAGGATTCAATGAATCAGCTTACACCGCATCAGTAAGTATTGTTCAAAAAACAGGTAAAGAATTTAAGGTGCAAGATGTCAGCGAAAAAGAATTCAAAACTTACCAGCCTAAATCAGGTGATGTGATCAAAGTGACTAAAATTTTAAACCGATTCGAAAACCGTATTAAAATTCAAGGAGCTGTATTTAGACCTGATTTCTATTCTTTTACTGAGGGAATGAAGGTGTCAGATGTAATTGCACGTGCAGAAGGTCTCAAAGAAGATGCCTACAGCAAGCGAGGAACCATCATTAGATTAAAATCAGATTTAACAAATGAAATTGTAAATTTTGATTTAGCCAAAGCATTACAAAGAGATCCAAAGGAAGATATTCTGTTAAAAAGAGAAGACATCATTACCATTTACTCTATTTTAGATTTTAGAGAAGAGTTTAAAGTGACTATTGACGGAGAAGTAAAGAAACCAGCGGAATATGATTATTTCGATAATCTCACTTTAAATGATTTGATTGTCCAAGCAGGAGGATTAACCGGTTCAGCCTCTAAAAGAGTCGAGGTAGCTCGTATGATTACCTCTGAGGAAATCGACACTAAAAATCCCAATAAAGCAGAATTATTTGCTATTGAAATCAGTCCGGAAAGTAATGAACAAGCCAAGAATTTTCAACTAAAGCCATTTGATATCGTAAGCATTCGTAAGATGGCGGTGTACGAAAAGCCAGAGATGGTGACAGTAAGTGGAGCAGTACCTTATGCGGGTAAATACGCATTGGTGAGTAAAAAATCAAAGGTGTATGATATCATTCAAAGAGCAGGAGGGTTAACCGACATAGCCAATATTGAGGGTGTCAAAATAAAGCGACCGATTAAAGCAAGTCAAATTGAGGACATTCAAAATGTAAATGTCAATTTGGGCAAAAAAGATAGCATTCAGAGCAAATTAGAGAAGAAATTCAAAGAAGAAGTAAAGTTTGCGGTAATACCCTTAGATTGGAAAGCAATCGTTAAAAACCAAAACAACAGAGCTAATGTAACCTTGTTCCCAGGAGATGAGATCGAGGTGGCTATTTTTAATGAAGGAGTAAAAGTAGCGGGCAATGTACTTTTAACCTCTGAAATTCCATACAAAGACGGACGCTCTTTCGGCTATTATTTAGATGCGGTAGGAGGTGTAGATGCCAAAGGATGGAGAAGAAAAGCATATATTATTTATCCAAATGGTAAAGCGGCAGTCACAAGTTCTTTCTTGTTTTTTAGATCGTCGCCGCAAGTAAAACCAGGTTCTCAAATTATAGTACCCGAAAAACCAGAAGTTAGAAAAATGAGTACTGGAGAATGGGTAGGAATTGGAAGTGTAATTTCGAGTTTAGCGTTATTAATTATAACAGCTTTTAAGTAAGATTTATATTGTTTATTAGCTGTCACCTCGAGCGCAGTCGAGAGGCTTCCGTTAGTAATAATAATGAATTATACTTCATAAACCTGTCACCTCGAGCGCAGTCAAGAGGCTTAATAGTAATAAATTATATTTCATAATACTGTCACCTCGAGCGCAGTCGAGAGGTTTATATAATATCGTAACTAAACTTAATGATCATGTCACCTCGAGCGCAGTCGAGAGGCCTATGAGATCTTCAATAAAAAAACAAGAACTGATATAGATAATTTCATATTTCACAGAGTCTCAATCAGCTTAATAGTGTGAAAACAAGTTAAACAAACCGCATCAATACATTGCTATAAAATGAGAGTACTATTTTAAAAAATATAAACCAATAGCAAATGTTTCTTATCTTAGCTTACTATCGATCAAGAACAATAAGATAACAAAAAATACATAACCGACAATATGAACGAAGAAATCCCAAACGACGAAATATCGTTAAAGGAGTTAATAGAAAAAGGAAAAGAATGGTTCAATTACCTACTGTCACAATGGAAAATAATTGTAATAGCAGGAATAATTGGAGCGGCATTAGGTTTAACCTACTCTTTTACTAAAAAACCAATTTATACGGCGTCTTTATCTTTTGCTTTAGAAGATGAAAAAAGTGGTGGAGGTTTAGGTGGCGCTTTAGGGCTAGCAAGTTCGTTCGGTTTTGATATAGGCGGCGGTGGCGGAAGCATCTTTACAGGCTCGAATCTGACCGAGTTATTCAAATCTCGCTCGATGGTCGAGCAAACCTTGTTGACACACGTTGTGTATAAAAATAAAACCATTTCACTAGCGGAAATGTACATCCAGGAAAATAAATGGAGAGAAAATTGGGATAATAAACCACAGTTTAAGGCTTTACAGTTTTTGCCTAATGCTAATCGCAAATCCTTTACAAGAGTACAGGATAGTATTATGGGAGTGATGTATGATAATTTATCTAAAACCGGATTGTCAGTAGGGCAAAAAGACAAGAAAATAGCAATTACTACCATAGATGTAAATTCAACTAACGAATTATTTGCCAAATATTTTATCGAGGCCTTAGTAAAAGAAGTCTCAGATTTCTATATCGATACGAAGAGCAAGAAGGCACGGGAAAACATGGCAATCCTGCAAAAACAAACCGACTCAGTACGTGGCGCATTAAATGGGGCAATTACAGGAGTAGCAGTTGCTAATGACAATACCTTTATGCTTAATCCAGCACTCAACGTGCGCCGCGCTCCTTCTGCTCGACGACAGGTAGATGTGCAAGCCAATACAGCTATTCTGACAGAATTAGTAAAGCAAAACGAAATGGCTAAAGTAGCCTTGCGTAAAGAAACGCCCTTAATCCAAATTATTGATCATCCTATTTTGCCTTTGCCAAAACAAAAATTTGGAAAAGCAAAAGGGATTTTGATAGGTGGAATATTTGCTGGGTTTCTAATAGTTTTAGTTTTGATTGTGAGAAGAATTTTAAAGCAATTGACGTAACTATGGAAAGAGATAATTTAAAAGTTGGAATTACGTTTAGTGCTTTTGACTTATTACATGCTGGACATATCAAAATGCTTGAAGAAGCTAAGCGACAATGTGATTATTTGATTGTAGGATTGCAAACTGATCCCACGATCGACAGACCAGAAAAAAATAAACCCACCCAAACCGTGGTGGAGCGTTACATTCAGTTAAAAGGCTGTCGTTTTGTAGATGAAATAGTTCCTTATACTACTGAACAAGACTTGGAAGATATATTACGTGCTTTTAAAATTGAGGTACGTATTGTTGGCGATGAGTATAAGGACACAAACTTTACGGGGAGATTCTATTGTGAGGAAAAAGGGATAGATTTGTATTTTAATCGAAGAGACCATCGGTTTTCGAGTAGTGGATTGAGAAGAGAAGTAGCAGAAAAAGAGAAATTAAAGTAAATTGTTTTTGATGTTTTAATTATATGTGTAAAAATCCTATTTTAGATTTTTTTTTTAATGGATATTAAGAAACAAGCACTTTCGGGTGCTTTTTGGACTTTTTTACAAACCTTTGGTACGCAATTTATAACTTTTGGAGTATCTATAATTTTGTCTCGTCTTTTGCTTCCGTCTGATTTTGGACTTATTGCTATGTTAGGAGTGTTCATCGCTTTAGGAGGAGCCTTTATCAATAGCGGACTCTCACAATCGTTAATTAGAACGCTAGAGGCAGATGAAGAGGATTATGCAACAGTTTTTTATTTTAATTTAGTAGTAAGTATCTTTACTTACTGTTTAATATACATGTGTGCGCCCTTTATTGCAAGTTTTTATAACCAAGAACAGTTACAACTTATTATTCGCGTTTACAGCGTTACATTTGTTATAAACGCATTCTCAACAATACAAATTACCAGGTTATCCAAAATGTTGGATTTTAAAACCCAAATGTTGGTTTCTATTCCTTCATTGATATTTAGTAGTATTGTTGGTGTAATTATGGCTTTTCACGGATACGGAGTTTGGAGCTTAGTTTGGAGTGCAATAGTACAATCATTGGCTTCGACTATTCAGTTTTGGTATCATTGTAAATGGAGACCACTTTGGTTGTTTAATATAGAAAAATTCAAATACCATTTTCATTTTGGAATGAAATTATTATTTTCAGGGATATTAGACATACTATTTACAAATGCCTACACTATTATTATAGGTAGATTTTTTGCCGCTTCTCAAGTAGGCTTTTACAATCGCGCTAATTCCCTCCAAATGTTACCCGCTTCAACACTAAGTGCAATAGTGGCAAATGTTTCATTCCCATTATTTGCTTCAATCCAAAATGATGAAGTTCGATTAAAAAGTGTTTATAAAAAAATTATGCAAATGGTGATATTTTTAGTGGCACCTACACTTATTTTTATGGCCGTTTTAGCAGAACCTTTATTTCGCTTTTTGTTTACTGAAAAATGGTTGCCTGCTGTACCTTATTTTCAAATTTTGTGCATAAATGGAATTCTTTATCCTATTCATTCTTATAATTTGCAAATATTAAATGTAAAAGGGCGTAGTGATTTATTTTTGAAATTAGAGATTATAAAAAAGATAATAGCTGTAATTGCTATTGGTATATCATTTCAATTTGGTATTTATGGCTTGCTATATGGTAGCGTTCTTTCTTCAATCTTAGCTTTTTTTATTAATACCCATTATAGTGGTAAGTTTTTAAGGTATTCTGCATGGGAACAAACAAAAGATTTACTACCAACTATAGGTTTAAGTATTTTCATAGGAGGTGTAGTATATATTTGTGATATATTCTGGGCAGTCAATTCTTTAAATGATTTTAGTAGAATTACATTTGGTAGTTTAATTGGTGCTCTGTTGTTTTTAAGTTTTTCATACCTATTTAAAATAAATTCTTTGACTGAATTAATTCATATAATTAAACGCAAATGATACCCGTAACAAAACCCTTTCTTCCTCCTCAGGAAGCGTACTCGAAATATTTAACTGGGATTTGGCAACGCAACTGGCTTACCAATATGGGGCCTTTGGCAAGTGAGTTGGAAATGAAATTAAAAAAGCATTTACAAGTTAATCACCTCTTATTTGTTACCAATGGCACGGTAGCGCTGCAAATGGCTATAAAAGCATTGGATTTAAAAGGGGAGATTATTACAACGCCTTTTTCATTTGTTGCTACCACTAGTAGTATTGTTTGGGAAGGATGTACACCTGTCTTTGTTGATATAGAAGTAAATTCTCTAAACATTGACTCATCTAAAATTGAGGCTGCAATTACTGAAAATACAGAAGCTATTCTCGCAACACATGTTTATGGGAATCCTTGCGATGTGATTGAAATTCAAAAAATTGCCAAAAAACATAATCTAAAAGTTATCTATGATGGAGCACATGCTTTTGGTGTGCAAATTAATGGCAAATCTATTTTTGAATATGGTGATATTTCTACCTGCAGTTTGCACGCTACAAAATTATACCATTCTATAGAAGGAGGATTAATTTTTACAAAAGATGTAGCGTTACTAAAAAAACTAGCTTATATTCGTAATTTTGGTTTTGATGGACCCGAAGCTTTCGCCGAATTGGGAATCAACGGAAAAAACTCTGAATTTCATGCTGCCATGGGTTTGGTTAATTTAGATTATCTTGATCAAATATCTCAAAAGCGAAAAGAGTTAACAGTGCGGTATGATGAGAATTTAGTAACCCTAAAAGCAAGACGGCCTATTTGGAAGATATATTCTGAAAACAATTATGCCTATTATCCAATTGTTTTTGAAAGTGAGGAATTAATGTTAAAATGCATGGAGTATTTAAAAAGTAATGAAATTTTTACGAGGCGGTATTTTTATCCTTCTTTAGCAAATACTTTGCCTTATTTGGAGCCGATGGATTTCGAAATTACGGATAAAGTAGCGAAATGTATTTTATGTTTACCGTTATATCCTGATTTGTCTTTGGAAGAAGTAGATTTAATATGTAGATTAATATTAAGAGTTCAAAATAATTAAAATATGTTAATAATTGGAGCAAAAGGTTTTGCTAAAGAAATTTTAGAGGTTTTACATCAATTAAAACAATTAGAAGGATTAGCTTTTTATGATGATGTTACTTTCGATAGTTCAAATTTACTTTTTAACGTATTGCCTGTATTAAAGACTGAAGAGCAAGTGAAAGAACATTTTAAAAAGTATGGAAATAGTTTTAGTATCGGAATAGGAAATCCGCATTTAAGATATAAATTATATCTTAAATTCAAAAATTTAGGGGGATTATTTTGTTCTACGATTAGTCCTACAGCGCAAATAGGTAAATACGATGTTGAGATAGGTGCTGGGTCAAATATTTTAAGTGCCGCTATTTTTTCAAATTCGGTAAAAATTGGGAAGGGATGTATTGTTTATTATAATGTTATAATTACCCATGACTGTATTGTAAATGATTTTGTTGAATTATCGCCTAATGTTACCCTTCTTGGTAATGTGGAGATAGGATCTTATACGCAAATAGGTGCAGGCGCTATTATTTTGCCTAAAGTTAAGATTGGAGAGAACGTTATTGTAGGAGCAGGTGCTGTTGTGACAAAAGATCTCCCTGATAATTGTGTTGCAGTTGGGGTTCCCGCGACAGTGATTAAAGAATTAGAACCACTTAATTTTCAATAAATGACAGAACCAACAGTTTCCGTTGTAATGATTACCTTTGGTCATGAAAACTATATCATAAAATCCATTGAAGGCGTCTTAATGCAAAAATGTGATTTTCAGGTTGAATTAATTATAGCTAACGACAATTCACCAGACGCTTCTGATGATGTAGTTAAAAGTTTTTTAGCTAATAAAGCGATTCCTGAAAATATTTTAATTAAGTACATTAAACATAAAGTTAACAAAGGAATGATGCCTAATTTTATTTGGGCATTGGAACAAGCAATAGGTAAATATATTGCCGTTTGCGAAGGCGACGATTATTGGACCGATCCAGTTAAATTGCAAAAACAAATTAATTTTTTAGAAGACAATCCAACTTATTCAATGAGTTGTCACAACGCTATAAATTTGTATGAAGGTAGTGGTAATACGTCAGAAATTTTTTATAAAGACAATACTTCTCAAGATCTGTCAATGGAAACAATTGTTAATAAATGGGTCATTCCTACAGCAAGTATGGTGTTCAAAAGAGAATATATAGTTCCTCTCCCTGAATGGATTGGTAAAATTTACAGCGGTGATTTTACGCTAGCACTGTTACTAAGACATGCTGGAAAAATATATTTCCTAAAAGATATAATGTCAGTTTATAGAATTAGTTTTTCAGGTAGTAGTGCAACTGCTACTATTGGAGCCAACACTGAGTTCGTATTCAATCAGCATATTAAACTTTTGGAATTTTTTAATGCTGAAACAAATAATTTATATGATGATTTAATTATATCTAGGATTAGTAATTTAAATAAAGAAATAAGATTTAATGAACTTAAGAGTGAAAATATGATTAAGGCATTAATAAATATGCCATTCATGTTTGCTATAAAGGCTGTTGACAAAGCTAGAAGAAAGTTGAATTTTAACTGATCAGAATTGAAATGATTTTAGAGTCCCTGCTTAGTTCAATAAAATATTTTTTTTTTATAATATTATTATATTTATTTATATATAATCCTCCTTTTAAAGTTGTATCCTCATCGGTAGTGGAAATAATGGTAGTTCCGGCAATGCTATATATTATTCTCTCTTGGCGATGGTATTCTTTAATTAAAATTTTTAAGGTAGAATTTTTTCTTTTTGGTTTAATAATTTTTTTTTCTTTTGTTAGAGAATTAGGTTTGAGTGAAAGTGTTTTTTTTAGAGCAAATGTTCTTCTACTTTTGGAAGCAATAATTATTCCATGCGCTTTGATTAATTTTTATTCAACAATTAAGTTAGGTAATAATTTATTTAAGGAAATTATTTTAGTAGGAGTGATCGCAGCATTTATAACTTTGGCAATGATCTTTTCACCGGAGTTAAATGCATCCATTAAAGCCAACTTTAAATCAACTGACTTTGATGATTCTGTAGCCTTTCGTTCTTTTGGTTTATCGGAAGGTTTAACTTTTTCTTACGGTGTTGTTCAGGGGTTAGTTTTTGCATTGGTATTTTATTATTCGAGAGTAAATTCTAAATACCTACTATTACTTCCTTTATTATTAATATCGATTTTTTTTAATGCACGTAGCGGCCTTATACCTGTTGTTTTTATTTTAGCATATTTTTCAATAGTTGAATTTAACTTTAAATTCATTGGTCTTTCATTTTTGGTTGGTCTGATATTGTATTTTTTTCTTTTTGTTACGGATATTTTTGCAGATTACAGAGAGACTATTGAATGGGCATTTGATTTTTTTGTTCAAATATCAGATTTTTTGTCAGGGGATGCAAATCAATCAGATACGAATACCTTTGCCACTTTATTTGGTGATATGGCGGTTTTTCCTCAAAATGCCTCTGAATGGATATTTGGAAGTGGTGAAAACATATTTTCGTCAAAAAGTGGGAATTCAGATATAGGGTATATTATTCAGCTAAATTACGGTGGAGTAATTTATATATTTTTATTTATTTTACTTGTAAGTTTTCTACTATGGAGAATTAGCTTTATTTGTAAAAAAAACAAATGGTTCATTTTATTAATATCTTTTACTATCATAATTGGAAATGTTAAAGGATTGTTCATCTCTGTAACTCCTAATTTTAGATTGGTAATGCTGATGTACTTATATCTTATTTATGAAGATAGAAAAAATATTAATTCCATTAACACTTTTTTCCCTTCGAGAAAAAAAAACGCCTTAATTTAAAGATGTAATTATGTGTACAAATCGTAAGGTATTGTTGATCAGTTTTGATTTCTTTCCCGATAATTCTCCAAATACCTATAGATGGATACACGTAGTTAGAGAGTGGGAAAGGCTTGGCATTGATGTATTTGTAGTCTCGGCAAAAAAGAATGGTGAAGGATTTGATAATTATCAAGAAATGAATAACTTGAAAATTTATCGAGTTGGAGGGTCTTTATTAGATAAATTCAGGAGCAATAAAAAAAAAACAAGTTTGAATTCAAAGTTTGATATAAATAGGGTTAAAAAAGTAGACCTCGCAAAGAAAAGTTTTTTAAAAAAAATATATGACTTTACTTGGAAAAAAGTTTATTTTCCAGATTTCGCATTTTTGTGGCAAGAGCCTGCTTTCAAAATGGCTAAAAAAATAATAGCACAAGAAGGAATTTATAATGTCATAAGTGTCTCGTGGCCATTTTCCGGTCATGTTGTTGCATCTCGTTTAAAAAATAAATACCATATAAACTGGATTGCAGACACAATTGATCCATTTTGTCTAAGCAAAGCTGTCAACAATAACTTACTTTACAATAAAATTAATTATAGATATGAAAAGCAAACACTAAAAAGTGCTGATATTATTTCTGTTCTTACAGAAAAATTAAAAAAAAAGTACATGTTTATGTTTCCAAATTTAAAAGGAAAAGTACTAGTCAATCATAATGTTTTTATTCCATATTCCACTTCTATTTCAAATGTTCAAGAAAACAATGATTCCAAGATTAAACTTGTCTTTGTAGGGACATTAACACCTATAACACGATCTCCTGAAAATTTGTTGAAGTTCTTTGTTTCACTTTTAAAAATCGAAAGTCTTAGCACTAAATTAGAACTTTATTTATATGGAGACCTAACGCAATGCATGAGGATAATAAAAGAATATGATTTTTTAATTGGTAAAGCAATATTCATAAAAGGATTCGTTCCCCGAGAAGCAATGCCCTCTATTTTACTTGATGCCGATATTTTAATTAACATAGGCAATAATAATGAATATCAGGAACCTTCAAAAATTTTAGAATATGTGTTTTTAGGTAAGCCGATTATAAATGTTTGCTCAATAGAAAATGATTCATCCAAAGAAATGTTGAGGGAATATCCTTTGAACATTAATATTAATCCACAAGAAATTGAAGATCAAAAAAAATGTATAGAAGTTTCTAATTTTATATGGAGCGAAAAATCAGTTGCGCCTTCAATATTGAAAAGTATTTTAGAAAAATATATGTTAAATGAGGTGCAGAGTCGATACTTTGATATGCTCAAATTCGATTAATAAATGCTACAAAATAAAACAACTATTAGTACTATTAAAACCCATGAATTTTTGGTAAGTATAGTAATACCTTTTTATCATAATAAAATTTGGTTATTTGAGGCTTTAGAAAGTGTATATAATCAATCTTGTAGTGATTTTGAGATAATTTTGATTAATGATGGATCAAAAGAAGATATTTCCATCCTTAAAAATAAATACCCATTAGTTCGATTGTACGAGATTGCTAATTCTGGTCCTGGTAAGGCACGTAATGTAGGTATTGAATTAGCAAGAGGCGAATTTATAGCTTTTTTGGACTCTGATGATTTATGGCTTCCAACCAAATTAGATTCACAAATCAAGTTTATGAGAGACAGCGGATTTGAGTGGTCTCATTCAAATTATGAGCGATTTTATGAGGATAACTTAAATTTACAAAAAGTTGATTGTAGTGATATGCAAGGAAATATAATACCTAAAATGTTTTTAAGCTGTTCCATCGCCACCCCCTGCATTGTTATAAAAAAAAATATTCTAGTGAATGATTCTTCTTTACGATTTTCAGAGGATAAAAGAATTGGGGAAGACTCTTATTTCTGGATTAAATTAGCGCAGAAATTCCCTTTGGGATTTCTTGAAATGAATCTTTGTAAAGTTAGAATGAGGGGGACAAATGCAGCCTTGCAAGTTTATTTACAATTAAAGTCACGCTCGGATAATTATGAGTTCATCAAAAATTATAAAGTCCCATACGGTAATAATCGTCATCTTATACTTGTCAAATCTGCATTTTATTTATGTAGAAAATCTTTTAACTGGGTTGAATTGTTAATTAAATATTTTAATTTAAAAGAGTATCAAAGAGAATTGATCTCTAAAGTCTTCTATATATTGCCATACATTTACATAAAAGCAGTTTTTTTGTTTGTGAAAAACGATAAAATGGAAAGATTTAATTATTGACAATAATAAATATTAATAAATGTTTACAGTAAATAGTAAAATAGTACTTTGTACTACAGCGTTTACAATTCGTTTTTTAAAATATAAAACTCCTGTTTTTAAAATTAATAATACAGATTATAAGCAAAAAAATATTGCAATATTGATTCTTATAATGTTGTTACTTTTATTTATATAAAACACAACATGTTATTGACAAATTCATTTTAAATGAATCAAATATAAGCATAACGATCTTTATAATATTAATAGCTATTAACATCAGAAACTGATATGCAGAACCAAAACAGTTATATTTATTATGTTGGATTTTATTCTAAGGCAGATAATCCGAATAAATTTCGAATTTTTCCTGCGACCAATACTAAAATGGATTACATAGTTTCTGCCGTAAAAGAGGCAGGATTTAAAATTTCGATTTTTGCATTGGGTGAAGCCCAAACTACAAAATGGTCGTTTTTTAAAAGAAAATTGATCAAAATTGATGAACATGAAAAAATAACTTATGTAAGCACTTTTGGAGCATTCGTATCTATTAATAAATTTTTATCGAGACTCTGGTTGCTACTACAATTATTTTTTTTTTTAAGTTTTGAGGTTAAAAAAAGTAGCACAGTTATATATTATCATTCTTTTGCAACATTAGGCGTGGTAAGGCTGTCTAAATTTTTTAATAATTACCGCCTCGTCTATGAAGTTGAGGAAATATTTCAGGCAGCGTGGCAAGGAACAGATAAGAAAATTAAAAATGAAATAAATTCCTTAAAAAATGCAGATGCATACATTTTTGTAAATGATTTGTTCGCATCTAAATGCGGATTTACCGAAAAACCATCTGTAGTCTGCTACGGTGATTATCGTATTATAAATACTAATAAACCTATATATAAATCTAATGAAGTAATCAATATTGTTTATGCGGGTGTCATTGGTACTAGCGATAGCGATGTCTACTTGGCTATTAATACTATGAATTTTTTACCTAATAATTATGTTTTACACTTATTGGGTTATGGCACTGCTGTTGATATTGTAGAAATGGAATTGACAATCAAAGGAATGAATGATTTTTTTGGTTTTGTTAAAATTCTTTTTCATGGACGATTATCTGGAAATGAATATACCAATTTTTTAAGAAATTGCCAAATTGGATTGTCAACTAGGGTATTACAAAACAAATATTCTGACTATACCTTTCCTTCAAAGGTCCTAGTATACCTTTGTAATAATTTAGTAACAGTCTCTAGCCCCATTTCTTGCATCACTCAATCGAAAATCGCTAGCAACATTTTTTTTTACGAACTTTCGACTCCTGAATCAGTTTGCAAAAAAATTTTAAGCCTAAAATCATCTGATTATGCTAAAACCAATAATGATTCTATTAGGAGATTAAATGATAATTTTATTAAAGATTTAAAAATTATTTTAAATGCGGATTCACGATGATTTTAATTGATGCAGTTTTTGTAAACAACGGTGGGGGTAAAGTTTTACTTGATTATTTAATTGAAAGTCTTGAACAAACCGAGAT
Organism: Flavobacterium sp. GP15; assembly: GCF_014281985.1. Lineage (NCBI taxonomy): Bacteria > Pseudomonadati > Bacteroidota > Flavobacteriia > Flavobacteriales > Flavobacteriaceae > Flavobacterium > Flavobacterium sp. GP15. The sequence continues at coordinate 597,074 of NZ_JACFTC010000002.1, forward strand.
TAAAGTATTTTACCTTTTAGACAATAGAATTATTAATAAACATCCTCTCGTTAAAGAAAAGAATCAAATTTTATTTATTAAAGCTAATTTAATAGCAAGACATCAATTTTATAGATCTCATCGCGAAACCTTTTCAAAAATATTGTGCTTTGGAAACCTTCCGCCTTCGATGAGACTATCAGCGGAAGTTTTCACCTATTTTCATCAACCACTTTTTATTAATATTCCAATGGAAGTTTCATGGATGAATAAATTTAAAATAAAAAGTAAGATGTTTATTTTAAATAAATTTAAAAACAATACAAACAAATGGCTTGTTCAATCGAATAATGTAAAAATAGGATTGTGCAATAAATACAAATTAAAGGAAAAGTCAATCATTTTAATGCCTTTTTATCCACCAATGCCAAGAACTAATGATGTTATAAGAAAAAAAAATAAATTTGTTTACATTAGCAATTTAGCAATACATAAAAACCACCAGAGACTAATTAAAGCTTTTTGTTGTTTCTATGACCGGTTTAAATTGGGTGAGCTTGGGCTCACAATATGCGAATCTGCAACACTCGAAATTAATGCGTTGAATTCCTTACAGAAAAAGGGTTATCCAATTACAAATTACGGGTTTATTAAAAGAGAAAAGTTAGCAGATATTTTTGCCTCCTCAGAATATTTAATTTTCCCCTCGCTAGCAGAAAGTTTTGGATTGGGTATTGTAGAAGCAATTGAAAGTGGATGTAAAATTATAGGAGCAGATTTAGCATATACATATGAAATTTGTCAGCCTTCGTTAACATTTGATCCAATGTCGATAAATGATCTAGAATACGCATTTATTAGAGCTTCGACTGAAAACTTACCTCCAACAATTAAAATTATTAATAATAAAATAAAAAATTTAGTTAAACTACTAGATTAGTACTTATGAAAATAAAAAATAAAACACTCCTCATAACTGGTGGAACAGGCTCGTTTGGTAACGCAGTCTTAAATAGATTTTTAGAAACTGATCATTTCAGCGAAATACGTATATTTTCTCGCGACGAAAAGAAACAAGATGATATGAGAAATCAGCTTAAAAACGATAAGCTGAAATTTTACATAGGAGATGTAAGAGATTATAATAGTGTGGAACGCGCTATGCGTGGTGTTGATTACGTTTTTCACGCTGCAGCTTTAAAGCAGGTTCCATCTTGTGAATTTTTCCCTCTAGAAGCTACAAAAACTAATGTTATCGGCACTCAAAATGTGATTGACGCAGCTGGTATCAATAAAGTACAAAAAGTGATTTGTTTAAGTACCGACAAAGCAGCCTATCCAATCAATGCAATGGGTATTTCTAAAGCCCTTATGGAAAAAGTAGCAGTAGCAGCTTCAAGAAACTTATCTGATACAACTGTTTGTTTAACTAGATATGGTAACGTGATGGCCTCTAGAGGTTCAGTAATTCCATTATTTCTAAGTCAAATAAGAGCTGGGAAAACTCTAACGATTACTGATCCAAAAATGACTCGTTTTTTGATGTCATTAGATGAAGCGGTTGAATTAGTTCTTTTTGCTTTTGAGCATGGTAATCAAGGTGATTTATTTGTAAACAAGGCTCCAGCAGGAACAATAGGTGATTTAGCAGAGGCGTTAAAACAACTTTGTAACGCTACAAATGAAATTAAAGTAATAGGTACTCGTCATGGTGAAAAGCTTTATGAAACATTATGCACTCGTGAAGAAATGATGAAAGCCGAAGATATGGGTGATTTTTATCGAATACCAGCTGATAATAGGGATTTGAATTATGCTCAATATTTTTCAGAAGGCGAACAAGATGTTTCTTTAATTGAGGATTATCATTCGCACAATACAGAGCAATTAGGAGTTGAAGGAATGAAAAAATTACTTTCACACCTACCATTAATTCGTAAAGAAATTTTTGGAGAAGATGTTGCTCAAATGCCAGGGTAACGAAGTGTTCAGTATCTAGTTTACTTTAAAAAAAGAGTGTTTAACTATAAATAGCACTGCTGAAGAAATCCTTTGTATCCTTTTAAATCTGCGTGAAATAATTATTTTTTTAGAATAATTAGTAGAGAAATTAAGAATAATAATTATTGTCACTAATGGAAGAGAATCCAAATATAACAAAAGGAAATAGTCATAGCGATGCTAGAGGTATTCTAGTATTCAATAACGACTACAATGCTGCTGAAGTAAAGCGAATTTACTTTATTGAAAACGCTACTATTGATTTTGTAAGGGGATGGCAAGGACATCAAATTGAGCAGAGATGGTTTTCAGCGGTTCAGGGAAGTTTTAAAATTTGTACAAGAGCTATTGATAATTGGGAAAATCCTTCAAAGAAATTGTCATTTGAGTCATTTACGTTAAGTGCAGCTACTTTTGACGTACTTCATGTTCCAAAAGGATATATTACAAATATTCAATCCTTGGAAGAAAACTCAAGATTAATGGCTATGTCAGACTATAGTTTAGGAGTTGTTAGTGATGAATATCGATTTGATATCAACTACTTTAATAATTAAGAAAAAAAGATGTTAAAAATAGGAATTACGGGACAGGCTGGATTTGTTGGTACACATTTGTATAATACAATTGCATTGTTTCCAGGAGAGTTCGAGCGAATTGATTTTCAGAAAGAAAATTTTGAAAATGAACAGAAATTAAATGAATTTGTGTCACAATGTGATATTATAGTTCATTTAGCGGCAATGAATCGTCATAATGACCCACAAGTTATTTATGACACTAATTTAGGATTGGTTCAGAAATTAGTTAAATCGCTTAAAAAAACAAATAGTAAAGCTCATGTACTGTTTTCTTCTTCTACTCAAGAGGAAAGAGATAACCTTTATGGAAAATCTAAAAAAGAAGGAAGAGAGTTAATGATTGATTGGGCTGATAATTCAGAAGGTCAGTTTACCGGAATGATTATACCGAATGTTTTTGGACCTTTTGGTCATCCAAATTACAATTCTGTAGTAGCAACTTTCTGTCATAAATTAGCTCACAATGAAACGCCTGTGATCGATACAGATGGTGATTTAAAGTTGATTTATGTCGCAGAATTGGTTGATGCTATACTTTCTGAAATTAGAATTAAAAAAGGAAAACCTGAGGTGATCGTAAAACATACATCGGAATCTAAAGTTTCTCAACTATTAGCTCTTTTAGAAAACTATAAAAAGCAGTATCAAGATAATGGTATTATTCCAGCAATAGCCAACACATTCGAATTGAATTTGTTCAATACATTTCGTTGCTACATGGATATTGCCAATCATTTTCCAGTAAAATTTGTTGAGCATACTGATCCTAGAGGTTCTTTTGTTGAGATAATTCGTTTAGGAGTAGGTGGTCAAGTATCCTTTTCTACTACAGTTCCAGGAATCAAAAGAGGAAATCATTACCATACTCGTAAAATTGAAAGATTTGCAGTAATTAAAGGTAAAGCTTTAATTCAGTTGCGAAGAATTGGAACGGATGAAGTTTTAGATTTTTATTTGGATGGTGAAGAACCTGCTTATGTCGATATGCCTATTTGGTACACGCATAATATCAAAAATATAGGTGATGAAGTTTTATATACCAATTTTTGGATAAATGAGTTTTATGATCCAAATGATCCGGATACTTATTTTGAAAATGTTTAGATAAAGTTTCTCGCAGATACCGCAGAAACCGCAGATTTTCGCTGAATATCATAAAGTATGAGTATATATGCTTTGAGTAAATTTGTGAAATCATGAAAAAAATGATTATTTGAAGGAGAATTTACATTATATTAAAAAGAATAAGTTTTAAAAAAGAATCTGCGTAAATCTGTGAAATCAGCGAGATAAAAAATCAAATGAATTTATGTGTAATAGAATTTCTGAAATAGTAATTTAAAATTTTATGGAAGAAAATGATATTACCTATAAAATTAGAGGATGTATATTTTTAGTCTACAAAAATTTAGGTCCGGGTTTACTCGAGTCTGTTTACGAAGCTGCTTTACTTCACGAAATTAAAAAGCATAATTTTAAAGTTAAAAGTCAAGTTTTACTTCCAGTATTGTATGACGGTATCAATTTAGAAATTGGATTTAGACTAGATATATTGGTGGAGGAAAAAGTTATTATTGAAATTAAATCCGTAAAGGATTTATCAAAATTACATTTTAAACAACTCTTAACTTATCTGAAATTGTCAGGAAAGAAAGTCGGTATATTAGTTAATTTTAATTGTGAAAATATAACTGACAATATAAAAAGAATAGTAAATGATTTTTAATTAAATTAAAGTGAAAATCCTTTGAGACTTGAGTATTAGTGTAGGAAAAAAATAAAATAAAAAATCTGTGGAATTCTGCGAAATCTGCGTGAAAAAAAACAAATGAAAGCACAACTAAAAGTAATGACGGTAGTTGGAACCCGTCCTGAGATTATAAGATTATCAAGAGTTATGGCAGCTTTGGATGCTTCAGAAGCTATCGAGCACATTATTGTCCATACTGGACAGAACTATGACTACGAATTGAACCAAATCTTCTTTGATGATTTAGGTATTCGTAAACCTGATTTTTTCTTGAATGCAGCCGGAGCAACAGCAACTGAAACCGTTGGGCAGATATTAATCAAAATTGACCCTTTACTAGAAACGGAAAAACCAGATGCCTTTTTAGTTTTAGGAGATACTAATAGTTGTCTTTGTGCGATTCCAGCAAAGAAAAGACATATCCCAATTTTTCATATGGAAGCTGGAAACCGTTGTTTTGATCAACGTGTTCCTGAAGAAACGAATCGCAAAATTGTCGATCATGTTTCAGATATTAATTTGACATATAGTGATATTGCAAGAGAATATTTGTTGAGAGAAGGTTTACCAGCAGATAGAATTATTAAAACAGGTTCACCTATGTTTGAGGTTTTGAATCATTATTTACCCTCAATTGAATCTTCGGATGTTTTGGAAAGATTAGGGCTAGAAGAAGGTAAATTTTTTGTTGTTTCGGCGCATAGAGAAGAAAATATTAATAGTGAGAAAAACTTCCATGGGTTAATGGACAGTTTGAATTTAATTGCTGAAAAATACAATTATCCAATTATTGTTAGTACGCATCCGAGAACGCGTAATATGATTGATAAAAAAAACATCGAAATGCATAAACATGTTCAATTTTTAAAACCTTTAGGTTTTAATGATTACAATGCTTTACAAATGCATTCTTTTGCTGTTTTATCGGATTCGGGGACAATTTCAGAAGAATCGTCGACACTAAATTTCAGAGCCCTAAATATTAGAGATGCACATGAAAGACCAGAAGCGATGGAAGAAACTTCAGTTATGATGGTTGGTCTAAATCCAGAAAGAATCATGCAAGGACTAGTACAATTACAATATCAAAAAATAGGTAGCGAAAGAAATTTCAGACCCGTTGCAGATTATTCAATGCCAAACGTTTCTGAAAAAATGGTTCGTATCATTTTGAGCTATACGGATTATGTGAAACAAACTGTTTGGAGAGAATTGAATTAATTTTTTATGAAAGTACTTTTTTTGACAATGGTAAAAATTAATTCTTTTAAAGATAGAGGAATTTATACGGATCTTCTTCGTAAATTTTATGAAGAAGGTCATGAAGTCTTTGCTGTTTGCCCAATTGAAAGAAGAGAAAAAAAGAAAACTTCTATTAGAAAAGAAAAAGAAGGAACAATTTTAAATGTAAAAACATTTAATCTTCAAAAAACTAATATTGTTGAAAAGGGTTTGGGGACATTAGCAATAGAATATCAGTTTCTTAGCGCCATAAAAAAACATTTTTTTAAAGAAAAGTTTGATTTAGTTATCTATTCAACTCCACCAATTACGTTTTCTAAAGTTATTAATTTTATAAAAAAAAGAGACGATGCCTATTCTTATCTATTGCTGAAGGATATTTTTCCTCAAAACGCTGTAGATATGAAAATGTTGAAAGAAAATGGAATACTTCATAAAATGTTTCTAGATAAAGAGCAAACATTATATGCAATTTCGGACACTATTGGCTGTATGTCTGATGCAAATAAAAATTATATATTAAAACATAATCCATCAATTAATAGTAGTAAAGTTGAAATAAATCCGAATTCGGTTCAGCCAAGAGATTTTAATCAAAATGAAGTAGAAAAGAAAACTGTAAGGTTGAAATACAATCTTCCAAATGATAAAAAAATCTTTGTTTATGGAGGAAATTTAGGAAAGCCCCAAGGAATTGATTTTTTATTAGAAACTATTTTATCAGCTACAGACAAAAATGCATTTTTCTTGATAGTAGGTTCGGGTACTGAATACGATCGAATTGAAAAATGGTTTACAGAGATTAAGCCAGGTAATGCATTATTATTAGCTGGCTTGCCAAAACGAGATTATGATTTATTATTAAATGCTTGTGATGTTGGACTGATTTTTTTGCATAAAGATTTTACGATTCCAAATTTTCCTTCACGATTGCTTTCTTATTTAGAGATGAAGATGCCAATAATTGCAGCTACAGATGAGATTACCGATATAGGATGGGTTATTGAAGAAAACAAATGTGGTTATAAGGTTATTTCTGGAGATGTTAAAAGTATGCAAAATGTTATTGGCGATATACTTTCTGATGAAACCAATTTCAATCAAATGAAAGATAATGCATGGAATTTATTGCAAAAAGAGTATAGAGTAGAACGATCATACAATTTAATAAAAGAAAAAGTAAATGTATAAAAGTATCTTTAAAAGATTTTTAGATTTTTTTGCGTCTTTTTTCGGTTTAATATTTTTAAGTCCGCTATTTCTGATTATTACTATCGCATTATTTTTTGCAAATGATGGAAAACCTTTTTTCTTTCAATCAAGACCAGGGAAAAATGGAAAAATTTTCAAAATTATTAAATTCAAAACGATGAATGATAAGAAAGATGGAAATGGTAAGCCTCTTCCTGATGAGCAGCGATTAACCAAGATTGGCTCTTTTGTTCGTAAAACTTCGTTGGATGAGTTACCTCAACTCTTAAATGTGATTAAGAGTGATATGAGTTTGATAGGACCCAGACCACTTTTATCTCAGTATTTAACCTTATATTCTGATTTTCAAAACAGACGACATGAAGTAAAGCCTGGTATTACGGGTTGGGCACAAGTAAATGGACGTAATGCAATTAGCTGGAATAAAAAATTTGAATTGGATGTTTGGTATGTTGATAACATTTCTTTTATGTTAGATATGAAAATTTTACTCAAGACAATTCAAAAAGTAATGAAAAGAGAAGGTATTAATGCTGCAGATGCGGCGACAGTAGAGCCTTTTAATGGATAATAAAATATATTTATACGGAGCGAGTGGACATTGTAAAGTAGTTATAGATATTTTAAAATCTAATAACGAAATAATTGAAGCTATTTTGGATGATAATTTAAAAGCAGAGAGGCTGTTTGGAATTCCAATTGTTCCAAGTGGTGATTGTAAAGATTTAAAAAATAAAATTTTTTTAATTACGATAGGAGACAATAGTATAAGAAAGAAAATTTCTAAAACAATTAAGAGTACTTTTCATATTGCGATACATAAAAAGGCAATTGTTTCTTCTTTTTCAAAAGTTGGAGAAGGGACAGTAGTAATGGCTGGAGCAATTATAAATGCAGGTAGTTTTATAGGTGAACATTGTGTTATTAATACGGGAGCAATAATTGAACACGACTGCTTAATAAATAATTATGTACATGTTTCACCTAATGCTTCCTTAGCAGGTGGTGTAGTAGTAGATGAAGGAAGTCATATTGGTATTGGTGCTTGTGTAATTCAAGGTGTTAAAATTGGTAAATGGGCTATAATTGGAGCGGGGGCTGTTATAATTAAAGATGTTCCTGATTTTGCTGTTGTTGTAGGTAATCCAGGTAAATTAATAAAAATTAAAGAAAACAATTCAAATGAATAATTCTAAAATATGGCTTTCCTCACCACACATGGGTGGAAACGAACAGAAATTTGTAAACGAAGCTTTTGATACGAATTGGGTAGCCCCTTTAGGTCCTAATGTGAATGGCCTCGAAATGGATCTCGAAAACTACTTAGGAAGTGAATCTCATGTTGGGGCTTTAAGTTCTGGTACTGCAGCGATTCATTTAGGACTTATATTATTAGGAGTACAAGCAGGGGATGAAGTGATTTGTCAGAGCATGACCTTCTCTGCTTCGGCTAATCCTATTTTATATTTGGGAGCTACTCCTGTTTTTATTGACAGTGAGGAGGAGACTTGGAATATTTGTCCTGTAGCTTTAGAAGAAGCAATAATAGATCGTATCACTAAGGGTAAGAAACCAAAAGCTATTATAGCAGTGCATTTATATGGAGTACCTTATCAAATTGAGGCTGTAAAAGCGATTTCTGATAAATATGGCATTCCAGTTCTGGAAGATAGCGCCGAGGCTTTGGGGAGTTCTTACAAAGGGCAAAAGTGTGGAACATTTGGAGATATAGGTGTTTTGTCGTTTAACGGAAATAAAATTATCACTACTTCGGGAGGTGGAGCCATAGTAACGCCTTCGAAAGAATTGAAAGAAAAAGCTGTGTTTTATGCCACCCAGTCTAGAGACGATGCACCACATTACCAACATTCTGAAATAGGATACAATTACCGAATGAGTAACATTTGTGCCGGAATTGGTCGTGGCCAAATGGAGGTTTTAGATGCTCATGTGCAATTGCGTAGGAATATGCATGACTTTTATGAGGATTTATTCCAAGATATTTATGCCGTTACCGTGTTTAGCGTTCCCAACGATGATTATTTTGCAAATTATTGGTTAACAGCAATTGTTGTCGAACCCAATGCGGCTGTAGGAATCGATCGTGAAACTCTGAGACTGGCTTTTGAGCAAGCCAATATTGAGTCTCGCCCTTTGTGGAAACCGATGCACCTTCAACCTATTTTTAAAATTTACCCTTATTATGGTGCTAACGTAGCGGAAAACTTGTTTAAAAAAGGCTTATGTCTTCCATCTGGATCTAATTTGACAGACTCTGAAAGACAGAGGATAAAGGAAGTTATAATAAATTTTTTTAAATAATTTTCTATATTGCCTAAAAATGTTTTTTGTAGATTCATTTTACCAAGAAAGATTAAGTTGTATTAAAAATTTAGACTCGATAAGTATTTTAATTTGTATATAATCGCTTCAATTACGTTTGATATCTATATCTTTATCGATGTCTCTGCATATCATTTTAAATATTATTTCAAGATGATAAGAACACTAGGCATCTATTAGCGTTGATAAATATTTTTCAATATTTATCTCATGGTTTTTCGGGAAATCAAACGTATTTTAATTAGTTGAAATTAAAAAACAAGCAATGGGATCACTATTTTTTCTAATAATTGGATTCTATTCATCACTAATTATATTGCTGGCTTTCTGTTTTCTATTAGTATAACCTTTTTATATTATGTCAGTTTTTACTTTGATCAAAAAGCCTTAATTTTAAGTTCATTAACTCAGTTTGTTAATAGTTTCGGTTCGATGTTGATTATACTTTTCATAGACCCTCGAATAATGGGAGCAATAGATGACGGCAGAGGAAAAAGGAAATTCATATTTTAACTAGCAGTCGCATTTTAGTACACATTACTTTAGTATTTATTGTTGTTTTTATAAAATGATCGAAATTTTAGGCGCAGCGTTACTCGTTTTTTTGATATATTACATTGCTTGTTCCGCCACATTAAGTAGTAGAAATCAAAGCATATGGATAATTTTTTTTGTGATTGCCAGTGTTGTATTAAGAATGCTTGTTCCTAACAATCTCAATAATGACTATTATTACTATTATAAATTTGATATTTTTCATAAACCCAGCAGCCTTCTTTCGTATCTCATCAATGAACCGTATTTGTATTCGGTTTATGCTTTTTGCTCCCTTTTTATAGAAGAAAAAAAAGATATTTTCCAGGCGATGTATTGGTTCAACTTTTTGATAGATACGGCATTTTTTATTTGGTTAATTCTTAGAAAGGATGTCGAAATGTGGAAAAAGATGCTTTTATTCACACTGCATTATTTTGTTTTTGGATACGTATTACTTAGAAACGGCCCGGCTTACATTTTATTTGCAATGTATTTTTATTATACTTTTAGAAATAAAAAATTTACTTTAGTATGGTTAACACCATTGCTACACATTAGTTCTTGTTTAATGTTGGTTACTTATTTCCATCAATGGCGGCATTATTTTAAAGCATTACTTGCCGCTCCCATTATAGTTTTTCTTTCTTTTTTAGTATTTAAACCTTACTTAGTATCAATTTATGAATTCGATATTATTTTATCTAAAATAACTATTTATTCAGAAGGAATTCCTTTTAATAGTATTATGCATGTATCGTTTTTTGTGTTTATAATTGTTTTGACTAGTTTAAGTTTTTTACTCTATAAAGGGAAGATGTTGGATCCTATTTTGGTCACCACGATATTTTTTTATATTTGTACTTTTTTTATAAGTCCTATTGTTGCGCATCGATTTTCACCGTATTTTCTTTTTGCCTTACTCTTTTTCCCGTTTGAGGAAATTGATAACAGTAAAACGATACTTGTCTTAAACCGTTACAGTATTTTATTGCTTCCTATATTTATTTACACCCTTTTCAATACGCATAAAACAAAACTTTACGTGGAGCTTTTTATGAAATAAACAGAATTAGATTTTAAAATCCTATTAGCAATTAGGATTTTAACTTATAAAAAAAATATAAATGAGAATAGAACAAACACTGATCCAAGATCTTGTAATAATGAATCCAGCTGTTTTTAATGACGAACGCGGATATTTTTTTGAAGCGTACAGTCAAGCCAAATTTCAAGAGAATGGGATTATGTATAACTTCATCCAAGACAATCAATCTTTTTCAACGAAAGGAGTGATTCGAGGGTTGCATTTGCAAATAAATCCTTTTGCACAAGCTAAACTAGTCAGAGTGTTACAAGGAGAAATTCTTGATGTGACAGTAGATTTACGTAAAAATTCACAAACTTACGGGCAACATTTTAGCGTAGTTTTGAGTGCGGAGAATAAAAAACAATTAATGGTACCACATGGTTTCGCCCACGGTTTTTCCGTTTTGAGCGAAACGGCTTCTGTAATGTATAAAGTTGACCAACTGTATCATAAAGACAGCGAAAGAGGAATTCGCTTTGATGATACAACTTTAGCTATCGATTGGAAAGTGAATCCTGAAGAAGTAATTGTTTCGGAAAAAGATTTAATATTACCTGCTTTTAAGGATATTGATTGGGAGTTCTAATTGTGTTTTAGACAATTCTAAGTAACCGAGCATTCCTTAATTACAAGATATACAAATTTTAAAAACCCTGATGCGTAATTACGCATCAGGGTTTTTTGTTTTATTTCATCTTGCAAAGATTGCAAATTCAATAAAGAGTACTTCCAAAATTAAAATGTTATTCCTGCAACATAACTAAACTCGTCCTAGCTTCCTTCTTTAATTCCCCTCCATTGGAGGGGTGCCCGCCGTGGCGGGTGGGGTGGTTGATAATATTTTATAAACACCTTAAAGCCCTTCATCCACATCCAGATTTTTTTTAAATAAAAGGAAACTAAAAACCTTTCAAGAAAGTTTTTTATTACTCATCCGTATTAACTATAAAATAACGACCACCACAATCATCTTCCTGCCTCTCCAGCTATCATTAAGATGCCAAGTTCTCATATAATCATAAAATCTTCCTCTCATAAAAAGACCTACGATCCATATAATGACTAGGCCTAATATCTCATACCATTCCATCTCTCAAAGATAGAATGGTTATTTTTTTTTCCTTTTACTTAGAAGAGACATACTCCGTTTTTGACAACTCTTACTCCCGAATTGACAACTCATCCCATAGGACTAAAACAAAAAAAGATGCTACTAAGCATCTTTTTTTGTTTTTAGCACAAAATCATCATTTATCTGATTATATTCTTCTTCTATTAATTTAAAAAAATCGGAGAGTTTGATTCCTTTATAAAAACATATAGTGGTAAGTGTAGAAACTGGTATTCTATATCCGTCTACTTCTTTTATTTTTCTAACAATACTTTCATGAATACCATGAGACTTTCCGAAAGACCTATTAGAAACATTAGCACTCATCCACTTCTCACATATATAATTACAAACATACTTATCTACAAGAAATATCTTTACAGATTCCTTATTTTCATATTTGCTATTATGTGTGTTATCATTGGTCATTTAACAAAAGAATATAATATTTACGATTTTTTTGCGTACGATAATGCGCAATTCAAATATTTGTTTTATATTTGTTTTTGAATTTATATATTTGCGTTTCTTCATATAAAAATATTTGAAGCATTCGCTTTGAATCTCGTATGAGAAAATTGGCGTTTTATAACCACGAGATGATAAGAAAGATGCTCACGTCCCATGGCGTGGGCTCACTTATTTGTGGTTAAGGTATGCCAATGCCTCTGATGCAATAAGCTGAGTTCCATGCCATTTTTTATGCGCAAAAGTCACTCGCTTTTATTCTTAGCAAATCTTCTCCCTTATTTAAAGTCTCGCATAAATCAATTTATTGAATTAGTTTGGAAAAGCAACGCCTGCGTCGGGCTGCAACTAACAATGGCGGTGTACTTTCCTGTATTAAAATGCTAAATCCAGTTGCCTATGAAATAAGTACAACTAATCCTTTCCAATCAGCGCAATCTGTGGCAAGAAAGTAAGGTCTACCTTTTTGGTCATAGTAAGCATAAAATCCCATGGAACTCCTTGGCATTTTAGCCATCATGTTATAATTAAATAAATCACTCAGTACAACCAAAAAATAATTTAAAATAATACCAACTAAAAAACCAGCCTATGACGAAATAAACAACACAACTACTACAAAATAGCTGCACCGCAAAGGTTTTCTAAACGCAACGCCTCATTAATTTAAATTTAGTAGTAAGTCGCGCAGCTTAATAGAAATGTAAACGGATATCAAAAACCTTAGTGCCTTAGCGCCTTCGTGGCTATAGAGATTGTTGTTACCCATAGCCGATAACAGAAAACGGATAACAAAGACCTTCGTGCCTTAGCGCCTTTGAAGAAAAACACACAGTTCTTAACCCATAACAGTAAACGGATAACAAAAACCTTCGTGCCTTAGCGCCTTCGTGGCTAATCACACACTTCTTAACCCATAACAGAAAACGGATAACAAAAACCTTTGTGCCTTAGCGCCTTCGTGGCATATCACATTGTTTTAAACACACAAAAGAAAACGGGTAAAAAAACCTTCGTGCCTTAGCGCCTTCGTGGCATATCACATTAAAGTAACCACATAACACAAATCGCCTATGACTAAATAACTAAAACCCTCGTGTCTTAGCGCCTTTGTGGCTAATCACAAAAAAGGTTCTCTAACCCGTCTGCAAACTAGTATAGAGAACCATAGTAAAACAAAACTCACATTTTATCAAACCAATAACCAAAATTATGAAAAAGTTTTCATTAACCAAGCGGATAAGGCCAATGGTATATTCCTTTATAGTAGGAAGCCATCTCTTCTCCGCTACAGCAAAAGCCCACAACAACCTTCAGGAAACTACATTCCAACAACAACACCAAAAAATTAGTGGGACAATAACGGATCGGTTAGGACCGCTGCCTGGCGTAACGATTAATATAAAAGGAACGTCTACCACCACAATTTCCGACTACAATGGGCAATATGCAATTACTGCAAATCCCAATACAACACTAATCTTTTCTTTTATGGGGTTCAAAACTGTCGAAATTGAGGTTGATTCACAAAAAATAGTAAATGTCCAACTCAAGGAAGACGCTACAGCTCTTCAAGAAGTTAAAATTAATGCCGGATACTATTCCGTCAAAGAAAGCGAACGGACGGGGAGTATTACCAGAATTACAACTAAGGATATTGAAACACAACCCGTAACCAATGTACTCGCTACCATGCAAGGTCGTATGGCGGGTATTAATATCGTTCAGTCTACAGGAACACCTGGTGGAGGTTTTGATATACAAATTAGAGGAATAAATAGTTTACGAACAGAAGGGAATACACCCTTATATATTATAGATGGAATGCCATATCCTTCACAATCTTTAGGAAATGGAGAGGTGTCTAGTGGCGTGTTGCCAAAAGAATCAAGTCCCTTAAACAGCATAAACCCATCCGATATCGAAAGTATTGAAGTATTAAAGGACGCAGACGCAACAGCAATTTATGGTTCTCGAGGTGCAAATGGAGTGGTGCTTATTTCTACTAAAAAAGGAAATGCTGGAACAACAAAGTTTAATGTGTCTGCTTATACTTCCATTGGTGTAATCGCGAATAAATTAAAGGTACTCAATACACAACAGTATTTGGCAATGCGGCAGGAAGCTTTTGTTAACGATGGCATTACGCAACACCAAGATGATGCGTATGATATCAATGGTACCTGGAGCCAAACCCGAAACACTAATTGGCAAAAAGAACTCATAGGTGGTACTTCATACATTCAAAATGCTCAAACATCAGTTTCTGGAGGTTCCGAAAACACACAATTTATGCTGGGCGGTACATACCGAGACGAATCAACAGTTACGAGGGATAATGGTCATTATAGTAAAGGTGCTGTACATAGCAGCATGAACCACAAGACATCTGATGATTCGTTTCACCTGAACTTTTCAGCAGATTATACATCCGACAAAAACACACTTCCCGGAATGGATTTGTCCCGATTGGCATATACATTGGCACCAAATGCACCAGCATTATATGACAATGCTGGAAACCTAAATTGGGAAGAAGGCACATTTGAAAATCCCTTAGGGTATCTAGAAGGGACTTATTTAAGCTTGAATAATAACCTGATTGCAAATGCAATGATAGTATACAAATTCTATCCAGGCTTTGAATTCAAAACAAATGTAGGTTTCAACGATACCAAATTTTCAGAAAACAGGACCTTACCAAGTACAATGTACAATCCCATTTACAATTCTACAAGTTTAGATTCCCAGATTTTCAATAATAATAGCTCCCGTAGCTCATGGATTGTAGAACCGCAACTAAATTGGGTGGGTAAACTTGGTGAGGCGGAAATTAATGTTTTAGTGGGTACTACTTTTCAAAGTCAGAAGCAACAACTTATGGCAGTATATGGCGCAGGCTTCCCCAGTAACACACTTATTCACAGTCTCACAGCGGCTAGCAATGTGATTGTGATAAACGATGATAGGAGTGAATACAAATACAGTGCTTTCTTTACAAGAGTTAACTTGAATTATAAAGACCGATACGTTGTGAATCTTACAGCTCGCCGTGATGGTTCAAGCCGTTTTGGTCCAGGCAATCGTTTTGCCAATTTTGGAGCCATTGGCGCAGCATGGTTATTTTCCAAAGAAGCATTCATTAATAGTAACTTTTTAAGCTTTGGTAAGTTCCGGACTAGTTATGGTCTAACAGGCAATGACCAAATTGGCGATTACCAATACTTGGATACGTATAGCGTAACATCTAATGTCTACGATGGGGGTATTGGATTGCAACCAACAAGGCTTTTCAATCCTCATTTTGGTTGGGAAACAAATAAAAAAATGGAAGCAGCATTGGAACTTGGATTTTTTAAGGATAGAATTTTTCTAAGTACGGCTTGGTTTCAAAACCGTTCTTCAAACCAGCTTATAGGAATACCATTATCGGGAACAACCGGTTTTTCCTCTGTTCAAGCAAATCTTGAGGCTTCGGTTCAAAATACAGGATACGAAATAGAACTTCATACGGTCAACTTGACAATGAAGGATTTCAAATGGACAACAGCACTGAACTTTACGGCACCTAAAAATAAATTACTAAATTTTCCAGGATTGGAAGGATCGGTCTATGCTAACACTTTTGTTATTGGAGAATCAATAAGCATCCAGAAATTATACCATTACACAGGAATTGATCCAGTAAATGGTGCTTATAATTTCAAGGACTTTAACGGTGACGGTCAGCTTACTTCCGCCGATAGAAAATCAATATTGGACACAAGCCCTAAATTTTATGGAGGATTAGGCAATAACCTTACCTATAAAAATTGGAACTTGGATTTCTTATTACAATTTGTAAAACAAGAAGCCGCAAATGAGCTTTTGTACTTTCCTGTTGCGGGTACTTTTTCAAATCAGCCAACGGCCGTTTTAAATCATTTTCCACTTACTAATAATTTGGATACGGTACAGCAATACACAAGCGGAGCCAATGGTACCGTTTTTACCGCACAAAACTATTATACACAAAGTGATGCGCTTAATACTAATGCCTCGTATGTAAGACTAAAAAGTGCAAGTCTCACGTATTCGATTCCTTCGGTATGGTCAAAAGGATTTTCAGCTAAGGTTTACCTACAAGGGCAAAACCTATTCACATTAACAAAATACAGTGGAGTAGATCCCGAAACAAAGTCCATCTATTACCTGCCGCCATTACGTCAGTTTACCCTCGGGATACAAGTTGGATTTTAACAAATAGACAAATACTATAAAACTGGCATGTTTAAAAATTAGAAACAATAGAGAAAAATGGCGTTGCCATTTTCCTTAAAAAAATATTAGATACTTATGAAAACAGAAACTTTTAAATTCATAGTAGTATTGCTATTACCAATACTACTTTTCTCCTGTGAAAGCTTTATTGAAGTCGACTTACCTCAATCGCAATTAACGGGTACCACTGTCTTTGAAAACGCTTCCACAGCAAATGCGGCATTATCCGACATTTATGCAAAACTACGCGAGAGTGGAGTTGCATCAGGAACTACTGCTAGCGCAACACTTTTATTAGGAAGTTATGCAGACGATATGGAATTCTATGGCAACAATAACAATATTGAACAGTTCAATAAGCATACTCTTTTGGCTTCTAATACAATGTTGACTTCGTTTTGGAACGTAAGTTATGCACAGATTTATGCTACCAATGCATTGCTCGAAGGCGTTCAAAATTCGACGGCAATCACAGGAGAAGATCGTAATAGGCTCATTGGTGAGGCACTATTTATTAGGGCATACATCTATTTTTATATGGTAAATCTATTCGGTGATGTGCCATATATAATAACGACTGACTACAACCAGAATGCCGTAGCCTTCAAAACGCCCCAAGCACAGGTTTGGCAGTTCATTAGTAATGATTTAGTAAAAGCAGAATCTTTACTTCCCAAAAGTTATCCAACATCCGAAAGAGTTAGGACAAACAAAGCCGTTGTTACCGCAATGCTAGCTAGGGTTTATCTTTATATAGGGAATTGGACTGAGGCAGAAAACCACGCTGTTGCAGTGATAGATAATCCCGATTATAGCTGGGAGTCAAACCCCGAATTGGTTTTTTTAAAAAACAGCCCATCAATTATATGGTCGCTCCATCCTGGAATTGCTGGACTAAACACAAACGATGCAAGGACATTTGCTTTTTCTAGTGGACCACCATCTAAATCAACATTATCTATAAACTTATACAATGCTTTTGAACCCAGTGATCTCAGGAAAACCTTATGGATAAAAACAGTAATAAATGATTTGAATACTTGGTACCAGCCTTATAAATACAAAAAAAACACGGTTACTCCTCAAGCAGAAGAGTATACAATTTTGTTTCGTTTAGCCGAGCAATATTTGATCCGCGCCGAAGCACGGGCACACTTAGGCAATATTTCTGGTGCACAGGATGATCTGAATAAAATTAGAAATCGCGCAGGACTTAATAATACTTCGGCTAACACTCCCGAATCTTTGCTTACAGCAATACTCAATGAAAGAAGGTTTGAATTTTTTACCGAGCAAGGACATCGCTGGCTTGACCTAAAAAGAACTGGTAATGCCGCCAACGCTTTAAGTCCAGTTAAATTGGGCTGGAAATCTACAGATATTCTGTTACCCCTTCCGGAAAAGGAATTAATTCTCAACAATAATTTACTTCCGCAAAATCCGGGATACTAAAATAGTTACTAAAATGGATACAGTAAAGAATAGGTTATTTTTAATAGTGGTCGCTTGCTTGATGTTTAAGACGGTATGGACACAGACTCCTAAACAAAAAGTCACACCCAAAGAGTATAGCAAATGGAGCACTCTGTCTGGTGAAATAATTTCCCCAGATGGCTTATGGACTTCCTACATTTTGCAATATGAAAATAATAGGGATACCCTATTTGTTCGAAATACCACAGGCGAAAAAAAATATTTTTTTGCAAACGCTACCGATATTGCATTTAGCCCTGATAGTAAAACCGTAGGGATTCAACTTACAGACCATACTTTTGTAATACAAGATTTAAAGAAAGATTCAAACCTGAAAATCAAAAACGTCACACGTTTCGAATTCTCAGAAGCTGGAAACTTCCTGGCAGTTTTACAAACTATGGGAACTGAAAAGCAATTATTGATGTATAATAATAAAAAGGAGTTAATAAAAATAATTCCAAATACCTATGATTTTAAAATTAGCGAGGATGGGAAGTTAGCCGTGTACACTTCCTTAGGTGTAAGCATTGGCACACCAGATGAAAAATTTAAGCAGTATGTGGTTGTTAGGGATACAGTCCATAAATTCAAAAAAATAGTGTGGAGCAAATCAGGAAATATTTTGGCCTTTTTACAAGAAGAAAACCCAATACAAGCAAACATGCCAAATCATAAGTTATATTGCTATAATTGGGCCGCAAAAAGACTGGATATGCTCGATAATAAAAAGGAGAAATTGAAAGCATTGCATATCAGTTCGGATATGCAGACGCCAATTATACTTTCAGCAGATGGTAGTCAAGTCTTTTTTTATTTCACATCGCCAAAAGTACAAGCGCCCAAAAGTGATACTGTAGAAATATGGGATGCGGCAACAAAATTAGTATATCCAGCACAAGAAATATATGGCGATCTTGCATTGATTCCAAAAATTGCAGTCTGGTACGTCGATAATGGATTGGTAAATCTATTAGGCACTGACGAATTACCTATGTCCGTTTTGACATCCGATCGAAAACAGCTGCTAACCTATTCACACCTAACAAACGAACCACAATACGAAATGGTTTCACTAGTTGATTATTACCTTACCACGGTAAAAACAGGTATAAAAAAGCTTTTCCTATCAAAACAGACTACTGCACCTTACTCCATTGGATCCTCACCATCAGGTCGCTATATCAACTATTTTAGGGACGGAAATTGGTGGATTTATGATACTACAAAAGAAATTCATACTAATAGTACTTCAAATCTTGAGGTTTCTTTCGACGATGTTGATTTTGACGATGCCGGAAAATCTGCTGGCTACAGATGCCCGGGTTGGACTACTGACGACAAGTACCTCATAGTGTATGATAAATATGATATTTGGCTCATTTCACCGGATGCAAAAACACAGCGTCGCATAACTCACGGTAGAGAAAGCAAAATTAGTTTTAGGATTTGTGATTACTTATACCTAACAGAAATATCTCAAGGTTCTGCAGATTTTGTGAAACGGCACTTCGACATATCAAAAGGGTTACTGTTAATCGCTAAGGGATACGATAAGGCAACAGGATATTTTTACTGGCATCCTAAAGCTAAACTTAAAGAAATTATATACGGTAGTGCTAAATTTTCCCGTCTCAAAAAAGCGGATAAAGCCGAGAAATACATTTTTCTAGAAGAGGATTTCGAAACACCCCCCGCACTTAGGTATGCAACGATAGGGATTAAAAAAACAAAAAAATTATTTCAATCCAATCCGCATTTCAATAATTATGAATGGGGAACATCAAAATTGATTTCCTATAAAAATTCAAAAGGAGAAGATTTACAAGGAGCACTTTTTTATCCTGCAGGGTATCAATCAGGGAAAAAGTACCCAATGATAGTCTATATATACAGTAGGTTATCACAAGAGATTCACGATTATAACAATCCAACATTGTATCAGCCAATTGGTTTTCCACCATCAAATTATACAACGGATGGCTATTTGGTACTGATGCCAGATATAAAATATGCAGTAGGCTTTCCCGATCAATCCATTCTCGATTGCGTGGAATCAGCAGTAAATTCTGTGATAGTGATGGGGATAGTTGAACCAAATCATATCGGATTAATTGGACATTCCTACGGTGGTTATGAAACCTGCCTCTTATTGACAAAGACTTCAATATTTGCAGCAGCTGTTGCAGGAGCATCGGTAACAAACATGTTAAGCAGCTACCTATCAATCAATCCAGAAAATGGTGCTAAAATGGATTGGCGTTATGAATCGCAACAATACCGCATGGCTTCTACACCTTTTAATAATCTTGAGGGCTACATAAAAAATTCAACAGTAACACAGGCAGGAAAAATTACAACACCATTATTGAGTTGGTCAGGAAAAGAAGATGCTTCTGTCGATTGGCGTCAAAGTATAGAATTACATTTAGCACTCCGAAGATTGCAAAAGCGAAATATTTTTCTCGCATATCCCAATCAGGGACATATTCTCACCGATGAGCTAGCACAATTCGATCTTACAACACGTATAAAAGATTGGTTCAATTATTACTTAAAAAATAAACCATCCCCGAATATGGAAATTTCCACTAATCAATTTTAATAAAACACAATGCCGACGCTATAAACGCCGGCATTGCTCTTTAAATAACTACAGCGGTATTTAAGGTCTCCACAATTGATTAGGGCAAGATGTGCCACTAATCATTTTGTAAAGTGTTGCAGTACCGTCTTTGCAAATCACACCTGTGTTGACATCAGTACAGTCAACTGAGGTAATTTGACATTCATGCAGTCCAATTTTTTTAGCTCCAAGAAAATTGGAAGTAGCTAAATTGGGTGCAGGTTTAAAAGCGAAAGCCCCCGCAATAGCGAAAACAAATGCAAACAATGGAAAAACTGTTTTTAAAATTGTCGTTTTCATAATTATAAAATTAAAGTTATTGATCTACTCTATTACAGGTTTTCGACCTTCTCCTGATACTGCGCGGTATGCTTTTCGAGCCGAGAAATCATCAGCTTTATTTTTTGTTTTGTAAAAATCGTGTCGGAGTTTATAAGAAGTTAAATATTGGCCAGCTAATGCGTATCCTCTATCATTAGTTATTATAAAATCAGACATTTTAAATTCTTTGGTATTATAAATATAAAAACTAAATGAATAAGTGTTAGAGGTGATATCGTAAACATCGATTATAGAGGCCTCATCCCACAAATCTTCCGGTTCAAAGCGGCCTATTAACGCGGAATTAATAAATAGGTAATCGCCGTTAGTACGTGCTAAATTATTGACAATCCAAGCGGGAGAAGCAAGTTTTGTTCCTTTTATAGAGGGGACGTAATTTACTTTAATTCGCACATGAGAAATGGTATCAATTGTATGATTGACAATTTTTGTTTTTAAACCGGTGTCAGTGATAATATATTCATTTTTATAGGTATAAGTATAGAGTAATTTTTGATGTTTTAAATTATAATTTAAAGTACCCCCAGTATCAAAAATCCCATCAATTTGTTTGTCAAGTAAAGGTTTTAAAAAAACAGTTGAGGTATCGTTCACAGTAAGTATTCCTAAAACATGTTGCCGCTCATTACTACTTATGGCACGGAATGCAGCTTTATTGGCATTAATCGGCTCAAAGGCATTAAAATAGGCTGCTCCTTCAGTCCAGACATCTGCCACCCAATTTCGTATTAATCCCCGAAAGACTATTGGGATTGAACCATCTGCAATATAAAAATAAGGAGGTCTTACAGTTAACCGCAAAGAATGGTATTCTAATTTTTCGGAGATAATTTTAATAACATATCTGTTGCTGAATTTTAAAGAACTGTCAACCACCGTAACGGTTAAAGGAGCGGTTTTATTACCAAGATAAATTTTTCCATTTCCTTCTCCAGCGATATAGAAGGAATTAAATTTCAAATCAAGAACTGAAGTAAGATTTGCCGGATGATGCGGGAAACGCCGTATAAAATTATTGCGATGGTGGATCATATCTTCTGAGGTAAGAAAAAGCAAAATCATAATTCCTACACTACATCCTAAAATAATCAATGCAACTGAGATTTTGAAATTGGTTTGCTGATTACCCTGATGAGGTTGAAACAATATGGCACAAAAACCTAATAAAACAAACAGGAGGTTAAAAACGAGATGCTGGTTCCATGTCATTTTTTCAAGAATACCACCGCAGGAACAAGGAACAAATGGACTAAAGTTAATTATAATTATGATATAAGCTGAGAACAGAACCATTAAACTAAAAGCACAATACAAAGCATATAGCCTTGATCTTTCAAAGCATATGAAAAATGCGATTACAATTTCTATAATTGGTACAATAAAAGAAATCCAACCTGCAAAAGCACTCAATAATGGAGATTGTGCTAACTGAACTTGAAAATTCTCAAAATCAAGTAGCTTACTAACTGCTGCGTAAACAAACAATACAACATAAAGCAGGCTAATACAGTTAAGGATAATACTTTTTGTTGAGGTAGATAGTTTCATATCGATAAACTTTAATTTTAATTCGATATAAAATTCCGAAAAATAAAAGACTAAGACTTTGCTAATCGGTAGTATTTACTTGTCAAAAAGGTATTGTTTATATATTCTGTATAGAACAGCATCATTTTTAAGGCCGTAAAAAAAGGCTATGCTATTGCTTTCTTACAATTTTGTTAGGTGCATAACCATACGATTTCCTAAATGCTTTTGAAAAATTGGGGTAATTAACAAAGCCACTCATGGAAGCAATTTCTTTAAGTGGTATACCAGTATTCTCAATTAACAAATGTGCTTTTTTTAAACGTTCTGCATTATAGAATTGATAAATGCTGGTTTTAAATAAATGTTTGAAACCATATTTTAACTTATATTCATTTGTACCAAAAATATGAGATAGCGCTTTTAAATTTGGTAAAGGACTATCAATATGAATTAAAATATAATCGTAAACCTGTTGAATTAATTGCACATCGGACAAACGATAAGCAGAATCTTTTCTTGCTGTTACTGGGGTAACAAAAGTAGCATCGTCAATAATTGTTGACTTAACTACTGTTGTAACTAAGCTAATTAATATTTTGGTACTATCCATAAAACGGCAAACAGTACAAAATGCAGGTATTAGCAATTGGTTTTGGCTTACAAAAACCAACTCTAAGTTTTCGGAAGAACTACTATTATTTGCCAATTTTCCTTTGATATTATTCCAAGAGATGGCGGATTCTTCAGATAAAATGATTTCAAAAGCAGCACCACAAATTGTTTTGGGACTATAACCTAATAAAAGAGACACATCACAACTTATTTTATTTACCATCCAATTGGAATCTAAAACAAAGCTAGCCTGTACATAAGAACTATAGCTGTTGTGTGGATTTACATAACTTAGATGAGAAAAAGAGGATTTCAATTCTTCGGCTACCATATTTAATAACAATATTAAGGATTCCACTTCATCATCGGCATTACTCCGCTGGATACGATAACTAAAATTCCCTACAGCCATTTCAAGTAACATGTGGCGAATAGGCTCAATACGTTCTTGATTCATTTTATCTTCCATGGGATATTATAGCATTTATAAAGAGTTTATACTACAACTAAATATAATTGGTAACAAATACTATCGCGGCCAATTGATCTGTGAATAGTCGGGTAGGGACAATGGGCTTATTAATTTTGAGATAAAAATAACTTACCATTACAGAAACTTGTTCGTTGACCAGTAAACCAACTGCTAAAGTAAGAAACGACCCCGATTGTGCTAAATAATCTCGTGCTGGCTTGTCCATAGATACGATACCTCTTGCATCACAAAAAACAGGATAAGCGATGTTATTCTGAAACTGAATCCTATTAGCTACAATGCATTCTGCAGCAGCTAAATTAATGCTGACATTATCTTTATAGATAAAAAAAAGAATACTCCCATCAATCCAAAAACGGGCAAATTCATTCTCAAAGATATCTGTTTTCATTTTATAATATTAAGTAAAAAAGTACAAATAAATGAAATAATTTCAATAATCAATCAATATATAGTATGAAATTAGTAAAAAAACAGACAATTAAGCATTGTTATTGTCAATTCGGGAGTATTACTTGTCATATAGGGATTTTCGCATTAAAAATTTAAAACATCTAATTTTTTATACTCACTTTTATCAAAATAATTAAAACCTTATACTATGGCTAAAATTAAACACAACAACTTTATTGACTCAGTCGATGAGGTTTTTTCAGGAGCAAAAAAAGAAG
Organism: Flavobacterium sp. GP15; assembly: GCF_014281985.1. Classification (NCBI taxonomy): domain Bacteria; kingdom Pseudomonadati; phylum Bacteroidota; class Flavobacteriia; order Flavobacteriales; family Flavobacteriaceae; genus Flavobacterium; species Flavobacterium sp. GP15. The sequence goes on from NZ_JACFTC010000002.1 coordinate 621,392, forward strand.
GAGTAATGCATCTTTATGCTGAAGATGAATATTTAAACGGCAGAACGATAACCATAAAAGGAAAAAAAATGTTCCATTTTGGTACTACTGGCTACCTTGGATTGGAACAAGATAGCAGATTGAAAGTAGCCGCTATTAACGCTATAAAAAAATTTGGAACTCAATTTCCATTGTCCAAATCATATATATCCAATCCCCTATATGCAGAATTAGAAGCTAAAATGGAAGTTATGTATGGTATTCCAACTATTATAGCCAAAAATAGCACTCTTGGACATATGTCCGTAATACCAACAGTCGTTAGAGACGAAGATGGAGTCATTCTCGATCATCAGGTCCACTGGAGCGTTCAAAGTGCATGCCAATTACTTAAGTTAAGAGGAATTCCAGTCGAAATGATCAAGCATAGTAATATGGATTTGTTAGAACATAAAATCAAACAATTAGCTTCAAAATGCACAAAAATATGGTATATGGCTGACGGTGTATATTCCATGTTTGGCGATTACGCCCCTATTCTAGCACTTATAACATTAAGCAAAAAATATCCTCAATTGCATCTGTATTTTGATGATGTTCACGGAATGAGTTGGAAGGGCAAAAACGGTACGGGATACGTGTTAATCGTGCTAAAACATATTCCAGCAAATGTGATGATTATGGGTACTTTAAGCAAAACTTTTGGAGCTAGTGGCGCCGTTTTAATTTGTCCAGATGCAAAGCTTCGCGAAAAAATAAAAGTTTTTGGTGGTCCGTTAACCTTCTCCGCACAATTGGAGCCGGCTTCTGTAGCTGCTGCCATTGCCTCTGCAGCTATCCACCTCTCTCCTGAAATTGATGTTTTACAAGCAGAACTGGCAGAAAAAATAGCGTATTTTAATGAATTACTTTCCAAAACTTCTTTGCCTATAATAGTACAAAACGACTCGCCAGTTTTTTTTCTTGGTACAGCAATGCCAATATCAACTTATAAATTAGTACAAAACCTATTCCAGGAAGGATTCTTCGTTAATCCAGCAATATATCCAGCAGTTCCTGCTCTAAACACAGGGATTCGAATTACTCTTTCAAGACACAATCAAAAAGAAGAAATAAAAGCACTAGTAGATGCTTTGGTAAAGCACTTACCAATTGTACTTGAAGAAACGGGCAATAGCCTGATTAAGATACAAAATGCATTTGGAATGAAAGATACCCAAATAACTACAGATAAAACGGTTAATATATCCTCTCTACATCTGGAATATGAAACAGCTATAACAAAAATTCATAAACCAACTTGGAATAAGTTACTTGGAAAACAAAGCACATTTGATTGGGAAGGAATGCGCTTTTTAGAAACTGCTTTTGCCCATTCTGATGAACCCGAAAACAAATGGGACTTCCATTACTACATCATCAAAGACAAAACAGGAATTCCTATAATAGCAACTTTTTTTACTTACGGCATATGGAAAGACGATATGATGGCATCAGAATTAATTTCTATTCGTTTAGAAGAGGAAAGAATAAAAAAACCTTTTTACTTAACTTCTAAAGTATTGGGAATGGGATCTTTATTTACAGAAGGAAATCATTGCTATGTTAATAAAGCACATCCTTTAATAGAAGAAGCCATTTTAATGCTACTGCAACAACTAGAAATACTTTATAATCATCTAAATGCAGATATGTTAGTGTTAAGAGATTTTGAAGAAGACGAACAATTAAATCGTATATTCCATAATCAAGGTTATGTAAAAGTAAATATGCCAGATTCTTGTATTGTTAAAAATCTACAGTGGGACTCTCAAAAAGCCTTTGCTAATACACTTTCCGCTCGTTCCAAACGCCATTTTATTGAAGAGGTTATTCCCTTTGAAAATATTTTTCACATACTTATTAAAAAAAAATTAACTAGGAGAGAAATTGATAAGAGCTATGAGCTTTATAAAAACGTAAAAAACAATAACCTCGCCTTTAATACTTTTACTTACCCTCCTCACTTGTTTACAGCTATGGTTGCAGATCCTAATTGGGAATTTATAATGTTGTATTTAAAAAGCAAAGAGAATAAACAGCATCTGAAACAGCTGTTAGGTATTCTCTTTTGTTATAAAAATAGTAATTATACCTATTCTCCCTCTCTGATAGGAATGGATTATAAATATGTTAGAGAATTTCAAATTTATAGACAACTTTTGTATCAGGGAATTAAACGTGCCAGAGAACTTAACTTTAAAAAAGTAGATTTTGGCTTTTCTGCAACTTTTGAGAAAAGAAAATTGGGTGCAACCATAGTTCCAAAAGTTGCTTATATACAGGCCAGATATAATTTTTCGATGGAATTGATGGGGATGTTACAAAACGAAACTTTAAGATAATTTTCAATCAATAGAATCATAATAAATGTAGCTGAGCTATCAGATGTGGAGTAATACCACTTCATCTTTATATATACTGTAAAAGACTATTGATTTTTTGTCTGGTTGAGCGCAGTCGAAACCCTTTCTAAAAGTGATATCTAATCTCGACTAAGAGCCTTTTATGAGCGCATACTAAGATATCGATTTGACATGAAAAAAAACAGTAAATTTAAAACATAATTGGCATAACAATAGTAATACTATAGAGAAGATTTTGCAAATGACACATCTCAAACACATAGGATTTGTAAACAAACCAAAGATAATAGTGATGTTGTAATCAGTATAATGAACCTGAAAGACATAATACAATTAACTTACAATTACCAATAAATAATCATTTTAAAAGTAACCCAAATCAAAAAAAATGAAACCAAACAAACACCTGACCACCTTATTTGATCGCTTAATTGAAGATAAAAATATTCATCCCACCCACATCAGTTTGTACTTCAGCTTATTTCAGTACTGGAACATCAATTGCTTCCAAAATCCCATCAGCATAACCCGAGAAGAAATGATGCTTAGTAGTAAAATTGGATCTAGAGCTACCTATCACAAGTGCATGAGAGAACTTAACGACAAAGGCTATATAAAATACATACCAACTTTTAATCCTTTTAAAGGCAGTTCAGTACTATTATTTAACTTCTCAGAAGCAGAGATAATGGAGCAATAAATACATAATTATAAATAGTTTCATAGTATATCGCCATAAGATTTACATATCCCTTTTAAAAATTAGGGCGACTACAGAAAGTTTAATTAATTTCAATTAGATCCTAAAAGTCCTCAATTCCCTTTATATTTCTCTTGCTATTCCCCTCCATTGGAGGGGTGCCCGCCGCGGCGGGTGGGGTGGTAGTTACTAATGCCAAAACGAATTTACTTACCATTTACAATCACAATCCCATCTATAAAAAAAATAAAAATCTCGATTTTGAAAAGTACGTGCTAACACATGAGTATTTTTTTGCTAATGTCACCCTAAGTGGAGACCAAAAGTTCTTCAAACAAAAAAGTAAAAACTTAATTTCAAAGAAAATCATTTTTAAAAAACCAAGCAGACAATTCAAAGAAACTCATTTTTAAAAAACCAAGCAGACAAAAACGAATATAATGACTCTCGTTATGAGATTGCCTCGTTGCTTGCAATGACTTTATAGCCAGATAACTAGGAAACTATTTCTATGCCTACCAATATAACTCATAATCAATAATCGAAAAAAAAACCTTCGTGCCTTAGCGACTTCTTGGCCAATGAAAAATTTGCTAACCCATAACCGAAAGCAAAAAACCTTCATGTCTTAGCGCCTTCGTGGCAATGAAAAATTTGTTAACCCATAACCCATAAACGATAACCGAAAACAAAAACCTTTGTGCCTTAGCGCCTTCGTGGCCAATGAAAAATTTGCTAACCCATAACCGAAAGCAAAAACCTTCGTGTCTTAGCGCCTTCGTGGCCAATGAAAAACTTGTTAACCCATAACCCATAACCAAAAAAAAAAGAGTCCAAACATAAAGTCTGGACTCTTAAAATAACACACATAAGAGAAATAATTCAATTACTTCTCCTTTCGAAACAATCTTTTAAGCAATATAGAAATACCATAACTAACAACAGCACCAATAATGGCTAGTAAAATAGTTCTGATGAAATCATCCGAATTTAAATTCGGAAGTACACTTAAAAAAGTACCGCTGGCAGTCCCTACTAGGGAATTATTACTACTCTGCATTGGCATTGGGTTTAGATTCACTAGTCAATTGACTAACTGCGGATAAGACACCACCAGCAACAGCCAAATAACCGCCTAGTGTCACAATCGTAAAGGGTAAGGCTACAGGAGCAGCAACAATAGTGCTACCAATAGCTGCCATAGCAAGTCCAATAGTACGAAGTAATTTAAAAAATTTCGGAGTAGGAGCCTTAGCTCGTTTTATAATAGTCATAATTTTATTTTTTTATAATTCCGATGAGGAATAAGATTGAACAAGTAATAAAATACTCTCTTTCGTTTCTAGTTCAGGATAAACCAGTGTTTTAAGCTTGTTGAAAGCTTTTTTAGACTGGATTCCAGAACCGGCACCCGAAAGTTGACTCACAGGAGCAATACACCCCCGAAGCTCCGATAAGGCATGGTTCGCAGGATGAAATAATATCAAGCTTCTTTGAGGAACTTGTAAAATTTCAAAATGCCAACCAAATCGCTTACTGTAGCGTTTTACTATAAAATATTCCCCCTCTGGAATACAAGAAACTTGAGGTATATTATCTTTATAAGGCAATTCAATCGTATAACAGATCAACCGACCTTGACAAACAAGTTTCCCGTTAGTGCCTTCGGGGAAATAGGTTCGGGTTAAAACCAAAACCATTTTTAAAGTCCGCTTACGGCAACTAAAGCCAAAGGATTATAAGCACCATTTTTTAAGGCATACATTTGACCATTAACCTCCTGATAAAACTCCATACCTAAAGCAAGAAAAAGAGGTTTAATGCTATTAGCTGTAACAGTATTAACGTGATTAATAGCTACTGTCGGAGTCATATTCCAAGGCAATGGAGCGGTTTCCTTACTAGCAGAAACAAACGTTTCAGCCTCAAAATCAACCTCACTACCTCCTGAAATTATTTTAAAATGAGTCGTTCCAGAAGGAGCAGAAATCATAGTTGAAGGCACAAAAGGAGCAATAGTGATTGATAATTCACCACTAACACGATCAATGTTTTTAACATACGGTACAAAGAGACAGGAACCTAAAGTACTGTTAATGTTGAAATCAAATCCGTTGAGTAACTCCGCTTCGCCGTCAATTACATTTCGCAAACCACGTATGCTGGTAGTGTCGGCTTGAATAACCTTAATCATAGACTGAGTCAAACGGCTCACCATTCTACTGTCAGAAGAGTTCAAAAGCAAGGTACGTAATGACAATCGTAACGTTTTGCCTGCCTTTCCAGCTCTGCCAAATTCAGATCCATTTTCTCGTGTACGTTGAAAAGCAGGGTCGTTTGCAATTCTTTTAGCATCAAGCCCCCCTTTTTCGCGGGCCAAATGACCGTCCTTAGTTTTATAAAAAGTAATATCCCCGATAGTACCTCTTAATTTAATTATACCTTTTTGCTGGGCCATAATTTTTAATATTAAGTGTAGATGTATAAAATGTTAGGTACATTTTTTCAAACCTGATAAAACCAATTTCGATGCATCTAAAAGCGGATTTAAAGTACAAATATTTCTATAATTAATTAAAAATCAAAGCAGTAGGGTTCGAAAAAGACCATAAAGGACCAATACGATCATAACGGCCTATTTTGACACAACACAATTCTGTATTTCATTGGGAAATAGTGTTCAATAACTTTTATCAAGCCACATTTTAATACCAATTAACAATGTCTATTACTTTAAACCAGCTAGATTATTTATTCCTAATCCATAAAAAAAAGGGAATTTTCCCTATCTAATTCCGTTATCTAATTCCCCTCCTTTGGAGGGGTGCCCGCCGCGGCGGGTGGGGTGGTAACTATCGAACCCCAAACCCCAAACCCCAAACCCCAAACCCCAAACCCCAAACCCCAAACCCCAAACCCCAAACCCTGAGCGAAGCCAAACGGTTCATCAAGCAAAAAAGTAAAAATTGGATGTAACAACAACACCCAGATCGGGTAATCTTCTGCAGTGCCAACAACCAAAACTAATAGCCAAGATGTGCACGAGCAAGTTCAATAGGTTAAGAATAATAGTTAAAAAAGTTTTTATTGTAATTACGCCAGAGAAGGACTCGAGGGTTTACCCAAATACGCGAAGTAAACGCAACAAACGAGAGCAGCAAACAAAGATTCTTCCTTCGTCAGAATGACAAATTTGGAGCGTTAAAAGTATTTTTTTAATTACACTGTGCTCACGCTAGAAATAGCAAAACCGATAATAGATAACTCATAACTAATAACCGAAAATCTTCGTGCCTTAGCGCCTTCGTGGCTAAACACAAACTTGCTACCGCATAACAGAAAACAGAAAACAGAAAACAGAAAACAGATAACTCATAACCGAAAATAGTTTTCATTAGCAATCGTAAGTCCGCCCTTAAATTAAAAACGTCAAAAAACAACGAAAAAACAGAGTGGCAGCGCTCCGCGAGTTGAGCCTTTTGGCGAACGGCTCGGGGCGTGGAACGGCGTTTTGAGGTAGTTTTTAAGTTTTGAATTTTCAGGCAGTGATTTTTTTGTTTCTTTTTTCATCAAGGAAAAAAGAAAAAGCATGATGAAAAATCCGATAGGCGATAATATTTTCCGTGCTAACAACCAAAATTATGGGCACGAGCAAGATTCTCACTGTCAAGGTCATTAAGTTAAGGATAATAGTTAAAAAAGTTTTTTTGTAATTCCGACAAAGGAGGACTCAAGGGTTACCGGAACAGGCGAAGCAATGACAACAAACGAGAGCAACAAACAAAGATTCTTCCTTCGTCAGAATTACAAATTTGGAGCGTTAAAAGTATTTTTTAATAACATTGTGCTCACGCTAGAAATAGCAAAACCGATAATAGATAACTCATAACTAATAACCGAAAACCTTCGTGCCTTAGCGCCTTCGTGGCTAAACACAAACTTGCTACCGCATAACAGAAAACAGAAAACAGAAAACAGAAAACAGAAAACAGATAACTCATAACCGAAAATAGTTTTCATTAGCAATCGTAAGTCCGCCCTTAAATTAAAAACGTCAAAAAACAACGAAAAAACAGAGTGGCAGCGCTCCGCGAGTTGAGCCTTTTGGCGAACGGCTCGGGGCGTGGAACGGCGTTTTGAGGTAGTTTTTAAGTTTTGAATTTTCAGGCAGTGATTTTTTTGTTTCTTTTTTCATCAAGGAAAAAAGAAAAAGCATGATGAAAAATCCGATAGGCGATAATATTTTCCGTGCTAACAACCAAAATTATGGGCACGAGCAAGATTCTCACTGTCAAGGTCATTAAGTTAAGGATAATAGTTAAAAAAGTTTTTTTGTAATTCCGACAAAGGAGGACTCAAGGGTTACCGGAACAGGCAAAGCAATGACAACAAACGAGAGCAACAAACAAAGATTCTTCCTTCGTCAGAATGACAAATTTGGAGCGTTAAAAGTATTTTTTAATTACACTGTGCTCACGCTAGAAATAGCAAAACCGAAAACTTTATCATTATCAAACTTGACTATTGATAACGATAACATAAAATCTATTACTCATAACCCACAACCCATATACGGTATAAGCGATAATAAAAACCTTAGTGGCTTAGCGCCTTAGTGGCTAAACACCAACTTTCTTTCGCATAACCCATACGGTATAACGAAAATAAAAAACCTTAGTGGCTTAGCGCCTTAGTGGCTAAACACAAACTTTCTTTCGCATAACATAAAACCTATTAATCATAACCCATACCGTATAACGAAAATAAAAACCTTAGTGCCTTAGTGGTTAAACAAAAACTTGCTTACGCATAACGTAAAACTGATAACCCATAATCTTCATCATCCAAAACAAATTACAATATTCAATAGTAATACCACATACAAAATAAGTATTTCCTTATTAAATAATATTCCATAACTTTGAAAAGCACATGCTACTACTGCTGCAAATCAAAGTAGAGATACTAGCAGGCAAAAGCATGGTTAAAGCATAGATAAAGCATGAAAACAGAACTGAAAAGAGTATGTATTTACCCAAAAGACGTTCAGCGGATCACAGGCAAAAGTTATCGATATGCTCGATTACTTTTAATAACTATTAAAAAGCAGTTAGACAAACAAGATCATCAGTTCGTGAGTATTGAAGAGTTTTGTTTGTATACAGGCTTAAAATTAGAACTGGTACAACCGCTAATATTGGGTTAAAATTTTGAGAAAAAAAACTCATATTAGTTTATTTGCAACAGATAAACCAGTTCAAAAACCAGTTCAAGCAATCATTGATTCTCCAATTAAATAGGCAGTGTAGGAATGTTAATATTACAAAACAATAAAATTCATAAGTCACTTAGGGGATCAGGTAGAACCAGCAAGGTTTTAATTAGTAATTGAGAATTTTATTTTTGTAAATACGGATTTATGTTTTTTTTAAATGAATAAACAATTTTTGCTTGTCTAGAGGAATAGTTAATTTATTAACTATTTTTGCAGAGGTAGGATCAGACAAGAATAATTCTAAAAAAAGCTTTTATCGATCCTATGAAATAGTTATTCATAGTGTTCTTAAAGTAAAAAGTGCTTTTTAGAGCTTTATAAAACCATTGTAACGTTGATGTAGTGGAAGGAATAAGTGGTAACTACCAATGTTTATTGGAGCAAAATGAAAAAAAGAAGATGAAAAAAAGAATACTAGTTACAGGAGCGAATGGACAATTGGGTTCAGAACTGAGACAAATAGCGATAAGTAAAACCCAGTACGAATGGATTTTTACGGATTACCAAGAATTGGATCTGTGTGATTTAAATAGTTTAGAGTCTAAATTAACGGAAATAAATCCGCAAATCATTATTAATTGCGCTGCACATACTGCTGTTGATAAAGCAGAAACGGAAGTGGAACTTTCGGATGTATTGAATCATCAGTCGGTAGCGATTTTGGGTAAATGGAGTCAGGCGAATGATTGTAAATTAATACACGTTTCTACAGATTATGTTTTCGACGGAAACTCAGCCGTGCCGCTGACCGAAACAGCACAAACGAATCCTATTAATGTATATGGGGTTACTAAATTAGCAGGTGAAAAAGCAGTTTTGGAGCAAAACCCAAACGCAATAATTATACGTACTTCATGGGTTTATTCGAGCTTCGGAAATAATTTTGTTAAAACCATGTCTCGAGTAATGCAAGAAAGGGACAGTCTAAATGTCGTTAATGATCAAATAGGAAGTCCTACCTATGCAGCTGATTTAGCACAAGCCATTATGACTATCATCGAACATAAAAATTGGCAACCTGGTATTTATAATTTTTCGAATCAAGGTGAAATTAGTTGGTATGAATTTGCTGTAGCGATTCAAGAAATAGGTGGATTTAATTGTGAACTTGGCGGAATTTCCGCTTCTAATTATCCCACACCTGCAAAACGTCCAGCTTATTCTTTATTGGATAAAAGTAAAATAAAAGCTACTTTTGGCGTCGTTGTACCTGAGTATAAAGAAAGTTTAAGGAAATGTATGGAATTATTATAAATTCTAACGAAACAATTCGTAACAATTCAGTTTAATTAGCAATAATTCGTAAAATTTGTAACTAAATGAAAAAGATTTTAATCACCGGTGGTGCCGGCTTTATAGGTTCGCATGTTGTAAGACGTTTTGTAAATAAATATCCAGAATATAAGATCTTTAATTTGGATGCTTTAACCTATGCGGGAAATTTAGAAAACATCACAGATATTGAAAACGCTCCAAATTACACCTTTATAAAAGGGGATATTGTAGATGCCACTTTTATAGATGCCCTTTTTAGGGAACATCAATTTGATGGGGTGTTACATCTTGCTGCAGAGTCTCATGTGGATCGTTCCATCACTGATCCATTATCTTTTGTGAAAACAAATGTGATTGGAACCGTAAATTTGTTAAACGCTGCCAAAATGATATGGAAGGACAATAGCAAGGACAAGCGTTTTTACCATATCAGTACCGATGAAGTGTATGGTAGCTTAGGTGCAGAAGGGTTGTTTACAGAAACTACGGCCTATGATCCTAACTCTCCTTACTCTGCTTCAAAAGCAAGTTCAGACCATTTTGTCAGAGCCTATGGCGAAACCTATGATTTTCCGTATGTATTGACAAACTGCTCGAATAATTACGGTCCTTTTCATTTCCCTGAAAAACTAATTCCGTTATTCATTAACAATATTATTCAAAACAAGCCTTTGCCAGTATATGGCGACGGAAAATATACCCGCGATTGGCTGTTTGTAGAAGATCATGCTGTGGCGATCGATTTAGTTTTTCACGAAGGAGTGAACCATGATACTTATAATATTGGGGGCTTCAACGAATGGCAGAACATTGATTTGGTTAAATTACTATGCAAAATAATGGATGAAAAGTTAGGGAGAGCTGTAGGAACTTCAGAACAATTGATTGCCTATGTAAAAGATCGTCCGGGACATGATTTACGTTATGCCATTGATGCATCAAAAATAAATAAAGAATTGGGTTGGAAACCTTCTGTTACATTTGAACAAGGATTAGAAAAAACGGTAAATTGGTATCTGGAAAACGAGACCTGGTTGAATAACATTACTTCTGGGGAATACGCAACTTATTACAAAAAACAATACGCGAATTGAAACGAATTTAAAGAGAATTGTAACGAATGGATGTAGCCAATAAAATCCTTTATAAAGAAGAAAGCTTCGCTATTATTGGGGCTTGTATGAAAGTGCATCGTACATTGGGAGCAGGATTTTTGGAAGCAGTTTACGAAGAAGCATTGGAAAGAGAATTTCAAAATCTGAAAATTCCTTTTAAAAGACAAGTTAAATTGGATTTATATTACGACAATCAGAAGTTAAAAAAACAGTATAGAGCTGATTTTATTTGCTATGATGAAATTATAGTAGAAATAAAAGCAGTGTCACAAATGCCTGTTGCATTTTATTTACAATTACAAAACTATTTAAAATGCACAAAGACCGAGTTAGGAATGTTGATCAATTTTGGCACTCCTTCCTTAACTTATAAGAGAATAATTAATTTGAAATAATTCGAAATAATTCGCAAAATTAGCACAAAATGAAAGGAATTATATTAGCCGGAGGTTCAGGTACACGCTTACACCCACTAACATTAGCGATGAGCAAGCAAATGATGCCGGTTTACGACAAGCCAATGATTTATTATCCGTTATCCACTTTGATGATGGCAGGAATAAACGAAATATTAATTATTTCTACGCCACATGATTTGCCCAATTTCAAAAAATTGTTAGGCGATGGAAGTGCAATTGGATGCAAATTCAGTTATGCAGAGCAAGCAATTCCTAATGGATTGGCACAAGCTTTTGTCATAGGAGAAGAATTTATAGGCAAGGATAGTGTAGCCTTAGTTTTAGGCGATAATATTTTCTTTGGTGCCAATATGGATCAATTGCTTAAATCGAACACGAAACCGGATGGAGGAGTGGTTTTTGCATATCATGTTTCAGATCCGGAGCGATACGGTGTGGTTGAATTTGATAAAGAGCTAAACGCGCTGTCTATTGAAGAAAAACCATTGAAACCTAAGTCAAATTATGCAGTACCAGGTTTGTATTTTTATGATAATTCAGTAGTTGAAATTGCCAAAAACATTAAACCAAGTGCTCGTGGCGAATATGAAATCACGGATGTTAATAAAGTGTATTTAGAAAAAGGAGCTTTGAAGGTAGGTATTTTAAGCAGGGGAACAGCTTGGTTGGATACCGGAACTTTTAATAGCTTGATGCAAGCAGGGCAGTTTGTTCAGGTAATAGAAGAACGTCAAGGCTTGAAAGTAGGCTGTATTGAAGAAATTGCTTGGAGACAAGGTTTTATAAATGAAAAACAATTAAAGGATCTTGCAGAACCATTGGTTAAATCAGGTTATGGAGAATATCTTTTGGGACTGATTAAACAAAAGGAATAAATAGAGAAATGCTGCGATTAGCATTTATTAAAGAAAATATAGAGTCACGACCGTTGTGGAAACCATTACATTTGCAACCTATTTTTAGTAAATATACCTATTTTGGGATGAAAAATGCGGAATCCATTTTTGAAAATGGTCTTTGCCTTCCATCAGGTCCCATTATTACAGAAAAGGAAAAAGAAAGAATTCAACTTGTTGTTAATGAATTGTTTAATTGTATATAAAACGTTGTTAAAAAAAAATAGTATTTAGGCTTCGGTACCAGAATTAATTGCATACGGCTAGTTTTCAGACAGAAATATTTAAATCTTACAAATTAAATAAATAAGATTTTTTTTTCACTTCATTAAATGTTATTTTTGAAGTATTGAAAAGAACTAATTTTAAAAAAAAGAATACTTTGAGTACCAATAAAAAATTTGATTTAAAAGCCTTAACTTCTCTGTTCTTTTCTAGAGAAAATCTAAAGTTTAACATTCATAATTTAGGATATTTACCACGATGGGTAATTATTCTAATCGATATATCCGTGCTTTTGTTAGCATTCTTTTTTACAATTCTTATTTTTAGAGGAACAGGACTGAACTATATTATTACTACTCATATTTTTATTTTTACATCACTTTTCTTTGCGGTAAATATATTTTTTTTCTGGTTGTTCAGGACATATTCAGGAATTATTAGGCACTCGTCCTATATTGATGCGGTAAAGATTTTGTTTTCTCAAATAGGAGTCCTTCTCGTATTCCTTTTTATAAACTTTCTATATGAGTTTTTGTATGGAGCTAAGGTTTTTTTAAACACTGCTTTCTTTATTAATGTCGTACTATCTTTTTGTGGGCTTTTTGTTTACAGAGTAATAATAAAACAAACTTTTGAACTTTATTTTTCAGAAATAGGTAAAGAAAAATTATCACGTACGATTATATATGGTACAGATGCCAACGCTATTTCAGTTGCCAACGCACTAAAATTTGAAACGCCAAGTCGATTTAAGATTGTTGGTTTTGTAGATAAAAACAATCAGAACGCCTCTAAAAGGATGTTAGATTTGCCTATACTGGTTCAAAAGAAAAAACTACCTACTTTAATGCGTTCTATAGGTGCAGAAGCGGTAATTATAGCAGACAAAAGTTTAACAAAAGAGGAACAATTGGTTATCATTGATCAATGTTTAGAATTCAATTACAAAGTCTACATCGTACCTTTGATTACCAACTGGGAAAACCAAAAAGAAATCTCTCAAAAAGTAAAAACCATACAAATTGAGGATTTGTTAGACAGAAAACCAATTGTACTTGACAGCAAACTAATTTCAAAACAATTAAAAGAAAAAACGATTTTAATTACTGGTGCTGCCGGTTCGATAGGAAGTGAAATCGCAAGACAAGTTTTGCTTTTTAAACCTAAAAAAATTATTCTTTTAGATCAAGCAGAAACTCCTTTGCATCATTTGCAATTAGAAACAGAACTTTTAAACTCGACTACAAAAATTATTTCTTTAGTGGCAGATATAAGAAATAAAGAGGCGATGAATTCTGTTTTTAAAAAATACACCCCGCAAGTTGTTTTTCATGCAGCTGCATATAAACATGTGCCTTTGATGGAGCAAAATCCTTCGCAAGCTATTCTAACAAATATTGAGGGGACAAAAAATATAGCAGACTTATCTTGTTTGTATAAAGTCAATAAATTTGTAATGGTTTCTACAGATAAGGCTGTGAATCCAAGTAATGTGATGGGAGCTAGCAAGAGAATAGCTGAAAAATACGTACAATCATTACATGCAACAAATCAAAAATTAGAAGGAGAGAAATGCACCAAATTTATCACAACTCGTTTTGGTAATGTATTAGGATCTAATGGATCTGTAGTGCCTTTATTTACTAAACAAATTGCAGCAGGTGGCCCTGTTACCATCACACATGCAGACATAATTAGATATTTTATGACTATTCCTGAGGCTTGTCAATTAGTTTTAGAGGCAGGCGCAATGGGGAACGGAGGCGAGATTTACATTTTTGATATGGGAAAACCAGTTAAAATTATAGATTTAGCGAGAAAGATGATTAAACTAGCTGGTTTTATTCCAGAGAAAGACATTGAAATTAAAATAGTTGGTTTAAGACCTGGTGAGAAATTATATGAAGAATTACTAAATGATACTTCAAAAACATTGCCTACTTATCATGAAAAAATTATGATTGCAGAAGATATTCAAGATGATTTTGAAACGTTAAAAAAGGATATCGACGATTTGATTCATAAAGCCAATTTCTTAGGGAAAGAAGATGTTGTCATGCAGATGAAAAAAATTGTTCCCGAATTTAAAAGTATGAATTCTACATTTCAATTGTTGGATAAATAAGAGAAAAATATAAATTGTTACATAGTGAAGTTCACAGAGTTTTTTCTTTGTGAACTTTTTTTATTTTTGAAAAGAGTTAATGTATTGTTGTTTTATTAAATAGCAAGAAGTAGTAATTTCAATTTATTCTAAACTCCTATATTTAAATCTTTAGAATAGAAAAATTAATAAATGCGAATTATTCAATTAATAGATTCATTAGAAGCAGGAGGTGCAGAACGCATGGCGGTCAGCTATGCTAATGCTTTGTCTAAAGAAATTGAATTTTCAGGTTTAATTGCAACTCGGAAACAGGGTCCTCTTGTGAATTTGATCGAAAAGGAAGTTGCTTATTTTTTTTTAAACAGAAAAAGTACGCTAGATATCGCTTCCTTATTTAGACTGCGTTCCTACATTAAAAACAATAATATTACAATTGTTCAGGCACATTCTTCTTCCTTCTTTTTGGCTTTTTTACTCAAATTAATTTATCCTCGTGTACAGTTAATTTGGCACGATCATTATGGGAATAGTGAATTCTTATCTAAAAGACCTACGGGAATTTTAAGAGCAATAATTCCGTTTTTTTCAGGAGTGGTAGTGGTAAATCATAATCTCAAAGATTGGTGTAAACAGCGATTAAAAATAGCAAATATTATTTTCCTTCCTAATTTTGTGGAAAGTGAAAATAAAACCCCTTCGGAAACTATTTTAAAAGGAATTGCTGGTAAGAGAATAGTATGTCTCGCTAATTTAAGAAGTCAAAAAAATCATTATTTTTTGATTGAAGTAGCCAAAAAGCTAAAATTTTCTCATCCTGATTGGACTTTTCATTTGGTGGGTAAAGATTTCTTAGATGATTATTCTCGTGAAATTAAGGCTTTAATAGTCGCTTCTAATTTAGAAAAAAAGGTGTTCCTTTACGGCAGTAAGCAAGATGTTGGAAATATTATAGATCAGGCTTCCATTTGTATTCTTACCTCCAAATCAGAAGGATTACCAGTTTCACTTTTAGAATACGGTTTGCATAAAAAGCCTGTTGTTGTTACTAATGTTGGCGATGTTTCTACAGTGATTCAAAAGAATGTAAATGGCTTTCTTGTAGAGTCGGATCAAATCGAGGTTTTTTACGACTCGATTGTAAAGTTGATTGCAAATGATAAATTACAAATAGACTTTGGTTTGGCACTCTACAAAACAATTGTGGAGAATTACAGTGAAGAGTCCGTGATTAAAATATATATAAATTGGTTGCAAAATAGTTGTAAATGAAAAAAGAGGATCAATCTTATCTTTATTTAATACTTTTCCATGTAGTTGTGGGCGCATTAGGATTTATAGTTCCTTTTACCTCAAAAATATATGGATATTCTATTTTTATTTTTGGACTATATTATATTATTAAAAATAAAAATAGAAATAACGAAGCGCTTATTGCAGCTGCTTATGTTGTTGGGAGTGAAGTATTCTTGAGAATGACTGATGGGAATCCGCTGTATGAGATTTCTAAGTATGGAGTGATTGTTTTTATTTTATTAGGAATGTATTTTAGTAGTTTTTCTAAACAAGCTCTACCATATTGGATATTTCTTCTTCTATTAGTTCCTAGTATCATTATTTCTACTTATGCCTTAAATTTTGATACAAATATTCGTAAAGCAATCGCTTTTAATATTTCAGGTCCCGTTTGTCTAGGAGTAGCTTCTTTATATACTATGGGAAGGAAAATTTCATTAGATGAAATAAATACGGTTTTACTCAGTATGGGCTTGCCTATTTTAAGTTGTGTAATATATTTAATTTTATACACACCCAATCTTCAAGAAGTCATAACAGGTACAGAATCTAATTTTGAAACCTCTGGAGGTTTTGGCCCTAATCAAGTAGCTACTATTTTGGGATTAGGAATGTTTATATTTTTTTCACGATTCATATTGGATTCTAAAACCAAATTGCAAATCATAGTTAACTTATTTATTGCTCTTAATATTATGTATCGTGGGATGTTGACTTTTTCACGAGGCGGAATGATTACGGGTTTTTTAATGATTCTTTTATTACTAATATTTTTATATTTTAAATCAAATCAAGCTGGAAAGTTTAAATTGAGTTATATTATGGTTTTCTTAGGTTTTGCTATGATGGCAACTTGGACCTATACTTCATTTCAAACCGACGGATTAATTAATAAACGATATTCCAATCAAGATGCCGCCGGAAGAGTCAAAGAAAGTCAATTTACGGGTCGAGAAGAAATAGCAAGAAGTGAAATTGAGATTTTTTTAAAAAACCCTATTTTTGGTGTTGGCGTAGGGAAAGGAACTGAAGTTCGTAAAGCAGAAACCGGTATAAAAGCGGCATCTCATGATGAGATAACTCGTATGCTGGCTGAACATGGTACTTTAGGGATATTTGCCTTATTGATTTTGGTAGTTACCCCTTTGGTTTTATTTTTGCAGAATAATTTCAATATGTTTTTATTGTGCTTTGTTTTTTTCTGGTTTTTAACAATCAATCATGCTGCAATGAGGATAGCCGCACCTGCATTCGTTTATTCCTTAGCACTATTAAATGTGCAGTTGGGCTTACCCAAAAAACGGATTCCAAACAATTAGATCATTTTACTTTGGTTAAAAGGGATTATTAGTCTTAACTTTAGCTAAAGCCTAACCTAATATTATTATAAAAACAAACTATGTTTTCAGTAGATAAAATGCATTTTGAAATATCAGAACGAAAGATGATTTTGCGTCTTTTTGACGTTCTGTTTGTTTTGTCCGCATTATTTATTACTTCAAAAGTTTTTGATTTCGATTATTTTGTGATTTCCAGCACCAATTATTATTGGACTATTGTTTTAGCAATTTACATTAATGCATTTGGTACCATTTTCGAAATGTATAATTTGCAAGTAGCGAGTAATCAGTTTCAAGTTCTTAAAAGTACGCTTATTACGGTTTCAACAACCGTATTGATTTATCTATTAACTCCTTTTTTTTCACCACAACTACCTAGCAGTCGGCTACAAATTTTATTGTTTTTTATCGTAATGTTTTTGGCATTAGTGATTTGGCGTATGTTGTATGTTAATTTTCTGGCCTCCACCCGTTTTTTTCAAAAAGCAATATTAATATGCGACCAAGATCAAGTTCAAGAGTTGATTTTAGGACTTGAAAATATAGATCCTCATTATAAAATAATTGGTTTCGTTAATACAGATGCATTCGAGAGTGAAATAAGAGATTATCATTATGTTCAAAATATTAAGACAGAGGATTTATTCACTTTCGTGAAAGAAAATAGTGTCTCCGAAATTGTTATTGCCTCTCAAAAAACAGAAGGCATCACGCCTGAATTATACCAACATTTATTACATTTATTAGAGTCTGGAAGTATTATTAGAGAATACACTCAAGTTTATGAAAGTAAAACGCAACGAATCCCTGTGCAATATATGTCTAGAGATTTTTATCGTTTTTTTCCATTTAGCCGAAGCAATCAAAATAAATTATACCTATTAATTGCTCGCGCTTTTGAGATTGTAATTTCGTTGTCTGGATTGCTAATCGGGTTGTTTTTATTGCCATTAATAGTGTTTGGCAATGCCATAGGAAATAGAGGACGTTTGTTTTATACACAAGAAAGAGTAGGTAAAGATGGAGTTATTTTTGAAATCTTGAAATTTCGAACTATGGTAAAAAATGCTGAAACAAATGGAGCTGTTTTCACATCATCTAATGATACAAGAATAACTGTTTTTGGCAAATTTTTACGCAAAACCAGAATAGATGAATTTCCGCAATTTGTCAATATTTTGAAAGGGGAAATGGGTGTAATTGGTCCACGTCCGGAGCGTCCTTTTTTTGTCAAAGAAATTGCCGAAATAATGCCCTTTTATGAAACTAGACATATAATTAAGCCAGGTCTTACGGGTTGGGCACAAGTAAATTATTCTTATGGAGAAACGATTGATGACAGTTTGATAAAGTTACAATACGATCTTTATTACATCAAACACCGTAGTATTTATTTAGATATGAATATTGCTTTTAAGACTATAACAACCGTTTTATTCTATAGAGGTCAATAATTGGCTCTATTTCTAAAGCGTCTTAAATGATTATGGGAATTCTCTTTTTATTTTGAATCGCTATCCTCACTAAAAGAATCCCGTTTGTAATTACTAACGGTAATACTAAAATAAAATGCACTTTGTTAATGATAAAAAACAAATAAACAACCAAGCAAATTATATTTATAAGCGCCAATCTATAAATAGCTTTTTTATCTTTTTTCCAATAAAAATAGAGCAATGCTAATAAAGAAGGGTTAAACAACAATATATTATAATTGTATCCCAATTCTAAATGTTGAGAGTAAAAGCCAACAAAAGCAAAGAAAAAGCCAATTACAGCCATAATGCTGAGGTAGAATAAACTCACACTTTTTTTATTTATAAAAACGATAAACATAAGAAACAGTATATACGTATAAGGATTGTTCCACCAAGAAAATGGTGTTTCATTTTTAAATTCTAATACGGTTTTGTTGATGGGAGCTAGTAAGTGATTTTGAAAAGTAGCTTTTTTGAGACTTTTTTGCAGTTCTAAAGGTAAAAAAAGTTCAGTTCCCATCTTGTCAACTTTTCTTCCAAAAATAACACTTGTTCCAAGTTTTTCATAAAAATGTCCATCGAAATAAGGGTATAAAATGGCTCTATAACTAGTATTGGTATCCTCTTTTTTAACTATAGCTTTAGTATTTAGGGTTTCATTAATGATATCAACTACCATAGAAGTACAATTTTTATCAATAAACTTATAAGTATAATGACTTTCTCCGGTAGACAAAGAAACAGTCAAGTTGTCAAATAGTTTTTGTTTCAAAGCTAGCGGAATATTGAGTTCCTGCTCATACACAGATCTTTTTTCATATTGATATTCATTAATAAAGTCAGTATAGGAGTGGGCTACTGCAAAATACTGTAAATCTCCTTTAACAAATTTCATGACAAAATTTGGAGTATTAAAATCAAATGCACCATAGTTATAAACGAAATCAAATGCATTTGATCGATCTTCTACTCTTATAGCTGTATGACCAAAAAGAGAATAGGATTCATTTCCGGTTCCACATGTAATTACGCTAACATGCGCATCCTTTGAAAGAATCATGTTTTGTGCAAAACTGGTAATGGAAGTACACGAAAGTAATAGTAATAATGCAGTTGAAATTCTTTTTGCTGTAGACAAATATTTAGACATATTAGTATGTTCTTAACCCAAAGGGTGATATTAATTATTATAATACAAGTAATTATTTTTTATCTTTTTTGAATTTATGTACATGTACAAAAATACAAAAAACACTTTCTGTATTGTAAAGTTTAAGTAAATGAATATTAATTTCTAAACATTCCCAAATCTACTTTTATTGAAAAAACATTAGAATACAATGCAGCACTTTGATTGCCTAAATCTGTTAATGCATAATCGATTTGAATCCCTTTATATTTAAATCCCAATCCAATATTGGGTTGAAAACCTATTTTTTCTGTGTAATCTAATTGTTGTACTTTCTGAAAATTACCAACTCCCGCTCTTACAAAAACTAAATCAGTATATCCAAATTCCAGGCCCAATGCAGGATCAATGCTAACTAAGTTGGTCGAAATAAGATCATTGGTTTTATTAAATTGCATGTTCATATTGGCTGCGGCCAAAATGCTATAATCGGATCTAATGATGAATTTTTTGGCTATTCCTAATTGTGCTTTAGGAGCTGTAATTTCAGTACTTTCTGGTAAATCTTGGTTTTCTCCAGGAATAGCATTCGCTATTTTTTTATATTCCTTCTCGTCAATATTCCAAACATTATAGGTTGTTGTAATATCTCGAACGAGTAGTCCAAAGTGCCAATTGTTTTTCTCAAACTGAACTCCTGCATCAAAACCAAATCCCCATGAATTTGCAAATTTTCCTATAATTCGTCTAATTACTTTGGCGTTAACTCCATATTGAAAGCCAGGAACGGGAAGTTTTCTTGCATATGAAAATGTAAAACCATAATCTGCAGCAGAAAAAAGACTGATGCGATTGTAATCAATGTTTCCTTGACTGTCAATTAATTCGGTAGTGTTTAAAATGTCGTCAACGCCAAAACGGATTAAAGAAATGCCCCATGCACTGCGATTATCTATTGGACTTGCGTAGGCTAAATAGTCATATTGTGCTATGTTAGCAAAGTAGTTGGCGTGCATAAAAGACACTTGGTGATCTTTTAATTGTACTAAACCAGCTGGATTCCAATATCCAGAATTTACATCATTTGTCCAAGCCACAACAGCATTAGACATACCCAATGCTGCAGCATCTACACCAATATTCATAAACTCATTAGAGTATTTTCGAACGCTCTGACTGTAAGTAACTATGTTACTAAAAAGCAAGAGTAATATGACGCTTTTTTTCAAAGATTTTGTTTTTAGACAGGTATTATTTAAGTAAGCATCAAAAATATACTATTTATAGAGCATAATTCTTTCTTTTGAAAAATAATGCTTTACGAAATTGATTTTTCTTATCTGTTTTTACAATAAATGAATTATCTGTTAGTTAAAATAGAAACGTTTTTTGATGGTAATTAAAAACTCTAATAAAAAACGTACTTCTCATTCACTTATTATACTAAATTTGCCAACCTTGATGACTTTTTCAATGGTGCTAGAGTAGATTTTTAAAATTTAAAGAATAAACTATGAATATTAAAAAACATATCCCCAATCTAATTACATTACTCAACCTTTTTTCGGGTTGTATTGCCTTGGTTTTTGCTTTTAACCAAGACTGTGAAATGGCCTTTTATTTTGTTTGTCTCGGAATATTTTTAGACTTTTTTGATGGCTTCTTTGCTCGATTGTTTCAAGTTTCTAGTCCACTAGGCTTGCAATTAGATTCTTTAGCAGACATGGTTACTAGTGGAGTAGTACCAGGTTTAGTGATGTTTCAAATGATGATCAGTAATTCATCACCTCTGGTTGCGGGTCATCTGCAGATTTTTCCTTATTTAGGATTCATGATTGCTTTAGGATCGTGTTACCGTTTGGCTAATTTTAATATTGATACTCGTCAGACCGATTCATTTATTGGTTTGCCAACACCCGCAAATGCCCTTTTTATTTTAAGTTTACCATTGGTATTGAAATATGCTGAATCCTTATTCGTTATTGAATTGCTGACAAATCAATGGTTTTTATTGGTAATTACTTTACTAAGCGCTTATATGCTAAATGCAGAAATACCATTATTTTCTTTAAAAATAAAGAAGTTTAGTTTTAAAGAAAATGCGATTCAGATCGTCTTTTTAATATTGTCGCTGTTGTTTTTAATTTTCTTTCAATACTTAGGGATTCCTTTATTGATTCTTCTATACGTTTTGCTTTCAGTAATAAATAATAAAGTGCTCAAAAATTAGTTTGAATGGCAAAAAAAGTTGTTCGAAAGAGAACTGCGGCAGTCCGTAAACCTCAGAAAAAAACGAATTTTTTTTCTGTAAAGTTATTGCGGTATATTCTTGTAGCTTGTCTGTTAGCGCTAGTAATTGGTGTTGGTTTTCATTATCGCAATGGTTTTGCTTACTATTTAGGTTTTAAATCAAAAAAAATAACCAAAGCAAATAGCGAAGAAAAACGAATTTCTGACGTTCGAAACTTTCAAGTTTTAGAGAAACACGAAGGCAAAAGTATCGGTATTGATGTTTCTGAGTATCAAGGGAATATAAATTGGTCGAATTTGGGTGTTTTAGAGAAAAAATATCCCTTAGATTTTGTTTTTATCCGTGCTACAGTGGGTAAGGACCGAGAGGACTATCAGTTTAAAGAAAATTGGATTGGTGCCAGAGCTAATAAAATGATTCGAGGAGCATACCATTATTACCGTCCAAATGAAAATTCATTAGAACAAGCCGAACTTTTTATTACCACGGTACGACTTCAAAAAGGAGATTTGCCACCCGTTTTAGATATAGAAAGATTACCTAAAAACCAATCTATTACTAATCTTAAAATTGGATTGAAAAGATGGTTAAAAGCGGTAGAGGCGCATTATGGAGTAAAACCTATTATTTATACAGGCGAGCGTTATTATGATGATTTTTTGAAAGATGAGTTTTCCGATTATCTTTTTTGGATTGCAAATTATAACTTTTATAGAGAAGAAATTGGGGCCGATTGGCTTTTTTGGCAATTTACAGAGAAAGCAACATTGCCCGGTATTAAAGGGAATGTTGACGTAAATATCTATAATGGAGATTTAAAACAGTTAAAATTTATTACCGTAGATTAGGTTTTATTTATTAAAAGTGGCTAGGCTAAGAATAAGTAGTAATAAAATCAAAATTGCACTAACTGACATTGGATTAGCAAAGTTAATTGTCCAACCCATCCATTGAATTCTTTTAGGTGGAAAAATACGTTTGTCCTCTTTATTATAATAAAAAATTCCCAAAATCCAATTAGAAGGATCTTGATGCCACTGTCTTTTAGTTTCTTCTGAAGGTTCGTTTTCTGAATTCATAAAGTGGAAGATATAACGGTTATTAATAAAAATTGAACACTAGAACTCTAGTTTTTTCTTTCTCAATTCGAAATTTTGTCCTAGATAAACACGACGTACCATTTCATCTTCTACCAGTTCTTCTGGAATTCCAGCTTTCAAGATTCCACCTTCAAACATTAAGTAAGTTTTGTCTGTAATAGCCAAGGTTTCTTGTACGTTATGGTCTGTTATAAGAATTCCTATGTTTTTATTTTTTAATTGGGCTACAATACGTTGAATGTCTTCTACGGCAACAGGATCAACACCTGCGAATGGTTCGTCTAATAATATGAATTTAGGATCTGTAGCAAGACAACGAGCAATTTCTGTACGACGGCGCTCTCCTCCAGAAAGTAAATCGCCACGGTTGGTGCGAATATGCTCTAAACTAAACTCGTCTATCAAGCTTTCCATTTTTGCAACTTGTTCCGCTTTAGATAATTTTGTTAGTTGTAAAACACTAAGGATATTGTCCTCAATACTTAATTTTCTAAAAACAGAAGCCTCTTGTGCTAGATATCCAATTCCTTGTTGGGCTCTTTTGTACATTGGATAATCTGTTATGTTGAGATCATCTAAATAAATATTACCCGAATTTGGTTTTACTAAGCCAACAATCATATAAAAAGAAGTGGTTTTTCCGGCACCGTTAGGACCTAAAAGCCCAACGATTTCCCCTTGATTTACTTCTACCGAAATGCCTTTTACAACACTACGTCCTTTATAAGTTTTGATTAGATTTTCGGCTCTTAATTTCATGTTTTTAGGTTTAATCGTTAACTAAAAACCAAAGAAACGAAATTCGCTTCTTTGGTTTTAGTTTTTAACTTCAATTTTTGAATTTTCTACGGAAAAAAATTTTCTAATTATTTTCTAATGCTTCCCAAAATTCATAGGCTCTTCTTAAATGAGGCACCACTATAGTTCCGCCCACAAGAGTTGCAATTCCCATAGCTTCCATCATTTCTTCTTTGGTAACGCCTTCTTTAAAACTAGTTTCTAAATGATATTTTACGCAATCATCACAACGTAAAACGGCTGAAGCTACTAATCCTAGTAATTCTTTTGTTTTTACATCTAATGCGCCTGCTGCGTATGCATTGGTGTCTAGATTAAAAATTCTTTTTACAATTTTATTATTGTCTGCCAATAATTTTTCGTTCATCTTTGAACGGTATTCATTGAATTCTTCTATTATATCAGCCATTTATTTTGTTTTTATTTTTTACTACTATTTTAGAGATTATGATACTTGCTTCATAAATGATAAGCATAGGTATTGTTACGATTACTTGACTTACTACATCTGGAGGGGTAACAATTGCAGCAACGATTAAGATGACAATTACGGCATATTTCCAATATTTTCTTAAAAATTGTGGAGTTACAAGTCCTAATTTAGTCAAGAAATAAATGATAATTGGTAATTCAAAAAATAAACCACAGGCAATAACACTGGTTTTTACCATTCCAATATAGGAATCTACGCTAAATTGGTTTTTTACAACATTACTTATAGTAAATGTGGCAAAGAAATTAACCGACATAGGCACTATCACAAAATAACCAAATAATACACCTAAAAAGAAAAGTAAAGAGGATGAAAATATAAATAATTTTGCATTTTTCTTTTCTGCTGTATATAAAGCTGGGCTGATAAATTTCCAAACTTCCCATAATATGAATGGAAATCCAAGAATGAATCCTGCCGTAATACAAGTCCAAATCAAAACATTGATCTGACCTTCCATATTCGTATTTTGAATGATAAAGGGCATTTCAGTTACGCATATTGTTTCACCAAAACCCAATTGGTTGGATAAGTCACAAAAAAAGCGATAAGTCACAAAATTGGGACTTGTAGGCCCAAAAATGATCACATCAAAAATATAATCACTTACAAAAAAAGTGAAAGTGGCCAAAATTAATATGGCAATTGTGCTTCGAACCAATAACCATCTTAATTCTTCAAGATGGTCTAAAAACGACATTTCGTTTAAGTTTTTTTTAGCCATTATACGATTCCTTCTTTTAAAATATCATGTAAGTGTAATACGCCTTTGTAGTCCCCATTATCTACTACTACTAATTGAGTAATAGAGAAATCCTCCATTATGTTTAATGCTTCCACAACCATAGCTTCAGATGTTGTTATTTTTGGATTGATTGTCATAATGTCTTTTGCAGTCAAATCGGCAAAAGTATCTCTGTCATTTAACATTCGCCTAATATCACCATCAGTTATAATGCCTATGACCTTATCATTTTCGACTACTGCAGTAACTCCTAATCGTTTTTCTGAAATTTCAAAAATCACTTTTTTTATAGAAGCTTCTGGTGCAACCATAGGTTTTAAGCTGTGTTCTAACATGTCTTTTACGCGTAGTAAAAGTTTTTTTCCTAAAGCGCCTCCTGGATGATAAACAGCAAAATCTTCTGGTTTAAAATCGCGCATTTCCATAAGACAAACAATAAGCGCATCACCCATTACTAATTGTGCCGTGGTGCTATTGGTAGGAGCTAAGTTGTTTGGACAAGATTCTCCATCTACTGTAGTATTTAATACAATATCAGAACCTTTGGCTAAAAACGAAGTCATGTTTCCCGTTATTGCAATAAGTGTGTTTCCAAATCTTTTTAATAAAGGAACCAATACTTTTATTTCTGGACTGTTACCGCTTTTTGAAATGCAAATAATTACATCTTCACTTTGAATCATGCCTAAATCGCCATGTATAGCTTCGGATGCGTGCAAAAAAAGTGATGGAGTGCCAGTAGAATTGAATGATGCAACCATTTTTTGTGCAATAATAGCACTCTTTCCTATACCCGTTACTACTAATCTTCCTTTAGAATTGTAGATTTTTTGTACGGCCTCAATAAAGTTTGCATCCACAAAGTCAGCTAGTTTGGCAATAGATTCACTTTCAGATAGGATTGTTTTTTTGGCGCTAGCCAATATATTTTCTTTAGTAATCAAAACAGAATAATTAAAATTTGTATGTGTAAAAGAAATTTGTACCTTTAGGTGTTGCAAATTTATACAAAATACCACATAATCAAGAATGAATCCAAACGAAATTGACATACATAAAGAATTAAAGAAGTTTTTTGGCTTTAGCCAATTCAAAGGATTGCAGGAACAAGTCATAAAAAGTATACTGAATCAACAGAATACCTTTGTGATTATGCCTACTGGAGGCGGTAAATCACTTTGTTATCAATTACCAGCTTTAATTCGAGAAGGGACTGCAATAGTAGTTTCTCCTTTGATTGCTTTAATGAAAAATCAAGTCGATGCCATCCGAAGTTTGTCTTCAGAAAACGGAATTGCGCACGTTTTAAATTCTTCCCTTACCAAAACAGAGATTGCTCAAGTAAAAAAAGACATTACTTCTGGATTGACAAAGTTGCTTTATGTAGCACCAGAATCGTTGACTAAAGAAGAGTATGTGAGTTTTCTTAAAAATGTAACGATATCTTTTGTAGCAATTGACGAAGCCCATTGTATTTCTGAATGGGGACATGATTTTAGACCAGAGTATAGAAATCTAAAACATATCATTAAACAATTAGGGGATGTTCCTATTATTGGTTTAACCGCAACTGCTACTCCAAAAGTTCAAGAAGATATCTTGAAGAATCTAGATATGACTGATGCGACAACTTTTAAAGCCTCATTCAATAGACCTAATTTATATTACGAAGTACGTACCAAAACAAAAAATATTGAATCGGATATTATTCGTTTCATCAAACAACATAAAGGCAAATCAGGAATTATTTATTGTTTGAGTCGCAAAAAAGTTGAAGCAATTGCTGAGGTTTTGCAAGTCAATGGAATAAGTGCTGTTCCTTATCACGCTGGATTGGATGCTAAAACTAGAGCCAAACATCAAGATATGTTCCTGATGGAAGATGTAGATGTTGTTGTGGCTACTATCGCATTCGGTATGGGAATTGATAAACCAGATGTGCGTTTTGTAATTCATCATGATATTCCAAAATCATTAGAAAGTTATTACCAGGAAACTGGTCGTGCAGGAAGAGATGGTGGTGAAGGGCATTGTCTTGCCTATTACTCTTATAAAGATGTAGAAAAGCTAGAAAAATTTATGTCTGGTAAACCTGTTGCTGAGCAAGAAATAGGTTTCGCACTATTGCAAGAAGTGGTGGCTTATGCCGAAACTTCGATGTCCAGAAGAAAGTTTTTACTGCATTATTTCGGAGAAGAATTTGACGACATAACTGGCGAAGGTGCCGATATGGATGATAATGTTCGCAATCCGAAAATCAAAATTGAAGCTAAAGATCAAGTCGTAAAATTATTACAAGTTGTACGCGATACCAAACATTTATATAAATCAAAAGAGGTTGTATTTACCTTAATAGGACGCGTAAACGCAGTTATAAAGGCACATAGAACAGATGTTCAATCTTTTTTTGGGTGTGGAGGAAGCTATGATGAAAAGTATTGGATGGCATTGTTAAGACAAGTTTTAGTTGCTGGATATTTATCTAAAGATATTGAGACTTATGGAATTGTGAAAATTACAGATAAAGGATTAGACTTTATTAAAAACCCGCAATCTTTTATGATGTCTGAGGATCACGAATACAACGAAACGGTTGACGAAGCTATTGTTACTGCTTCTAAATCATCGGCAATTGCAGATGAAGTTTTGATGGGTATGCTTAGGGATTTAAGAAAAAAAGTAGCTAAGAAAGTGGGTGTTCCTCCGTTTGTAGTTTTTCAAGATCCTTCATTGGAAGATATGGCATTGAAATATCCTATTTCTCAAGAAGAAATGATTAATATTCATGGTGTTGGAGAAGGTAAAGCTAAGAAATATGGAAAAGAATTTCTAGAGTTAATCAGTCGCTATGTTGAAGAAAATGACATTATAAGGCCAGAGGATCTAGTTGTTAAGTCAACTGGAGTAAATTCTGTAAACAAGCTTTATATCATACAAAATATAGATCGTAAATTACCTCTTAATGATATTGCTTCTGCAAAAGGGATCAATATGGATGCTTTAATCAAAGAAATGGAGCAAATTGTTTATTCTGGTACAAAACTGAATATTAAATACTGGATTGATGATATGCTTGATGAAGATCAGCAAGAAGAAATTCATGATTATTATATGGAATCGGAGTCTGATAGCATTGAATCAGCGTTGAAAGAATTTGATGGCGATTATGATCTTGATGAATTGCGATTAATGCGTATCAAGTTTATTAGTGAAGTGGCAAATTAAGATATCATATTATATAAAAAAAAACCAAATTTAAACATGATATCATGTTGAAATTTGGTTTTTTTTGTTGGATATTATCCTTCATAAACTTCTCCTCGATGTGGTTTCAAAGTGTCACGAACAGCAATCATATTTTCTTCATTTACTACCATAAAAGCAATAGCAAACATTTCGTTGATTATTTCAAAACCCGTAATATCTAACGGAAATTTTTCAATGGCGATGTATTCTTTTAAATGAATTTCATGGTGCTCAGCTGTTTTTGAGGAAGCAGGTCCACGGAAATCCCAAATTAATTTTATTTTTCGAGACATATTTATAGGAATTATATAAGTTGTTATGTTTTAATTGCCAAAGTTACAAAGTCTATTTTAAAAAAGCATTTCTCATTCAATAACTAATTTCACTTCAAAATACTACTTTTGTACTTTGTTTTCAATTTTTGAATAAACTGATTGAGAAAATAAAGATTAAAAAATAAAAAATGCCACAAGAACTTCTTTTACAAGTTACTCCCGAAATAGCAACAAACGAATTGTTGCTAAAAGACTATTTGGCGAAACATATTAAAGTTTCGGTCAATGAAATTCAGCATGTCTCTATTTTGAAGCGTTCCGTAGACGCACGTCAGAAATCTATAAAAATAAATTTAAAAGTATCGGTTTATTTAAAAGGAGAACCTTTTCATGAAACTGAATTTAGGCTTCCTGATTATAAAAATGTTTCTAATGCGCAAGAAGTAATCGTTGTTGGAGCAGGTCCAGCTGGATTGTTTGCTGCTTTACAGTTAATAGAACTTGGGCTTAAACCAGTTGTAATTGAACGAGGTAAAGAGGTTCGCGGTCGCCGTCGTGATCTAAAAGCTATTAATGTAGATCATGTGGTAAACGAAGATTCTAATTATTGTTTTGGTGAAGGTGGCGCAGGTACCTATTCTGATGGAAAACTATATACGCGCTCTAAAAAACGAGGTGATGTTACCCGAATTTTGGAATTGTTTGTAGCTTTTGGTGCTACTCCAGATATTCTAGTAGACGCACATCCGCACATTGGAACCAATAAGTTACCTCAAATTATTCAGGATATTCGAGAGAAAATTATTGAATTTGGTGGGCAAGTTTTATTCGAAACTAGGTTAACAGATATTTTAATTAAAAATAATGAAGTTCAAGGAATAGTTACTCACAATGGAGAAACTATTCTGGCTAATAAATTAATTCTTGCAACGGGACATTCTGCTCGTGATATTTATGAATTATTAGATAAAAAGAAAGTATTCATAGAAGCAAAACCTTTTGCATTGGGAGTAAGAGCGGAGCATCCACAATCCTTGATTGATAGTATTCAGTACAGTTGTGATTATCGTGGTGAGCATTTGCCTCCAGCTCCATATTCTATTGTGAAGCAGGTTAATGGTCGTGGGATGTATTCTTTTTGTATGTGTCCAGGTGGTGTTATAGCGCCTTGTGCAACAAGTCCGGGTGAAGTAGTTACGAATGGTTGGTCTCCGTCTAAAAGAGATCAGGTTACGGCTAATTCCGGAATAGTAATCGAATTAAAATTAGAAGATTTTAAACCTTTTGCTAAATTTGGTGCTCTGGCTGGAATGGAATTCCAAAAAAGTATTGAGCAAAAAGCATGGCATTTAGCCGGGGAAACTCAAAAGGTACCAGCACAACGAATGATCGATTTTACTCAAAACCGAGTGTCTTCAGATATACCCAAAACATCATACGTTCCTGGAACTACATCTATAGAAATGGGAAAAGTTTTTCCTGGTTTTTTAACTCAAATTTTAAGAGAAGGCTTTACAGAATTTGGCAAATCAATGCGTGGATATCTTACAAACGACGCCGTTCTTCATGCGCCAGAATCTAGAACTTCATCACCGGTGCGTATCCCAAGAGATATTTATTCGTATGAACATTTACAAATAAAGGGGTTATATCCGTGTGGAGAAGGAGCAGGTTATGCTGGCGGTATCATATCAGCGGCTATAGATGGTGAAAAATGCGCTTTAATGATTGCTGCCACTTTAAAGAAACAATAGAATTAACTAAAAACGAATTTCTTTAAAAAGTAAATTTGTTAAATAAAAAGTATAAAAAAACCGTCTTACTGTTTTGTGAGACGGTTTTATTCGTTTATTTCTTTTTGTTTTTTAATCGATCTTTGAATAATTTTTCAAATTTCTCTATTTTAGGCTGTATTACTAATTTGCAATAAGGCTCACTTTTATTATTAGCATAATAGTTTTGTTGATAATTTTCTGCTTTGTAAAATTGTTTCAAAGGTTCTAATGTGGTTACAATGGGACTATCGTAAACTTTTGCTTTTTTGAGTGCATTTATTATAGATTGAGCTGCAAGTTTTTGTTCTTCGTTTTTATAAAAAATAGCAGATCGATATTGAGTTCCTACATCAGCACCCTGACGATTGAGTGTTGTTGGATCGTGTAATGTGAAAAAAACATTGAAAATTTCATCTAAATTAGTGGTGTTTTTATCAAAGGTAATTTGTACAACTTCTGCATGACCGGTTTTTCCAGTGCATACTTCTTCGTAAGTTGGATTTACAGTTGTTCCTCCCGCATATCCGGAAACAACTGATTTCACTCCATCTAAGTTTTCATAAATAGCTTCAACACACCAATAGCAACCACCAGCTAAAGTGATGGTTTCAATAGAAGATTGTTTTGTGTTGTTATCGGAGTTATTTTTCTGTGCAAACAAACTTGAGCTCGCAAGCACAACTAATAGCAATAGCTTTTTCATATTATTTAGAATCAGGTACAAAGTCAAGTGCAATAGAATTCATGCAATATCTTTTTCCAGTTGGTTCTGGTCCGTCATCAAATAAGTGACCTAAATGTCCGTGGCATCTTCCACAAAGCACTTCTGTTCTTTGCATTCCTAAGGAATTGTCATTTTTAAAAACCACACTATTTCTGTTTTCCTGCTCAAAGAAACTTGGCCACCCACAAGTGCTAGAGAATTTTGCACCAGAGCGAAATAATTTGTTGCCACAAGCTGCACAATAATAAGTTCCTTTATCATCGGTATTCCAATATTTTCCAGTAAATGGTCTTTCTGTATCGGCATTGCGCGATACTTCATAAACATCTTCTGGTAAAACTTTTTTCCATTCGGCATCCGTAACTTTTAGTTGCGTTGTATCCGTGTTAGAATAATAAGGGTTTCCTGGTTTTTTGATTGTATTTTCCATAGTTATACTTTTTTTTATATCTTTTTGCTTTGCAGATGTTTGGCCACAAGCAGTGAAAATGAATAAAGGAAGCAAAAATAAGAGACTTAAAAAATGGGTTATTGTTTTCATAATTACTGTATTGTTGATTTTAAAATTAGCAGAGTTTATCTCCAGTATTTGTTTTAGAATTCATTCGTGCTAACGCTTACTTTAATACAAATGTAAAGCCTTGCTCGGTTTTTATAACCCTCTTGCTTTGTAATTTAATAATGATTTAAGTAAGGTTTAACTATTTCTATTTACGTCTAAAGACTTGTTTTGGTTTTATAAATAATAAAAAAGTAGTTGTTGTAGAACTGTTTTACTCTTATTGATATTATTATGTTTTCTATTAAACTCAAAAATGGTAGGATATTTAGTTTTTTTAGAAAATGGTACTTTAAATTAATCTTCTAATTTAATAGGTAATAGTAGTGTTTTTCAATTCGTGTCATGATGCAGTTGTTGTTGCGGCAAATTTAATTTGTTGTGTGTTTTATAATAGATTTAGTTTTAAGAAGTATGGGATAATTCGAGAATTAATTGAATGAAATGTTTGTTCAACTTGAACAAAATGAAACAGAACGTTAAAGCCTAGATCCCTAATTTTCTTTTTTGTATTTTTGGCAGGAAATACATTTATATGACAGAAGAAAACGTAATCTTAGTTAATGAAAATGATGAGCAAATAGGATTAATGCCTAAGCTTGAGGCGCATGAAAAAGCAGTTTTGCATCGTGCCTTTTCTGTTTTTGTATTGAATAGTAAAAACGAAATCATGTTGCAGCAACGTGCACATCAAAAATATCATTCTCCTTTATTGTGGACAAATACCTGTTGCAGTCATCAACGCGATGGGGAAACAAATATTCAAGCAGGAAGCAGACGTTTGTTTGAAGAAATGGGTTTTAAGACAGAACTTAAAGAGCTTTTTCATTTTATTTACAAAGCTCCTTTTGATAATGGTTTAACCGAGCACGAACTAGATCATGTCATGATTGGCTATTATAATGATGCTCCTGTAGTTAATCCAGAAGAAGTAGAAAACTGGAAATGGATGAAAATTGAAGAGGTTAAAACAGATATGGTGATTCATCCCGAATTATACACCGTTTGGTTTAAAATTATTTTTGACGAGTTTTATCATTTTCTAGAAGAAAATAAAAGTCCTTTGTCAATAGAAGAAAGATTCTAAAACAGCTAATTTATTCTATAATATGAAAGTTACTATTTCAAGAAAAGCACACTTTAACGCGGCACATAGATTACACAGGAAAGATTGGACTTTCGAACAAAATGATGCTGTTTTTGGTAAATGTAATAATCCTAATTTTCATGGACATAACTACGAATTGATCGTTAGTGTAACAGGCGCTATAGATCCTGAAACAGGTTATGTTATGGATGTCAAATTTTTGAGCGATATAATCAAAGAAGATGTTGAAAATCAATTTGACCATAAAAATCTAAATCTTGATGTTCCAGAATTTAAGGATTTAAACCCTACTGCTGAAAATATAGTAGTTGTAATTTGGGACAAAATTAGAAAAAGAATAAAACCAGAGTTTGATTTAGAAGTAGTTCTTTATGAAACTCCTCGTAATTTCGTAACGTATAAAGGAGAATAATGGAGTTAAAAGTAGGAGATAAAATTCCGCATTTTACAGCAAAAGATGCGAATGGAGTAGATTTTGATAGTAATTCTATAGTAGGTAAAAAACCTTTAGTTATTTATTTTTACCCAAAAGATAATACGCCAGGATGTACTACTCAGGCCTGTAGTTTTAGAGATCAATACGAAGATTTTAAAGACCTAGGTGCTGAAGTTATAGGAATCAGCAGTGATAGTTCAGCTTCCCATCAAAAATTTAGTAGTCAATACAAATTGCCGTTTATTCTTTTGTCTGATTTAGATAAGAAAATAAGAAAATCATTTGGTGTTCCTTCTGGGATGTTTGGTTTGTTGCCAGGAAGAGTTACTTATGTAACGGATAAGGACGGAATTATTCAAATGATTTTTGATAGTATGTTAGCCGCAAAACACATTCCTAAAGCATTAGCAGCAATCAAAAAATTAGTATCCTAGACATATAATGTATTAGCAATATTGACCGCTAAAGCTTTCTCGAACTTATTCGATTTATAATAATTGAATCAAATAGTATTGGTTGAATTTAAGATTGATTTTGCATCTTTGCATTATAATAAAATAACATGAAATTTTATCCCTTACAATTTGAGCCTATTTTTAAAGAAAGAATTTGGGGCGGAGAGCAATTAAAATCAGTACTTCATAAATCATTTACTTCAAGCACTATCGGCGAAAGCTGGGAGATTTCTACCGTAAAAGAAGATGTTAGTGTTATCTCAAATGGAATCTGGAAAGGAAAATCTTTTATAGATTTAATTAAAGAATACCCAAAGGAAATTTTAGGTACGGCAGTTTACGCACGTTTTGGTACGGAATTTCCGTTACTTTTTAAATACCTTGATGCTCGCGAGGATTTGTCAATCCAAGTTCATCCTAATAATAGTTTAGCGCAAAAACGACACAATTCTTTTGGTAAAACTGAAATGTGGTACGTAATTCAAGCAGATAAAGAGGCGCGTATTATTGTAGGTTTTAAAGAAGATTCTAACTCTAATACCTATTTAGAAAATCTCAAAAATAAAACATTACTTTCAATTTTAGATGAGGTAAACGTAAAGTCTGGTGATGCTTATTTCATAGAAAGCGGAACTGTTCATTCTATAGGAGCGGGTTTATTGTTGGCAGAAATTCAACAAACATCTGATATAACCTATCGTTTGTATGATTTTGATAGAGTAGACGACAAAGGATTTTTAAGAGAACTACATGTTGACTTAGCTTTAGAAGCAATAAACTATAAAAAAGTACAAACCAAAAAAGAATTTACTAAAAATACCAATGAATCTAATGTAGTAGTAGATTGTCCTTACTTTACCACAAATTTTATATCGCTTGACGGAACAATGGAAGTTGTGAAATTAGCAGAAACTTTTACTGTATATATGTGTGTTGAGGGATTTTTTGAAATTGAAAAGGATCACATTAAACTACAATATAAAAAAGGAGACACCATTTTGATTCCTGCTGCTATGAATGAATTCATTCTCAATGGAAAAGCTTCTATTTTAGAAATTTACATTTCATAGTCGGTAATAGAAAGATTATGTGTACTTTTGCAGACGAAAATTAAAATTCAAATTTTAAAAAAATAAAAATGGCAAACGTTAAAAATTTAAAAAAAGACATCAACTACGTTTTAGGAGATATTATTGAAGCAGTTTACTTATTCGAAATTTCTACTACAGGAAAACCGACTACAGAAACTAATGCTTTAATTGATGAAGCAATTGCTGCTTTTGATGTTTTGATCACTAAAGTGAACGCAAAAAAGGTTGAAGATAAAAAATCTCACTTCAAACAAATCAATGTTGAATTGGAACAAACTGCTAATCAATTGATTGCTAAAATCAACGAATTGTAGTAAAAAAAAAGCAAAAAAAAGTTCGAATTTGTTTTGGAAAAAAGAAATTCAGTCTTATATTTGCACCCGTAATGAGTCGCCAGCGTAGCTCAGTTGGCTAGAGCAGCTGATTTGTAATCAGCAGGTCGTGGGTTCGAGTCCCTCCGCCGGCTCTTAAATAAAACCACTTAACGAAAGTTAAGTGGTTTTTTGTTTTATTTCGATTTTTTTTTCAGTTTTATAGTTTGTCATAGTTTTTTTGTTAAATTTGGCGCTTAACCAAATAAAATAAATTATGGAAGAGAATTCAGTAATTGAAAGTTTCGAAATGAAATTAAACGTGTCTGCTAAAGACTTTTTAAAGGAAACAGCTAAGTGGGCTTATTTCTTATCTATTATAGGATATATAGGGATTGCTTTCTTAGTGGTAATAGCATTATTCGCGGGTACGCTATTTGCAGCAATGGCAAAAATTAATCCTGCTGTAGGAATGATGGGTGCTTCCTTTGGGATTATGATTACTGTTATTTATTTGATAATTGCGGCAATCTACTTCTTTCCGGTATATTATTTAAATAAATTTGCTTCTAACGCTAAACTAGCATTGAAGAATAATGATTCTGAAACTTTAGCTACTTCTTTTGGGTATTTGAAATCACATTATAAGTTTATTGGAATAATGACAGTAATCATTTTTTCACTTTATCTATTAATTTTTGTAGGTATGTTTATTGCTGCACTTAGCAAATAATAATCATTAATAGTATTTCAATAGCAATAGAATTACCATTTTAGTATAGTTTTCTAATTGATCTTTTGAAACATTAAGAGCTTAAAACTAAAAAACCATCTTGTTATAGCAAGATGGTTTTTTTATAAATTATTTTTAAGAATCAAATAAATTATTTTTGACGTTTTGAATGTGCGACATATTCTGTTAGTTTTTTTCCGTAAAGCGATTGTGCTACTTTTGGAGACATTGCTTTCTGAATTGTATCTAAATACTTTACATTAATATCGTAAATCTCAGATAGTGCGATATAAGGAGCTACTTCGTAATCTCTATTGTTTAATGCAAAATTTGCTGCAAACAAATACTTTCTTTTAAGATTGGCATCTTGAAGGGTAGTGATACTATCCGCGGCTTTTAGATTCTGAATTTTGATAGCTTTAAATCTAGCCTCAATCATAGAAAGATTCTTGTCTGTGAAACTATTATTAATTTTTTTATACTCTTCAAATATTTCATTGTTTTTTGATCCGGTAACTTTAGCGTCAAATAAATAACGATCTAAAGTGGTTTCTATTGTCATATTTCCAGGCTCGGCAAAGAAAGGAATATTGTTGTCTAATGAATTAGTGGTACCACGATCGAGAGACATGTATAACATTTCAGGAGATTTTAGATCTAAATTATTTTCAAAAGTAGAAGTACCGTCAATATTAATTGAGTCTAAGACTACTAAAGTAGTATCTACAATTCGCTGGATGTACAACGTTCCTTTTTTTAATCCTTTGATATTCCCTGTAATGTGTAAGTTCCCTTTAGGCTCATTTTTAGCACAAGCGAATAATAATGATAGTGTAACGAGCGCAATAATCGATTTTTTCATGTTAAGTTTAAATTTGGTTTTATTTGGAACACGATTTCGCCATTTTTATGATATTCCTTGAGGCTTCAAGATCAATCTTGACGATTTCTTAGCGGTTTAAATTTTGCCGCAAAATAAAGAAAATTGTTGGAAAGATGTGGGTAATAGTATCAAATTTCACAAAAAAAAATCCCAATCTATTTCTAAATTGGGATTTGCTATACTTTTTTATATTTTATCCTTTTAACCAAGCTTCTTTTAAAGCTTTTTTTGTTGCATCAGACGCTTTAAGGCCTTCTTTTTGTTCGTAAGGAAGCTTTACTTTCCCTTTGATTACTTTTTCTACGCCGTTTCTTTTTATTTTGATAGTGATTGCATCGTTTTCTTTCCAGTTTTGGCTGCTAGTGATCATATCATAAATATTCGTAAGTGAGTAAGGTTTGTTGTTAATAGATACAATAATATCTCCGCCTTTTAAATCTAAATTTTTATAAAAATCATTGAGTTCAATATTTGGTTTCACACTGATTTCTTTTGTTTTTTGATCAACAGCTATATAAGGAACTTGTCCTTTTAAGAAAACATTGGCTGCTGTTTTTGTGATAGATTTTGTAATACCTACTTTGGCTAAATAGATGTCATAAGGAATAGGAGTGCTTCCAGATACATATGTTGTTAGGAATGTTCCCACTTCAGGATAGGTTAGCGCAGTTATTTTAGCAAAAAGTTGGTTGTCATTAAATGGTTTTGATGGTCCGTATTCATTAGATAATTTCTGCATCAAATCAAGAATCCCTCTTTCGCCATTACTTTTTTCTCGGATAATAATATCCAGACACATCCCAATAAGAGCCCCTTTTTCATATACATTTAAATATTGAGCTTTGTAAGGTTCTTTCAAAACATTCGCACTCATTGTTGTGAACGGCATTGTGTCATTCATTGCATTTGCATGAGCTATTTTTTCTGCTATTCTAGTCAAGAAATCTTCTTCAGAAATTAAGCCTTGATTGATTTGGAATAAATTAGCAAAATATTCTGTAACGCCTTCATACATCCATAAATGTTCTGACATTTTTGGTGCATTATAATCAAAATTATGAATCTCTTTAGAATGAATCGATAATGGAGTAACAATATGAAAAAATTCGTGTGACACTACATCTATCATCGACTTTACCAATTCTTCTTTTGGCATCATTTCTGGTAAAACTACTGTTGTTGCGGTAGGATGTTCTAGTGCGCCAAAACCTTTAGCGTCATCTGGAGTCATTGTTGATAAATACAATAATACACTATATTTTTTTGTAGCATTTACTTTACCTAGAAACGTTTTCTGAGCCGTCATCATAGTCTTCATTTCTGGAGTGATGCTTTCAGCAGTTACAATTCCTGTAGGAGAATAAACTCCAATAAGGATTTCCATGCCATCAATAGTAAAAGTTGTATAATCTGGTTTTGCATACATTATAGGGTTCTCTACTAATTCAGCATAACGCGATGTAACAAAAAGATCATTTGTTGTGCTTGCATCAAGATCAGTCATAGAAGTTGCGCCCCAAAGTGTTTCTGGATGTGAAATAGTTACGTGATAAGGAAGGTCTTTTTTATCTTTAAAATAACCTACAAAACCATGCATATTTAGCATAAAATTTTTGCCTGCATCGATGTTTGTTCCTGCAGGAGAAAAAATATCGTTATTTCCGAATCCGCTTCCTTTTTCGGTATCAAAGGTGTCATTTACTAAATAAGTCACTTTAGCAATTGCTTTTGCATTTTTAATGCTCCATGTATTATCGTCAACTTTAGTTGTAGTAAGGATATTCCCCTTACTATCAAAAGCTTTAAAGTTCTCGATATATTTGCCATAATCATCAATAGAGTAGGTTCCTGGAACAATTTTAGGGATACTGTACGTTACTTCATCGGTTGTTATTTTTGGTGAGGTAACGACAACTATTACTTTGTCGTCTTTAATGTCGTTTAAGTTAATAGAAACGGCAACGGTTTCTGTAGCAGATTTAGTATCTGTAACGGCAGTTCCTCCAGTTTTACAACTCCAAAAAAAGGAGGCGAATGCTAATGCAAAAAATATTTTTTTCATCTTTTAAGTGTTGATTTTATTAGTTAGTCTTATTC
The DNA here is from genome assembly GCF_014281985.1 of Flavobacterium sp. GP15. Taxonomy (NCBI): domain Bacteria; kingdom Pseudomonadati; phylum Bacteroidota; class Flavobacteriia; order Flavobacteriales; family Flavobacteriaceae; genus Flavobacterium; species Flavobacterium sp. GP15. The sequence goes on from NZ_JACFTC010000002.1 coordinate 660,108, forward strand.
CTTTTTTAATTGTTACAATAGGTCTTATTTTTACTGTTCTATAAAAAGTGTTAATTTATAAATAGCTGTTTCTAAAATGGATGTGTCTTTATCCTCGCAGAGTAAAAATTCAATTTTAGTACTCGAATGACTGTACAGCGTTAATCCTTCAAATTTATTAGTGTTGCTAATTTTTTTTGTGAATTTTATTTTCATGGTTGTCAGATCGATGCTTCCTATAATACTGCCTAATACTTCACCGTCTTCATAAGTAGAAACTGTGTCTTCGGCTGTTGCCAAAAAATAGATGCTGTTTTCCACTAGGACTGCATCTGTAAAACTGGTGCGAACACCTTTTATTTTTGGTAGACTATATTCGTTTGAAAGAATGCTAGATGGTTTCGTTATACTTTCTCCTTTAATGGTAAAAAGTACATTTTTGGCAGCGATTCCATTTCCTCGATTTAAAAAATACCAAGTTTTACCATCGTAAATAGCGCCTTCAAGATTAAAATCTTCGGGATTTATTTTACCAACGCTTTGCATCAGTTTATATAAATTAGAGAGGTCGTTGGTTGCTATTATCTTTTTAGTAGTCCAATCTATTTGTATGTTTTTATTTCTTTTGTCAGTCGATCCTGAACCAAAAACATAGAGGTTGTCTCCGTGGTTGGTAATAGATTCAAAATCGGGTTTGTCTTTTTTAGCAATATTTTCAGTTGGATTTTCGATTAATGGATGCCGATTTAATTCGTTTGAATTTATATTGTATTCGTAAAGGAAACCACTATTGTCACCAATAATCCAGAGTGTATTATTTTTGTATATAAGTCCAGAAGCAGAGCCAATTCCGATGATTTGAAATAATAAATCGATTTTAAATTTTTCCATTGGTAGAGTTTTGAAAATGGGTTCTTAGCCCTGATGGTAGCGGTATCCTTTTGCTTTAGCCATTTTGGCGAAGCAAAAGATATAGCGTACAGCAGGAAAAAGCTCCTTAAAATTTGCTATATTTGAGTTTATAAAGATAAATTATTTCCTATGAAATCTATAAATCCAGATGATTTTAAAGTGGTTGACAAGATTAAATTGTCTGCACTACCAACTAATCTAGAAGTTGGTGCTAGCGATGAAAAAAAAGAAAATAAATTAGAGAAAATAACTGCCAAGTTAAGCGAATTGCAGGACGTTATGTACGCGCACAATATATATGGTGTACTGATTTGCTTGCAAGGAATGGACACTTCTGGAAAAGACAGTTTGATACGCGAAGTTTTTAAAGGGTTTAATTCACGAGGAGTTGTGGTTAGTAGTTTTAAAACTCCAAATTCTACTGAACTGGAACATGATTATTTATGGCGTCACTATTTAGCTTTACCTGAAAAGGGAAAATTTGCGATTTTTAATAGAACTCATTATGAGAATGTTTTAGTAACACGTGTTCATCCCGAATATATCCTGAATGAGAATTTGCCTGGAATAGAAAAGCTAGAAGACATTACACCCGAGTTTTGGGAAAATAGAATGGAGCAAATTAGAAATTTTGAGAAGCACATTACTCAAAACGGAATTATAGTTCTGAAATTCTTTATGCATTTAAGTAAGGAAGAACAAAGACAACGATTGTTGCGACGTTTAGAAGAAGGGAAACACAATTGGAAGTTCTCGACTGGTGATCTAAAAGAAAGAGAACACTGGGAGGAATATATGGAATATTATGAAGAAGCAATAAATAAAACCGCAACTAAAGAGGCACCTTGGTATGTAATTCCAGCTGATGATAAAGAAATGGCGCGTTACATTGTAGGAAAAATAATTTGGGAAGAAATGCAAAAATATACCGATATTAAAGAGCCTGAAATGGATGATAAAATACGAGCAAACATAGCCGTTTACAAAGAAATGTTAGATAAAGAATAAACAAAAAAAAATGCGCTGAGATCAGCGCATTTTTTTTAATCAGATATAGTTTATAGTTTAAAACCATAAGCGATACGTAAAGCAATTTGATTCGTGTCATACTCTGTGTATGATTCATAACGCAAACTCACATCAATATCTTTTCCAGCAAATCCAACTCCTGGAGACCATAAGTAAGTATCTTGTTTGTATCCGTTAGTTACAGCAATACCACCACCAACTTCACCTAATACATAAAATTGATCTTCCCATACGAAAGCTTTAAATCCTAACTTTACAGGAATAAATCCAAGATCTTTTACACCATCATTGATGAATAAGTTTGTAAAACCTGTAGTTAATGTTGCTGAGTATCTTTTTGTTAAATCGTATTGAAGTCTTACATCTCCACCTATTGAATAGTTGTAAACATCTTCGTTTGTAGGTACACCAGCGTTAAGACCAACACCTAAACGGAAACCTTGATCGTAATTTTCTAATTTATTAGTTTCTTGAGCTTGAGTTTGATTTGAAAACATTACTGCCATTGTAAATGCTACTGCGATTTTAATTTTTCCTGAAATTTTCATAATTGTTCTTTTTAAATTTTATTCTAATTTTTTTGTTTTAGTGTGTCAAACACAACGGTACAAATGTAAAATTGTTAGCGCTCGAAATAGTTATACAATTTGAAGCCTTTGTTATAGAATTACTTGTTTGGATGAGATAATTTTTAAAATAGTAGCTTATATATTCAATTGTATCGATACAATTCATTGCTTCTGCTTACCTTTGTCGACTTTAAAAAAAAGCAAGTGAATTTATCCCAGTACACCAAAGAGTTTTCTTATAATTTAAAATTAGCGTATCCTATTATTTTAGGAATGCTAGGACATACCATTGTTGGTATTGTTGATAATATAATGGTTGGAAAATTAGGTCCAACAGAACTAGCAGCGGTTTCTTTAGGAAATAGTTTTGTTTTTATAGCTTTATCATTAGGGATTGGTTTCTCTACTGCGATTACACCGTTGGCAGCAGAAGCGGATGGTAAAAATGATATAGAAGAAGGAAGGAGTGTTTTTCATCACGGATTGTTTTTATGTACGATCTTAGGATTTACTTTATTCTTGATTATTTTCTTTTTTAAACCTTTGATTTCCTTGATGGGTCAGCCGGATATTGTGGTCGAAATGGCCAAACCTTATCTTGATATTGTTGCTTTTTCTCTAGTCCCTTTGATAATTTACCAAGCCTACAAGCAATTTGCTGATGGTAAGTCGGAGACGAAATATTCTATGTGGGCTACCATTATAGGTAATGTAGTCAATGTGGTGATCAATTATTTTTTAATTTATGGTATTTGGATTTTTCCTAAAATGGGAATTGTCGGAGCCGGAATTGGTACCATTGTTTCTCGTATCGTAATGTTGGTTTATATGCATTATAGTTTGATTAGAAAACCAAAATTTCATCCTTATTTTGAAAATTTCAGTTTTAAAGAGATTAAGAAAAAAATGCTGAATAAGATTATTAATTTAGGCTTACCGTCTTCTATGCAAATGTTTTTTGAGGTAGCTTTGTTTACGGGAGCTATTTGGCTTTCAGGACTTTTAGGTACGACTAGCCAAGCCGCGAATCAGATAGCGCTAAGTTTAGCCTCTCTAACTTTTATGTTTGCAATGGGTTTGAGTGTTGCCGTAATGATTAGAGTAGGAAACCAAAAAGGATTAATGGATTATGTGAAATTACAACTCGTAGCTCGCTCCATATTTTTACTAGCCATACTCTTAGAAATTGTTTTTGCTGTTATCTTTATCGTTTTTTACCAATATTTACCTAGAATTTTCGTTGATGTCAATGATATCAAGCACATTGTAGAAACTAAAGAAGTTATTTTAATCGCTTCGCAACTATTATTTGTTGCTGCATTTTTTCAAATTTCTGACGGAATACAAGTAGTCGTTTTAGGAGCGTTAAGGGGTTTGCAAGATGTAAAAGTGCCTATGTACATTACTTTTGTTGCTTATTGGGTTATCGGATTTCCAATTTCAATTTACTTAGGATTGTACACTGATTTGAAAGCCATCGGTATTTGGATTGGACTTTCGGCTGGACTTACAGCTGCGGCTATATTTTTGTATATTCGCTTTGCAAGACTAACAAAAAAATTAATTTTAGAAGGACAATTTAAAGACATTAATAAATAAAATATATTATGGAATTACCAAAATTTTTACTAGGTGACAATACTGACTTCCCAGAAGACATTTTTATCATACATCTTGATTATCCAAGATTTATAATCAATTTGAAAGACGATGAGGTAGAGTTTATTGAAGAGGCTGAAGATCTAGATGAAGGAGAATTAAATGCAGAAATGGAAGGATTAATTGTTCTTGCAAATGATTTTTACGATCGTGAAATGGAGCGCTACGAAAAAGAATAGTTTTTACAAAAAAAATTAGTGTATCGAAAATAAAGTAAAAAGCTGATTATAAACAAAATGAAGTCTGAGAAATTAGAGTGTTGATTTGTTTATGATTGGCTTTTATTTTTTGTTTTAATTCTATAACAGAATCATATTCCTTTTATTCTGTTTATTTTTGTTTAAAATTAATATCCATTTATAAAATATAATAATTTCCTCTTAATGAAAAAATTAGCTTTTTTAAAACCTGTTTTTAACTTTATGGCAATTGGATTGCTAATTATGACTTTGAGTCGGTTGTTTTTATTTTTCTTATTCAAAGATCGAGTAGTAGAAACGGAGAATTACTGGTATATCTTTCCAATTGGCTTACGAATGGACTTAATTCTTTTGAGTTATTTATCCTTTCTTCCAGCGCTCTTAGTTACATTTACTCCAAATAATGCTATTAAATTCGTTAATAAAATCCTGCCTTTCTATAGTTTTTTATTTCTGTTTTTGATTCTTTTTGTCGAGCTTGCTACTCCAGATTTTGTAAAGCAATATGATACACGTCCCAACAAAATCTTCTTAGATTATTTAATATATCCCAAAGAAGTAGTTGGAATGTTGCTAAAAAGCTATTTGACCTCCATTATAGTTACTTTTTTAATTCTGGGTGTTGTATTGTATTTTGCTCTAAAAAAAGGAAAAGTTCTCTTTCATACTCATTCTTCAGATTATAAATTCAAATTACTACTCTTTCCATTGGTGCTCTTTTTACTCTTTTTTGGAGCACGTTCTAGTTTGACTTCTAAAAGACCTATTAATGCCAGCAATGCAGTTTTTTCTACAGATCAATTGACCAATTGCTTAGGATTAAATTCTTTTTATACGGTTGCATTTGCGGCTTATTCAATTAAGAACGAAGGAAATACAAAAATGTACGGCAAAATGGAAGAGGCAGAAGCCACAGCACGTGTAAAAAAATACATGGATGTGACTCAATTTACAGATCCAGCTATTCCTTTTTTGCATGTTCAAACTCCAGACACCATCTTAAAAAGACCGTATAATTTAGTTATCTTTTTACAAGAAAGTTTAGGTGCAGAATATGTTGGAATTTTAGGTGGAAAACCCCTAACACCGGAGTTTGATAAACTTTCTAAAGAAGGTTTATTGTTTACTAATCTATATTGTACAGGTACGCGAAGTGTAAGAGGGATAGAAGCGGTAGTTACAGGATTTCTTCCATCTCCATCAGAAAGTGTGGTAAAATTAGGTAATTCACAACAAGGGTTTTTTACTTTGGCAGAAGCTTTAAAACGCAAAGGATACGAAACCAGTTTTATTTATGGAGGAATGTCTAATTTTGACAATATGGCTTCTTTTTTTAACGGAAATGGTTTTGAGGATATTGTAGATCAAGATGATTTTGATGCTGATGGTAAAAAATATGCTTTCAAAGGAACTTGGGGTTATTCTGATGAAGATTTAGTAGTTAAGGCCAACGATTATTTTAAATCTAAAGGAGACAAACCATTCTTTTCATTGATGTTTTCTACATCCAATCACGAACCTTTTGAATATCCTGAAGGAAGAATAAAAAGATACGATCAGAAAGCTGCAACGGTGAACAATGCCATGAAATATGCTGATTTCTCGATTGGAAAATTCATGGAAATGGCTAAAAAAGAACCGTATTATAAAAACACTATTTTTATTGTGATAGCAGATCACAACACCAGAACATTTGGTAAAAATTTAGTTCCAATCAATAAATTTCATATTCCTGCTTTAATAATTGGTCCAAATGTTCCTAAAGGAAAAACATACGATCAATTAGCGAGTCAAATTGACATTCCGCCTACATTATTAAGTTATTTAGGCGCTGAGTTTGAAACTCCTATGGTGGGGAGAAATTTAACTAAAATAAAGGCAACAACAAAAGGAAGATCAATCATGCAGTTTAATGATATCAATGCTTTTAGAATTGAGGATCAAGTTGTTATTATGCAACCTAATTTGCAACCTTTGCAATTTAAAATTAAAAATGATACTACATTGATTCCTGTAAAATTAGATCCTGAATTGGCAAAAGATGCTTTAGCGCATGTGATTACTGCAGGTAATTTATATAGAGAAAATAAATATAAGCTAAGAGATATCAAGAAAAAGAAATAGAAACTAGTCCGTATTCTGCGGATTGTTTTTAGAATTTTGATACAAGTTTAATAATTTTTGAGCGGCTGCAAATGGTGATATTTCATTATTTTGCACCGCTTTTTTTGTAGGTTCTAAAAGATTCTGTATTTCGTGTTGGTTGTAGAAATTTATTTTTAATTGCTCATTTATGGTTTCCAGCATCCAATATTGATTTTGTTCTTTTCTTTTTTCAAAAAAGGATTGATTTTCTTTAGTCAATGCTAGAAATTTTTGAATTATTTCCCAAACTACTGGAATTCCTTCCTTAGTGATAGCGCTACAAGTGGAGGTTTTAGGAATCCATCCTGATTTTTTTGCTGGAAAAAGATGTAAGGCTCTATTGAATTCCATTTTAGCAAACTGCGCTTTTTTAATGTTATCACCATCGGCTTTATTAATTACAATAGCATCTGCCATTTCCATAATACCCCGTTTTATGCCTTGTAATTCATCTCCAGCACCCGCTATTTTTAGCAATAAAAAGAAATCTACCATACTATGAACAGCGGTTTCGCTTTGGCCAACGCCAACCGTTTCTATAATAATAGTATCAAAACCACACGCTTCGCAAAGTGTAATTGTTTCACGAGTTTTTCGAGCAACACCTCCTAATGTTTCACCAGAAGCAGACGGACGGATATAAGCATTTTTATCTTTAACCAATTCTTCCATACGAGTTTTATCACCCAGAATACTACCATGACTTATGGTGCTACTAGGATCAACAGCAAGTACCGCTACTTTTTTTCCCTGATTGGTCAAAAATTTACCAAAGGCTTCAATAAAAGTACTTTTACCTACACCGGGAACGCCAGTGATTCCAATTCGCATCGATTTTCCAGAATGTGGTAAACAAGCATTGATTACTTCATTGGCTTTGCTTAAGTGATTGCTATTTGTGCTCTCCACTAAAGTTATGGCACGACTCAAAGCAGTTATGTTTCCCTCTAAAATACCTTCAACTAATGCAGTTGCTGAAGGTTGTATTTTTCTAAAATGCTGAATTGTTCCAATAGAAGTTAAACTAGTGGTTTCTGGTGGAGGAATTCCTGCTTTTTCATTCAAAGCGCTAAGATGTGATTTTTTGTTTTGCAAAATGGATGATTTGAAAAGTAAAAGTAGTGAAAACATAAACAGTTTCAAAAAAAGCATCCTATATCAAGTCATTGTTTACCTTGTAAAAGGATTCTTTTTTTTTGTTCAATTAAAAATAAGAATTGTAAAAGGATACAATGCTTTTTTACCAATATCATTATTATTAATGCTATAAATGGCAATGATGTAATTATTATTCATTTCTGTTTTTCTTTATTTCTAGGAGATTTATAAATAGTATTTTTGCAATCAATTGTGTGTCATGTATAACTTTGCATTAATTTTTATTTTTTTATTTTTAGGTCTTTTTCTTCAAAAGTTAAAGGGCTTCCCTACGGAAATTTACAAACTTTTAAATAAGATTGTAATTTACTTGTGTCTTCCTGCTATTGCATTGTATTATATACCTAAAATCGTATGGAATAACCAACTGTTATATCCTATTGGAGTAGCTTGGCTTGGATTTGCAGCTTCTTATCTGTTTTTTAGTCTTTTAGGTAAAAAGCTCGGATGGTCTCGTAAGCTTACAGGATGTTTAATTATTACAGCTGGTTTAGGAAATACCTCTTTTTTGGGTTATCCAATCATCGAAGCATTGTATGGAGAGGAAGGGTTGAAAACGGCTATTTTAGTTGATCAACCTGGCTCATTTGTTGTGCTTTCTACGGTTACTATTCTCATCGCTACTTTGTATTCTACTGGAAAGCCAAATGGTCTCGAAATCGCAAAAAAAATTGCTATTTTCCCACCATTCATCACTTTTGTGATAGCTTGTTTGATGAATTTTTTAAATGTTGATTTTCACGAATACATTCAATATTTTCTTCAAAAAACAGGAAGTGTTATTACGCCATTAGCGATGCTTTCTGTTGGTTTGCAATTACAGTTTGATAGAAGAAGTCAGCATTGGAGATATTTAGGATTGGGACTTTTATTTAAATTAATACTCACTCCGGCTTTCATCTATTTACTGTATGTTGTAATTTTGCAGCAGCATTCAAAAACGATAGACGTAGCTGTTATGGAATCTGCAATGGCTCCAATGATTACTGGGAGCATTCTCGCAACTACTCACGGATTAAAACCTAAATTGAGTAGCATGATGATTGGTTTTGGAATTCCACTTTCTTTCATCACCTTAATTTTTTGGTATTTTGTACTTCAACTATAAATCTTATTTGAAGCAGTATTAATGTATTTTATTAAAAAAAAATGAATTTATCCTCCACTAACGCATCAACTATTGATGGCGTTTCTACTGCACAAAAAACAGTTTATCCTATATTATTTTCAATTGCATTTGCGCATTTGATTAATGATTTATTACAAGCAGTAATTCCTGCTGCTTATCCTATTTTAAAGGACAATTATAATTTAACATTTACTCAAATAGGCTTAATTACATTAGCATATCAACTAGCAGCTTCGATTTTGCAACCTTTGGTAGGTTTGTACACCGATAAAAGGCCTAAACCTTTTTCTCAGATTTTCGGAATGATTTTTACAGCACTCGGAATAATCTCTTTGTCTTACGCAGCTAGTTTTTCTATGATTATTCTTTCGGTTGTTTTAGTAGGAATTGGTTCTTCAATTTTTCATCCAGAAGCTTCTCGCATCTCCTTTTTAGCCTCTGGAGGAAAGCGTGGTTTAGCACAATCTATATTTCAGTTGGGTGGAAATGCTGGTACAGCTTTAGGACCTTTGTTAGTGGCATTAATCGTTGTGCCTAATGCGCAACACTACATTATTTGGTTTCTTGTAGCGGCAGTCATCGGATTATTAGTTTTGAGCAGAATAGCACTTTGGTATCAAAATCACCTCAGTTTAAGAAGTACCAAAAAAGCAGTAATCGATTTACCGAATTTGTCTCAAAATCAAATTGTAATTTCGGTAGTAATTTTGATGGTGCTCATATTCTCAAAATTTGTTTATATGGCTAGTATGTCTAGTTATTTTACTTTTTATTTGATGGAGAGATTTAATTTATCTGTTCAAGATGCTCAATTTCACTTGGTTCTCTTTTTAGCTTCGTGTGCTTTAGGAACCTTAATTGGAGGTCCTTTAGGAGATAAATTTGGCCGAAAATATGTTATCTGGTTTTCTGTATTAGGAGCCGCTCCCTTTACATTATTGTTGCCATTTGTAGATTTATTCTGGACAGGTGTATTATCAGTAGTAATCGGTACAATTATCTCTTCGGCATTTCCAGCAATTTTGGTTTATGCACAAGAATTATTGCCTAAAAAACTGGGTATGGTTTCCGGTCTGTTTTATGGTTTTGCTTTCGGAATGGGCGGTCTTGGTTCCGCTTTGTTAGGAAATTTAGCAGATCATAGCAGTATTACTTATGTATATCATTTATGTGCTTATTTGCCTCTAATCGGGATCATAGCTTTCTTTTTGCCTAACTTAAAGAAAAAACAGTCCTAATATAAATTTTTTATGTAGCTTATTCCTGCTCTCCATTATATCTTTTATTTCCTATTCTTCCTTCGTCTTAATAGGAAATAAAAGGATGCCATTGCGATCAGGGCTATGAGCTTAGTATTCCTAAGGCGAACTTTACTATTACTTTTTTTTGTTTTTAAGTAAAACGATTAGAATTTTAAGTTTATATTTTTCTTTATCAATTTAAATTCAATAACTTACCGTACTATTAATCAAATAAATAAATGAGTATGGCAACAGTACGATTGGGCGATATTGCCCCTGATTTTGAAGCAGAGACCTCACAAGGAAAAATAAAATTTCATGAATGGCTGGGAGATTCATGGTGTATATTATTTTCACATCCAGCTGATTTTACTCCAGTTTGTACTACTGAATTAGGAACAGTAGCAAACTATTATCCTGAATTTCAAAAACGAAATGTAAAAGTTATTGCTTTGAGTGTTGATGGTGTAGCTTCTCACATGGAGTGGATTAAGGATATAAATGAAACTCAAAATTCTACTGTAAATTTTCCTATCATTGCCGACGAGGATAAGCATGTTGCTATGTTATATGATATGATGCATCCCAATGCCAGTGAAAGTTTTACAGTTCGTTCTGTTTTTATAATTGGACCCGATAAAAAAATTAAATTAACACTGACGTATCCAGCTTCTACGGGTAGAAATTTTGATGAATTGTTACGTGTAATTGATAGTTTACAGCTAACTGCAAATTATAGTGTAGCCACTCCAGCGAATTGGAAAGACGGTGATCCTGTTGTAATTTCACCATCAATTAAAGATGAAGATATTGCGGCAAAATTTCCAAAAGGTTCCGAACGAATAAAACCATATTTAAGAATGACACCACAACCTAATAAATAGGTCTTTTCATTTTACAAGTTAAAACAAAAAGCAGTATGTATTATTATACTGCTTTTTGTTTTCTAATTATTTTTTATTGGTAATTATTAGTCCCAATACTATAATAGCCATGCTTATAATTTGTATAAATTCAATAGATTGGCCTAGAAAAAAATATGCGAGAATGCCACTAAATATTGGAATCAAGTAATAAATAACAGCTGTTTTTGATGTGCCAATTAATACGATGGCTTCGTTCCATAAGTAAAAAGAAACTAACGAAGCGAATATGCCAACATAGGAGATAATAAGAAGTGTCTTTGAATCGATTACTACTTTTTCGAGATAAGTATTTTCCCAGAGGTAAAAAGGCAGCAGTATCAAGGTACCAATTACGAATACATAATATAAAAACACTTTAGGCTCTAATTCCTTTGGCTTTTTTCTAACTAAAAGAGTATAACAAGCAAAGAAAAAACAGGCGAGAAGCATTAATAAATCTCCAAATGCAAAGTTAATACGAAGCAACGCGTCTAATGAACCTTTACTAATAAGTACTAAAACTCCTGTAATTATAGTTATAATTCCCGCTATAGCTAGATTCGAAACTTTCTCTTTAAATACAATTCTAGAAATCCCTATAATGAATAAGGGAATCGAGATAGCCATCAAGGATAAATTAAAAGCACTCGTGGTTTTTCCGGCAAAGTAAATTAAAGTGTTAAAGATCGAGATACCTAATATTGCAGTTAATAAGAGATATTTAATGTGTTTTTTTACAATTTTAAAATCTGTAATAGTCGCTCTCAAAGCCAAAGGAGTAAGGACAACACAAGCAACTGTCCAACGCCAAAAAGCCAATCCTATTGGCGGAATATGTTCTTTTACGCCACTAGCAATAACCATGTTTACCGACCATAAAAACGTAGCTAGCAATGCAAATAAAATGCCTTTTGTTGTTTTGCTCATTAAACAAGATTCTTTATTTTGGCATGTTGCAATAACAAGATTGTTTTGGCATCTTTAATTTCACCCGATTCGATTTTAGCATAAGCTTCCTCAAAGGACATTTCTAAAACATCTATATTTTCTTGTTCACTTTCTAATCCACCACCTTCACTCACTTTTAGACTTTCGTCATAGTGTCCTACAAACAAATATAGAATTTCTGTCACGGCACCTGGCGACATATAAGTTTCCATTACTTTTTGTACAGCAGTAATTCGGTATCCTGTTTCTTCCTCAGTCTCTCTTATGATGCATTGTTCTGGATTATCTTGATCTAGTAATCCCGCACAAACCTCAATCATCATTCCCGATGCATTCCCGTTTAAGTAAGTAGGCAATCGGAACTGTCGGGTAAGAATAACTGTTTTTTGTTTGGTGTTGTACAACAAAATAGCTGCACCATTGCCACGATCATACACTTCTCTTTTTTGAGTGATCCATGATGCATCTTTCTTTTGATAATCAAATGTTACTTTATTTAAAATATAGTGGTTATTAGAAAGGACTTCGGTTTTTTGTATGTTAATTACGGGGTTTTTCATGTGAAATGGATTTTGTTTAAAAGAGTATTTTAGAGCAATAATGTAGCTGTTTATTTCATACTACAATAATAACTTAAGGAGTGTATTTGTTAATCGTCATCAATTTGCTAAATAGCCAAAATAAATTTGAGATTTAGAGTGGAGTAGGTTTGTGATCTTAATTAAAAAGCTATTGTTTAAAAAAAAACGCTCTGAATTATCAGAGCGTTAGTAATATTATTTTAGAATCGTTTGCTTTCTGTCTGGTCCTACAGAGACAATCTTAATAGAAACTTCAACTTCTTTTTCTATAAATTCAATATATTCTTTAAGCTCTTGCGGTAATTCATCATAAGTTGTCATACCAGTTAAATCTTGTTTCCATCCTTTGAACTCTTGGTAAACAGGAGTTACATTTTCTGGTTCGATGTTATAAGGAAAATGAGAAATTTTTTCTCCTTTATAATTGTATTCCGTACATACTTTTAGTGTTTCAAATCCAGAAAGCACATCGCCTTTCATCATCATCAATTGGGTAACACCATTTACTTGAATCGCGTATTTAAGCGCTACTAAGTCTAACCAACCACAACGTCTTTGTCTTCCTGTTACAGATCCAAATTCATTTCCTACTCTTGCCATTGTTGCACCATCTTCATCAAAAAGCTCAGTAGGGAATGGTCCGCTACCAACACGAGTGATATAAGCTTTGAAAATTCCAAAAACTTCTTTGATTTTATTAGGCGCAATTCCTAAACCAGTACAAGCACCTGCAGCAGTAGTATTAGAAGAAGTAACAAATGGATATGTTCCAAAATCTACATCTAATAAAGAGCCTTGCGCACCTTCGCATAAGATAGATTTACCTGCTTTCTGTGCTTGGTGTAAATATTCTTCACTATCGATAAAATCTAATTTTTTTAAATCTTCAATTGCTTCAAAGAATTCTTTTTCTAATTCCGGTAAGTTGTATTGAATATCAACATCGTAAAAAGCAATCATCGCTTCATGCTTATCAGCCAAAGCTCTGTAACGATCAGCAAAATCTTCTAATTCGATATCTCCTACACGAATTCCGTTTCTACCAGTTTTGTCCATGTAAGTTGGTCCTATTCCTTTAAGCGTAGATCCAATTTTTGCTTTTCCTTTAGAAGCTTCCGAAGCTGCGTCTAATAAACGGTGCGTAGGTAAGATTAAATGAGCTTTTCTTGAAATAATTAATTTAGATTGTAGATCTAAATTAAATTTAGCCAAACCATCAATCTCACTTTTAAAAACTACAGGATCAATTACAACACCATTACCAATGATGTTAATGTTGTTTCCGTGAAAAATTCCAGAAGGAATGGTTCTAAGTACGTGTTTTATTCCGTCAAATTCTAAAGTATGTCCTGCGTTTGGTCCGCCTTGAAAACGAGCAATAATGTCGTATTTTGAAGTTAGAACATCAACAATTTTTCCTTTTCCTTCATCTCCCCATTGTAATCCTAGTAATAAATCTACGGTCATTCTGTGTGTTATTTGTAGTTAATTTTTATATTTCGGAACCGTCTTGTTCCTCGTTCTTTTTTTGTTTTTTTACACCATATAAATACAAAGAATGATTAGTGATTTCTATATCAAAAATTTCTTCAATTGTTTTCTTAATAGTTTGAATTCTGGGATCACAAAACTCAATTACTTCACCTGTATCGGTCATAATAATGTGATCGTGCTGTTTGTCAAAGTACGATTTCTCATAATGAGCCTGATTTTGTCCAAACTGATGTTTTCGAACTAGAGCACAGTCAAGAAGCAATTCGATGGTGTTGTAAAGCGTTGCTCTACTCACACGATAGTTCTTGTTTTTCATTTTGATATAGAGATTCTCTACATCAAAATGTTCTTCGCTGTCGTAAATTTCCTGAAGTATTGCATAACGCTCAGGGGTTTTACGATGTCCTTTATTTTCAAGATACATTGTAAAAACATTTTTTACAATTTCTTGGTTTTTCGTGTTATCTATTGAAATGAGTGTCATATACTGGCAAAGGTAATTTTTTTAGTTTAAAGATTAAAGTTTCCCGTTTGTTAAGTTCAAAGTTTGTCCTTTTTCTAGGTTAAAAGATAAAAAATAAACAAATTTTTATGTTTTGTATTCGCGAGTTACTTTATCTACACCATCAATTTTTTTGATGTTACTGATCATTTTTTTCAAGATCGTATTGTTCTGTACAATTACAGTTACTTGACCATGAAAAATTCCAGCGTCGGTATTCAAAGCTATACTTTGAATATTGACATGCATATTGTTTGAAATTACTTTTGTCAATTGATTGGTAAGTCCTAAAACATCCATTCCTGTAACGTTAATGATTGCTTTAAATTCTTCTTGCGATGAGTCAATCCATTTGGCAGGCATGATTCGATAAGCGTAATTAGATTGCATTCCTATCGCGTTAGGGCAATCTTTTTTATGCACTTTTATTCCCTCGTTAATCGTAACGAATCCAAAAACTTCATCTCCAGGAATTGGATTGCAACAAGGCGATAATTTATAATCTAATTTATCTTGTTCTTTCCCAAAAACAAGCATGTCATAGTTGCTGCTTATTACTGGCCTTTGTATGTCCTCAATAGCCTGAGAGCTAGGAGAACGCTTCATTTTGTTTTTGAAAAAGTTGATGAAGGTATTGCTCTTTTGAGCAGCATAATCTTTTAATTGTTGATTTTCTATGGCTCCAACTCCAACTCTGTAAAATAGATCTAAACTCGTTTTTAATTTAAAAAAGTTAACCAATTCATTAATAACTTGCTCGCTTAACGTTATTTTTAAGTGTTTTAATTTTCGAGTTAGGAGTTCTTTTCCTTCTTCACCAATTTTCTTAGTGTTTTCGTTTAAAACATTTTTGATTTTTGTTTTAGCTCTCGAAGTTGTCACATAATCAAGCCAGTTGATGGTTGGTTTTTGATGTTGTGAAGTAATGACTTCTATTTGGTCGCCACTTTTTAGTTCAAAATTAAGAGGCACTAATTTTCCGTTTACTCGTGTTCCTCTTGTACGAATTCCTATTTCCGAGTGTATGCTAAAAGCAAAATCGAGTGAAGTTGCCCCTTTAGGAAGTGATTTAATTTCACCCTTAGGTGTAAATACAAAGATCTCTTTTGAATATAAATTCATTTTAAAATCTTCTACAAAATCTACTGCATTTGATTCAGAGTTTTCTAAAGCTTCTTTCAATAAATTAAGCCATACATCTAAACCACTTTCTTCTGTAGCGCCATTTTTATATTTGTAATGTGCAGCATATCCTTTCTCTGCAATTTCATCCATACGTTCACTTCGTACTTGAACTTCTACCCAACGTCCTTTAGGTCCCATTACAGTAATGTGTAAGGCTTCATAACCTGTAGATTTTGGTGAAGAAATCCAGTCTCGTAAACGGCTTGGACTCGGTCTATAATGATCCGTGACTATAGAGTATATTTTCCAAGCAATAAATTTCTCGTCGTGGGTGTTGGATTTGTATACAATCCGAAGTGCAAATTTATCGTAGACTTCTTCGAATCTTACGTTTTGAGCATGCATTTTTCTACGAATCGAATAGATCGATTTTGGTCGCCCTTTTATTATGTATTCGACACCTTCGTCGTCTAATGACTTTTTAAGTACATCAGAAATAGATTTTATATAATCGTCTTGTTCTTCTTTGGTTTCTTGTATTTTGCTAACAATTTCATTATAAATAGCTGGTTCTGTATATTTAAGACCTAAGTCTTCCAACTTTGTTTTGATGTTGTATAAGCCAAGTCTGTGCGCTAAAGGTGCGTAAATGTATAGTGTTTCAGAGGCTATCTTGACTTGTTTGTCCTCCCGCATCGATTCCATGGTTTGCATATTGTGCAAACGGTCGGCAAGTTTTATCAGAATAACGCGAACATCATCATTCAACGTTAATATCATTTTCCTAAAATTCTCTGCTTGCATAGAGATGTTTAAATCCTTTTGAACCAATGCTATTTTTGTAAGTCCTTCTACAATTTGAGCTAGTTTTGGATTAAACATATTGGCGATATCCTCAAC
The DNA here is from genome assembly GCF_014281985.1 of Flavobacterium sp. GP15. Taxonomy (NCBI): domain Bacteria; kingdom Pseudomonadati; phylum Bacteroidota; class Flavobacteriia; order Flavobacteriales; family Flavobacteriaceae; genus Flavobacterium; species Flavobacterium sp. GP15. The sequence continues at coordinate 676,584 of NZ_JACFTC010000002.1, forward strand.
TGTAGTTGGTGTATCCTCTACAACGTCGTGTAGCAATGCGGCAGCAATAGAGGTTGCTCCCAAACCTATTTCTGAGGCTACAATTTTAGCAACAGCAATGGGATGAAAAATATAAGCTTCACCTGATTTTCTTCGTTGGTCTTTGTGCGCTTCTACAGCCACATCAAATGCTTTGCGAATGAGTTTTTTATCCTCATCACTTAGTGTTTGATAGCTTATGCGCAGCAATTCTTTATATTCTTGAGCAATTGCTTTATTTTCTTTTTCTAGATCAATTTCTATCATACGGGTAGGATTCAATTCCTAAAAATAGAAATTTGTTAGGAGATATGCAAGGAAAAACGCTTTTCAATGCTTAAATATTAAATTACAATTTATCAAAACATTAGTCTATTTTACTAAAATCTAAATCTTGAAAATCATAACTAAAATCGGTTAATTCAGAAATGGCTTTCATTGTCAATCGAGCTGCTTTTCCTGTTGCGTCATATTCAAAAAATAAATGAGCATCGGCATGAAAATAAGCATTGTTCCATTTTACAACATAATTACCTTCTTTATAAAAAAAAACTTCACCGGTAAGTTGTGGCGAACGTTTGGAAGCAAAATATAATTTCCCTTTCTTTTCTGAAATCGCTACTTCGCCAAACCAATTGTCCTTGTAGGTTCCTAAAATTCTCTTATAATCTTCTTTTACTTTATTTTTTTTGTTGGTAGCAATTGTCGCCCAGACAGCTTCTGTTTTTTTATCTGCAGATTCCTCATTTTCTTTTAAACTCTTGCTGTAATTGGCGACATAATCTTCTGGTTGTATTCCTAAATAGCTATCTTTTATGGTATTTGTTATCGCTCTAAATGCCGCACCAGATTGCTGATTAGTCAAAACAATAATTCCTAAATTCAATTCAGGCAGTAAGGTAACTTGAGTAACAATTCCTTCTAATCCTCCAGTATGAGTCACTTGTTTGTATCCTTTTACATCACTCAAAAACCATCCTAATCCGTAACCACTAAAATGGGTATTATAAGGTGGTCTGGCATTTACCGGAATGATAGTTTGCAATTGCCACATTTCGTTGTGTTCTTTTTTTGAAAATAATTGCTTTTTATCTGCTCCATATTGTCCGTTATTCATTTGCATAATTGTCCATTTGCTTAGGTCATTTACGCTGGAATAAATTCCGGCTGCTGCATCAAAAAGCTGATTTTGATAGCGCTTGATAACTTTTAGTTTTCCATCTATAGGCACATGAGGAGCTATAATGTTGGTGGTATCTTTTAGTCGTAAAAAAGAGGCCGCACTGTTATTCATTTCTAATGGTTTCATAATGCGTTGCTCGATAAAATCACACCAACTTAAACCACTAGCAACGTGAATAACTTCGCCAGCGACTATATAAAGTAAATTGTCATAATCATATTGCGTTCTGAAAGCGGAAACTGGTTTTAAATATTGTAAATTCTGAATAATGTCTTGTGCTGTAAAATTACTTCCATCAGGCCAAATCATTAAGTCACCCGCACCAAGACCCAATCCGCTGCGGTGGGTTAGTAAATCACGAATCGTAAATTCATTAGTGACGTAATCATTATACATTTTGAAATTAGGAAGGTATTTAATGACTTTGTCGTCCCACTTCATTTTGCCCTCATCTACTAACATAGCTAAAGCTGCACTGGTAAAAGCTTTACTGTTTGAAGCTATTCCGAAAAGTGTATTGGCATCTACTTTTTCTTTGGTCAAAATAGATTTAACACCGTATCCTTCAGCGTGAACAATTTTTCCATCTTTGACAATGGCAACTGCAATTCCGGGAACGTTAAAAGTTTTTAAAGTGCGATTTACTAATTCGTCGACTTGTGTCGAACTCATTTGTGCAAAAGTGCTCACACTAAAAGCGATTAATAATAAGGCTAAGATATTTTTTCTCATCTTTTTTAATTTAAAATTAATTATTTAAAATTTCTCTGTCTTTTGGCTTCAAAAATCAAAACTGCAGCAGCAACAGAAACGTTCATAGAATCGATTTCACCTTGCATAGGAATGATGATGTTTTGTGTTGCTTCTTTTCGCCATTCTTGGGTTAAACCAGTAGCTTCTGTGCCCACTACTAATGCTGTTGGAGCAGTATAGTCTTGTGTGTGGTATGCAGTCGAATTTTGTAACGTAGCACAATAAAAATTGATGTTTCGTTCTTTTAAAAAAGCAATTATTTCTGATGTTGTTCCCGTGGCGATTTGTCTCGTAAAAAGACAACCTACGCTAGAACGCACAATATTAGGGTTGTATAAATCGCTTTTTGGATTGGCAATGATTACTGCGTCTAGATTTGCCGCATCGGCAGTTCTTAATAACGCACCAATATTTCCTGGTTTTTCTGGCGCTTCGGCAACAAGTATTAATGGATTATCTGATAATTTTAAATCAGATAATTGTAGTGCTTTTGTTTTGGCTATAGCCAAAATCCCTTCGGTGGTATCTCGATAGGCGAGTTTTTGATAGACTTCTTTGTTGATTTCTATTAGCTCCGCATTATTTGATAATTCACGAGCTTCTGACTCTGAACATATTTCTGGAAAAAACAGTAGTGTTTCTATTTCGTAAGCTCCTTTTATGGCTATAGCAATTTCACGTTTTCCTTCCATCAAAAAAGTTCCCGATTGTCTGCGCGCCTTCGCTTTTTCTTGTAATAGCACTAAAGATTTTATGTATGAATTTTGTATCGAAGTGATTTGTTTCAAAGCTTTCAACTATTTAATTAATAGCTACAAATATACACAGAGAAAATCCAGTTTTTGTGATCGGGTTCGAATATTTATTTAGAATAATTAGAATCTTTAATTAAGAGAGTTTCCAACTGATTTGACGCGTATTTTAGTTATTTTTGTACGATTTTCAAAACTCAAACTTCCAAAATAAATGTTTCAAATACTGGATATCATTGGTACAATGGCATTTGCCATGTCGGGCGCATTAACCGCTATGAATAAAAAGATGGATCCTTTTGGGGTTTTTATTATTGCATTTGTTACTGCGGTTGGTGGCGGAACCCTGCGAGATGTTTTAATCGGAAGAACCCCAGTAGGTTGGATGCTGGATCTAAAGTATGTTTACGTTATAGGAATTAGCTTTGTGTTGGCGATTATTTTTAGAAAAAAATTCGATAAATTGCGTACTTCGTTGTTTTTGTTTGATACCATCGGATTGGGTGTGTTTACATTGATAGGTCTTGAAAAAGGAATAAACACCGGACTTCATCCTGTTATTTGTATTGCATTAGGGACAATGACTGCGTGTTTTGGAGGTGTGATTCGTGATATTTTATGTACCGAAATCCCCGTTATTTTTAGAAGAGAAATCTATGCTACCATATGTATTTTAGGAGGAACTGTCTTCTTCTTACTTCGAAAATTAAATTTAGATAATGATATTTTATACTTGACTACCTCATTGGTTATTATCTCTGTGCGTTTGATGGCTGTAAAATTTAGATGGTATTTACCTACTTTAGAAAACAAATAAAAAAATGGTCACTTTCACTAAGTTTAAAATAAAATATTGAAAAACTATTCTCTTAAACAGTACCAAGAAAACGATTATCTAAACTGGAATGCCTTTATTGGTCAAGCCAAAAACGCAACTTTTTTATTTCATCGTGATTTTATGGAATACCATAAAGATCGATTTAAGGATTTCTCATTGATGGTCTACGATGATCAAAAATTGGTCGCTGTTTTACCTGCGAATCGTGTAGGGGATTCTGTTTATTCCCATCAAGGGCTGACTTATGGTGGATTAGTATATTCGTCTAAAATAAATGCTGAGCAACTAGCACCTATTATTGAAGGTTTGTTATCTTTTTTGAAGCAAAAAGGATTTCTATATTTCTATTACAAGCCAATTCCCTCTTTTTACACTTATAGGGGTAATCAAGAAGCTGATTTTTTCTTATTTAAAAAAGGAGCCTTTGTGTTAAAAAAGGAAATGAATTTAGCTATAAATCTAAGTCTGCCTCTAAAAATTTCAAAAAGTAAATTAAAACACTTTAGAAAAATAGAAATGGACGATTTAGACTTAGTCGAAGAACAGCAATTAGATGCTTTTTGGCAATTAGTATTAGAGCCACGTCTAAAAGAAAAATACAATGCAAAACCCGTTCATACTTTAGCCGAAATAACACAATTAAAAAATAGGTTTCCAGATAATATCAAGCAATTTTCAGTGTATCATGAAAATGAAATTATTGCTGGAATTACCCTATTTGAAACTCCTACAACTGTTAAGTCTCAGTATGGCGCAACTACCAATAGAGGGGAAAGCCTTCGTGCTTTAGATTTTTTATTCATCAACTTGATACAAAAATATAAGCAAGAAGGAAAGCTTTTTTTTGATATGGGTATTGTAAATGAAGATAATGAAAGCGGATATCATGCTGGACTTTTAAAACAAAAAGAAGAGTTGGGTTGTTCCGTTTATAGTCAAGATTTTTATAAAATGAATCTGATATGATACCATTTTTAGATTTAAAAAAGATAAATGAACCTTTTGAAACTGCTTTTCATGAAAAATTAAAATCAGTTTTAGAAAGCGGTTGGTATGTTTTAGGAAATGAAGTTAAAACATTTGAAACCCAATTTGCTAACTATTGCGGCGCAAAACATTGTATTGGTACAGGCAATGGATTAGACGCTTTAGTGTTGCTTTTTAAAGCATATATTGTTTTAGGTAAATTGCAAAAAGGCGATGAAGTTATTGTACCCGCAAATACTTATATCGCTAGTATTTTGGCTATTTTACAAGCCGATTTAGTTCCGGTTTTGGTCGAGCCAAAAATAGAAACCTATAATATCAATGCAGACTTAATTAGTGATAAAATCAATTCTAGAACTAAGGCGATTTTAGCAGTTCATTTGTACGGACAATTAGCTGATATGGATGCAATAAATACCATTGCTACTGGGCATAATTTAGTTGTTGTAGAAGATGCTGCGCAAGCTCATGGTGCAAAAGCAAATCAAAAAACAGAAACAATAAATCAAGAAGCTGCCATTGCTTATAGTTTTTATCCAAGTAAAAATTTGGGTGCATTAGGCGATGCAGGAGCAGTAGTAACAAACAATTCTGAATTGGCTAAAGTAATTTGTTCTCTTCGAAATTATGGTTCTAAAACCAAATATTACAATGATTTTGCAGGTGTAAATTCAAGATTAGATGAATTACAAGCGGCTTTTTTAAATATAAAATTGCCTTATTTAGAGGCCGATAATGATAAACGACGTGCTATTGCAAAACGTTATTTATCAGAAATAAAAAACGATAAAATTACATTGCCGTTTTATGATAATTCGGTAAATCATATTTTTCATTTATTTGTAATTCGTACTCCTTACAGGAATGAATTACAAAGTTATTTGACTGAGAATGGCATAGAAACGGTTATTCATTATCCAATACCTCCACACAAACAAAAAGCATTAGCCTCTTTTAATAATTTATCTTTTCCTATTACCGAAAAAATTCATGATCAAGTATTGAGTCTGCCATTAAATCCAACTTTAACTATAGAGCAGGTGAATTTTATCATAAAAAAAGTAAATGAATGGATCTAGTACAAAGTAGTATTTAAATAAAGTGGAAACAGAAAGAAAGGAATCACAGAAAACCATTTTAAAAGCCACAGGAGTTTTTGGCTTTTCACAAGTATTAAAAATTCTTGTTGGGTTGGTTGGCTCTAAATTTGTCGCTTTGTTTTTAGGAATTACCGGCGTTGGTATTATAGGACTTTTACAAAATATGATATCCATAATTACTGCTGTAACAGGATTTGGTATTAGTATAAGTGGTGTACGAATGGTATCATTATCACATTCTAAGAATCATATAGAAGAATTTTCAAGAACAGTTGTAGTCCTTAAAAGAGCTGCTATAGTGACAGGATTTTTTGGTTTTTTAGTGACTTTTGTACTTGCAAATAATCTAAGTATTTGGACTTTTGGATCAGAAGCACATGCTAATTGGTTTTACGTTTTGTCTTTTAATTTAATTTTTTCCAGTTTAGCAGTCCATAAAATGGTGCTTTTGCAAAGCACTCGCTCCATAAAAAAAATCGCTTTTTCCTCGGTTGTCTATTCGGTTGTATTAACTCTAATTACTATTCCTATCTATTATTTATTTAGATTAGATGGTATTGTAGCTGTTTTGCTTTTGTCTGCCATTTTGAATTATCTAGTAAATTGGTTTTTTTCAAGAAAGATTAAAGTAATTCCGGTTCAAGTAAGTATAAAAGAAACGATATCACGCGGTAAGGATATGATACAATTGGGGTTTTTACTCTCTGTAAATGTAATTTTCGGGCAAATAACGGCTTACTTACTTAAACTTTATTTCAATTTTCAGCATGTTTCTGAGTCTGTTTTAGGATTGTATGTCGCTGCTTCTACGATACTGATTAGCTATGTTGGGCTGATTTTTAATGCTATGTGTACTGATTTTTATCCTCGATTGACCATCGTACAAAAAGATAATGCAAAAGTTAAAGACTTGGTGAATGATCAAATTGAAGTGGGCTTATTGCTTATTACGCCACTTATTTTAGTATTTTATCTTTTAGCGCCCTTTGTAATTAGAATATTGTATTCTAGAGATTTTATTGCAGTAGTTTTGATTCTTAAATTGGCATTATTAGCCATAATTATTAAGGCGATAATGTGGCCACTTGCTTTTATAATTTTAGCAAAAGGGGAAAAGAAATTGTATTTTAAGCAAGAATTATTGTCAGATACAATGAATATTGGATTTACTATTTTATTCTATAACTATTTAGGTTTAGTAGGTATTGGTCTGGCCTTACTGCTAAATTACGTTCTTTATGGTTTGTATGTTTATTATATTGTTAATAAGAAATTTGAATTTAATTTCAGAAAAAATACTTTTATAATTATCTGTAAATCAATAATTTTAGGGGTTTTAGCTTCTATAGTTGTTTTTTGGATTGATTATCCTAATTCTTTTTGGATTTTGATTATACTTTGTTTTTATTCGTTTTATTTATCTTATATAGAATTTGATAAAAGAATAAATATTAAAAGCTATTTAGCAAATTTTAGAAATAAATATTAATAATTAAAACTATTTATAGCGCTCTATCAGTTAGTACAAAGTTTTTGCTCTAACCTTCAAATCTAGAAAAACATACTTAGTGAGCAATAAAAAATCACGCGTGTGAAAAGCTATTTTCATTTCTACTCGAATGCGTTTCAGCATGGCCTTAAATTCCTCTTTGTTTTGATTTAAAATAAAAACCTTTTGCAAAATAAGATAAGTCGAGTAATTGAAACGACGTGTTTTCAAATTGTTTTTTTGTAGCAATAAAGTGTACATAGAATTATTCAACCTTCTTTTCTGAACTAAAATTTCATCGACAAAATCAAAATTATAAACTCTTGAAGCCCGAATCCACAAATCATAATCTTCGTAGGCTAAATTCTCATCGTAACCATTGAGCTTGTCAAAAACCTCTCGTTTTACTAAAGCAGCTACGGAGCAAAGTTTTGTTTTACCATTTAATAAATTAATATAAATGTTACCAGTAGGTTGTAGAGTAACTCCTTTTCTATTTTTGTCAGTTTCAAAATAGTCGTGAATGTGTTGCCCTTTTTCTGAAATCCATTCCGCATTACCATATACTAATCCAAGATTTTTATACGTGCTTTCAGCAAATCCTTTCAATTGTTTTGTGATGCATTCTGGATGTAATACATCATCAGCAGCAAGATCTATTATGTATTCTCCGTTAGCTAATTTTAAACACTGATTAAAGGTTTTAGTATTCCCTCTATTTTGAGTGTTTAAAATAAACGGAATATCAGAGTGGTTTTTTAGCCAGCTTTCAATAACTTTTTGAGAGTTATCGGTACTGCAATCATCTGCTATAATTAGCTCTACGTTGCTATGAGTTTGGTTAATTACAGAATCTAAAGCTTCAACAACAAATGATGCGTGATTATAGCACAAACAAATTACGGTAACTAGCGGATTTTTTTGCATTAAGTTGAGGTAGGAGTTTTATATTTGTTACGAAAATAATAATTCAATGTTGGTAAAGCAAGGCAAAACGACTAAAATAGCGCTCATAGGATATACACTTGCTGATGGCGGTTTAGAGCGTGCCTTTAGTTCGTTATCGCAGCTATTGCACGATTCCTATTTTGAGGTTCACGTTATCGTTTTAGAAAATAAAGTAGCTTATCCTTATTATGGTACTTTAATTAATTTGGGGAAATATTCTAAATTTCAGAAATACTTCAAACTGAAAAAGTATTTAAACAAACAACAATTTGACTACATCATAGATTTTAGGTACCGTATCAATCCGTTGATGGAATTGGTTTTTTTATATTACCTCTATTCTGGTTTTAAATTTATTTATACGATTCACAGTAGTGTTTTAGAACATTATTTTACGTCAAGTAAAGTAATGGCAAATCAAATTTTTAGTAAAGCTTTTAAGATTGTGTCGGTTTCGAGTGAAATGAATGCTATAATCAAAAAAAAATATGGTTTTGAAAAAGGGATTGTAATTTCAAATATTGTTAAAAACAAAATAATGAATTCGGAAGCTAGTTTACCTTTTAAATATTGTCTTGCAATAGGAAGATTAGTGTCATTGAAGCAATTTGATCAATTGATTACAACCTATTGTAAAAGTGATTTGCCAAATAGTGAAATTCATTTAGTAATTATAGGAGAAGGAGAGGAGAAAGACCGTTTGCAAAAACTGATTCAAGAAAGTCAATATTCAAATTATATTCATCTTTTGGGTTTTAAAGAAAATACCTTATTTTATTGTAAAGAAGCTCTTTTTTTAGTTTTAACAAGTAATTATGAAGGGTTTCCAATGGTTATTTTAGAAGCTTTATCTGTTGGTACGACCGTAATTTCTTTTGATTGTAAAACGGGACCAAGCGAACTAATAACGAATGAAGAAAATGGTCTTTTAGTAGACAATCAGGATTTTGAAGCTTTGAAAATCGCAATGAATAGAATGCTATATGAAAAAGTACTTTATACCTATTGCAAAGAAAATACAAAAGGATCTGTAGCTAAATTTTCATCGGAAAAAATTTCTCAAAAATGGATAACGTTACTAAAAAGTAATACCGAATAAAAAATGAATGTAGAATTTATTTCGATTCCAAAAATTGAAGATAATCGCGGAAATATATCTGTTATTGAACATGATGTATTGCCTTTTGAAATGAAGCGAGTTTACTATTTATATGATGTACCAAGTGCAGCAGAACGCGGAGGACATTCACATAAAACACAAAAAGAGTTTCTTATCGCGCTAAGTGGCAGCTTTGATGTGGTACTTAATGATGGAAAAGAAAAACGAACAATTACATTAAACAAACCTTTTGAAGGGTTGTTAATAAATCAAGGAATTTGGAGAGAACTCAATAACTTTTCGTCTGGTAGTGTTTGTTTAGTAATCGCTTCGGCAGTATTTGATGAAGATGATTATATCAGAGATTTTGATCAATTTATAGCCTCTAAATTATTTAGTGATAGATAGAAAATTCTATACCATTGTTGCGCAAGATGATTTTGATTTTTTTGAGAAAAGTTAAAATTATTCTGGGTGTGTAAAACAGTATTTTACTTTTTAAACTGATGTTTTCTGGATTAATCTGTTGGTATAAATTTTTGGCAATGTTTTTTTTATTTGCCATTTTGTATTGCAGCGCATATTCTATCCGATATAAATCTAGGTATTTTTTAAGAGTGGAATGTTGTTTTTCAGCTTCTTTATAAAAACTAAAATCTTTTGTTTTTTTATTAAAAATAGATTGTTTAGATAAACTATCCGTTACGAAATGCAAGTAAGATACAGTAACGGAGTTGCCAATAACTACTGAATATTCTAATGCAATTCTTATCCACATATCCATATCTTCTCCAATATTTATTGCAGTATCAAAGTTTCCTATTTTTTCAAAAACGCTTTTAGGAACAGCAACGCTTGAGGAGGTTGCAACAGCATAATGCAAACTCGATTCAAAATAATCAGTTATAATTCCGCTGTATTCCGCATTAATATTTTGATAATTCGGAGTGTAAATACTTTGGTTCTGGAAAATTAATTTATAGCGTGACGCAAAAATTCCAGCTTCTGGATGCCTGTCAATAAGAGATTTTAATGCGGATAAATGAGATGGTAACCATAAATCATCAGCGTCTAAAAATGCAATGTATTTTCCTTTTGAATGTTGAATTCCGTAATTCCTTGCTGCCGAAACGCCTTCGTTTAATTTTGATAAATAAATAATCCTAGAATCATTGAATTCCTCAACTATTTGTTCACTTTTATCAGTCGATCCGTCATTGATAATAATTATCTCGTAATCATTAAAAGTTTGATTCAAAACACTGTTTAAAGTATTTTGAATAAAATTTTCTTTGTTAAAAAGTGGAATTACAACGGAGAATAAAGGCATTTATTTTTTTATTAAGACAACAAAAATAGGTGATTTTATAGTGACTTTTGATTGAGATTTTTTTGTAAATTAATCAAGTTGAGTATTTTATAATCAAGAAAAGAATTAATATTAAATTATTCGTTTCTAACACCAATACTACCTTGTTTTTTGCTTGAAATGGAACACAAATAGCCTATTCGGAAAATATTAAATACAAGTAAATTGGGATTTTCTCCAATAAGATTCTTTAAAATGAATTTGCTGAAAACGGAGTATGTTTTAGTAATTATAAATTTTACTTTAGTTTTTTCTATAAAAACATACAGCTTTATTAATCGTACAAAATCACGATCTATTTTTTGATCATCGTATAGTAAAAGTAAATTTTCTAGCGATTCTTTCGTTTTAATAATATATTCCAAATTGGTATCAATTGCGCCATGTTTAATTGGGTTATCTATGTGCAAGACGCTTATTTTTAGTAAACTTAGTTGATAGGAAAGTTGGGTATCATCGTGACCGTATTTTTTTAAATCAGAATCAAATTTCACTTTGTCGAAACATGATTTTTTAATAATCGTATTGTTAAAGAGTATGGACTGATAAGGCTTTTTTGATCTATTGATAGCTGTTTTATCTTCAATAAATCGCCCGTATTTCCATCGTAATTTCTGATTTTTACTTGGACATTTTTTAGGATGTATCCTTCCGCCATAGATAACTTCAAAATTACATAGATTAGAAATGTAAGTTTGAATGTAATGTGGGGAAATAATTATAGAGTCGCCATCGATAAATAACAAGTAATCATATTTTGCTTTAGCAGCCAATGAATTTCTGTTTTTACGATGGGCAATGTTTTTTTTTAAAGCAACAAAAGAACTATTGGTTAAGGAATTTACCGCTTCGTTGATCTGATTTAGTGGTGAATTTGAGGCATCATCCTGACACAGAATTTCAAAAATTATTCCACATTCCAAACATTGTTTATGTAATTCCTGAACTAAAGGATAAACGTTGTAATTGTATATCGGAATAAGAATGGAGAGCATTATGCTGTTCTCTGCTGTATCACTTCAAAAATCTTAGAGTCTTCACATTTCAATGTTTTGAAAGGAAATTTCATTAATAAAGCATAATCGTGAGTTGCCATAATAATGGTTTTTCCATTGGCATTAATTTTCTTTAAAACCTCTAAAACTTCTACACTTGTCTGTGGGTCAAGATTTCCTGTAGGTTCATCAGCAAGAATTAGTTCGGGATCATTTAGTAGTGCACGAGCAATAGCAACACGCTGTTGTTCTCCTCCGGAAAGCTGATGTGGCATTTTTCTGCCAAAATCTCTCATTCCTACTTTATTTAAAACTTCTTCAATTTTATTTTGCATGTCTTCAATATCTGTCCAGCCTGTTGCTTTTAGGACAAAAAGCATGTTGTCATCAATATTGCGATCTGGTAATAATTTAAAATCTTGAAAAACAATGCCTATCTTTCTTCTTAAAAAAGGAATGTCATTTTCTTTTAAGGTGGCTAAATCAAAACCGACAATCGATCCTTCTCCTTCAGTCAAAGTTAAATCAGCGTACAAAGTTTTCATTAAGCTACTTTTTCCAGAACCTGTTTTTCCTATGATGTAAAGGAATTCTCCATGATTTACCTCCAGATTAACTTCTGTTAAAACAGTTTTTTCTTCTTGATAAATAGTTACATTTTTTAAAGACAGTACGGATTGTGACATAATTTGCTTTTGTTTATGGGGTAAAAGTAATAAGATAACGGTTCTATTCAAAATAAATTCTATTGTATTCTGTAGAATTTAAAAAATTAAAAGTATTATTTGTTAGGCAGGATATTTGATACTAAGAATGCTATGCTTAAAAACGCAAAAAAGCCATCTGTAAAATTTGGTATTATAATAAAAGTTAATTTTGATTCGTTATAGAGTGTGGAATATAATATATTTGAATTATTAAAATAAAATCACAATGCGTAAATTTTCCTGGTTGTACTTCTTTTCTTGTTTTATTATAACCGTTGCTGTTTCGGCACAAAAATCAACTATTTATACCCATGAATTAAAAGATTTTAACAAAGCAGTTTATTTGTTCAAAGATCAACAATATGCTTCGGCTCAATTAATTTTTGATAAAGTAAAAGAAACCGCAACTACCGAAGAATTAAAATCAGATTGTGCCTATTATGCTGCAAATTGCGCCATTCGTACCAATCAGTCTAACGCTGATGAATTGATGGAGCGATTTGTATCGGATTATCCAACAAGTGTTAAGCAAAATCAAGCCTATATAGAGGTAGCGCATTATCATTTTAGCCAAGGTAATTATCCTCAAGCCCTACAGTGGTTTGATAAAGTAGATGAGAGCAGTTTGAGTTCTAGTGACCGAGATCAGTTTAATTTTCAAAAAGGATATAGCTTCTTCAACGCTAAAAAGAAAAAAGAGGCAACTACCTATTTTAATAAAGTAGTAAACTCTAAGGAATATGGATCTCAAGCCAAATATTACTTAGGTTTTATGGCTTATGAAGGAGACGATTACAAGCAAGCAACCAAGTATTTTGATGAAGTTTCGGGCGAGGAGAAATACAAGGAGAAACTTTCGTATTATCAGGCAGATATGAATTTTAAATTGGGTAATTTTCAGAAAGCAATAGATTTAGGTCAAAAAGCGATGGCAAACTCAAACGCCATGGAAAAATCTGAATTAAATAAAATCATTGGGGAAAGTTATTTTAATCTTAAAAAATATGATGCTTCCATTCCTTATTTAGTAGCCTATAAAGGTAAAAAAGGAAAATGGAACAATACCGATTATTACCAGTTAGGATATGCTTATTACCAACAAAAAGAGTATGAGAATGCTATTTCTCAATTCAATAAAATCATTGGAGGAAAAGATTTTGTTGCGCAAAATGCCTATTATCATTTAGCCGAAAGCTATTTAAATACGGATAAAAAGCCACAAGCATTAAATGCTTTTAAAAATGCATCCGAAATGGATTATGATTTAGCAATTCAAGAAGACGCTGCTTTAAATTATGCAAAGCTGAGTTATGAATTGGGTAATTCGTATCAAAGTGTGCCTTCAATCTTACAAGCTTTTTTAACTAAATATCCCAATAATGCCAATCGTTCAGAGGTGGAGAAATTAGTAATTGACTCTTATATTTCATCAAAAAATTATAAAGAAGCACTCGTTTTATTAGAAAAAAATAAAGCAGCAGAAAATAAATTAGCTTATCAAAAAGTATTGTTTTACAGAGGATTAGAATTATATAATGATGGTGACTATAATGATGCTTTAAAGATGTTTGTTAAGGCTACAACAGAGCAAAAAGATCCTGTTTTTACAACTAGAGCTCTTTTTTGGAAAGGAGAAACGGAATATGTTCTGAATGATTTTAAAGAAGCTTTACTAAGTTACAAACAGTTTGCTGGATCAACTCAAGCTTCAAAAACACCAGAATTTAGAAATTACAATTACAATATTGCTTACACTTATTTTAAACTAAAAGAGTACGATCAGGCGGGAAATTATTTTCAAACTCAGATCGAAAAATCCTCATCTGATAAAGTTCGTTTGAGTGATTCTTATTTGCGTTTGGCAGATTGTCGTTTTGTAACTTCAAAATACAGTCAAGCTGTGGATGCTTACAATAAGGTAATAGAATCAAAAAGTATTGATGCTGATTATGCTTATTTTCAAAAAGCTATTTCTTATGGATTTATGTCAAAAGTGGATAAAAAAATTGAGGAGTTGAATTCCTTTATTCAGTTATATCCAAAATCAGAGTACAAAGATGATGCACTTTTTGAATTGGCTAATACCTATGTTGCTGAAAATAAAAACGATTTGGCAATTAAAACCTATGAAAGATTAAATGTCGAATTTAAAAAAGGATCTTTTACATCAAGAGCAGTTTTGCGTCAAGGATTAGTTTATTACAATACTGATAAATATGAGCAAGCGTTATTGAAATTCAAGAATGTTGCGGCAAATTTTCCGCGTACACCAGAAGCTTTAGAAGCTGTTGCTACAGCCCGTTTGATTTATGTAGACAGCGGTAGAGTAGACGAATATGCCAATTGGGTTCGAACTTTAGATTTTGTTGCAGTAACAGATGTTGAACTCGATAATGATACTTATGAAGCTGCCGAAAAACAATTTCAGCAAAATAATGTCAAACAAGCAATTACTGGCTTTACCAGTTATATCAATCAGTTTCCTAAAGGAATTCATGCTTTAAAAGCGAATTATTTTCTAGCTCAATCTTATTTTGGTGAAGGTTCTGAAAGTAAAGCAATTCCTTATTATGAATATGTAATAGCGCAATCGACTACCGAATTTACAGAACAATCGTTATCCCGATTAGCTCAAGTTTTTCTAAAAAATAAACAAACAGACAAAGCCATTCCTGTTTTATTGCGTTTAGAAAGTGAAGGAGATGTAGCGCAGAATGTCACGTATGCACAATCAAATTTGATGAAATCGTATTATGCGATGAAGGATTATCCAAAATCAGTCTTATATGCTGAAAAAGTTTTGACGAATCCTAAAACCGATGATAAAGTAAAAAGTGATGCCCAAATTATTGTTGCAAGAGCTGCTATAGAAAGTGGTGATGAAGCAAAAGCAAAAGTAGCTTATGCTAAATTAATGACTATTGCCAAAGGAGAACTAGCGGCAGAGGCTTTGTATTATGATGCTTATTTTAAAAATAAAGAAGGAAATTATGATGCCTCTAATACAGCAGTTCAAAAATTAGCTAAAAATTATTCTAGTTATAAATATTTTGGTGCAAAAGGCTTGGTTTTAATGGCGAAAAATTTCTACGGATTAAAAGATAGTTTTCAGGCAACTTATATATTAGAGAATGTGATTAAAAACTTTACTGATTATTCTGATGTGGTTGCTGATGCTAAAACAACATTAGATTTTATTAAAACAGAAGAATCTAAAACGAATTCGTCAGTAGGAAAGTAATTTCTAATCTATTGATGATGTTTAAAATTTAGTATTTGTTTCAACCTAATTAAAGTCAAAATAATCCTCTAATGACAATACCTTTTTACATAGTAGATGTTTTTGCAGAAGAAAAATATAAAGGAAATCAATTAGCCGTTTTCTTAGATGCGGAGAGTTTAACTGACGCTCAGATGTTGCAGATTGCACGTGAAACAAATTTTGCCGAGAGTACTTTTATTACTGCTATAAAAGATGAAATAGCAACGATTAGAATTTTTACGCCACAACATGAAATGCAATTTGCGGGTCATCCCATAATTGGTACTTCGTGGTTGCTGATGAATAAGATAATAGATAACTGTGGTCAAGATATTAGTGTTTTGGTTCCTGTTGGTTCCATTTCTGTTCGACAAGAAGAAGATTTAGTTTGGTTGCAAGCAGCACAGCCGGAGTTTCTAGCAACCTTTTCAGCAACGGATTTTCTGTCATTTACTAATTTAAGTTCAGCTGATTTAAATACAGAATTTCCTATTCAAGAAGTAACAACAGGAAGTGCATTTGTACTTGTTCCAGTTAGAAATATACAAGCATTAAAAAATTTAGTTCTTAATCAGGACAAAATGGATAAATGGTTGCGTGAAAATTGTCAAACGGATCACCGAGCATTTTACTTTTTTTGTGTAGAAGATAATAAAATTAGTAGCAGAATGCTGTGTGTAGAGAACAATAGACTTATTGAGGATGCTGCCACAGGAAGTGCTAGCTCTTGTTTGCAAGCTTTTCTTTTAAAGTATCATCAATCAGAAATTAATACCATCAATTATCAAGGTGATTTTATTAATAGACCTTCACAGATTCATTTCAAGGGGAGTTTAGCAGATAATCAGTATGATATAAATATTGGCGGCAAAACAAAATTTGTTGCCAAGGGAGAATGGGAAGTTTAAAATAAAGTATAAAAATTATACTTAAAATAAAAAAAAATAAAAGATGACATTTAAAGATTTAAAAATTAAAATGGTACCAAATAATACATTAACATTTTTAGCACCTTGTATTTCAAGTAGAGTTGGATTAGGGATTTTATTTTTATTGATTTCTCAATTTTCATTTGCTCAAAAGAAAGAACAGATTGGAAATGAAACTGTAAATGTCGTAAAACCTTATACTCCAAAAATTTCAGATGCTTCTAAAGTGAAGGAAGTGGGAGAGTTAGATGATGAGGGGAATACTAAGAAAGAAGTGGTAAAATATACTATTTTTTCTTTTCCTGTTGCTTCAACATTTACTCCATCAAAAGGAAAAGCAGAAGGTGTTGAAAAAGAAAAACAAGCACACTTATTCAAGAATTACGCTACTTTAGGTTTGGGTAATTACGGAACTTTAATAGGAGAATTATTCGTGAACCACGATCTGAGTAATACGGATTATGTTGGTGGTATGTTTAGACATCACTCTTCGCAAGGAGGCATTAAAGAAGCTCGATTAGACGATCGATTTTACGATACTTCACTCGATTTAATGTACGGTTCGAATCAAAAAGATATATCTTGGAATTTAGATTTAGGAATGCAAAACCAAATATATAATTGGTACGGACTGCCAGTTAATTTTGCTAATACACTTTCGTTGGATGATAGAAGAAGTCTGATAAACAGTATTGATCCAAAACAAGCTTACACTACTATTTCATTAGGTGGTAATGTTGCGTTTAGTGACGGTATTGTAAATAAAGTAAGCTTGAAGTACAATCATTTTACAGATATATTTAATTCTTCCGAGAATAGATTTTTTATTAAGCCAACGGTAGCTTTTGATGTAATGGATAGTGCTGTTAAGACAGATTTTATTGTGGATTATGTTGGTGGAAGTTTTGAAAAAAACTACCTCAATAATGTACAGCCTTTAAAATATGGTTTTACTAATTTTGGAGTTTCTCCAAGTTTTGTAATGCTAGAACAAGACTGGACACTTACCATTGGTGCTGCTATTTTTTACAGCCTAGATAATCAAAATAGTAATAATAAGTTTTTAGTATATCCAAAGTTCAATGCTTCCTATAAAGTCGTGGGAGATTTAATGATTTTTTATGCAGGGGCTGAAGGAGATTTAAAACAAAATTCATATCAAGATTTTGTGGGTGTAAATCCGTTTTTATCACCAACATTATTTGTTGCCCCTACAGACCAGCAATATGATATTTTTGCAGGGTTAAAAGGTAAATTATCTAATAATGTTAGTTACAATGTTAGAGGTTCTTATACAAACGAGAGAAATAAAGCGTTGTTTAAAAGTAATATTCATGATGAAAACCCAAGTAATGAAAATTATGAATATGGAAACTCCTTTCAGGTAGTTTATGATGACATGAGAACTTTGCGTTTTTATGGCGAATTGAAAGCTGATTTTTCAGATAATGTGACCTTTGGTGTCAACGGAAGTTTTAGCAGTTTTAAAAATGCTTCACAGAATGAAGCTTGGAATTTGCCAACAGTAAAAGTAAATTCAAATCTTGATTTTAATATTACTAAAAAATGGTTCGCTGGTGTAAATGTTTTTTATGTTGGAGAGAGAAAAGATTTTACAGTAATAGATTTTCAACCAATGTATAAGGAAGGTATTGTAACTTTAAAATCTTACTTTGATTTAAATGCTAATTTAGGGTACAATTATAGTGATCGATTAACAGGATTTATTAGAGCAAATAACATTACAAATAGTGGTTACCAAAAATGGCAAAATTATCCTGTACAAGGATTTCAATTGGTTTTGGGTGCTAATTATAAATTTGATTTTTAGAGTAATTATTTTTTAAACAGCATAAAAACAAAACAGGCTACCTTTTGGGTAGCCTGTTTTGTTTTAGAGTACTATTTATTTTGTAAAAGGAATAGCGACTCTCATTTTGTCCCATCCTAAATTAAGTACGATCTCTTTATCCGTTTTAGTAAAAACCATGGCAAATGCATCAATATAATCATCTGCTATTGTTACAGGAATGTTTAACCGAGCGACATCATTTTTTGCATTGTAGGTATAGGCACCCCAAACATTTTTGTCTTTATTTATAATCACGGTCCATTCTTTTTCACCTGGAATCGTATAAAGAGTATAAACTCCCGCTTTTATTTTAGTTTTTCCAAGATACATATCTGTGTAAAAGTTTATTTCAGCAGCTTCGTTAGCTCCCGTTCTCCATACTTTTCCATTAGGAGCTAGTTCGCTAAGACTACGTCCTTTTAGTTGAGGACGGCTGTATAGCACTCTTACAGTTTTGTTTGCATCTTTGTAATCATTAGGGAACCAAGCAGCATCCAGAGGGCTTTTGTCTAAGTCTGGAAATTTTTGTGCATTTATAGAATTAGATAAAAGCATCATAAGTGCGCAGATTGCCGAGGCAATAATTCTAGATTTTCTCATAGTCTTTTTGATAAGTTAATAGTTATTTGTAAAGTTAGAGATTCTTATTCAAGTTTCATAATGAAGCAGACTCGGTTTTAGAAAAATTGTGTACCTCTCAAATAATAGGCTAACTTTGTTTTTTAGAGTTAAGAAGAGAAAAAAAATCCGATAGTTCTTGATTTGTATTAAAATTTTAATGTAAAAAATATGACATTCAAACAAAAAATTTATAATTATTATGTACAATTGGTACAAGACAAAATAGATGCTTTTAGAGACATGATTGCAGCATTAACGGAAGATTCTAAAAATGACGCTAAAGGTTCTGCTGGAGATAAACACGAAACAGCTTTGTCTATGATGCATATCGAACAAGAAAAACTTAATTCTAAATTACGAGAAGTACTCACTCAAAAATCAGTTTTAGACAAAATAGATGCGCTAACTATTGCTGAAAATATTATTGTTGGAAGTTTAGTCAAAGCCAACGGAATTTACTTGTATCTTAGTTTGGCTTTACCAAAAATCACTATTGACGGAATCAATGTTATTGCGCTATCACCTCAATCTCCGCTAGGAAAACATCTGATGGGGAATAAGGTTGGTTTTGAATTTGAAATAAATAATACAAAATACACGATACAAGAAATAGCATAAGTTCCTTATTTTTTAAACTCAAAAAAATCAAATCAATGAAACAAATTACACTACTTCTTTCTTTATTTTTAGTTTTTTCTTGTAATCAAAACCAAAAAAAAACTGTAGATACCATAATTACACATGCCACAATTTATACCGTTGATAAAACGTTTAGTACCGCTACAGCGATGGCAATTAGTGAAGGGAAAATTGTAGCCATTGGAACGGACTCTGAAATTCAAAACGTGTATGAATCTAAAAATACAATTGATGCAAAAGGAAAGTTTATTTATCCAGGACTAATAGATGCCCATTGTCATTTTTATGGTTTTGGTTTAAGTTTACAAGAAGTAGATTTGCGAGGTACTCGAAGTATGAAAGAAGTCATTGCTCGCATAAAGGCTTTTCAAAAAGTAAAAAAATCAGACTTTATTGTTGGTAATGGCTGGGACCAAAACAATTGGGTAGAAAAACAATTTCCTACAAAAGAAGAGTTAGACGCAGAATTCCCTGATATTCCTGTAGTATTAAATAGAATTGATGGGCATGCTATAATTGTGAATAGTAAAGTATTAAAATTGGCAGGAATTACTAAAGATACGAAAGCAGTGGGTGGTCAAATTGAAATTAAAAATGGAGAACCAACTGGTATTTTAATCGATAATCCCATGGATTTGGTTTTTAAAATAATACCAAAACCAAATCGTAAAACTCAAATTGCAGCTTTAGTAGATGCTGAAAAAAACATGTTTCATTATGGATTAACTACCGTGAATGATGCCGGTTTAGACCCTGATGTTATTCACTTGATTGATAGTTTACAAAAAGTAAAGGTTTTGAAAATTAATGTTTATGCCATGATTTCTGCCAATCAAAAAAATATTGATCTGTATTTGAAAAAAGGAATTTACAAAACCAATTCTTTAGATGTGCGTTCTTTTAAGCTTTTTGGTGATGGTGCTTTAGGTTCTCGTGGCGCTTGTCTTCATAAAGAATATTCGGATATGGCTAAACAATATGGTGCTCTATTATCTTCGCCTTCAGAGTTAAAAGGAATTGCAAAACAAATTGCAGCATCAGATTTTCAATTGAATTCGCACGCGATAGGAGATTCTGCCAATACTGTTTTATTGAAAATTTATAAAGAAGTTTTGAGAGGAAAAAAAGACCGCCGTTGGAAAATTGAACACGCTCAGATTATAAGAGAGCAAGATTTTGATTATTTTAAATTAGGTATTATTCCTTCAGTACAACCTACTCATGCTACCTCTGATATGTATTGGGCGGGAGAAAGACTAGGTAAAGAGCGATTAAAGAATGCTTATGCTTATAAAAAATTGTTGCAAAAAGCAGGAATTATAGCATTAGGAACTGATTTTCCTGTAGAACAAGTAAATCCTATGCTGACCTTTCATGCAGCTGTAGCTAGAAAAGACAGCAAAAATTATCCTAAAGGAGGATTCCAAATAGAAAACGCTCTGAGCAGAGAAGAAACATTAAAAGGGATGACAATATGGGCTGCTTATTCAAACTTTCAAGAAAAAGAAAAAGGAAGCTTAGAAGTAGGAAAGTGGGCTGATTTTGTAATTTTCGATAAGGATTTAATGAAAGTAAATGAAGATCAAATTGTTAAAATACTTCCTAAAGCAACTTACTTAAAAGGAGCTAAAGTAAACTAGATAAATTGTTAAAAATGATAATTTATAATTTGCAGAGGCGTTTTCGTAGGTTGTAAATTATATATACTGCGTTAATTAGTATTTTTTGTTTCAATTTATAACTGAAATAGGTATTTGTGTTTTGTAATTATAAGTGTAATTGCATCTTTGCCTTATCAAAATAAATAAAACATTTAAAAATATATAGTTATGTGCGGAATAGTATGTGCCTTCGATTTAAAACAAAAAGCAGAAACCTTAAGACCCCAAGTGTTAGAGATGTCTAAAATTATTCGCCATCGCGGACCAGACTGGAGTGGAGTTTTTAGCAATGATAAAGCAATTTTATCTCACGAACGATTGGCAATTGTTGATCCAGCTTCTGGCAAACAACCTTTGTTAAGTGAAGATGGCAAACTAGTTTTAGCTGCCAATGGTGAAATTTATAACCACAGAGAATTGCGCAAACAATTTGAAGGGAAATACAACTTTCAGACCGAAAGTGACTGCGAAGTTATTTTGGCACTTTATAAAGAAAAAGGACCTCATTTTATAGATGAGATGAATGGTATCTTCGGATTTGCTATTTATGATGTTGATAAAGATGAATACTTTGTGGCGCGTGATCACATGGGAATTATACCATTGTATATTGGTTGGGACCAACACGGAACTTTTTATGTAGCTTCAGAGTTGAAGGCGTTAGAAGGCTATTGTACTAAAATAGAATTGTTTCCTCCGGGACATTATATGTCAAGCAAAGACGGAGAATTTGTACAATGGTACAAAAGAGAATGGGTTGATTATGATGCTGTAAAAGATAACGAAACTAATATTTCAGATATTAAAGTAGCGCTTGAGGCCGCTGTTCACAGACAGTTGATGAGCGATGTGCCTTACGGTGTTTTACTTTCAGGTGGTTTAGATTCTTCTATTACTTCGGCTGTAGCCAAAAAATATGCCCAAAAACGTATAGAATCAGGTGATGTTGCTGATGCTTGGTATCCACAATTGCACTCTTTTTCTGTAGGATTAGATGGCTCGCCTGATTTAGCGGCAGCTCAAATAGTTGCTGATCATATTGGCACCATTCACCACGAAATTAAATTTACAATTCAAGAAGGTTTAGATGCCATTCGAGATGTAATTTACAACTTAGAAACTTACGATGTGACTACTGTTAGAGCGTCAACTCCTATGTGGTTAATGGCAAGAGTTATTAAATCAATGGGAATCAAAATGGTTCTTTCAGGCGAAGGAGCAGACGAATTGTTTGGAGGTTATCTTTATTTTCATAAAGCGCCCAATGCAAGGGAATTTCACGAAGAAAACGTACGTAAATTAGGAAAACTGCACATGTACGACTGTTTGCGTGCGAATAAAAGTTTAGCAGCTTGGGGAATAGAAGGGCGTGTTCCGTTTTTAGATAAAGAATTTATGGATTTAGCGATGCGTATCAATCCACAAGATAAAATGATCAACAAAGAACATCCCATGGAAAAATGGGTAGTTCGTAAAGCATTTGAAGATATGTTGCCACCAAGTGTGGCATGGAGACAAAAAGAGCAATTTAGTGACGGAGTTGGCTATAGTTGGATAGATACTTTAAAAGAAGTGGTAGCTAAGGAAGTGTCTGATGAGCAATTAGCCAATGCGAAATATAAATTCCCATTACAAACACCAACTTCTAAAGAAGAATATTACTATCGTTCTATTTTTGCAGAACATTTTCCAAGTGATGCCGCTGCTTTATGTGTACCTCAGGAAGCAAGTGTTGCTTGTAGTACGAAAATCGCTTTAGAATGGGATGAAGCTTTCAAAAATATGAATGATCCTTCTGGGAGAGCGGTTGCCAGTGTGCATGATGATGCTTATGCAAAAGCATAATTTACTTTTGAAATATATAATTTAGAAAACGCTTTCCTTAATGGGAGCGTTTTTTTTATTAAAATAATTTCTTCAATATATATTAATAATTACATTTATATTTCTTTCGTTTTAGTAAATAATGTTTGTGATAAAAGTTTCAAGTTTAAATGATAAAAAGAATCTAGCATTGTTAATTTCATTTTTCACTTATATTTATGATTTTAATTGTTAATTATAAGTAAAATAAGTATTTGTATTTGGTTATTGTAGTTGATAATGCATATTTGTGTGATAAAAATAAGTGGAGTTATTAATAAAGATTTAATTATGTGTGGAATTTTAGTAGTTATTGGGAAAGGAAAAGATGGGGAACTTGTTAAAGAACTTTCCAAACGAATGTCACATCGCGGGCCAGACGAAAGTGATATTTATATTACAGAAAACGGACACGTATTAAGTCATGAACGTTTGTCTATTATTGATTTGCAATCCGGAAAACAACCCATAAAAGGTTCTGGAAAAGCATATATGGTTCATAATGGCGAAATATACAATCACCAGCAATTAAGAGATGGTGTTTTAAAAGACCATGTTTTTAGAACTAAGTCAGATTCTGAAGTAATTGTTCATTTATATGAAAAATTTGGATATGATTTCTGCAACATGTTAGATGGTGATTGGGCATTTGTAGTAGTTGATGGTAATGATTTTATTGCCGGCAGAGATCCTTTGGGTGTCAAACCTTTGTATTATGGTTTAGATGAAAGAGGGCGAATTTATTTTTCTTCTGAAATGAAACCGATTGCAGATCACTGTAAAAGATTTTCGACCTTTCCTCCAGGACATTATTATACACCAAAAACCGGTTTCGTAAAATATTACAAACCGGATTATGAAGATTATTTACAGGCTGATCAAGATTTAAATTTAAATCTTATTAGAGAAACTCTCATCGAAGCTACTCGAAAGCGTTTAATGAGTGATGTTCCGGTAGGAGTTTTGCTTTCAGGAGGATTAGACTCATCACTTACATCAGCAATTGCTTCGAGATTATTAGCGGAATCGGGAAAAAAATTACAATCTTTTTCAATAGGATTAGATGCTGAAGCGCCGGATGTAAAGGCAGCCAGAAAAGTAGCTGATTTTTTAGGTACAGAACATCATGAGGTTTATTTCTCTGTGCAAGAAGGAATAGAAATCTTGGATAAATTAATTTGGCATCTAGAAACCTATGACGTAACGTCTATTCGCGCTAGTGTTCCTATGTATTTTTTGTCAAAAGCTATTGCGGATTTAGGAATAAAAGTAGTGCTTTCTGGCGAAGGAGCCGATGAAATTTTTGGAGGATATTTGTATTTTAGAAATGCGCCAACAGCAATAGATTTTCAAAAAGAAACAATAGAAAGAGTTCAGAAATTATTTACTGCTGATCTTTTAAGAGCGGATAAAGCGACTATGGCTCACGGTATAGAAACAAGAGTGCCTTTTTTAGACAAAGCATTCTTGGATATGGCTATTCGTATCAAGGCAGAAGAAAAAATGCCTAAAACCTACGCTGATAAAGAAAAATATATTTTAAGAAAAGCATTTGATACTCCTGAAGATCCCTATTTGCCACAAGAGGTACTTTGGAGGCAAAAAGAACAGTTTTCGGATGGCGTAGGATACAATTGGATTGATGAGTTGATAACGTATTGTTCTTCGCAAGTTACAGATGAGCAATTATCAGGAGCAGCAGTTGAATTTCTATATAATGCACCAACCACCAAGGAGGCTTATTTGTATCGTTCTATTTTTAATAAACATTTTCCACAAACGAGTGCTGCTCAAACGGTGAGAAAATGGATTCCGAAATGGCAAGAAAATCTAGATCCAAGTGGTAGAGCTAATGCAGCTCACGTAAAATCAGATCTTGCAACAGCTAAATAAATCAATCTGGTTTTGTATGTAGACTTGTGTCTAATTTAAAGATTTTTTTATTGCTTTTTTATATTTTAAATCTCAATCGATTATTAAGACCTAGGTTTGTTTATGCCTCTGTCATAAAGAACAATGCTCCCGGCTACAGATACATTTAAGCTTTTTTGGGATTTAAATTTTACTAAAAAATGACATTTTTCAATCGCTTGTTTGGTGAGTCCATTATCTTCTGCGCCAAGCAAGTAAACACAGCGTCTTGGATGTTCAAAAGTTTCTAAATCTTCTGCGTTTTCGTCTAATTCAACGCCTACTAAACGAGCTCCTTTAGGTAGGTTTCTGTAAAAGTCTTCAAAATTTTCATAATGAAAATAGGGCATAGATTTTACAGCATTATGAGTGTCACAAGCCTGCTTTGCATATCGATTTCCGATGGTAAAAATATAACTCGCGCCTAAGTTTTGTGCAGATCGCCATAGAACGCCTAAATTTTCTGGAGTTTTACCGTTTTGTATGCCTATTCCGAAATATTCAGTGGTGAAGTTATCATTCATGTAGCAAAAATACAAACAGTTATTTGTAATGTCAAAATTTTAATTTTATTAGAAAGCTTTAATTTCGGGTATTTAGTGAAAACAAATTGATAAAATGTTAATAACTTAAAGGCTTAATAAGGTATTTTAACGGTTATCTAGTTTGCGTTTTTATATATTTGCGTGTTAGACAAAAATTACATTTTTTTAGAAGGAAAAATATGAGCGAAGAAATTAAGAAGGACAGTTATTCAGCAGATAGTATTCAAGCATTAGAAGGAATGGAGCATGTTAGAATGCGTCCATCGATGTATATTGGAGATGTAGGTGTTCGAGGTCTGCACCATTTAGTTTATGAAGTAGTAGATAACTCTATCGATGAAGCAATGGGTGGTCATTGTGATACAATCATTGTTGATATAAATGAAGATGGATCTATTAGCGTAGAAGATAATGGTCGTGGTATCCCAGTTGGAATTCATAAAAAAGAAGGTGTATCAGCATTGGAGGTTGTAATGACTAAAATTGGTGCTGGTGGAAAATTTGATAAAGATTCGTATAAAGTTTCTGGAGGACTTCACGGTGTTGGGGTTTCTGTAGTAAATGCTTTGTCAAAACACTTGCGCGCTACAGTTCATAGTGCTGACGGAAAAGTTTACGAGCAAGAATATGAAAAAGGAAAAGCATTATATCCAGTAAAACAAATTGGTGATGCCACGAAAAGAGGAACTGTTGTAACTTTTTATCCAGATCCAAGTATATTTACACAGACAATAGAGTATTCTTATGATACTTTGTCTGCTCGTATGCGTGAATTATCTTTCCTGAACAAAGGGATTACAATTACTTTTACAGATAAAAGAGAAAAAGATAAAGACGGTAATTTTGTTTCAGAAGTTTTTCATTCTGACGAAGGTCTTAAAGAATATATTCGTTATTTAGATGGAAATCGTGAGCCAATAATTGCGCATGTGATTTCTATGGATCATGAAAAAGGAGAGATTCCTGTTGAGGTTGCACTGATTTACAACACCAGCTATACAGAGAATATTTTTTCTTATGTAAATAATATCAATACGCACGAAGGAGGAACGCACTTGCAAGGTTTTAGAACAGGTCTTACAAGATCTTTAAAGAAATATGCAGATGCCTCTGGAATGTTAGATAAGTTGAAGTTTGATATTTCAGGAGATGATTTCCGTGAAGGATTAACTGCAATTATTTCGGTAAAAGTTCAAGAGCCACAATTTGAGGGACAAACTAAAACAAAACTTGGAAACAGAGAAGTAGTTTCTCCGGTTTCACAAGCAGTTTCGGAAATGATTGAAAACTATTTGGAGGAAAATCCAAATGATGCTCGTATCATCGTTCAAAAAGTTATTCTTGCGGCTCAAGCAAGACACGCTGCTAAAAAAGCACGTGAAATGGTACAACGTAAAACCGTAATGGGTGGAGGTGGATTACCAGGAAAATTATCTGATTGTTCTGAACAAGATCCAGCAAAATGTGAAGTATATCTTGTCGAGGGAGATTCGGCAGGAGGAACAGCAAAGCAAGGTCGTGATCGTGCTTTTCAAGCTATTTTACCACTGCGTGGTAAGATTTTGAACGTCGAAAAAGCAATGCATCATAAGGTATTTGAAAATGAAGAGATTCGTAATATATTTACCGCACTTGGTGTGACTGTTGGTACTGAAGAAGATAGTAAAGCTTTGAATATTTCAAAATTACGTTACCACAAAGTAATTATTATGTGTGATGCCGATGTCGATGGAAGTCACATCTCTACTTTGATTTTGACATTCTTCTTTAGATTTATGAAAGAGTTAATAGAGCAAGGACACATATACATTGCAGCACCTCCTTTGTACTTAGTTAAAAAAGGAAATAAAAAAGAATACGCTTGGAATGATGTTCAACGTGATCAAGCGAATGAAAGAATGGGCGGAAGCGCAGGAATTCAACGTTATAAAGGTCTTGGAGAAATGAATGCAGAGCAATTGTGGGAAACTACAATGGACCCTAATTTTAGAACATTGCGTCAAGTAACTATTGATAGTTTGGCAGAAGCAGATAGAGTTTTTTCAATGTTGATGGGAGATGAGGTACCGCCAAGAAGAGATTTTATTGAAAAAAATGCAGTTTACGCAAAAATCGACGCATAGCAAATGAGATAGACCTACTTTATTTTAGAATAAAGTAGGTTTTATATAATATTAACTAGAGTAACAAACAACCAAAAAACTTAAAAAATGAAAGTTACCATTGTAGGAGCAGGAAATGTAGGGGCGACATGTGCAGATGTGATTTCTTATAGAGGAATTGCTAGCGAAGTAGTATTGTTAGATATAAAAGAAGGTTTTGCTGAGGGTAAAGCGCTTGATATTATGCAGTGTGCTACAAATACAGGTTTTAATACCAAAGTAACTGGAGTTACAAATGATTATTCTAAAACAGCAGGGAGTGATGTAGTGGTAATTACTTCTGGAATTCCTAGAAAACCAGGAATGACTCGTGAGGAATTAATAGGAATCAATGCAGGAATAGTAAAAACGGTAGCAGAAAATGTACTAAAGCATTCTCCAGATACTATTATTGTAGTTGTTTC
The DNA here is from genome assembly GCF_014281985.1 of Flavobacterium sp. GP15. Taxonomy (NCBI): domain Bacteria; kingdom Pseudomonadati; phylum Bacteroidota; class Flavobacteriia; order Flavobacteriales; family Flavobacteriaceae; genus Flavobacterium; species Flavobacterium sp. GP15. The sequence continues at coordinate 704,671 of NZ_JACFTC010000002.1, forward strand.
TAATCCTATGGATACAATGACATACTTGGCGCTAAAATCTACAGGATTGCCAAAAAATAGAATTATAGGTATGGGTGGTGCTTTAGATAGTTCTCGTTTTAGAACTTATTTATCTTTGGCTTTAGATAAACCAGCAAATGATATTTCAGCAATGGTTATTGGTGGTCATGGTGATACAACTATGATTCCTTTAACACGTTTGGCTTCGTATAATGGAATTCCAGTCTCGCAATTTCTTTCTGGAGAACAATTACAAAAAGTGGCAGCCGATACAATGGTTGGTGGAGCAACTCTTACTGGTCTTTTAGGAACATCTGCTTGGTATGCCCCTGGAGCATCAGTTGCTTTTTTAGTAGATAGTATATTAAATGATCAAAAGAAAATGATCGCTTGTTCTGTTTTTGTAGAAGGAGAATATGGTCAAAATGATATTTGTATCGGAGTACCTTGTATTATTGGTAAAAATGGTGTAGAAGAAATTCTTTCTATTGAACTTAATGATGCTGAGAAAACTTTATTTGCTAAAAGTGCAGATGCTGTTAGACAAATGAATGACGCTTTAAAATCGATTTTGGTATAAAAATTACATAAAAGAAATACAAGACTGCAACTTTGCAGTCTTTTTTCTTGAGATTAATTAATAAATAAATTGGTTAATCTTGTCGTTAATTATATATTTGCTCGGTTTAAAAAAAATGAAGCAACATTTTAGATAGTTTTTTAATTTAAGAAAGTGATCTAAGTTGTTGCTATATAGGGTTTAAAGCAAAAATAAATAAATAAAAAATAATTAATTTTTAGTAATAATGCAGAATAAAGGACTTATTAAATTTTTCGCAATTCTATTTGCATTGGTAAGTATTTACCAACTTTCTTTCACTTTTGTGGCAAGTAAAGTAAAAAACGATGCAAAATCTTTTGCTAATGGTGATTCTGAGAAAGAAGTTAAATATTTAGACTCTATTGGTAAGGAGAAAGTATTTAATCTTGGTTTTACCAATTTCACTTTCAATGAAGTTAGTGACAAACAAATCAATAAAGGTCTTGACTTAGAAGGAGGAATTAACGTTATTCTTCAAATATCAGTTAAAGATATTTTAAAAGGATTATCAAATAATTCTAAAAACCCAGTTTTCAATAAGTCTTTAGCTGATGCAACTGCAAATAAAAAAGGGAACCAAACCTATTTAGATGCATTCTTTGATGCTTTTGATGCCAATTCAAATGGAACTGTAAAACTAGCCTCTCCGGATATTTTTGCAAACAGAAGTTTACAAGGTGAAGGTGGAGTAGATTTTCAAATGACAGATGCACAAGTAAAGAAAATTATTTCTAGAAAAGTAGACGAGTCTGTAGAAAGCGCTTTTGGAGTTTTAAGAAAACGTATTGATAAATTTGGTGTTACACAACCTAATATCCAAAAATTAGGAAATTCAGGACAAATTTTGGTTGAATTGCCTGGAGCAAAAGATGTAGACAGAATTAAAAAATTATTACAAAGTACTGCTCAATTAGAGTTTTGGGAAACGTATAAAATAGAAGAAATTGGTAATTTTATAATGGCTGCTAATGAGTCATTGAAAAAAACTGAAATCAAAACTACTGAAGTAAAACCTGTTGTTAAGGATTCATTAAGCGCTTTATTGGCTGATGCAAAAGACACAGCAGTTGCTAAAAAAGGAAATAATCCTTTACTAGACAAAATTATCGCTCAAGGTGGTGGTCCTGTTTTAGGTCTTTTCTCACCAAAAGATACTGCTGTTATCAATGGTTACTTTAAAAGAGCTGATATTAGAATTTTATTAGCTGGAGATCAACGTTATGCTAAATTTGTTTGGGGTATAACATCTACGATTAAAGATGAAAAAGGAAAAGCAGTAGATGCTGTAGAATTATACGCTTTAAGAGGAAATAGAGATAATATTCCTGCAATGAGTGGTGGTGTTGTTACAGATGCTAAAGATACTTTTGATCAATTAGGTAAACCAGCTGTTTCTATGCAAATGGACGGTCAAGGTGCTAAATCTTGGGAAGAATTAACAGGAAGAGCTTATACTCAAAAAAGTAATATTGCTATTGTACTTGATGATGTAGTTTATTCTGCACCTGGAGTTTCTAGCGGACCTATATCAGGTGGAAGATCTGAAATCTCTGGAGCTTTTGATGTTACACAAACTAAAGATTTAGCGAATGTTTTAAGAGCAGGTAAATTACCAGCTGCTGCTGATATTGTTCAGTCAGAAGTGGTAGGGCCATCCCTAGGACAAGAGGCAATTGATAATGGTACAAACTCAGCTATTTTAGGTTTGTTTATTGTATCACTTTGGATGATGATTTATTATGGTAAAGCAGGTTGGTTTGCAAATATTGCATTAGCGGTTAACTTACTTTTCTTATTTGGTATTCTTGCAAGTATTGGAGCTGTATTAACTTTGCCTGGTATTGCTGGTATTGTATTGACAATGGGTACTGCAGTAGATGCGAATATTATCATCTATGAAAGAGCAAAAGAAGAATTAAGAGCTGGTAGAACACTCGAGGAAGCGATTAAGACATCTTACAGCTGGAGAGGTGCAATGTCATCTATTACTGATGCGAATGTTACACACATTTTAACTGGAGCTGTTTTATTTATTTTTGGTTCAGGACCAATCAAAGGTTTTGCTACTACATTATTAATTGGTATTATAACATCGTTATTTACTTCTATTTTTATTGCACGTATCTTTATTGATTGGAATATTAACAGAAAGAATGATTTGACATTTGTTACTAAATTCTCAAAAAATATTTTCACAAACTTCCATTTCAACTTCTTAGGAATGAAAAAATGGACGTACTTAATCTCAATCTGTATTGTTATCATCAGTTTTACTTCATTAGCAATTAATGGTCTTGATGAAGGAACAGACTTTGTAGGAGGAAGAACATTCCAAATCCGTTTTGAGAAACCAATTGAAACAGAAACTGTAAAAGCAGAACTAGAAAAAGTTTTTGATGGTAGTGCCGAAGTAAAAGTTTTTGGTAGTGATAATCAATTAAAAATTACAACAAAATATAAAGTTCAAGAGCCAGGTATTCAAGCTGACGAAGAGGTAAATAAATTGTTGTTTGAAAATCTAAAACAACATTATTCTGCTGGTTTAACTTATGATAAATTCGTTAACGCTTATGATGGTAAAAAAGTAGGTATTTTACAAGCTTCTAAAGTTGGTCCTACTGTTGCAGAAGATATCAAAACAAATGCTTATTGGGCTGTTCTTGGAGCAATGGCAATTGTATTTTTATACTTAATGATTAGTTATAGAAAATGGCAATATAGTTTAGGTGCTATTGCTGCTGTTGCGCATGATGTTATCTTTGTACTTGGAATCTATTCGTTATGCTACAAATTTATGCCTTTTGGTATGGAGATTGACCAACATTTCATCGCTGCGATTCTTACGGTAATTGGATATTCTATGAATGATACTGTTATTGTATTTGATAGGGTTCGTGAATATTTAGCTGGTAAAACTAAAGGTACATTTGCTGAAATAGTTAATCAATCTATTAATACAACAATGTCAAGAACAATCAATACATCGTTAACTATGATTGTTGTATTATTAATCATGTTTGTTTTTGGAGGAGAATCAATTAGAGGATTTATATTCGCTATGTTGATAGGTATTATAGTAGGAACTTATTCTTCATTATTTATTGCAACGCCAATCCTTGTTGATACGATCTCGAAAGAAGATAAAGAAAAGGTTGAAATTACACATAAAGAAGCTTAATTAGTTTTTTACATAGATTTTAAAAAAGAGATTCAACGAAAGTTGAATCTCTTTTTTTTTGGCTTAAATAGATACAAATTATTCATTTTAATGTTTCTCTTAACGAAATAATAATGCTGATCTTAAATAGAATACTTTTCTTTTAAGAGGTATTGTTAGTTAAAAATAGATTGATGAATAATTATAGGATTCTTTACGAAGATGTGCGTTGCATAATGTTTACTGTTTTGCTATGCTACAATTGTGTCTATTTAATGCTGTTCAGTATCACGAAATTTTTTTTTGACTAGATATTACTATCAGTATTCTATTATTTAATTGTTGTAAATCACAATTAAGAACGTTAAGATTTATGTGAGTATAAGTAAACTAAATTGATGCTAAAGTTTAATGTTGATCACAAATATTTCAATCATAAAAAAAGCGCTATCTGTTTCCAGATAACGCTTTTTTATATTGTGAATATATGTTTAATTAGTTACTTCCTTCTGTGCTGTAAAGATAAAATACAGTCCTACAAGTATAAAAGGTATACTTAACCATTGGCCAGTTGATAGTAAGCCCAAAGCACTCTCAAAACCGCCTTGACTTTCTTTTACGGATTCAACTATGACGCGAACGGTAAACAACAATACTAAAAACATTCCAAAAATATATCCTGTATATTTTCTTTTTTCTGTTTTCCAATACAAGAAAAATAATATGGCAAAAACGAAGATATAACAAAAACCTTCATAAAGTTGAGTTGGATGTTTTGCAGGAACTTGATCAAGCAAAGCAGAAAACTTAGGATCATTTGCTATTGCAGCATAAGCCGCAGTTGGATTGGGTATTTGCGTAGCATTGACTGCATCCATGGGACTAAAATGATCTCTAATGAACTTTATTCCAAAAGGTGATTTGGTAACGTGACCTATAATTTCTGAATTAAAAAAATTACCTAAACGCACAAAAATTGCTCCACTAGCAACTGCTAAAACAACTCGATCTAAAATCCATAATTGTGGTTTTTTTAGAACGTTTTTACTGTAAAAATACATTGCAATTATGATCGAAATAGCTGCGCCATGACTTGCTAGTCCTTGAAATCCAGTAAATTCCCAACCTTGAATGATATTAAATAAAGATTCATTTGGATTTTCTCTAATCGGTAAAAGAATTTCTAATAAATGATTGCGATAATATTCCCAGTCGTAAAAGAAAACGTGACCTAATCGAGCTCCTATTAAAGTTGCTAAAACGGTCCAGATAAATAACGAATCTAGTTTTTCTATCGATTCACCTTCACGTTCAAAGATGTTTTTCATGATGTACCAGCCTAATCCAAAAGCAATTACAAACATTAAACTGTAATAACGAATCATAAAAAAGCCTAAATCTATTCCTTCTGAAGGATTCCAAACGATATTCAAAGCATGTGTCATGTAAGGTTGTTTTTTTTAATCTGGTGTAAAAATAAAAAATAAAAGAAAAGTTCGTACCAATAAAAGGTTAATGTTCGTGCTTGCACTTCTTTTCTGGAACGGGATCGTAACCGGTTCTTCCCCATGGATTGCAACTTACAATCCTTTTTAAGCCTAGAAATCCACCATATAACAAACCATGTTTTTGTAACGCTTGTATCATATAACTGGAGCAAGTAGGTTCAAATCTACAAGAAGCCGGAGTAAAAGGAGAAATAGCTGTTTGGTAAAACCGAACTAACAATACAAAAGGAAAAATAAGAATTTTTGAAATCATATATCAGATAATTGCCTTTAGTATTTTAGATTTAATCTTATAAAAGAAGTTTTAAACACTAAAAGTAGTTCCTTCTTTACCATCTTTCAATTTAATTCCTAACGCTATCAATTGATCTCTAATTTGATCAGACAAAGCAAAATTCTTATTGTCTCTTGCTTGTTTTCTCATTTCGATTAGCATATTTACTGTTCCTTCTAATTTGTCGTTATTGCTATCGGAAACTTTTTCATCTTCCAGTCCTAATACATCAAATACAAACGCATTCATTGCTTTAGAAAATAGCTCTAAATCGGCTAGATTTAAACTTTCTTTGCCATCGTTTAATAAGTTGATATATTTGACACCTTCAAATAATTGTGCAATTAAGATTGGCGAGTTAAAATCGTCATTCATGGCATCATAACAAGACTGTTTCCATGCTGCAATATCAATAGTGCTTTTTGTATTTGCGTTTATTTCTTTTAGCAAACTAATTGCTTCCATCAAACGTTTGTATCCTTTTTCTGCAGCAACAATTGCATCGTCAGAGAAATCCAAAATGCTTCTATAATGAGCTTGCAACATAAAAAATCGTGCTACCGAAGCTGAAAAAGCTTTGCTTAAAATAGTGTTATCTCCAGTCAATATTTCCCTTGGTAAAATATTGTTACCAGTAGATTTAGCCATTTTTTTACCATTTAAGGTAAGCATATTGGCATGCATCCAATAATTTACCGGAGTTTGCCCAGTACAAGCTTCATTTTGAGCAATTTCACATTCATGATGAGGGAATTTCAAATCCATTCCGCCACCATGAATGTCAAAATGATTGCCTAAATATTTTGTACTCATAGCAGTACATTCCAAATGCCAACCCGGAAAACCATCGCTCCAAGGTGAAGGCCAACGCATGATGTGTTGTGGTTCTGCTTCTTTCCAAAGTGCAAAATCCTGTGGATTTCTCTTGTCACTTTGACCATCAAGATCGCGGGTGTTTGCCAACATATCCTCAATATTACGACCACTTAAGCGTCCGTAATGATTGGTTTTGTTGAATTTTACCACATCAAAATATACCGATCCGTTCGCTTCATATCCAATTCCATTATCAATAATTTTTTTGATAATTTCAATTTGTTCAATTATGTGTCCAGTTGCTGTTGGCTCAATACTTGGTGGTAAAAAGTTAAAAGCATTTAAGATATCATGAAAATCTACCGTATAACGCTGCACAACTTCCATGGGTTCTAGTTGCTCTAAACGTGCTTTTTTAGCAATTTTATCCTCACCTTCATCCACATCATCTACAATATGACCAACATCAGTAATGTTACGCACATAACGAGTTTTATAGTCCAAGTGTAATAAATACCTAAAGATCACATCAAAAGACATAAAAGTTCGTACGTTTCCTAGGTGAACATTGCTGTAAACGGTAGGTCCACAAACATACATTCCCACATTTCCTTCATGAATTGGTTTAAATACTTCTTTTTCTCCCGAAAGAGAATTGTATATTTTGAGTGTTTGCGTTTCGTATAAAGGCATTTAGTTTGTTTTTTAGGAGCTAATTCCTGCTTTGCGTTACAATCTTTTGATTTTTAAGAAAAAATAAAAAGGATTTCCACTACAATCAGGGCTAGGGTTTATTGTTTAATGACGAATAAAGTAATTTAGAACTTAGTCTCTAGTTTAATATAATCTAAAAACTCTCTGCGAGTCACGCTGTCTTTAAATTTTCCACCAAATTCTGATGTTACAGTACTACTTTCGATATCGCTTATTCCTCTTGAGTTTACGCAAAGGTGTTTGGCATCAATCACACAAGCAACATCTTCAGTTCCTAATGCTTGTTGTAACTCTTGTACAATTTGCATCGTCAAACGCTCTTGAACCTGAGGTCTTTTAGAGTAATATTCTACAATTCGGTTCATTTTTGATAAACCAATTACACTTCCATTAGAAATGTAAGCCACATGTGCTCTTCCTATTATAGGTAATAAATGGTGCTCGCAAGTAGAATATACAATGATATTTTTCTCTACAAGCATTTCGCCGTATTTGTAGTTGTTGTCAAAAGTAGATGCTTTTGGTTTTCTTTCCGGATTCAAACCTCCAAAAATTTCTTTTACAAACATCTTGGCAACACGATTGGGCGTACCTTTTAAACTATCGTCTGTCAAGTCCATTCCTAGTGTAAGCAGAATACTCTCAACGTCTTTTTTTATTTTTTCAATTTTCTCATCATCTGAAATGGCAAAAGCATCATCTCTCACTGGGTTTTTTGCGGATAAACTAATGTGATTATCTCCTATTTCGTCTTGAAATTCTTCTTTATTTATCATTAAAAGGAACTATTATATTGGGTAAATTTATTTAAAGCGTAAAGGTAAATAATAAAAATTAAAGAATTTCTATAGGTTGAATTATTTAATGGCAAACCCATTTTTGTTTTATTAAAATGCAGAATGAAATAAACAACAAATCAAACAAAAATATTCTTGTACTAGTTTTATTTTTGAATTAAAAATAAAGGCAATAACCTTGCGATTATTGCCTTTGTAATAATTTATTCTCCTTTCTAATTAATAGGAATTGAGATTTTTAATCTATTATGCTTTAGTTTGTAATGCATTATAAACAGGAATCGCTGCTTTTAATATTCTTACGGCACTAATTAAATCGTCTTTCTTTAAAACATAAGCAATTCGAACTTGATTTAATCCCATTCCAGGAGTAGAGTAAAAGCCTGCAGCTGGAGCTACCATTACAGTTTCGCCATTCAAATCATAGCTTTCTAAAAGCCATTGTGCAAAAGCATCTGCATTGTCAATTGGCAATTGTGCGATACAATAAAAAGCACCTTTTGGTTTGCTTACTATAACACCTTCGATTTTATTTAATTCTTCAATCAAAGTATCTCTACGTTCTCTGTATTCTGAAATTACTTCGTCAAAATAAGCTTGTGGTGTTTCTAAAGCTGCTTCACTTGCAATTTGCTCAATTGTAGGTGGACTTAATCTTGCTTGTGCAAATTTCATTACCGTAGCCATTAACTCCTTATTTTTAGAAACAATACATCCTATTCTAGCGCCACACATGCTGTATCTTTTTGATACAGAATCAATCATAATTGCATGTTCTTCAAGTCCTGGAACATTCATCACTGAATAATGAATATCACCATCGTAAGTAAACTCACGATAAACTTCGTCAGAAATTAAAAATAAATCATGCTTTTTGACTAATGCTGCCAATTGCATAATTTCTTCTTTAGAATATAAATATCCGGTTGGATTTCCAGGATTACAAATAAGAATAGCTTTAGTTTTAGGTGTAATCAGTTTTTCAAAATCTGCAACTGCTGGTAATGCAAATCCAGTATCAATTGTTGAGATTACAGGGATTACATTAATTCCTGACGCAGTAGAAAAACCATTATAATTAGCATAAAATGGTTCAGGAATAATAATTTCATCCCCTTGATCCATTGTGCTTCCCATTGCAAACATTAATGCTTCTGATCCACCTGTTGTAACAATAATATCTTCTGTATTTACAGGAATACCTTGATTGGTGTAATAAGCAGCTAATTTCTTTCTGTAACTTTCATTACCAGCAGAATGACTGTATTCAAGAATCGTTAAATCTATGTTCTTGACAGCTGCCATGGCAACTTCAGGAGTTTTGATATCCGGTTGTCCAATGTTTAGATGATATACTTTATTCCCTTTTTTCTTAGCTATTTCTGAATACGGAACTAATTTACGTATTGGCGATTCTGGCATTAATTTGCCTTTGTTAGATATTTTTGGCATAGTCTTGATTATTGAATTGCAAATTTGCGATTTTTTTTCGGAATTTATTGCAAATAAAAAGTGTATATATTGTTAAATCTACATTTTTGAATCAATTAATTTCCTATTTTTATCTAAATGAATCACAATGCTTAAAGTGCTTTTTTTAGTTCTAATTTCTTTATTAATTGTTCCGATCTACGGGCAACAAGGTTTTTTGTTTGAAGAGGGAGTTAATAGAGTAAAAATACCTTTTAAAATAATAAATAATTTAATTTTTGTGCCTATCAAAGTAAATGGGACTGAACTCAATTTTTTGCTAGACACGGGAGTTTCTGAAACTATACTTTTTAGTTTAGAAGAAAAAAAAGATTTTCGGTTTATAAACGTAGAGAAAGTGATTTTGCGTGGACTTGGAAATCAAACGGCTGTTGAAGGATTAAAATCGCAAAACAATGTTTTAGAATGTGGTGGCTTAAAAATGAGTAGTCATTTGCTATATATAGTTTTAGATCCTGAGTTCAATTTATCTTCTCACATAGGGATTCCGGTAAACGGTATAATTGGAAATCCTTTTTTTAGGAATAATTTAGTCGAAATCAATTATCGAAAAAAACACATAATTGTTTACAGGGACATTCAGAAAAATCAAAATAAGATTCAGAAAAAGTTTACCACAATTCCAATTACCATAGAGAAATCAAAACCATACTTAAAAAGTAAAATTACGTTGAATGCTCAAGAGAGTGAAGTCAAATTATTAATTGATATTGGTAATAGTGATGCCGTCTGGTTGTTTGAAGATTCTTCAAAAAATATTGCTATTCCTCAGAAAAATTTTGACGATTTCTTAGGGAAAGGATTTAGTGGTGATATTGAAGGTAAGCGAGGTAAAATTGAAAAATTTAATTTGGCAGAGTTTGAATTTAAAAACCTTATTGCTGCTTTTCCTGATTCTATTTCAATCAAAAACGTTACTATGGTTACAGATAGAATGGGTTCTGTAGGCGGTGAAGTGATGAAGAGATTTAATGTCGTTTTTGATTATAAAAATCAAAAGCTATTTTTAAAAAAGAATGGCAATTTTTCTAGCACTTTCAGTTATAATAAAAGTGGAATTGAAGTGCAACACAACGGATTGCAATGGGTTCAAGAAACAGTACCAATGGAAACCATTCCATTAGCATCAAAGTTTAATGAATCTGAGGTTTATACAACAAAATCTGATTTCAAATATAAATTTCAATTGAAACCTGTTTATGAAATTGCACATGTTCGTAAGAATTCTTCGGCGGCAAAAGCAGGACTTCTAAAAGGAGATGTAATTATTAAGATTAATCACGACACAGTTTATAAACTGACCTTAGAACATATAAATGCCATTTTTAGATCGGAAACCGATAAATGGATCAATTTAGAAATTGAAAGAGAAGATAAAATATTGAAATTCAGATTCCAATTAGAAGATGTTTTATAAAAAAAAATGCTTCTGAAAATTTTCAGAAGCATTTTTGGTTGGATAAATTTTAAAAATTAATTAGAAATTACTTCTCCTTTTATTTTTATAGCCACTCTTCCTTCATCATAATTTACGGCATTAGATTCAACAGTTATTGTTTTTCTAATAGGTCCGGGAGCCATATTGTATTTTACTGTAATTTTTCCTGTTTTACCGGGCATTATTGGCTCATCTGGTTTTGTTGGAACCGTACATCCACACGTAGAAAGTACATTGGTGATGATTAATGGAGCGTTGCCTGTGTTTGTAAAAATGAAATCACGTGTGCCATTTTCGGACTTGGTAACTCGGCCATAATCAATTGTGTTGTCTGGCGCAGAGAATACGATTTTAGGTCCATTTTGAGCAAAACCAATACTACTTATTAATGCTAATGCGAATAAAATTATTGTTTTTTTCATTTTTATTTGTTTTGAATCATTTAGTAAAAATAGTTTCTTTTAATTAATGCACAAATTTTTATTTATCTTTTTATAGTGTACATAATTATTTACTTTTGTTCCCTATCTAAATTACAAATATCAGACCAAAGTATAATTTTGGTTTTAACAGTTGCTTTATATGACTATCCCTGCACAATTTGACGCTAAAAATATAGAAAATAAATGGTATGACTACTGGATGAAAAACAATTATTTTCATTCGGAGCCAGATCATAGAACACCTTATACCATTGTAATTCCTCCACCAAACGTGACTGGAGTCTTGCACATGGGTCACATGTTGAACAATACCATTCAGGATGTATTGATTAGAAGAGCACGTCTTAAAGGATTCAACGCCTGTTGGGTTCCTGGAACGGATCACGCATCAATTGCTACTGAGGCAAAAGTGGTAGCCAAATTAAAAGCAGAAGGAATCAATAAAAATGATTTAACTCGCGAAGAGTTTTTGGCGCACGCCTGGGAATGGACCGATAAATACGGTGGTGTTATCCTAGATCAACTTAAAAAGCTAGGTGCTTCATGCGATTGGGAGAGAACCAAGTTTACAATGGATCCAGATATGTCAGCATCTGTTATAAAATCTTTTGTGGATTTATACAACAAAGGATTAATTTATCGCGGCTACAGAATGGTAAACTGGGATCCAGAAGCGAAAACGACTTTGTCTGACGAAGAAGTTATTTATGAAGAACAACAAGGGAAATTGTATTTCCTAAAATATAAAATTGAAGGAAGTGAAGACTTTCTAACGATTGCTACAACACGTCCAGAAACCATTTTTGGAGATACTGCGATTTGTATCAATCCTAATGACGAGCGTTTTGCTCATTTGAAAGGAAAAAAAGCCATCGTTCCGATTTGCGGAAGAATTATTCCTATTATCGAAGACGAGTATGTAGATATCGAATTTGGAACAGGTTGCCTAAAAGTAACGCCTGCTCACGATATGAATGACAAGGCTTTGGGTGAAAAACACAATTTGGAAATAGTAGACATCTTTAATGAAGATGCTACACTAAATAGTTTTGGTTTGCATTACCAAGGAAAAGACCGTTTTGTAGTTCGTGAAGAAGTTTCAAAAGAATTGGAAACAATTGGTGCTTTGGCAAAAATGGAAATTCACTTGAATAAAGTAGGAACTTCTGAAAGAACAAAAGCGGTGATCGAACCTCGTTTGTCAGACCAATGGTTCTTGAAAATGGAGGATTTAGTAAAACCAGCGATACAATCTGTTTTAGTAGATGGCGATATTAAATTACATCCAGCGCGTTTTAATAATACCTATGCGCATTGGTTGAATAATATTCGCGATTGGAATATTTCTCGCCAATTGTGGTGGGGACAACAAATTCCTGCTTATTTCTACGGCGACGGAAAAGAAGATTTTGTAGTGGCTGAATCTGTTGAAGAAGCTTTGGCTTTAGCCAAAGAAAAAACGGCTAACCAAGAACTTCAAATTTCTGATCTTACACAAGACGTAGATGCTTTAGACACTTGGTTCTCTTCTTGGTTATGGCCAATGTCTGTTTTTGGAGGAATTATGGATCCAGAAAGCGAAGATTTTAAATACTATTATCCTACGAATGATTTAGTAACTGGTCCAGATATTTTGTTTTTCTGGGTGGCGCGTATGATCATTGCAGGGTATGAATATACCGATAAAAAACCGTTTACAAATGTATATTTAACAGGTTTAGTTCGGGACAAACAAAGGCGTAAAATGTCTAAATCATTGGGGAATTCACCAGATCCATTAGATTTAATTGAGAAATTTGGTGCCGATGGCGTTCGTGTAGGGTTGCTTTTGAGCGCTTCTGCTGGAAACGATATTATGTTTGATGAAGAGTTGTGTAACCAAGGAAAAGCGTTTACCAATAAAATTTGGAATGCATTCAAATTAATTAAAGGTTGGGAAGTTTCAGATGCAATTCCACAACCGGAATCTTCTAAAGTAGCAATAGAATGGTATGAAGCCAAATTGCAACAAACACTTTTAGAAATTGAAGATAATTTTGAGAAATATAGAATTTCTGACGCTTTAATGGCAATTTATAAATTGGTTTGGGATGATTTCTGTTCTTGGTTCCTAGAAATGATAAAACCAGCTTACCAGCAACCAATTGACAGCGTAACTTTTGCGAAAGCGATTGAAATGTTGGAAAACAACTTGAAGTTATTGCATCCATTTATGCCTTTCTTGACAGAAGAAATTTGGCAAATCTTAGCTGAAAGAACGACCGAGGAAGCTTTAATCGTTTCTACTTGGCCAGAAATGAAACCATTTAACGCCAATCTAATTACAGATTTCGAAAATGCAATTGAAGTAATTTCAGGTATTAGAACAATCCGTAAAGACAAGAATATTCCTTTCAAAGATGCAATTGAATTGAAAGCGATTAATAATGATAAAACTTCGACTTATTTTGATTCGGTTGTAACCAAATTAGGCAATATTACTACATTAGAATATGTCTCAGACAAAGTGGATGGCGCTTTATCGTTCCGAGTAAAATCAAATGAATATTTTATTCCAATTACCGGAAGTATAGATGTAGAGGCTGAAATAGCAAAACTAACTGCAGAGTTGGTTTACACGCAAGGTTTCTTGAAATCAGTTCAAAATAAACTGGCAAATGAGAAATTTGTAGCTGGTGCACCAGAAAAAGTTTTGGCAAACGAAAGACAAAAAGAAGCGGATGCACTTGCTAAAATTGAAACGATCGAGCAAAGTTTAGCTGGATTAAAATAGATTTTGGACATTTTAGATATTAAAAAATCCCAATTCTGATTATTCAGAATTGGGATTTTTTATTTTTATTTGAAAGGTATAGTAAAAAATTACTTTTTCTTTAAAAAGTAGATAACTTGACTGTAATAATCTTCACCATAAAATTTCATGAAATCTCCATTAGATTTGAGAATAAAGAAAGCAGCACAATTTTCGTGAAGCGTAAATACTTTATTATAGAAAAATCCTGAGTCTAAAATAAAATTTACTTTCTCTTTATCAAAGTTATCTTCCGTATAAACGAAGAAATCAATAGTATTGTTTTGGGCACTGATTGATTGGGAAATTTTTATTTTATTGTCAATTTGAATTGATTTTTTTCTTTTATTTATTTCTGGTGAAATACAATTTTCTGCTTTCTGACTGTAATTTATTAATATGTTTTTATCTTGGGGCAAAGTAGTGTTTAATTCCTTTTCAAATAAAGCTCTAATTTCTTTGTATTGGGTGGCGTCTAATGTTCCTGTGAAAGATTTTACGCTTTCTTTATATTTCTCATTGAATTGGTTGTTCGTTCTAAGTTTGCTGTTTTTTTTAGAAATACAAGAAGTAGATAATAATAACACAAAAAGCCAAAGTAAATTTTTTAGAGAGAGCTTCATATTTCAATGTAGATAATTGTTTTCTATTTGTAATTTGGCAAATTATTTTAGCAGTACTTGTTTCTACTAAGATAATAAAAATAAGAATAGTAAGGGAAATAAAACTCCAGCTAAAGCTAGTTTCCAACCCCGTTCTTTAAAGCTGAATTTTCCGCCTTTAACCATTATGGTTCCAGTTAATGCTATAGCGATTAAACTCAACGCAAAAATATCAGAATAATATATCCAAAAATTAGAAGTGCTCTTATGCAATTTCATCGCTTGACTGATGATTGGTGTTTTTATAAAAGTAACCATTTCCCCTTTTCCTGTTTTTAGGTCAATTTCGAGATCATGATTTTCAAACGAAATTTTCAAACTCCCTTTTTTAATGCTGTGTTTTCGGAGTTTATCATCGATTCCTAATTTTACACCCAACGCTTCAGCAAATTTTTCATTGATTTGGTTCTCCTCTGGAAGTTGCACCTGAATCATTTTAGTTTTCGTTGTGTATTTTTCAGGATGCCAAGAATCTCTATGATTCATCATCAGTCCAGAAAAGGCAAAGGAAATTATAAGACCAATATAAAAATAGCCTAAATCTCTATGTAAATTACGGAAGTTTTTCTTTTTCATTTTTGTGTTCGATTTCTATTTGCGAAAATAACTTATTCTAATATAAAAAATAAAAACTTTTTTCTGCAAGATCAATTTGTGACCTTACAGAAAAAAGTTTTTTATAATTCTATTTTAAGTTTTCTTAAAATTTATATTTTAATGAAGTCATTACTTGACGAGGAGCAATTGGATTTACACTGTAGTTTTCATGCACCGTATAATTTAACTCATCTGTAATATTAGATAATTTGCATAAGATTGAAAATTTCCCCCATTGGTAACCAGCAGAAATATCGATTGTTGTGTAACCATCTAAAGGAATTTCTCTATCAAATATACCATTTGGTTCGCTTGATTTATATTGGTTGTTCCATCCGCCAACACGTTTCCCGATATAATTTGCAGAAGAACCAATTGATAATCCTTTTAATATTCCGGAAGGCAATGTGTAAAAGAAACTTAAATTAGCTGTATTTGCAGGTGTTCTTGTCAAACGATCACCTTCAATAGCACTTCCTTGAAGACCTGAAGTTTTAGTATAACGCATGTCATTGTAGCTGTATCCTGCCATAATGCTTAAACCCTCTGTAGGTCTTGCTGTAATATCTAGTTCAACTCCTTTACTTTTTGTTGCACCACTTAATACTTTTATAGAGGAATCAGTATTGCTTGATCCGTCTGCTTTAAACTCAGCAGTTTGTGCTAAATTACTGTTCTCAATTTGGTATAAAGTAAAATTTGTACTCAAGAAACCTCTCCAGAAATCTTTCTTAATTCCCAATTCATATTGGTCAATTATAGATGGTTTAATTACTTTTAGATCTACTGTTGTTCCTGAGTTTGGTGTAAACGAGTTGGAATAACTAGCAAACAACGACATGTCTTTAGTAGGTTGGTATACTAAACCAATTTTTGGAGTAAAGGCTTGATCAATACGTTTTGCATCTTCCTTTATTACTATAGGAGTTTTAGTTAAATCTTGACTAGTTGCTTGCGCTTCTTGCCATGACCAACGAATTCCTGCAAGTACTTTAAATTTTTCAGTAAGAGAAATTAAATCTTGTGCATAAATTCCGAAACGGTTGGTATCTGTTTTTACAATTTTAGTATTTGTCCCTTCTGGTATTGCTCCGCCTTGATTGAAATTATCAAGGTCAAATATATTTCCACTACCATAAGTATTTGGTGTAAAAGTGTATGTATATCCTTGAGAAAAAGAATTTTCAAAATCAATTCCAGTAAACAATTGATGCTTTACGCTACCAGTTTGAAAATTACCTTGTACGCTAAATTGTTCTCCAATAATTTGTTCTGAATTTTTATTTTGACCTAATGGACGACTCCAATCACCGTTTGCTGCTGGTTGAACACGTTCTGTTCCTTTTGATTTTCTTTCAAAGTTTTGAAATGAACTATTAAAATTCAATTTCCAATTTTCATTGAACTCATGTTTTACTAATCCAGAAACACTCGCTTGTCTAGTTTGCCCATTAGACCAATCAGCACCTAAGTAAGTATTTCTTGGAATATCAACAATGGTTTTTCCAATAATACCTGTTCCAAAATCGGGAGTCCAATTGTCATGTAAATAATCTCCTTGTAATACAATTTCTGTTTTATCACTCGCTTTAAAAAGTACAGATGGATTTATATAGTAACGTTCTTTTTTCACCACGTCTCTAAAACTTTCAGAGTTCTCGTAAGAACCGGTAAAACGGTATGCAATATGTTTGTCTAAAGGACCATAAATATCAATCGATGGCTTATAGAAAGAATTACTTCCCATTTGCATGCTAATTTCACCACCACTTTTAAATGAAGGTTTTTTGGTAACCATATTTACGATACCACCTGGAGCAACGTTACCAAATAATAAGGCAGCACTTCCTTTAAGTACTTCCACTCTTTCAAGCGAAGAAACTTCCGGCATCGAACCGCTATTCAAACGGAATCCATTTTTAAACATATTGTTCGAAGACATATCATATCCTCTAGACCAGAAGGTTTCTGATGCGCCTCCACGTGCTGAACCAACATATACACCATTTATATTTTTGATTACATCGCTCAATCGTACAGACTGTTGCTGTTCAATAACATGATGTCCTATAATTTGAAGACTCTGTGGCAAATCAATTGGTTTAATATTCAAACCAGATAAAACAGTTTCTTTTTTCTTATTTGGGGTTTGTTTAATTCTAATTACCAATTCTTTTAAAGCGGTAATTTCTTCGATTAATTTAAACTCCACAAAATTAGTTTGATTTGGTAAAACTTTAATCTCTTTAGATTGTCTCTTCATTCCGATACCATCTAATGTAATGGTATGGCTTCCTATTGGGAAATTTTTGAAACTAAACTCACCATTATCATTAGTTTCAGTAGTTTTTGCTTCTTTGCCTAATTTAATAGCAATTCCCTTTAGCGGAAATCCATCGGCAGAAAGTATTCTTCCTTCGATAATTCCGGTTTCTTGTGCTTGTATGTAAAATGATGTTAATAATAAGATGAAAAGGACTTTAATTTGATTGCTCATGATTCTTTATTTGGAATAATTAAAAATAACGATGCAAATATAAAACCTCATTTTGAATCCACAAAGCTTATTTAGATTAAATATCAATAATAAATCTTATTGATTGTTAATTATATGAAAATCAGTGTTTTGTTTTAAATATTTAACATTTGTAGAGATTATTAAAGGTCTTTATTAACTTCAATTCACTCTAATAATCTGAGAAGTATAAAAATTTATAGGAGCATAAAACTTACTTGGAGTCAGTTATTTAGCACTATTTTTTAGGATTGTATGAACAATTTCTTTTGTAGGTTTTTGATCTTTTAGTTTTGACCTGACTTCATCAAAAGTTACTTTAAAATCGCATCCCAACTTATATTGGCTACAGCCATAAGCAGTTTTGCCTTTTAAAATACTTCCTTTTGCACACTTTGGACAAATTAATACATCCGAAGCAGATTTAGATTGATCTGCTAGACTAGAAGCAATTGTTTTTTTAGGTTCTAATTTAATTTGGAAGTTTTCATCAAAACGGAGTAAACCCTCAACAACTCCAGTTTCAGTTTTAAAGTCTTTTAAATTTACTGTAGAGCCTTTTTGAATCAATCTTAAATATTGATTCTCGGAGATTTTTTTATCAGCAAATATATAAGGTAGCACAAACGCACATCCCGATTTATAGTTGCTGCAACCGTAAGCTGATTTTCCTTTTATAAAAGAACCGTTTTTACATTTCGGACAAATTTCTGCCAAAATTCCCGCTGCTTTCTTTTTCTCTGTTTTGACGACTTCTTTCTGAGGAGTTTGTGCGTGAGAAATATTGGCATGTCGCTTTTCACTACGCACTTCATCGACCAAGACTTCAATCATGCGTTTCATATTATTGATAAAAGAACCAGCGCTATAGTTTCCTTTCTCTATATCTTTTAATTGCTTTTCCCAAGAACCCGTAAGTTCAGCCGATTTGACTAATTCATTCTGAATCGTATCAATCAATTGAATACCAGTAGGTGTTGGCAATACTTGTTTTTTATTACGAATAATGTATTGTCTCCTAAAAAGAGTTTCTATAATATTAGCTCGCGTTGATGGACGTCCGATACCGTTTTCTTTCATCAATTCGCGTAAATCTTCATCATCCACTTGTTTTCCGGCTGTTTCCATGGCGCGAAGTAAAGTAGCTTCTGTAAACTGATTGGGTGGTTTTGTTTCCTTTTCTAAAAAGGAAGGTTGGTGCGGGCCTTTTTCGCCCACAATAAAACTAGGAAGTATATCAGCCTCTTTTTCCTTTGAGTTAGTACTGAGCGGAGTCGAAGTATCAAAAACAACACGAAATCCTTTTTTTAAGATCTCTTTTCCAGTGGTTTTAAAAGTTACATCGGCTGCTTTTCCCAAAACGGTGGTATTGGCTACCAAACAATCATCATAAAAAACGGCAATAAAACGTCTTGTAATAATATCATAAACCTGTTGCTGATTGTATTGCAACTTATTTTGAACTCCTGTTGGAATAATTGCGTGGTGATCTGTTACTTTTTTGTCATTAAAAACCTTAGGTGATTTTTTAATTTTTTTTCCTAATAATGGTTGTGTCAATTCGCCATAATTAGTTAAATTCTGTAAAATACCAGACACTTTCGGATAAATATCGCTTGGTAAAAAAGTGGTGTCTACTCTAGGATACGTAACTACTTTTTGTTCATATAAGGTTTGTACAATTTTTAAAGTTTCATCTGCTGTAAACCCAAATTTGGTATTGCAATAGACCTGTAATCCAGTTAAATCAAATAACTTAGGAGCAAACTCATTTCCGTTCTTTTTATCGACAGCAATAATTTCAAAATCACTTTCCTTGACTTTATTGGCTAAAAGTTCCCCGTCTTCTTTGTTTGTAAAACGACCTTCTTCATAACTAAAAAGTGTTTCTCTATATAAAGTTTGTAATTCCCAGTAGGGTTGTGGTTTAAAATTTTCAATTTCCTTAAACCGATCTACTACCATGGCTAATGTTGGCGTTTGTACTCGACCAATAGATAAAACTTGTTTGTAACCACCATGTTTTACGGTGTACAAACGCGTCGCATTCATACCCAGCAACCAATCGCCAATGGCTCTAGAAAATCCAGCATAATATAAATTATCGTATAAAGCAGATGGCTTTAAGTTTTGAAAACCTTCTTTAATGGCTTCGGTTGTCAAGGACGAAATCCACAAGCGTTGCACTTCGCCTTTGTACTGCGCTTCATTCATAACCCAGCGTTGTATAAGTTCTCCTTCTTGTCCAGCATCACCGCAGTTGATAACTAATGTGGCCTTGTCAAATAAAGATTTTATAATTTTAAACTGCTTTTGAATTCCAGAGTTTTCTACCACTTTGGTCTCAAATTTTTCAGGTAGCATGGGCAAATTATTCAAATCCCAACTTTTCCAATGGGGTTTATAATCGTTGGGTTCTTTTAAAGTGCATAAATGTCCAAAAGTGTATGTCACCGCATAACCATTCCCTTCATAATAGCCATCGTGTTTGGTATTGGCACCTAATACAGATGCTATTTCTCTTGCTACACTTGGTTTTTCGGCAATACAGACCTTCATTTGATACTAATTATTTGAAGCCGCAAATTAGGAATTTAGAACTTGGTATCGAAATGAAATTTTAGAGAGTTATACACGAATTAATCATTGCTAGGAACGCGCTTCATCACATTTGCTACATCAGTTCTGATAATTTGCTGGGTTTACTTTTGTTAGCCACATCGCTCTATTTCTCGTAATGAATTTAATTGTGTATTTAATTTGTTTGCCCAGCGTTTGTAGCAAATTTTGGGGGATTCACGCAGCAGGATTAGAATATTTGATCTTAAATATAGATTTTTAGTTTGTAACTAAAAAAAGCTACAAGAAATATTTTCTTGTAGCTTTTTTGTTTTAGTGTAGTTTATTATTGTTTTCACGCATTGCAAATCCTCCTATTGTGGAATATCAAAAGAGCATTATGTGATAGCGCTGCAATTTTAAAACTAATCTTTCTAGTTTTTAACTTGTAATAATTATTAAATTGAAAAAAGGAGGGATTGAGTAATTACAAATCCGTTTTTGGAGTCTATTTTTTTAAACTTTTAATTCTTTCATCCAATCTTGAAATTTATTTAATTGTTCTGTGAAAAAAGATTCGTGTTCTTCTTTTTCTTCATCGGTATTCACCAAAATATGTTCGTAATAAGTTCCTTTTAACACTCTTCTTAGAATTCCTTCTCCGAAAATAGGTTCGTAATCATTTAACGATTGAGTTGCTTTTAATATTTGTCGGATATCATATTGCAGTGGATTAATATCAGGAACTTGTTTGTTTAAATTCAATAATTTATAAACCGCTATTCTTGCTGTTCTTACCGAACTTTCCATCGTGAAAACAATATCGTTGTTTGTTTCTACAAATTGTCCTACTAAACCTAAATTGCTACAACCTTCGGGAACTACTCTTGGACGATCACCTTGGGCTCTTGGCATAAACATAGAGGTAATGTACGGTAAATAAGAAGATCTAACAATTGTGTTTTCTACTACGTTATCTAGCTGATTTATAATTCCCAAATGATAAGATAGCTCCGCTAAAATTTCATCTCCTGTGCACTGTGGCATTGTTTTTTTAATGTAATTACCTTCCTTATCCATAAACAAAGAATATACCCAAACTACTAAAATATCATCGGGTTGCGTAGGAAAATGAGGCTGTCTATTGCAAGTAAAACTCATTAACCAATTAGAATCTGTAATGGTGATAATTCCGCCACTTGCTGTTTTTCCTGAGTACGGATCGTTAACGCAAAGTTCTTTTAATTTCTCTGTAAAAGTGGATGGTTTGCAAGTTAATGTTGCAGATTCCCAACCAGATTTTTCAATATTGGAACAGAATTTTTCTGGTTTACCGAATACTGGAGATTTTGCAGCTAAATTTTTCCAAAGTTTCCAGCCTCCACTTTGTCCGCTAGTGCTGTTATCAATTGCAATTACGGGTGCTGTTTTGTTATCACCATAAAAAGTGTCTTCTGTCATAGAACCTGTGGTTATAATCACATAATCTTTTTTGCCTACTGGGATTTTTACTTCTTTACCATCTCTTTCAGCAATAATTCCTTCCACTACTTTTCCTTCTGTATCAATATGAATATCTAAGTCTTTTACTAATGTATTCAACTCAATTTTAACTCCTTTTCCTTCAAGAAATTTTCTCAATGGCGTGATGTAGGTGTCGTATTGGTTATACTTTGGAAAAACCAGGCAAGAGAAATCTTTCATACCATCTATAGCATGTAAAAAGCGATGCATGTAAAGCTTACATTCTAACAAACTATGCCAGTTCTCAAAGGCAAACATAGTACGCCAAAAAAACCAAAAATTACTATTTAAAAACGATTCGCTAAAATAATCTTGAATAGTTAAATCATCCAATTCTTCTTTTTTCTTCATCAATAACTTGACGATTGCCAATTGGTCTTTTTTTTCTAAACCAAACTTGCTAAAATCTTTTATTTGTCCTTGATTATGAATTAAACGGGCTTTTGAATAATTAGGATCATTATCGTTCACTAATCGATATTCGTCTAAAACACTGTAAGGTTCTGGCAATTCTAGAGCAGGAATATCTTGAAAAATATCCCACAGATTTTCATAGGTCATATCCATTTCACGTCCACCACGTATAATATATCCATCTTTGGCATTTCCAGCACCATCCATAGAGCCACCGTCAACAGACAATTGGTCTAGGAAAACAATATTTTCCCCAGGAATACGTCCATCGCGGATAAAATAATAAGCTGCAGACATTCCTGCAATTCCACTTCCCACAATATATACTTTGCTTTTATCAAAAGTTGCGGAGGGAATGCCTTTGTTTCGTTGGTAATTTCCGATTTGATCCGAAAAAGGCATCGTTTTTTGTTGGCTGTTCACTTGTACTTCTTTACTGGAATCGGGTTCGTGGTTTACTTTCCCAAATTGTTCTGAAGCATTTAGTATTTTATCAAATTTTGAAGTGTTTGGTTTCATGTTCTTTAATTTTTTTATTGATTAGAACAAATTTACCGTTATGTTTAAATTAACTTATATCCCCAAATTCATCATATCTAACCTTAAATTCTAAACGTCTTCTCGGATTCTATATTCAGAAGGCGAAATGGTAGTATACCTTTTAAAGAATCGTCCGAAAGCAGAATTGGAATTAAACTGAAGACGGTAAGCAATTTCTGAAACCGTGAGTTCTGGTGTGCTTAATAAAACAAAAGCCTCTTTTAATAAAGCTTCATCTATAATTTGATGTGGTGTTTTTCCAGTTGCTTTTTTTGACAAAACAATCAAGTGTTTGTTGCTGATGAATAATTGATTGGCATAAAAGTCAACTTCTTTATGTTTACTACTATTTTCATTTACTAATGTCATAAATTTATAAAACAAACTGTTGTTTAAGGGATGATTTTCCGTAGATTGAGTTTTATATTGATCTATAATATGGGCGGCTTCCAATAACAGATTTACAATGATTGTGCGTATAATATCCTCTACAAATTTTCCGTTCCTTTTAGACTGTTCCTTTAAGTAATTAAGAATATTATGCAATTTTTCGGCTTCTACTTCATTCGAATTAATTACACTGTAATAAGAGTGTTGGAAAAGTGATAGTTTTTCTATAAAAAATGGATTAGCCATATTTTTAAGTAAAAAATTATTTTCGAAAAACAGTAATTTAATTTCAAGATCTATACTTACAGCTTTAAAACGAACTATGGTTGATGGGGCAGAAATGAAAAAACTATTTTTTGTTATCGTATAGAGTTTATTATTTATTTCGATAGTGATTTCTCCATTGATACAGATACAAATTGAATAAAAATCCATCCGAAAGCTTTTGTCAGGAAATTCAAAAATGGTGTTACCAGAAGATACATAATAGGGTTGGTGACAATCAACTCCATAAAATAAAAGAGTATCGCGTAAGTTTTCGTAATTTTTCAATTTGATTTCATTTTTGAATCTGCGGCGCAATTACAGCCTTAAGTCTTGATGCTTGCCAATGCTTGCGATTTAAGAGGCGTAATTTTTAAATTATTAACAAATTTTCTAACTACGAAACTAGTTGTACATTAAGTATAAAATCCCAATCAATGTAAACGGCTTTTGCTTCCTGTTTTTTATTTATGATATTTGTCAAATTCTCTTTTGTCATTACTGTTAAAAGGATAATCAAAACCTCTTTGTTTTATTATAATATCATAATTTCTATTAAATGAAAACATATTTTCGGGTAGAGAAGCAATTAATAACTCAAAAATAATTAATATTCCTGCAAATATGTATAGGGTTGAAGTTACCTTTTTTCTGACTTTAATCTGGAATATAAATTTATTGATTAAGAAAATTATTCCGATAATTGTTCCAAAATATAGGAGAATATCAGCAATTAATTCTATTATAAAATATTCTACTGCCATAGAAGTATAAAATGCAGGTGATTTGTAAATAAAAGGAAAACCATACATTATTGCGTCAGTACCATCAATTACATCTACAATCCACCATTTGGTGAAAAGTATAAATATTATTATCGTGAGCGGAAATGTTAAATTTAAGAGTAATTTTCTATTCATTTTATTGTTGATATTTCGTCATTTTCCTTCGTCGGCGAAACTGAAGTACAACGATTTATTTATGATTTGATTGGGGATAATAAGGTTTGTTTTGAAGATGGAATTTCTCAATGCCTATTTTGAACTGTTTCCGCATCAAAAAAAAATAAATAAGATTGACTTGAACGCCAATGAATGATTAAATAAAAGCTTTAAATTTAGTCAGAACAGTTAATTTTTTTAAAATTTTTACTGCTGCCATTTTCAAATCTTAGGAAGTACACACCATTTTTTAAGGAAAGAATATTTATTTTTTGATTATCCAAAGTTTGACCACTTATCATTTTAGCTCCTGAGGTGTTATAAATTGTATATTTTTCTTATTGGTTTAAACCTTTTAGCTTTATAAAACTATCTGAAGGATTAGGATTAAGAGTAACTTTATTGATTTGTAAATTTTGATCAAAAATCCCCAAAGAGGAATCTGTTGATAAAGTAATTAGACTTTCCTTCTGTATATTATAATCCGCTAAAGTTCTAGCATCCACTAAAATTATTTCTCCATATTTTAATATTTGATCCGCAGGATCAATACCTTCTTTATCTTGAATTTTAGCTCTTACATTTTCAATAATATCATTTGCTTCAACTTCTAAGGCTATTGTATTGGCTGCAGGAAGCTTAACAAAAATTTGCATTGCGAATCCTTTAAATGATAAAAAACAAATTAGAATTGTTACTGTTTTAATTATTTTAGACATCTAATTTAAGGTTTTTAATATTAATTAAATTTAAGGAAGGCAAAAGTAAAAAAATATGATTCAAGTCGATACGTTACTTACGTTTACCCATTTTATATTTCTCGCTACTTGCTTTTCCTTGCTGTATTCCAGAAACTTCAGCAACTAAACTGTCTTTTGAAATGTGAGTGTAGCTAATTTTTTGTGGATAATCATTTTTTAGATTTTCAAAAACCAATTGTTTATCGTTAGCTGTTATTAGATTGAAAGCAACAGGCTTGTCATCATTTTGTCCTTGTACAGTTGCTATATAGGTTAGTGTTTCGCCTTTTTGTTGCAAGCGAATGGTTTCATAATGCAAGGTATCTTTTAGTTTTATAAAGTGAGAAGTAGCTTGATATGTACTATCATTTACTTTTGACCAATTTTCAGTGAGTGAACCATCTACTGATTTGTCTTCCCAATTTCCTAAAAGCCAATGCGCTAATTTAATTTTATCTTTTTCATTTGCTTCAGAATCTACTTTTTTACAAGCACTAAAAGCTACAAGAAATACGAGTAATGCAATTTTATTTTTCATAGATTTGAAATTAGAAGGTTTAAAGTGAAAACAAAAATAGGAAAAAGACATCGTCCAGCCTATCTAAATTGCAAACTAGAGCTTATAAGCTCGCAGTAATGTTATTTTAAAATAAGGAAATTAGTAGTCCAGAGGTCACTATAACTAAAACTAATAAACATCCATATCCTTGAAAATTCTTTTGACTCTTATCTTGTAATACTATTTTAAAATAGGGTCTAGTCGTATTTTTTAAATTCTTTGACATCAAATTGTAATTCGTTATTTCCATAGAATTAATTACAATTTTTTTAGAGTCAAAAAATTCAATAGTGATTTTTAGACCGCTATATATATCTATTTGACTAAAATTATGAGAGGTTTCTATTTTATAATTGTCTTCAGTTACTTTTTTTATATTTTTAAATTCTATCTTTTTAGAGTAGAATAGTAACGGATACGATAGTATTAAATTTTTATTTGTAAGCACAATCTTTTTTGAACGCAAAAGCATATAAGTACAAGCCAGTGCCATCGACAAGAATATAAATACTATAACGCCTTTTACAACCTCATTTTGATCCTCATTTGGATTTGATTTTGAACTGTATATCAAATAAGTTAGTCCTAAGGAGAATAAAATTCCAAATAAATAGTAGCCAATTTGAAGTAAGCTTGGCACTGAAATTATTTTATGATCTTCGTTTACTTTTTCTTTCAATTTTTTTGACTAATTAGTAAATCTAAATACTTCTCTTTTCTCTAAATTGAGAAATATATAATACCACTATAATTTTCAAAAATAATACTAATACAATTTTCTCTATTAATAAACATTTCAAAATACGGAGTTTCAAAAGAACTATTTATATTCAAATCATAGGATTTATAAGATAAAAATTACAATCTAAATAACTAAACTAATTTTAGAAATAGAATTAAGTAAGTTGGTTAGTTTTATTTTAGATAATTACTGTTGAGCAGGAATATAAATGTCAAATTGTGCGCCTTCATTGATTTTTCCTTCAGCAGTGATAAGTCCATGGTGATTTTCAATTATTTTTCTTGCGATCGTTAGTCCAATTCCTGTTCCTGGGTATTCTTTTCTATCGTGTAAACGTTGAAATATTTCGAAAATTTTATCTTTATATTCTGCTTCAAATCCTATTCCATTATCTTTTATAGTGATATGGTAGTAATCTTTTTTTAATATATAATCAATAGCAGTAGTTGGATCATATTTGATGAAATTGCACATGATTACAATATGTGGTTTTTTTCCTGGAATTGAAAATTTAAGGGAGTTACTTATTAAATTTTGAATCAGTTGTCTAAATTGAAACGGAATGATATTTATCTCACACAAATCTTTAATCTCTATCGTAGCGTCTTTATCTTGTAGCTCTTCTTTGAGCATTTCTAACGCTTCATTCACTACTTGATTTAAATCGCTATTTACAAATTTTCTTTGTGTTGTATTTGTTCTTGAATAGGCAAGTAGGTCATTTATAAGCGTTTGCATGTGCAAGGCAGAAAGCTTTGTTCTTTCTACATAATATTTACCCATTGCAGATAAATTGTCATACTCTTCTACAAAGATTCTTCCAGAAAAAGACTGGATTTTTCGTAAAGGTTCTTGCAAGTCATGACTAGAAATATAGGTAAACGATTCTATTTCCTTATTGGCAATTAATAATTCGTTAGCACGCTTTTCTTTTTCTTTATTTTGAAATTCTAGCTCCTCATTGGCAATGATTAGCTCTTCAGCTCGTTTCTGCTTTTCCTGATTTTGATACGCTAATTCTTCATTGGCAATTATTAACTCGGCGGCACGTTTCTCTTTTTCTTTATTTTGAAATTCTAGTTCGGTGTTGGCTACAATTAATTCTTCCGCTCGTTTTTGTTTTTCTTGATTTTGGTAGGCAAGTTCAAGATTTGCAATAATTAATTCGGCTGCACGTTTTTCTTTTTCTTTATTTTGAAACCCTAATTCCGTGTTGGCTACAATTAATTCTTCTGCTCGTTTTTGCTTTTCTTGATTTTGGAAGGCTAGTTCTTGATTAGCAATAATTAATTCAGCAGCACGTTTTTCTTTTTCTTTGTTTTGATACTTAAGTTCGGTGTTGGCTACAATTAATTCTTCCGCTCTTTTTTGCTTTTCTTCATTTTGATAAGCTAGTTCTTGATTAGCAATAATTAATTCGGCTGCACGGTTTTCCTTTTCAATATTTTGAAACTTAAGTTCGGTGTTGGCTACAATTAGTTCTTCCGCTCGTTTTTGCTTTTCTTTATTTTGATACGCTAATTCTTGATTAGCAATAATTAATTCAGCGGCACGATCTTCCTTTTCATTATTTTGAAACTCAAGTTGTGTGTTAGCTACAATTAGTTCTTCTGCTAGATTTTGCTTTTCTTGATTCTGAAAAGCTAATTCTTGATTAGCAATGACTAATTCAGCGGCGCGATTTTCTTTTTCTTTATTTTGAAAAACAAGTTTAGCGTTAGCGATAACTAACTGCGCTTCACGTGTTTTTGTTTCAATAATTTGTAACGCTAGATTTTTATTTGCCGTTAATAATTGAGAGGAATAGTTCTCTTCGTCGTCATTCTTAGAAGTAATTACTGTAGGCATAGGAACTATTTTTTTTACTTATTTATTTTTTAAAAGCAAACCAAAGGTAGTATAAGAACTTACTTTATTTTCAATTTCATTTATCTTTTAATATTTAAATTGTAAGGAATGTATTTTTCTTAAAAATGGAGAATAAATTATTGCTTATCGTAGACTATTTTTACACCACTATAATTAAATATTAAAATGAAAACTCTTGTTAGAAATTAACAAGTACTCCCCATTTGATACTAGTTTAGTTATTATAAAACCCTAGCCCTGATTGCAGCGATATCCTTTTATTTTAGTTTGGAGCGCTAGCGTAAAACTATAATAAAAGATACAAGCGGAAAGCAGGAAATAGCTCCTAAAACTGCATTTATAGTAAAGGAGAAAAATTGAAAAGAGCAAGTATCGAACTATAAATAAAAATTTCGTAATTTTGCACTCCAATAAAAGAACAGAAAATGTTAGATAGACTTCAAATAGTAAAACAACGTTTCGATGAGATCTCGGATTTAATCATTCAACCAGATGTAATCTCGGATCAGAAACGTTATGTGCAATTGAATCAAGAGTATAAAAGTTTAAAAGCTTTGGCAGAAAAACGCGATGAATACGTGGTTTTGATGGCCAATATTGATGAAGCAAATGAAATAATTGCTGATAACAGTGATGCAGATATGACCGAAATGGCCAAAATGCAACTGGATGAAGCCAAAGACAGATTGCCAACTCTAGAGGAGGAAATCAAATTTATGTTGATTCCTAAGGATGCTGAGGATGCAAAAAATGTTATGGTGGAGATTCGTGCCGGAACGGGTGGGGATGAAGCGAGTATTTTTGCAGGAGATTTATTTCGTATGTATACCAAATATTGTGAAAATAGAGGCTGGAGAACTTCGGTTGTAGATATGAATGAAGGAACTTCAGGCGGATTCAAAGAGGTTATTTTTGAAGTAACTGGTGAAGATGTATATGGAACTTTGAAATTTGAAGCTGGTGTTCACCGCGTTCAACGTGTTCCTCAAACGGAAACACAAGGACGTGTGCATACTTCGGCAGCGACTGTGATGGTGCTTCCTGAAGCGGAAGAGTTTGATGTACAAATTGATATGAATGATGTGCGTGTCGATTTTTTCTGTTCGTCAGGACCAGGAGGACAATCGGTAAATACAACTAAATCGGCTGTTCGTTTGACGCACATTCCTACAGGATTAGTGGCACAATGTCAAGATCAAAAATCGCAACACAAGAATAAGGATAAAGCTTTTGGTGTTTTACGTTCTCGTTTATATGAACAAGAATTAGCAAAAAAACAAGCCGAAGACGCTGTAAAACGTACATCGCAAGTAAGCTCAGGTGACCGTTCTGCAAAGATTCGTACCTATAATTATTCACAAGGTCGTGTAACGGATCACAGAGTTGGTATGGATGTTTTTGATATGGATGGTGTAATGAACGGAAAAATCCAAAAACTAATTGACGAGTTGCAATTAGTGAACAACATGGAAAAATTAAAGGAAGCCAGTGAAGTTTTCTAAATAAAATATTGAAATATAATATAAATAAAAAACCAGCGGAAATGAGTTCTCGCTGGTTTTTTTGGATAACTAACTAATTCTTTATTTTGATGGGGAATCTTTTTTTCGCTCTAACTTCTTTTCAAAAGCTAGATTTCTAAAATTTTCATATTTTGCGGTAGCTGGATTTATTTTTTTATCATAAATAGTAACGTCTTCCAGTTTGTCAATTTCAATATTGAGTTCGTTTGATTTTTTATCAAAACTCTTTGCAATTGCATTCCAATTCTCAACAGCATTAATTCTGCCAATGTTAGTAACAGAGTCTACAAATCGAACGTAATTATTGGTAACTATTTCCGCTTTTTTTTGTTGATCACTTTTGCAAGAACTAAAACTAAGTGTAATTATAGCAAGGCTTAATAGTATTTTAAATGTTTTCATTTAAGATGGTGTTATAATTTAAATCTGTAAGCTAATTTCAGCGAAACTTGACTTAATCCCTCTTTAACGTTTTGATTTGTAAGCACTGCAAAATCATTAAAATGTTCGTAACCTAAACTTATGTCTGTATTGCTTGTTGCCAAACCAATTTCATAGAGAAATGTTTGATCCTGTTTTTTTATCTCCTGAACATCAACTATTACTATTCCTGAAAATATTGCTAATGCAGTGAATACTATTTTGATATTCAATATGTTTTTCATGTTTGTTTTTTAAATCAAATGGATGATTTAATGAGATATTATACTTTTTATTTTATAAAAAAGTATGATGCAAAGTTCTGTTTAGATCTTTAAAAATATGTTATATCCATTTAAAAAAATCTTACAGAATTTAAAGGTTTTATTCTCTCAAAACTGAAATAATAATTTTTTGAAGACTACAATAGTTCAAAAATGCTATTATAAGTTTGGTAGTTGTAGTTTTAGAAAAAATGTAAATGATTTTTGTTTGAGAAAGGTAGATTTGTGATCAATAAAAGCGAAAGTATAGGATTCTTTATTTAATTAGAAAAAAACTAATTGCAAAGACAATAATAGCGGAACATAAAATGAAACTGAATGTTTTCCTTTTCCTTAAAATCCAAGAAACTAATCCTTTTTTCTACACTCCAAACTGTCTTAAGTGATGGTCGTAATGTTTCCATTGTACAATTGCCCATTCTTCTGCAGTTAAGTGTCCAAAAAAGGGATGCGGTTTTGTAGTGCATTTTGATATTCCACCTTTGTAAAATTGATTTAGCAAATCAATGGATCTTATTTTTTCTTTTTGAAAATCTCTTACATCCGAAAATTTGTAAGTCTTGTGTGTTTTAGAATTTTTAGAAAATTGTTTTTCACTAACATATCTTGCTTTAAAAAATGTTCCAATTACTTTTCCAATAAACATTCTTTTGTGATTGTTAATATCTAATGCTGTTTCAAGAAATGCGTTTAAATGTGCTACCATTTGTTCGACATTCATTTTTCCCCAAAGTGGTTTAGAATCGGAAGATAATTTTTCAATCCTAGATAAAATCTCTTGAAAATCAAAGTTATTATGCAAATTGTGTCTCATTAATAAAACAGTTTTTCGTTTGTTAAAGATTATTTGCAATTATAAATGATGTTGCTAAGTACTTATTCTGCGGGTAAATAAATAATGAAATCAGATCCCTTATCAACAATTCCTTTTGCAAAAATAAATCCTTTATGGTTTTCTACTATTTTTTTGCAAATGGCTAAACCAATCCCAGTTCCTTGATATTCATTTTTATTGTGAAGTCTATTAAAAAGTACAAAAATATTTTTAGCATATTCTTGATCAAAACCAATTCCGTTATCTTTAATGATAATGCGATGGTATTTATGATGCGTATCTGGAAGCAATTCTTCTTCGTTAGCAATTACTTTAGAATAGTCTATTTTTATTATTGGTGTTCTGTCTTGCGAGCTGTATTTTAATGAATTCCCAATCAAATTGATCAATAATTGTTGCATTTGGAACGGAATTACTTTTAAAATTGGTAAGGCACTATTTTCTATTTTTGCCTTTTTATCTTCAATAATTTGTGCGAGTTCCTGTTTTGCATTTTCAAGAAGAGTATTCAAATCTACTTCTTCAAATGTTTTTTCCATCTTATTGGTTCTAGAAAATTGTAGTAAATCTTCTATAAGAACTCGCATTCTATTGGTTGATTTTTGAATACTAGAAATGTATTGTTGACCAGAACTGGATAAATTGTCGTAGTCTTTACTTACTAAACGGGAAATAAAAGTTTCTATTTTACGTAAAGGTTCTTGTAAATCATGACTGGCAATGTAATTGAAAGCACTAAGCTCTTTATTATTACTCTCTAACTCTCTGTTGCGTTCTTCAGTAGTAATGCGATCATTAATCTCAGAAGTAATGTCTCTAGTCGTACCGATGAAAGTTTTTTTATCTGATGAAAAGGAAACAATTTGTCCTTTGTCTTTAAAATATCTTACTTCACCGTCTTTTCTAATTATGCGGTAGGTTATGGGTATGAAAGCGTTATTGATACTTACATTTTTTACACTTTCTTTAACTGATTCTAAATCATCGGGATGAATGAATTTAAAATATTCCTCTTTGCTGGCTTCAAAAGACTGAGGTTCACACCCCAAAAGTCGATACTCATTATCAGAAAAAGAATATTTAAAGGTTTCGATGTCCAATTGCCAACTACCAAAATTGCCCACTATTTCAGAAAGTTTATTGGCTTCTATTGCAATTGTAAGAGTGTCAATTGTGTTTTTAAGCAGTATCAGATCTCGATTCATTTTGACAAATGCAATCGTGATCAAAATTAAAGTTATAATAAGTGTTAAATAGATTAATAGCGGAGTATAATTCATCGTTGATTCATAATCCTTTTGTCTATTTTTTAATAGAATTTTCTGGGTAATTATCATAGATTGTATCCTATATCGAATAGAATCCATTGCTTTTTGCCCCGTTACAAAATTAGAATCCAGTGTCTTAATCTTATAATTTTTTTGCTCAATTAAATATAGATTT
This sequence comes from Flavobacterium sp. GP15, assembly GCF_014281985.1. NCBI lineage: Bacteria > Pseudomonadati > Bacteroidota > Flavobacteriia > Flavobacteriales > Flavobacteriaceae > Flavobacterium > Flavobacterium sp. GP15. The sequence goes on from NZ_JACFTC010000002.1 coordinate 737,522, forward strand.
TTAGATAAATAATTTAGCCTTCTATTAATATGGTATTGAAGCTTTTTTAAGTTGCTTTGTTGCGTTCTGCTATTGGCAGTTAATTCTGAAATGCGTTGGTAAGATTTTTTGATTAATGCGCCAGAATTGTGATACGGTCTAAGGAATTTTTTATCTCTCGTCAATAAATAACCCCTTTGACCGGTTTCCGCATCCTTAATACAAGACAATAAGCGCTCAAGTTCAATGTTTACTTCATAACTATTACTTACATAAGCAGACGATTTTTTTAATACCGTAATATGCTTGAAAGTAATACCACCAATAAAAAATATAATTGCTACCGAAATGACAAAAATAATTTTTAGAAATAGAGGTGATTTATGAAGTTGGATATGTTTCATTTACATTCTCATTAAGAAATTTTCTTTGTTTAAACCAGAAGTATGGTATTGCCAATTAATAGTAACAACCTCAGAAAGAATCTTTTTTAAATTCTCGAAGTCATTTGGTTTTTTGATGTAGATATTAGCACCATTGATAAAGGTTTCCTCTATATGCTCTTCAGAGGAAGAAGTAGAATAAATAGCGATTGCAATATCATTTAGCTTTTCATTTTTCTTAATTTCTAACAAACATTCAACACCATTCTTTTTTGGCATGTTTAAATCTAAGAATAATACGTTTGGCAAAACGGAATCTTCATCATTTAAATAATCCATCAGTTCTACACCGTCATTGAAAGTGGTAACTTTAGTGTTAATTTTTAATTCATCAAATGCATCTGTAAAAAACAATCTATCGTCTTCATCATCGTCAGCAAGGCAAATGTTTATATAATCAGTAGTCATATTTGTAATTAGTTTAGCTATTGTTTTTTGTTGGATAATTCTCTTCGTTTTAGGATGATTTTTTGAAATGACGAAGGTGTCATTCCAGTCATATTCTTGAATTGCGTACTTAAATGGGCTACACTAGAATAATTTAATTGAATAGAAATTTCGGTTAAATTAAGTGGTGTATTAATCATTAACTGTTTTGCCAATTCTATTTTTTGAATGATAATAAAGTTTTCAATAGAAGTATAGGTTACTTCCGAAAAAACATTCGATAAATAGGCGTAACTAAGATTTAATTTATCGGCAATATAAACAGAGCTTTTGATGTTTAAAGGAGTTTCGCTGTGAACCATTTCAACTATAGCATCTTTTATTTTTTGAACTAAAACACTTTTTTGACTTTCTACTATTTCAATTCCATATTCGCGAAAGGTAGTAGTAAGCTCTTCTATTTTTGCAGAAGGTACTTTTTCTAAAAAATTGAATTCGCCAAAACCAATAAAATTATACTTATAACCTAGTTCAGATAATTTTTCTTGAACAATTTTTTTCGTCAGTTGGACGTAATCAAATTTTAAATAGATCTTCATAAAATAGTAATTAATGAGTAAAGATATAAAAATGTTACATCTAATTTCATTTTTACAATCATTCTGATTCAATATTTGTATGAATTTACACTTCAAAAGGTTTTGTTTTGAATTATTTATGCCTTTTTACAAAATGATATCTTTTGATTTTTAGTGTCTTATACTTTATGTTTATCTTATTTGCGTGTTTTTTTGATTTAATCAACAACTGTTAATTTTACGTTTTTTTAACATTAATTTTCTTTTTAAATTCAATAGATTTTAACTCAAATAAATCAAAATAAAGAAGTGCCTTAAATTGATTTTTATTTTAGGCACTTTCTACGATTTAGCGATTCAGGTTATTGCTTTTTTAAACAGAATTTTTTTTAACTAAGACAGATAAGTAAGTCATGAATTAACCTAGTAATTTTAAGTTAGGTTTCAGCGTGGTGTTTCGAACTTAAAATTTATTTTAATATTTATAGGTTATCCATACTATGTTTGTAATTTTGCAGCACAACTACATAAAAATGACAACACAACAATTAATAGATCAAATTAAACGTAAAAAATCATTTCTAACCATAGGATTAGATGTTGATTTAAGTAAAATACCAACACATTTATTAGAATTAGAAGATCCTATTTTCGAATTTAATAAAGGAATAATAGATGCAACGTACGACTTGTGCGTTTCCTATAAACCCAACACTGCTTTTTATGAGGCTTATGGTATAAAAGGATGGATTTCTTTACAGAAAACAATCAATTATATTAATGAAAAGTACTCAGAACTATTTACAATTGCCGATGCAAAAAGAGGTGATATTGGGAATACTTCTTCCATGTATGCCAAAGCTTTTTTTGAAGATTTAAATTTTGATAGTGTAACAGTTGCGCCTTATATGGGCAAAGATTCCGTAGAACCTTTTTTAGCTTTCAAAAACAAGCATACCATTATGTTAGCGTTAACTTCTAATGAAGGTGCTTTTGATTTTCAGACTTTGACTGTTTCTGATGATTCACAACCTAAAGAATTGTATAAAAAAGTGCTTGAAGTATCTAAATCTTGGAAAAATTCAGAAAATTTGATGTACGTTGTGGGGGCTACAAAAGCAGAATATTTTACTGAAATTAGAAAAATTGTACCAGACAGTTTTTTACTAGTTCCAGGAGTTGGAGCACAAGGAGGAAGTCTTTCTGAAGTTTGTAAATACGGACTAAATAAAAATGTGGGTTTGCTTATAAATTCTTCTAGAGGAATTATTTATGCTTCAAACGGTTTAGATTATGCAGAAAAAGCAAGAGTAGAAGCGCTAAAAATGCAGCAGGAAATGGAAGATATATTGAATAGGAATTTTACATTTTAGTATAAAAATAAGATTTGAAAGAATGAATTAAACGTCATCTTTTTAATTTTGCATTCGATTCAATTTCGAAAAAAAATAACTTGTTTCTAAAACAGCAATAAATTGACACCAAAAATATTTGTTGACCAATTGGGAACTTCACATTCCTTTATGACTTCGCCTAAGCGAATCATTTCACTTGTTCCCTCGCAAACGGAGTTGTTGTGTGATTTAGGTTTAGAAAGTAATATTGTCGGAATTACTAAATTTTGTGTGCATCCTTATTCTCTTAAATCGACTATAAAAGCAGTTGGCGGAACTAAAAAAGTGCATTATGAAAAAATCCGATTGTTACAACCGGATATCATCATTTGTAATAAAGAGGAGAATACAAAAGAAATTGTAGCGGAATTGCAAAAAATTTGCCCAGTTTGGGTAACAGATATTATTACAATTGAAGATAATTTTAAGATGATTTCAGATTTTGGTCAACTCTTTAATTGCAGAACAGAAGCAAAAAAATGGAATGATAAAATTGCTTTTGCTTGGAATGATTTTAAGTTGTTTATCAAAGATGTTCCCGTAAAAAAAGTAGCTTATTTTATTTGGAAAGATCCTTTTATGGTTGCTGGATCAGGTACTTTTATTGATGAATTATTAAAATTAAATCATTTTGAAAATTGCTACAGTAATAGAGGACGATATCCAGAAATAAAACTTCAAAATATGGCCTTGGAAAACAATCCAGATCTGGTATTTCTTTCTTCAGAACCTTATCCTTTTCAAGAAAAGCATATAGATGAAATAAATGAAAATGCGCCTCAGGCCAAAACTATTCTCGTAGATGGAGAGATGTTCTCCTGGCATGGCAGTAGATTGCTAAAAGCTTTTGCGTATTTTAAGCAATTACATTAAAAAATATAATTCTGATTTACATGTAATGCTTTCTTTTTGGACAAGTAAGAAGCAATGTTTTAAGGAGAATTGGGATTTAAAATTAAAGTCCTATTTTTACAAAAAAAAGACGTGATTAATTATACCATATATGAGAATAAAAAAAGTGACCAATGGGTTACTTTTGTTCATGGCGCTGGTGGAAGTTCGTCTATCTGGTTCAAGCAAATTCGTGACTTCAAAAAACAATTTAATGTATTGTTACTAGACTTAAGAGGACATGGTGAATCGAAAACTACTTTAAAAACGGCTTTCAAACAAAAATATACTTTTACGGCTTTGGCCAATGATATTTTAGAGGTTTTGGACTTTTTGAAAATTCAGAAATCACATTTTGTTGGAATTTCTTTGGGTACTATTCTAATCAGACATTTAGCAGAAATGTATCCCGAACGTGTGCAAAGTATGATTTTAGGAGGAGCCATTTTAAAAATGAATTTTCGTTCCCAAGTTTTAATGCGTTTAGGCAATGTTTTTAAATATGTATTGCCCTATTTAGTTTTATATCGATTGTTTGCTTTTGTAATAATGCCAAAAAAAAATCATAAACAATCGCGCTTACTTTTTATTAATGAAGCTAAAAAATTATATCAAAAAGAATTTATCAAATGGTTTAAGTTAACTGCAGAGATCAATCCAATATTAAAATGGTTTCGCCAAGTTGAATTAAATATTCCTACGCTTTATGTAATGGGAGAAGAGGACTATATGTTTTTACCTTCGGTTCGAAAAGTAGTAGAGAGTCACTATAAATCCTCTAAACTTTTTGTTATAGAGAATTGTGGTCATGTGGTCAATGTAGAGCAACCTAATGCTTTTAATGCTACAGTATTGTCATTTATAAATACTACTAAATAAAAAATGCCTGCATTTAAAAAATGCAGGCAATTCTTTAACTAACCAAAACCAAAAATAATAAATAACCAGTTTATTACATGGCAAAGATCATACATAATAGGATCTCTTGCTGTTAAGATTATGTTATTAGTTTGTTGTACATACGTTAAGTTTTTTTAAGGTAAATTAACTTTAATACGGTGTTTCCTGCATCAGTTTGAATTCATTGTAAATTACCTATTAGAATCTTGCATTGCAAAGACTTTTTGTAACAATACAGATGTTCTAGAATTGATATTGGTTCTAATATTTTTTTCCTCAACAGCAACCATTTTAAAAACGCCATTCATTGCCTGATTAGTTACATAATCCGTTAAATCTGGATTTACTTTATTAACCAACGGAATGCTATTGTATTTGTTAATAATATTTGACCAAACTTTGTCTGCGCCTGCTTTTGTAAATGAATTTTTTATCACTGGACTAAATTTGCCATACAAAGCCGTCGAAGTGCTGTTTTGTAAATAATTTGTGGCTGAGTTTTGACTTCCCATTAATATTGTTTTAGCATCCATGAAAGTCATGTTTCTGACTGCATCAACAAAAATTGGAGTTGCTTCTTTTACGGCATCTTCCGCAGCGCGATTTAAAACTTTTAGTCCTTCATCTGCTAACGAGCTAAGACCTAATTTTCTTAACCCAGCATCCACTTTTCTTAACTCTTCCGGAAGTAAAATTTTTACAGCTTCATTTCTGTAAAAACCATCCGTAGCGGTAAGTTTTGTAACTTGTTTTGTAATTCCGTTATTCAACGCTTCCTTTAATCCTCCAGCTATATCAATTCCGTTTATTCCTTGTGTTTGCGGAAGTTGGTTCATCACTTGTTGCATCTCAGCGCAACTCGAAAGAGAAACAGCCACCATTAAAATCAAAACTTTTTTCATCGTAAAATTATTTATTTCATTAATATTGCCTTCTGGCGTTTGTAAAAATACTACTTATTCAAAAATAAAGCCATTAAAAGTTTTTGTAGCATTTTTAATGATTCTAACAGTTTCTAATTTGAGTTTAATTCTTTTTTTGTAAATATTAAATGTCTTATAAAAAGAAAGGGATTTAACGAAGTTAAATCCCTTTTATCAAGTTGTTAATGATTTTATGAAATAGATATTATTTCTTTATTACATATTTGTCACCTTGCTTGCAATAGATTATTGCAGAACTAGATTCAAATTTTTTGTAGCAAGAATCGTTTGTCTTTTCTACTAGAATAAATTTATTATTATAAGGTATAAAGATTAACTCAACACCATCATTGGTTTTTATAGAAGTTTTGTCATCCACTTTAATAAAGTCAACTTCGCCATTATCCTTATAAATCCACACTTTAGCTTCTGTGGGATCATTATCATTTAAAATGCTTCCTTCAGCAAGATTAGGAAAGCGATCTACTTTAAGTTTACCAGTTTGGGTTCTTCCACTTTGCGTTACAGTACCATCTATGTTAATCTGGTATGCAGAATCATAAGATAGATTAGCCACTTTTGCTCCGCTTACAGAAGAATTTACAGTAACAAAACCATCAATAATTTCTTTGGTATAGGTTGGCCACATACTCATCATTCCGGCGCCTTGTTTTGCGTTTTCTAGATACTCTATTGATTTATCAAAGTTGGATAGAAATAATGCTGTAAGTGATAAATTAAGATATACAACTTTGTTATAATCCTTTACTTTTAATTTTTTATATTCTTTACCAATATATCCTAAATAAAATTTCTCTAAATCGGTTAAGTAATTTTTGTCTAAAGTATTAGCTTCTATTTTACCAAGAAATTCTGTTGTTTTAGTATTAAATTCAACTAATTCTGGAAATTCTTCTACTTTTTCAAAAATACCATAATTTATAGAGTACTCTTTCTCAACTGATATAATATTATTGTCATTTAAGTATTTGTAGGCTATATTATTTAAATCATTCGTCAAACTCTGATATGCTTTTCCATTAAAAGTAGGCGAATACATGGTAGCATTAGCTCCTTTTTCATAAATAATTTCATTATTTTTTCCTAAAACAAGATATTTAAAATCACCATCTAAAACAAATTGTCCATTGCTTGATTTTTTATAAGTGGGTCCTTTGTAACCCATTAAAACACGTACGTCAGGATTTATAGTGTCTTTTTTGGTATAATCTTCTATTGTGTTTTTTGTTGTGTTTTTTTCATAAGTCATTTTATTCTTGTCTGCGTATTTCTTGTCCCAAGTATCGTCGCCTTGAATAATGATATTATAGGTTTTGATGTTTTTGTAAAAGTCTGATTTCGGAATAGTGATTTTTACTTTTTTCTTTTCTGTATCTGCTTTTTGAGCAAAAGAATTACTAGTAATAACATTTAGTAAAAGAATTATAAGGAAGATTTTCTTCATATTTTTAAAATTTAAATAGGTTTAATATTTTTCAAATTTATAAAACAATTCTTGTTTAAAAAAACTATATTTTTAAAGTAACATTCCTATTATTATAGCTATCTAGTGACTATTGTTTTCTACTGTATTCCTTTTATAATCTTATAATAAGAAAGATAGCCCATTTTAGTAGAACAAAAAAGAATTGATTTATGAACAAGCATGCAATAGTTCAGATAATCTTTAAAATAAAATTGTAAATTGCGGACTTAAATTATCATATTCATAAAATGGAACAACAAAAACCATATATCCCCATTAATAAAGTAAGAATTGTAACTGCAGCTGCTCTTTTTGATGGTCACGATGCAGCAATCAACATCATGCGTAGAATTATACAATCTACAGGTGTTGAAGTCATTCATTTAGGACACGACAGAAGTGTAGAAGAGGTAGTAAATACTGCAATTCAAGAAGATGCAAATGCTATTGCTATTACTTCCTATCAAGGAGGACACAATGAATATTTTAAATATATGTACGATTTGCTTCAAGAAAAAGGAGCACCTCAAATAAAAATATTTGGTGGCGGAGGCGGAGTGATTTTACCCTCAGAAATCGCTGAATTACAAGATTATGGGATTACTCGTATTTATGCGCCAGATGATGGTCGGGCAATGGGATTGCAAGGAATGATCAACGATTTAGTGCAACAATCTGATTTTCCTACGGGTGATAAATTGACAAATGAGTTGGATGAATTAGCGTCTAAGAATCCAACCGCAATTGCAAGAATAATCTCTGCCGCAGAGAACTTTCCTGAGGTCGCTAAACCAGCTTTAGAAGCCATTATAAAAATGAATGAAGATTGCAAAACCCCAGTTCTTGGAATTACAGGAACAGGTGGAGCAGGAAAATCTTCTTTGGTTGATGAATTAGTGCGTCGTTTTCTTATTGATTTTCCAGAAAAAACAATTGGTTTAATTTCTGTAGATCCCTCTAAGCGTAAAACGGGAGGTGCTTTGTTAGGAGACAGAATCCGAATGAATGCTATTAATAACCCTAGAGTTTATATGCGCTCTTTGGCAACGCGTCAATCCAATTTGGCTTTGTCTAAATATGTTGCCGATGCAATTCAAGTTATTAAAGCGGCCAAATATGATATTATAATCCTTGAAACTTCTGGTATTGGTCAATCGGACACCGAAATTATGGATCACTCTGATGTTTCATTATATGTAATGACTCCGGAATTTGGTGCTGCAACACAATTAGAAAAAATCGATATGCTTGATTTTGCTGATTTAGTAGCACTAAATAAATTTGACAAAAGAGGTGCTTTAGATGCGATTAGAGATGTTAAAAAACAATACCAACGCAACCATAATTTGTGGGATGTAAATCCAGATGAAATGCCAGTTTTTGGAACAATAGCTTCACAGTTTAATGATCCTGGAATGAATACGTTGTACAAATCGATTATGGATAAAGTACATGAGAAAACAAATTCTGATTTGAAATCTACGTTCCAAATTACGCGTGAAATGAGTGAGAAAATATATGTTATTCCTCCACATAGAACGCGTTATTTATCTGAAATTGCCGAAAGCAATCGCAAATATGATGTAACAGCAGTAAGCCAAGAGCAAGTTGCTCAAAAGTTATACGGTATTTTTAAAACATTAGAGACCGTTTCTGGAAAAGTTCCTACAATCAATAAAGCAGGAATCGATGATGAATCTCTTTTGCCAAGCGCTCTAGAATCAGAAAAACAAGGAGTTGCAGAAAATAAAATTTTCCTAAATCTATTACTGAATCAATTTGAGAAAGTAAAAATGGATTTAGATCCTTATAATTGGGAAATTATATTGACTTGGAATGAAAAAGTAAATAAATACAAAAATCCAGTTTATACCTTTAAAGTTCGAGATCGAGAAATAAAAATGGCGACACATACCGAGTCCCTTTCGCATTCTCAAATTCCGAAAATTGCCTTACCAAAGTATCAAGCTTGGGGCGATATTTTACGCTGGTGTCTGCAAGAAAATGTTCCTGGAGAATTTCCTTTTACTGCAGGTTTATATCCTTTTAAGCGTGAAGGCGAGGATCCGTCTCGTATGTTTGCCGGTGAAGGTGGACCAGAAAGAACCAATAAACGTTTTCATTATGTAAGTGCTGGATTACCAGCCAAACGATTGTCAACCGCTTTTGATAGTGTGACTTTATACGGAAATGATCCTCATGTGCGTCCTGATATTTACGGAAAAATTGGAAATGCAGGAGTTTCTATCTGTTGTTTAGATGATGCCAAAAAATTATATTCTGGCTTTGATTTAGTACATGCAATGACTTCGGTAAGTATGACGATCAATGGGCCAGCTCCTATGTTGTTAGGATTTTTTATGAATGCAGCCATAGACCAGCAATGTGAGTACTATATTAAGGAAAATGCATTAGAAAAAGAAGTTGAGCAAAAAATAAATAAAATATACAAAGAAAAAGGAGTAGTTAGGCCTCATTATCAAGGAGATTTGCCAGCAGGAAATAATGGTTTAGGTTTATTTCTTTTAGGAGTAACAGGAGATCAAGTTTTACCTTTGGAAGTGTATAATGAAATAAAAGCAAGAACACTTTCGCAAGTTCGTGGAACAGTTCAGGCGGATATTCTAAAAGAAGATCAAGCGCAAAACACTTGTATATTTTCAACAGAATTTGCTTTGCGATTAATGGGAGACGTACAAGAATATTTCATTACTAAAAATGTAAGAAATTTTTATTCGGTTTCTATTTCGGGTTATCATATTGCCGAAGCAGGAGCGAATCCTATTACGCAGTTGGCTTTTACGCTTTCTAATGGTTTTACTTACGTAGAATACTATTTGAGTCGCGGAATGAATATCAACGATTTTGGACCTAATTTGTCCTTCTTCTTTTCTAACGGAGTAGATCCAGAATATGCTGTTATTGGTCGTGTAGCGCGCAAAATTTGGGCGAAAGCCATGAAAAATAAATATGGAGCTAATGAAAGAGCGCAAATGTTGAAATATCATATTCAAACATCTGGACGTTCTTTGCACGCACAAGAAATTGACTTTAATGACATTCGTACAACTTTGCAAGCGTTATATGCAATTTATGACAATTGTAATTCATTGCATACCAATGCGTATGACGAAGCAATTACAACACCAACAGAAGAATCAGTGCGTCGTGCAATGGCAATTCAATTGATTATAAATAAAGAATTAGGATTAGCCAAAAACGAAAATCCAATTCAAGGTGCTTTTATCATCGAAGAATTGACAGATCTTGTAGAAGCGGCAGTTTTAGCAGAATTTGATAGAATTACAGAACGTGGTGGAGTTCTTGGTGCCATGGAAACGATGTACCAAAGAAGTAAAATTCAAGAAGAATCCTTGTATTATGAAACTTTAAAACATACAGGAGAATTTCCAATTATTGGTGTGAATACTTTCTTAAGTTCTAAAGGTTCTCCAACGGTTATTCCTGCTGAAGTCATTCGTGCTACTGAGGAAGAAAAACAATATCAAATTACGATGTTGAATAATTTACATCAGTCTAATCAAGATAAAGTGAAGCAACAGTTGAATGATATTCAAGAAGCGGCCATCAAAAATGAAAACTTATTTGAGCATTTGATGGAAGCAACCAAAGTTTGTTCATTAGGACAAATTACTTCTGCTTTATTTGAAGTAGGTGGTCAATATAGAAGGAATATGTAAGGAGAGAATTATTCTCTTCATTTTTTACTAAAATTCATAAAACAAAAATCCCGATCTGTGTCGGGATTTTTTGTTTTAAAATATTCTCGTAATTTTTGAATTGATTTAAAAGTCAAATCCAAAAGAACTTAGATTATTACATTGTTGTTAAATAATTCCAAATTCTCGACTATAAGAATACCAACAGATCACTTTTTAATTATTTTTGCCGCATGAAATTTAATCGAAAAAAAATATTTGCCGCTATCGTACTCTTAATGAGTGTGCTCTTGTGTTTTGATATTTGTTTTCAAGAAAATTCTAATACTTCATTGATAGAGTGTAGTGCAGAGGATACTTTGCATTCAGACACAATCGACTTTGATAATGAAGTTAATGAAGAACACCAGATTGTTTTTGTAATGGAGTTTTCTTCTATGGTTGGACATCTTACAGATCACAATCATTTCTATTTTAGTAAAGGATTACAAAAACCTTTCTTTTCTGTTTGGCAACCGCCAAAGCTTAGTTAATACACACTGATTTTTAAAATAGTGGTTGATTTTTTCAATCACTTAAACTGCATTATACTTTGTAATGCTAAATAACTGTGTTTATTAACTAAAATACTACTCATGGATTTTAATGACTTTTTTAAAAAAAGGAACAACTATTATAAAAATGAGAAACACCAAAACTATTATAAAAAGGATCATTATAAGTATAAATTCTATACTGATGAAAAAGTGGTTTTTAACAAACAAGCGTTTATAACAAGTCTAAGAAACAATAAAAAACTCAAGCTGTTTTTAATATTTATAGCATTTGTTTTAATAGTCCTTATAATTGTTTTTTTTGCCGTTTTATTGCCATTGCTCTCGTATCTGATAGATTTTATTTCTCAAAAAGGATTTTCTGGGTTGTTGGATGAGCTAATTGGTTTTCTTAATAAACTATGGAGTGGCGCTTAGCGTCTAAAATTTAATTAAAATTTCAAAAAAAAAGATATGGTAATTGATAGTTTTGTTTGGATATGTTTTCTAGGCTTTGTTTTTTTTATGTTAGCCTTAGATTTAGGCGTTTTTCATCGTAAATCACATGAAGTAAAAATAAAAGAAGCGCTAATTTGGAGTGCCGTTTGGATAGGACTCGCCTTAATTTTTAATTACGGCATTTATGTTTTCATGGGAGAGCAAAAGGCAGTAGAGTTTCTTACAGGATATGTGATAGAAAAATCACTCAGCATTGATAATCTCTTTGTGTTTATAATGCTTTTTACTTATTTTAAAGTAGATGTAAAGTACCAACACAAAGTTTTATTTTGGGGAATCTTGGGTGCTTTGGCAATGCGTGCTATTTTTATTTTTGCAGGTGTTGCTCTAATTAATAAGTTTCATTGGATAATCTATATTTTTGGAGCACTACTTGTGGTTACAGGGATTAAAATGCTTTTTCATAAAGATGAAGATATTCAGCCGGATAAAAATCCTTTGGTACGATTATTTAAAAAAATATATCCTGTAACTGAAGAATCTCACGGAGGTAAATTTTTTGTTAAACTGCAAGGCAAAACTTTTGCAACGCCACTTTTTGTAGTGCTTCTAATTGTCGAATTTACAGATTTAATTTTTGCAGTAGATTCGATACCCGCAATTCTTGCCATTACAAATGATACTTTTATCATTTTCACCTCTAATGTTTTTGCAATATTAGGTTTGCGAGCTTTGTATTTTGCATTAGCTGGAATCACTAAATATTTCTATTACCTAAAATATGGTTTATCTGCAATTTTAGTTTTTGTAGGGATCAAAATGACTATTGTAGATCTTTATAAAATACCAATTAGCTACTCGCTATTGGTAATAACAGGAATCTTGCTTATTTCTGTTTTAATTTCTGTTGCTTTTCCAAAAAAGAATGATTTAATAAACAACTAAAATAAAATTACTATGAATTGTCCAACTTGTAAAGTTCCTCTTGTAATGTCAGAGAGACAAGGGATTGAAATTGATTATTGTTCAGAATGTCGAGGTATTTGGCTGGATCGAGGCGAGCTAGATAAAATAATAGAGCGTTCTATAAATGAGCCGCAAAGCACTATTCAAGTCGGCCAATCGTCTTTTGGTAATCAGTCTCAACAAAACTATTATAGAGAGCAAAAGAAAAAACATTGGTTAAACGAATTGTTTGATTAAGAATTCACACTACAACAGCCGCATTCATCTAATGGTAATGCGGCTTTTTTTTTTTGATTTTAAATCAAAAATATATTCTTGTTAATTGAACTTGGATTCTATTTCTTAAACATAGCTAAATATGTTGCTGTAGTGATTAAAAATATTATAAAATTAATCCCTTTTTTATAATTATTCCATTTTAAAATAATTTTTCAGAATAGGTTTTTGTTTGTAAATTACTGTTTTTTAATTATTTATGTTTTTATTTTTCTTGATTTTAATATCGGCTTTTTATTCGGAATAATTTTTGGCACAGTTCGTGAATAGAGTTTTAAAGAATAAATAAAAACTACAAATTATGAAAAAAATTACCTTATTTTTAGTTTTCATCGGGATGATGACACTACAAAGTTGTGAAGTTACAGAAGTATATGATGCTCCAATTGTTAATACGCCAAGAACAGAAGTTTTTGAGGTTACAACCTCTTTTAATTCTAGTAATAATTTTAGTAGTTTGGTTGTGTTTGATCCACCAATATTTAATTCGGATTCTGTTTTAATTTATCACTTGTATGATGTTGTGAATGGTCAGGATGTTTGGAAATTAATGCCTCAAACCTATTATTTTAATGATGGCGGTTCTCTTAATTACAACTTTGACTATACTAAATTTGATGCTAAAATTTATCTTTCTGCTAATTTTAATTTAAAAACCTTAGACGCAAGTTGGACTAAAAATCAAACCTTCAGAATTGTAATAGTACCAAATGGCTATGCTAAGACCATGAATAAAAATGATATTAACTCAGTACTTTCAGCATTAAATGTTTCTAAAGGAGAAATAAAAAAAATAGATATGTCGTTGTCATCGACAATATAATAAAAAAGGGAAATCGCAAGATTTCCCTTTTTTATTATAGATCTATTCGATACTTTCTTTACTGCTTTTTTGTAAAGAAATTACGATTCCGAGAATTAGTGAAACGGCTATAAAGGCTAATGACACCCATTCTGGTAATTTAATGAATTCATGCAGTAGCATTTTAAGTCCTACAAAACTCAAAATAGCAATGAGACTGTATTCTAAATAACTGAATTTTGCCAGCATATTCGCCAAGAAAAAGTACATTGATCGCAATCCTAAAATCGCAAATATATTAGAACTAAAAACTAAAAAAGGATCGTTGGTTATCGCTAAAATTGCAGGAACACTATCAATTGCAAAAACGACATCCATTACTTCTATAACAACTAGAGCTACAAAAAGTGGTGTTGCCGCAGTAATATGTCTTCTTTTTACAAAAAAATGTTCTTTATCCATATGGTTAGATATGGGCATTACTTTCTTTAGGCTTTTGTACACAAATGATTTTTTTGGCTGAAATTGTTCGTCTTCTCCACTAAACAACATTTTCATAGCAGTATAGATCAAGAAGGCACCAAAAATATAGGTCATCCAAGAAAATTTATTGATCAACATTACGCCAAAAAATATCATTAAACCTCTAAATATGATTGCACCTAATATTCCCCAAAACAAAACACGATGTTGGTATTTTTGGGGTATTTTGAAAGCTGCAAATATTATCGCAATGACAAATATGTTGTCAATACTTAAAGATAATTCAATCAAATATCCTGTTATGAATTTTATAGAGGCCGTTGCGGGTTTTAATCCATCAGGATTGGCGATTAAATCACTTCCGTATAACCAATAGATTACACCAGAGAACATAAAGGACAAAGCTACCCAGATAGCAGTCCACTTTCCAGCTTCTTTTGTGCTGATAACATGTGGTATTTTATTAAAAACTCCTAAATCAAGTGCTAAAAAAATTAAAACAGCGATTAAAAAACAAATCCAGACAATCATAATTTATAGGTATTTAAATATCTTGTGTAAAGATACTTTTTGCTTTTTTAATTCTGATACATATTTTAGGAAAGTTGAGCCTGAATATTTTTGCTGTATTTTAGATAATTGTGCAAAAAAAATAGCTTCAACTTTATATAAAGAGACAAAATAGAGAAGTTTTTTTTATGAATTTAATAAAAATTCAATTTTAACCCTAAAAAAAAGGAGGCATGGCATTCTAAAAGTGATAAATAAATTATATTTGCATCAAATAACAGGGGTATAACAAAATAAAATCAATTTTATGTCAACATTACGTTTCCAAGCTTTGAGAGAAGCATCTACGAGAAAACCAGTTAAATTTGAAGAATCAGATAGAAAATCAACTCTATTTGGATCTAATGTTTTTAATGACAAAGCAATGAAGCAATACTTAACTTCGGATGCTTTTAAAGGAGTTCAAGGTGCTGTTCAGCATGGAACTAAAATTGATAGAAAATTAGCCGATTATATTGCCATGGGTATGAAAGAATGGGCACTTTCTAAAGGAGTAACTCATTATACACACTGGTTTCAGCCCTTAACAGGTATAACTGCTGAAAAGCATGATGCTTTTTTTGAAACTTTTCCTGACGGAAGTGATCCTGTTGAAAAGTTTGGCGGAGCACAATTAGTGCAACAAGAACCGGATGCCTCTAGTTTTCCAAATGGTGGAATTAGAAATACGTTTGAAGCGAGAGGATATACCGCATGGGATCCCACTTCACCTGCATTTATTTTTGGAACGACATTGTGTATACCTACTGTTTTTATTTCTTATACTGGGGAAGCTTTAGATTTTAAAACGCCACTTTTAAGAGCATTAACCGTTATGGATGAAGCAGCTACAGAAGTGTGCAAATATTTTGATAAAAATGTAAAAAAAGTTACTGCAACTTTAGGATGGGAGCAAGAATACTTCTTGATTGATAGTGCTTTAGCTAATTCTCGTCCGGATCTTATGATGACTGGTAGAACTTTATTGGGTCATACTTCTGCAAAAGGACAACAATTAGACGATCATTATTTTGGTTCTATTCCAACGCGTGCTCTTGTATACATGAGAGATTTGGAGCAAGAATGTATGTTATTAGGAATTCCTGTAAAAACTCGTCATAACGAAGTGGCACCAAATCAATTTGAGTTAGCTCCAATTTTTGAAGAGACCAATCTTGCAGTTGACCACAATTGCTTGTTGATGGATGTGATGCAAAAAGTGGCAGAACGTCACTTTTTTAAAGTATTATTTCATGAAAAACCTTTTAAAGGCGTAAATGGTTCTGGTAAACATAATAACTGGTCATTAGCTACTGATACAGGTATAAACTTGTTGAGTCCAAGTAAAACTCCAATGAGTAATTTACAATTTTTAACTTTTTTCATCAATACCATTAAAGCAGTTCATGATAATGAATCTTTGCTAAGAGCAGCTATTGCATCAGCAAGTAATGATCATAGATTAGGAGCGAATGAAGCACCACCAGCAATTATTTCTGTTTTTATTGGTGGACAATTAACGAAAGTTTTAGAAGAATTAGAAGGTGTAACTGCTGGGAAATTATCTCCAGAAGAAAAAACAGACTTAAAATTGAACGTTGTAGGGAAAATTCCAGATGTTCTATTAGATAATACAGATAGAAATAGAACATCACCATTTGCTTTTACAGGAAATAAATTTGAGTTTAGAGCAGTAGGTTCTACCGCAAATTGTTCTAATTCAATGACCACTTTAAACGCTATTGTTGCCAAACAGTTAAGAGATTTTAAAATAGAAGTGGATGCTTTGATTGAATCAAAAGACATGAAGAAAGATGATGCAATCTTCAATGTATTGAGAGAATACATCAAACACTCTAAGAAAATCTTATTTGAAGGCGATGGATATAGCGAAGAATGGGAGATTGAAGCAGGTAAGAGAGGATTAAGTAATTTTAAAACTACTCCTGAAGCCTTAAAAGCTAGAATATCTAAGCAGTCATTAGATTTGTTTTCAGAGTTAAATATAATGAACCATGTAGAGGTAGAAGCACGATACGAAATTGAATTGGAGGAATACACTAAGAAAATTCAAATTGAAGGTAGAGTTTTGGGAGATATTTCAAAAAATCATGTTATACCAACTGCTATCCGTTACCAAAATACGTTAATTACAAATGTAAAAGGATTAAAAGATATTTTTGGAGATGATTTTGAAACTATTGCTAAAGAACAAATTGTTTTAATCAAGCAGATTTCACGTCATATTGAAGGAATCAATTCGAAGGTTGCCGAAATGACAAATGAGAGAAAAAAAGCAAATACGTTGACAAACGCCCAAGAAATGGCAGAAGCGTATTGCAATAAAGTAAAACCTTATTTTGAAGTTATTAGAAGTCACTGTGACAAATTAGAATTATTGGTTGATAATGAAATTTGGACATTAACTAAATACAGAGAATTATTATTTACTAAATAATAATTTGCTATAATACTAAAAAGCCTTTCCGTTTGGAGAGGCTTTTTTTATGGATAGATAGCATTAAATTCTTTATCATTTTTATAAAAAACTGGGCTTATAATTACAAATTATGTTCGCTCAAAATCCTAATGTATAAATCAATGATTATAAATGTTTATAAAAGAATATATCTATATTTATTTTCAAAAAAGTAAGTAATATTTTATTAAATCAAGCAGAATACTGCTTTTTATTTGAATATAAAACGTATCGTAAATTTTTTCTGATATCCTATTTTACAAAAGAGGTAGTTCATCGTTATAGAATTGTATTTTATCGAGTTTTAAGTTAAATGTTTTAAATACAGCTACTTATGTTTGTTTTTTTGTTTTCTACTTTGCTATCTTTGAAATGTAATATTCAAACAAGGAGTAATTATTTATAAAAATAATCTTGTTATTTATTATGAATAAAGATATTTCCCCCAATCCCTTTTTTATTACCTACATGATAATTTGTATTAACAACCAATTAAATATATTTATTATGAAAAAAGTAATTTTAAGCATCTCCGCGATGCTATTTGTAGGAGCTGCATCTTATGCACAACCGGGTCCATCAGCTGGAGCGAATTCAAGTTTAGTAGGCCAACTTGGAACTTCACAAAATGCGTTAGTTCATCAAATTGGAACGGCTCAAAGTTCTAAAATTAAACAAACGGTAAATAACAATGATGCATTTGTGTATCAAGGTGTAAATCCTGGACAGATTATGGGAAGTGGTGTTAATATTTCAACAAAAAATATGGCAGACATCGATCAAAAAGGAAATGATAACCGTGCTTTTATTTCTCAAAATAACTGGGATAACAAAGCAACACAAAAACAAGTAGGAGACAGAAATGATGCTACAATCTGGCAAGACGAGACTGGTTTTTCATATCCAGCTTTAAAAGGACATGATACCGCTACTCAAACTCAAACTGGTAAAGACAACAAAGCTACTATAGATCAAGGAACTTCAGGAAATAACCCTCTTCCTGTTGTAGGTACTTTTCCTATGATGAATCCTTTAAGTTCTGCAGTGCCAGTTAATCCTCATGGTGATAACGTAGCTGTACAAACTCAAACTGGTAATTTTAATTTAGCTTACACTAGTCAAGGTGGTTTGCGAAATGATTCAAAAATTAGTCAAAATAGTACTTCACAAGCGGCTTCTGCTTCTGCAAGAAATGAAGCAAATCATTATCAATATGGTAATGACAATATAGCTGAAACTACTCAACTTGGTTTTAAAAACCGTGATAACATTTTGCAAGAAGGAAATTGGAACAAATCTTATACAAATCAAAACGGATTTAGCTCTGGTAACATGAATGCAGTTTCACAACAAGGTAGTTATAATGTGTCTAACGTAACACAAAGTAACTAGTTAAAATTCATGAAGATAGGGACAGCTAATTAAGTTGTCCCTTCTTTATATAAAAATAGGAACTAATGAAAACGCTATCTATAAATATCATTATTTTTCTTTTCTTTTCTTTTCAATTTTGCTTCGCGCAAGAAAAAGAAAGTATTACTGCTCCATATAATGAAAAACCAATTGCATTGATAGATACAAAAGAAGGAATTGTTTCTATGAATTCTAATTTTTATAGTACTAAATCGCATACCAATTTAATTCATCAACAAATTATTAATACCGTTCAAGTACAACAAATAGGTGATAATAATAATATAAATTCTCAATTTTCAGCAACTAAAATTGAAGCTACACTAACGCAACAAGGCAACAATAATCAATTGTTTATTGACAAAAATGCAAATTCAATTTATCAAAAAGTAATTCAACAAGGAAATAATAATAGCGTACAGGACTATGTTCCTTATGCTAATTATGATATAACTACTGAATTGTTTCAAAAAGGAAATGATCAAAATATTATAAATTTTGGATCTAATTCAATTTCAAAGAATATGACCATAATCCAGTCCGGAAATGGTGCTGCTGTCACAGTAATAAACCATACTAAATTATGAAAATTTTGAGATGTTACTTTGTATTATTTGTATTGCTTTTTAGCGAAACAATCTCTTATTCTCAAACAACAAATACCGTTGTAAAGGCTAAAATAGATATTGAAAATTTAGATGGGATTATTAAAGTAACTGGAACTGCAGAAAATCTATCAGACATCGTTCAAAGTTTTTCGTATAAGTTGTCGGTTATTAAAAATAATAATTTAAACGATAATCATTCTGATAACATTCAAGAAGGATTTTTTTCTTTAAATCCAAGTGAGAATAAAAATTTATCTAATACACAAGTTAATTTATCTAATGGTGATGAGGTTATAGTTTTATTGCTTTTTTATAATGAAAACAAGCAATTAATTGGAAAAGATAGAGTAGTTCTTGGTGACCAAAAAAAAAAGAGGAAGTTATTGTAATTCCTTCAGATGGATTTGAGTTACTAGGCATTATTTCAGATGATACCAAAACTAAAGTTGGGAAAGATTTTTATGATGTATATTATTATTTATATAATCAATACAAAGTCAATTCAAAAAAAATTATCACGCTAAATGAGGAATTTAGCTTTGCCAGAAATACCAAAATAGTCGTCAGCATAGATAACGAAGTTATTTATGAGTTTTTGGCTAGGCCTGATGAGGAATATCTAAAAGAGATGGCCGAAGAATCTATTTATGCCACCTATTTATATTTAAAAAATTTAGAAAAGCAAAGTAAATATTTTACTCAGTATTAATTTTATCCTGTTAAATATGAAAACGTTATTCCTTATTATGACTTTTATTCTTAGTTTTCAATCAGTAGAAGCACAAGATTTAGTTTACAAACCTAAAAATCCTGCTTTTGGAGGTGATACTTTTAATTATCAGTGGTTAGCTAGTTCTGCTGAATCTCAAAATAAATTTACAGATAAATCAGTTGCGCAAGTGCAACAAACAGAATTAGAGAGATTTACAGCAAGTTTAAATTCTTTATTGTTGAGCCAAATCTCGAGTTCTTTATTCAAACAGCAGTTTGGTAATGACGGGATAAAAATAGGGTCCTATACTTTTGGTAGTTTATCTGTTGAGGTTTATCCCTCTTCAGGAGGTTTAACCGTTGATATTTTAGATACTAAAACAGGAGCGCAGACACAAGTAATCATTCCAAATCGATAATATGAGATTATATACCTACTTAATGTTGATGATTTTTTTTTTCATCTCTAGTTGCGGTGCTTATTATAATCAACCTACTGGAACAGAAAAAGCTATAATTGGAGAAATTACTCCAGCAACTACACTTTTGAAAGAGCTACCTAAAGCTAAAGAACAAATTGTAGTAGGGATTTATAAATTTAGAGATCAAACTGGTCAGTACAAAGCTTCTGAAAACGGAAGTAATTTTAGTACAGCCGTTACACAAGGAGCCACATCTATATTAATTAAGGCTTTAGAGGATTCTAAATGGTTCATTCCTATTGAACGCGAGAATATCGGAAACTTACTTCAAGAACGAAATCTTATTCGTTCCACAAGACAAGAGTATGCAAAAGATGTAGATCCTAATGTGCCACAAATTACACCCTTATTGTATGCAGGAGTTTTACTCGAAGGAGGAATTATATCCTACGATTCTAATATTATTACTGGGGGTTTTGGTGCGCGTTATTTTGGTACTGGAGGCGCAGTAAAATACAGACAAGACCGAGTTACTATTTATCTTAGAATGGTTTCAACGGCTAATGGTAAAATTTTAAAATCGGTCTATATTTCTAAAACGATACTTTCTCAAGCTATCGATCAAAGTCTATTTAAATATGTCAATTTTAAAAGATTGTTAGAAGTAGAAACGGGTTATACGACCAACGAACCTGTTCAAATGGCAGTTACAGAAGCTATAGAAAAAGCAGTTTCTACTTTGGTTTTAGAAGGGATTAAAGATGGAATTTGGGAAGCTGATATTTCTGTGCCAGCCAAGGAATCTCTTTTGAAAAATTATAAGAATGAGAATGAAGAAGCAAATGTTACAGCAATATATGGTCGTAATTTAAAACAAAGAAGATCAAAATTTGGAATAGAAATATCAGGTGGTACTACATTAATGGACGGAGATTATAGCAACCCTGAATTAAGACTCATGGGAAGAGGTGCTTTAAAGTATTTTTTAACTCCTTCTTTTAACTTAAGTGCATCTACTAATATTTTTGAACTAGCCAATAAAAAATTATTAGATGTTGGTTATTTAACTTACGATTTAAATACAGAGTTTATCTTGTTACCAAAAGACAAATTAAGTCCCTATGTGTTTGCTGGAGGTGGATTTGGAATGAATAAAGCTTTCAAAAACTTACATGCTAAAGTTCAATATGGAATTGGTATTGAATATATGGCGACCGATAATTTAGGTATAAAATTGTATGGTGAGCAAAATCTAAATTTTAGTGATAATATCGATTATATAAAAAGAGGAGTGCGAGATGATTATTATTATCGTTTTGGTTTAGGAGTAACTATTTATCTTTCTAATATAAGAAAATCTCGTGTTGCGAAAGGTTTTTAATGTTTTCAAAATCAATCAATTCTAGCTCATTAATAATTTTAATTCTATACTGATGAAAAATACTTATCTAAAAATTACTTTATTAACTTTATTTTTAATGCTGTTTTCTTGTAGTGAAGAAAAATTTACTGGAGAAGATTACGGGACAGTAGAAGGTAAAGTGGTGAGCGCAATTGATTTTAAACCATTGGCGAATGTTAAGGTCTTTTCAAACCCAAATACTAGTATTGTTTTTACTGACGATGAAGGAAAGTTTGTTATTAATAATGTGAAAGTTGGTGATTATTCATTTGAAGCTCAAAAAGAGGGTTACATTGTAAAATTTGAAGCTGCAACGGTAAATACCGATAAAACCTCAAAAATAGTTTTCGAACTTAAATTATCAACAACCAACAATAAACCTCCAACTACTCCAGTGTTAATTAAACCTTTAGACAATGCTACAGATCAAACATTAGATTTGAACTTGACATGGACTGCTACAGATATTGAAAAAGACAGTTTGAAATACGAAATTAGCTTAAGAAAAGAAAATAGTGATGATGTTGTCATTTATCCTAATATTTCTAAAACAAACTTTACTTTAAAAGGATTAAATTATAGTACAAAATATTATTGGCAAGTTTCTGTTTCAGATGGGATTAATCCAGTTGTTTTGAGCGCAGTTCGCAGTTTTACCACTACTGCTTTTAGTAGCGCTAGATTCTTATTTGTAAAAAAGAGCTTTGAGAATAATGTGATTTATTCTGGTGATGATTCTGGAACTCAATTAAGACTGACCAGTTTAGATGTAAATAGCTGGAGACCTAGGAAAAACAATCAAATTAAAAAAATTGCATTCATTAGAGCCAGCGGTGCACAAAATCATATTTATAC
This sequence comes from Flavobacterium sp. GP15, assembly GCF_014281985.1. Lineage (NCBI taxonomy): Bacteria > Pseudomonadati > Bacteroidota > Flavobacteriia > Flavobacteriales > Flavobacteriaceae > Flavobacterium > Flavobacterium sp. GP15. The sequence continues at coordinate 760,141 of NZ_JACFTC010000002.1, forward strand.
TATGAATCCAGATGGTTCAGGAATTTTTAAAGTAACCAACTCGATTCCTATTGCTGGATTTAATTCTGATTTCCTTAATTTTTCTTGGAACACATCGGGTAGTCAGATCATATATCCGTACTTCGATAAATTATATAGAATCAATAGTGATGGAAGTGGATTAACTAAAATTTATCAAACTCCAAACGGAAAATTTATTTCAGAATGCGACTGGAGTAATGATGGTTCTAAAATTGCTTTAAAAGTAAATGATAGCAACGGTTACAATGCTGAAATTTATGTAATCAGTACTACTGGAGTACTTCTCTCTCAAGTTTGGTCTGGGACAACAGGAGCAATGGGAGGTCTAAATTTTTCTATAACAGGACAAAAATTAGTGTTTACAAGAGATGTTTCTGGATACGAAGATGCTAATTATAGACAGTTGGATACTAGAGTGTTTCAATATGTTTTTAGTTCCAATACTGCTAGCGAAATCTCACTAGAGAAACCTGCAGGAACAGTTGATTTGGATGTGAGGTATTCTCCCAATGAGGCCGAACTAATTATAATGAATACTTCTAATGACGGAGTATCGACCAAAAATATTGTAAAATATACACCGGCTGCTAACACTACAACTGGAGTTTCAAGAACAATACTATTCGCTAATGCAAGTATGCCAGATTGGGAATAACATAAATTTAAAAAATATAAAAACACCTATTTCTTATCAAATAGGTGTTTTTTTTGGTGTTAAAATAAGGCTATGATTTGAGTAAACTCTTACTAAGACTCGATAGGCAAAACCCAAAAAAATAATTATCTTTGCCCCACAACTATCTGCCTAAAAGCAGGATTTACAACTATACTACATGAGTTCAGATACTTCAAAAAGATATGCACTTCGCGGTGTTTCTGCTGCGAAAGAAGATGTGCATAATGCCATAAAAAATATTGATAAAGGATTGTTTCCGCAAGCTTTCTGTAAAATTGTTCCCGATTATTTAACCCAGGATGAGGATTACTGTTTAATAATGCATGCTGATGGTGCAGGAACCAAATCTTCCTTAGCATATATGTATTGGAAGGAAACTGGTGATATTTCAGTTTGGAAAGGTATTGCACAAGATGCATTAATCATGAATATTGATGATCTTTTGTGTGTAGGGGCAACAGATAATATTTTGCTTTCATCTACTATTGGTAGAAATAAAAACTTAATTCCGGGCGAAGTTCTTTCTGCAATTATAAATGGAACAGAAGAGCTGATTAAAGAATTAAATTCTTTTGGTGTTACTATTCATTCCACAGGTGGCGAGACAGCAGATGTTGGTGATATTGTGAGAACTATTATTGTTGATTCTACGGTAACCGCTAGGATGAAAAGAAGTAAAGTAATTGATAATGCCAATATAAAAGCAGGTGATGTAATTGTTGGATTGGCTTCTTTTGGTCAGGCTACATACGAGAAAAGTTATAATGGCGGAATGGGAAGTAACGGACTTACCTCTGCTCGACATGACGTTTTTGGTAAGTATTTGGCAAAAAAATACCCAGAAAGTTATGATGCAGCAGTTCCGGAAGATCTTATTTATTCAGGACAAGTAAACTTGACAGATAAAGTAGCTAATTCTCCTATTGATGCTGGGCAATTAGTGCTTTCACCAACACGAACCTATGCACCAATAATCAAGAAGATTTTGGATAAGTACAGTTCAGATGAAATTCACGGAATGGTACATTGCAGTGGAGGAGCACAAACTAAAATTTTACATTTTGTAGAGAATTTACACATCATAAAAGATAATTTATTTCCAGTTCCACCTTTGTTTCAATTGATACAAGAACAATCTAAAACAGATTGGAAAGAAATGTATCAAGTATTTAATTGTGGACATAGAATGGAAATTTACGTTCCAGAAAATGTAGCTGAAGATATTATTGCGATTTCTAAATCATTTAATGTTGAGGCACAAATTGTGGGTAGAGTAACTGAATCTGAAATAAAAAAACTAACAATTACAAGCGAATACGGAACATTCGAATATTAATTAACCATTGCTTATGGTTGGATTTTAAATCTATCCATGTTCAATATTCAACTATTTAAACATGTACGAATTACTTTTTTGGAATTATCTTGAGGGAATTTATTTAAACCATCATGAAATTTACGAGGCAATTAGCGAGGAACAACCCGAAATTGAAGGTTTAGAACCACTTCCTGTTCAGGTTATTTTGAACAGAATTGCATCTGTTTTCTCAAAATGGGAAAAAGTAGATGATAAAAGTTGGAAAAACACTGACGGAGTAGGTGCTTTTCAGGTAAGAACAACACCACAAAGTATAAAAATTGACTGTTACGGCACCGAAGGTAAGACCATGGATACGCTAGTTGGTGTGATGGAGGAATTTAAATGTGCTCTTTACGATCCACAAGTTCCTCAGCGTTATGATGAAATGGCGGAGTAATTTTTTTAGAAGCTCATCCAGCGCTTCGTTACAAGTCCTCCTAAAATAAAATATTTTTCTAAATCCTGAAAGGAGCTCTTTCCGATGTATCGGGAAGAGCTCTTTCAAGACAAGAAAAATTATTATTTTTTAGTCCGGGCTTTTTACTTCGATCTGGGCTAAAAATTAATAGTAATACCCGTTTATATTACTATTGTAAATCTGAATTATTTTGTTACTGATTCATTCAGAAGTATAGGTTTACCAAATCCTATTTCCTCTAATTTTTTCAATTGCGTTGCTGCATCTCCTACTATCAAGTAGATCATTTTATCCGCATTCAAATATTTTTCAGAAAGTCTTTTTATATCAGATATAGAAGTGTTTTTTACAATATCTTCTTGTTTTTTGGCATAGTCATTTGGGTAGTTGTAATTGCTAATATCATATAACATTCCTAGTTTTGCACCCAATGTTTCAAAAGCTCTAGCATTGCTTTTAATTAAATATCCTTTAGTAACTTCTAGATCATTATCTTTGAATTTTTTACCATAATTTTCAACTATTTCTTTTATCAAACTAACTGATTCAAATGTTATATTAGAACGCACTCCGCTACCAATAACAAAAGCACCTTTATTTGTAGAACCAGAAAAAGAAGATCCAATACCATAAGTATATCCTTTTCCCTCACGTAACTCTTGCGTAAGTTGTGATGCAAAACCACCACCACCCAAACGGTAATTCATTATTTCTGCTGGATAAAAATCAGCATCAGTTGCAGCTAAAGCAAGATAACCGATTCTAATCACGGATTGTTTTGCTCCAGGAACATCGTAAAAGTATATTTTAGAGTTTGCTATTCCATCTGGAGTTTTTACTGCAGGAATAATAACTTTCTTAGCTTTCCAGTTTTTATTTAAACTTGCTAATGATTTAGTTACTTCGTTTTGTGAAACAGCACCAACAATTTGAAAAATAGAAACTGATGGAGAGCTATTAGCAGCATAAAACTTTTTTAAATCATCTATTGAGATGTTTTTTAAAGTCTGCTCTTCTCCAATTCTGTTATGAGATAAAATAGATTCTTTTCCGTAAATTAATTTTTTAAATTCATTTTTTGCAATGCTATTAGGTTCTGCTTTTTGCTGTTGAATTGTGCTTAAAGTACTTTGTTTAATTAGATCAAATTCCTTTAAATCCCATCTAGGTTGCATTATTATTTCTTCTACTAATGCCATAGTTGCACTGTAATTTTTTGCTAATGAATTTCCAGAAATAAAAATTCCTTCATCCGTTGCGTAAGCTTTAATGGTAGCGCCAAGGCTTTCAATGGCGTTTTCAAGTTCTTCAGGAGTTTTGTTTTTTGTTCCTTTTGTCATCAGCTCTGCCAACATGTTTGAAACACCAATTTTATTTTTTTCCTCTAATAACATTCCACCTTTGATTTGCAATAGAAATTGAGTAAGAGGAACTTCGTGATTTTCGATCCCGATGAGTTTTAATCCAGAGGATAAATTATTTTTCCATACAGTAGGAAGTTTTACATCTGGACTCTCTCCATATTCTGGTTCCACACTTCTGTCAAATGATGAAGGTGTTTTTTGGTAGGTTGCAGCAACACTTGCATCAAATGCATCTTCTTTTCCGTCAACAATTTTCTCTTCGACAACAGTGGCTAAAACTGAACCTTTTAAGGCTAAATTAGCTTCTCCTTTTGGAACAAAACTAGTTGCCACAAAATGTTTTCCTTTGATGTATTTTTCATATACTCTCATTACATCAGCGGGAGTTACTGCAAGAATATTTTTTACATCTTGAGTAATGTAGCCAGGATCACCAGCAAAAATCTCATATTGTGCTAGCTGAAATCCTTTGCCAAGAACACTAGATAAATTGGTGTAAAAAGCAGTTTCTTGTCCTGCTTTTATACGATTTAAGTCTTGCTCTGATATTCCTTTTGCTTCAAATTCTTTAAAGCCTTGGTTGATACCATCCATTACTTCATTTAAATTTGTTTTTTCAAAAGCAGTAACACTTAGCATATATTGACCTGCTATTTCAGAATTGTATTGGTACAAAGCAACAGCGTCGGTTAGTTTCTTATCTTCAACTAAAGATTGGTATAAAGGAGCTTTTTTTCCAGTAGAAAGATAAGTTGCTAGAACCTCTAACGCATAACTGTCTGGATGATATTCATATACAGAAGGCCATGTCAATGTTAGTTGTGGTAGGCGTGCAAAATTATCTTCGTAGTATAATTTTTTTGTTTCTGCTAGAGTTACAGCTTGTTTTTCCATTTTTGGAATTGCTTCTCCTCTTTTAATTTCACCAAAGTATTTTTCAACCCATATTTTAGTTTGATTTACATCAAAATCTCCAGCTATGGTTAATGTTACGTTATTGGGAACATACCAACGATTGTAAAAACTTTTTACATCTTCTAACGTAGCATTTTGTAAATCTTCTAGTGAGCCTATTACATCCCAATTGTAAGGATGAGTTGTTGGGTACAAGTTTTTAGAAATTACAGAGAAAGTATTCCCGTATGGTTTGTTGTCGTAACTCTGTCTTTTTTCATTTTTTACAACTTGTTTTTCTTTTGCTAAAACAGGATCGGTTACAGTATTGATAAAATATCCTAATTTATCGGCTTCGGCCCAAATCATTTTTTCTAATGCATCTTTAGGTACCGTTTGAAAATAATTAGTGCGATCCCTACTTGTGGATCCATTGGCTCCCTCACCACCAATTCTTGCACTCATTTTATCTAAACCTCCTTTGCCTAAGTTCTCCGATTCTAAAAAAAGAAGGTGCTCAAATAAATGGGCAAATCCAGTTCTACCTACTTTTTCTCTAGCAGAACCTACATGGCTGGTTAAGGCAACTGCAACAACAGGATCTGATCTGTCAACATGTAAGATGACTTGTAGGCCATTTTTTAAAGTGAATTTTTCGAAATCTACCTTAAATTCTTTTGATTTTTCCTTTTGAGAATAAGATGGAATTATGCTAATCAGCAAGAAACAGAGTAGGAAGTAGTTGTGTAGTAGTTTCATTTTTTAAGTTTAAGTTTCGTGTTATTTTTTGCAACAAACTAGTTTGTTGTTTTGCGGATCTAAATTAGGAAAAATATTAAGAAAAAGGAGGTTTTAGATACACTAGATTTCTTTAAAATAGCATAGAAACTTTTTTAAGTTGCGTGAGGGATAGAAGCGGAAATCCTCCTTATTTGCCTCAGCAAATGAGGAGATTGTAGTAAATAGCCCGACCTTACTGTAACACTAGAGGAAGTAAGGTCACGCCCAAATAATAATTGTAAAGATGTAAATTGATAGGTATGCTTAAATTCTTTTTTGAAAAAGATAGAAACTATGTAAAAAACTTTGCGAACTTTGTGGTTCAATAAACAAGCAGGATTCCTTTTTATTTGTGTAAAAATGGTTTTTGTGCAATACAGTAAATAATAATAAAGAGCTACAGATGAAAATAAACCCAAAAAACGGAATTGATAAACTCATTTTCGGAATGAAACAAAATGATGTAACGGCAATTTATGGTAAGCCAGATCGCAATTACAAAGACGAAGATGATAATGTGATTTATGCTTACAATAAGCAAAAAATACGTTTGACTTTTTATGTAGAGGAAGATTTTAGATTGGGTTATATGGTGGCATCGAGTCCTGAATTAGAACTTTTTGGAAATAAAATTATTGATAAAAAAATAAAAGATGTTAAGAAAGATCTAACGGCTAAAGGGATAATTAAGTTTACTCAAGAAGAGTTTGATACTTTTGAAAATTATTTTAATGAAGAAAATTGGATTATTTTTCAAACTGAATTTGATGAGGTTGTTAAGTTTGAAATAGGCGCTATTATCAATCAAAAAGACGAATTTGATTGGAAATTTCCAGTAAAAAAATAAGTCATAATAAAGTATAAAAAAAACCGATAGCGTTAAACTATCGGTTTTTTTATTTGGTATTATTTTAGATTTATTATTTTGAAGTAGGTTGTTTTTCAAACATTTCTAATTCAAATACTAAATTAGTATTTGGCGGTATTACCTCACCAGCACCTCTTTCTCCATAGGCTAAATTAGCTGGAAGAAATGCTATTACTTTTTCTCCGTAAGACATTGTTGCTAATGCTTCTATAAAACCAGGAATCATTCCATCTTTTTTACCTGCTTCAAAAGGGAAAGCTTGATATCCGTTTTGTGCGGCTCTATTTGCATCATATTTTCCAAATTCTTTAGTAACCTCTTCATAGCTACTGTCAAATAATGTTCCGTCTTCAAAATATCCAGCATAGTGAAAAAAGAAAGTGCTTTTGTCTGCTGGTTTTACACCGCTCCCTTTTTTGATAATTTTGTACATTAATCCTGATGGAGTAGTGGTAGCGGTTGCTTTTGCAGTTGAAAGATAAGCAGCCTTTGCTGCTACAACAGAACCATATTTTTCTAAATATGCTTTTTTAGCTTCGGCTAGAACAGCAGCTTGTTTGGCTTTGTTTTCAGCAAGAGTAGCGTCTTTTTTCTTTTGTTCTTCTGACTTATTGTTGAAATAATCGGAGAATACTTTTGGCGCATCAAATTTTTGTGCTTCGGCGCCTTTTCTAATGATGGTAACTTTTGTAATAACATCATTTTGTTCGATGCTATTTACCACATTCATCCCTTCAGTCACGTGACCAAATACAGTGTGCTTGCCATCTAACCAAGGTGTTTCTTTATGCGTAATGAAAAATTGACTTCCGTTTGTAGTTGGTCCGGAATTGGCCATAGAAAGAATTCCTGGTTTGTCGTGTTTTAAATCAGTAAACTCATCCTTGAATGCGTATCCTGGTCCTCCAGAACCATTTCCAGATGGATCTCCGCCTTGAATCATGAAATCCTTAATCACACGGTGAAATTTTAAACCATCAAAAAAAGGTTTTCCTTTTAATTTTTCGTCAGTAACAAATGTATTTTTTCCTTCAGAAAGTGCAATAAAATTGGCTACCGTTACTGGTGCTTTTTTGTATTCTAGTTCAATAGTGATATTTCCTTTGTTGGTTGCCATTGTAGCAAAAATTCCTTCAATAACAGCAGGTTTTTTTACAACAGGTTTTGTGGCTTTGTTTACAGCAGTTGCTGGTTTTTTTGCAGTAGTTGTTTTTTTAGTTGCCTGAGAATGTACGTTAGCCATTCCTAGAAACAATAAAAATAGAATTTTAAATTTCATTTTTTTATAATTTAATGATGTAACTTTTTTTAAATACTAAATCTAATTTATTATTGGGGCATTCTTTCTAATAATTCAATCTCAAAGATTATGTTGGCATTTGGCGGAATAACTCCTCCAGCTCCAGCTGCTCCATATCCTAAACGAGAAGGAATAAAAATGACAGCTTTATCTCCAAAAGATAATTGTTCAATACCTTCAATGAAACCAGGAATCATGCCGTCTTTTTTACCTGCTTGAAAAGGAATCGGTTGGTAACCATTTTGAGCCGCTCTGTTTTCGTCGTATTTACCAAAGCTTTTAGAAACACTTTCTACACTTGCATCAAACAACTCTCCATCTTCTAGGAAACCAGCATAATGAATGAAAATATTTGCTCCTTTTGCAGGTTTTTTTCCACCACTTTTCTTTGTAATTACATATTCTAAACCAGATGGCGTTGTTATTGCTTTTGTTTTCAAATTATCGAAATAAGCAATTTTTGCCTCTCGAACACTTTTGTATTTTTCATCGTAAACCTTCTTGTTTTCAGCGTCAATACTAGCTTTTTTCTTTTGGATTTCTGCTTCTACTGAAAAATAATCATTAAATACTTTTACCGCATTGAATTTTTTTGCGGCTTCTCCATTTCTAATAATGGTTACTTTATTGATATAATCTTCTTGTTCTATTTTATTTACATTGTCCATTCCGTTCTCTACAACGTGTCCAAAAATAGTGTGCTTTCCTTCTAACCAAGGTGTAGCAACATGTGTAATAAAAAATTGACTGCTGTTTGTTGCAGGTCCATTATTAGCCATTGCTAAAACACCGGCGTCGTTAAATTGTAAATCTGAAAATTCATCTTTAAATTTATAACCAGTATCTCCAGATCCTGTACCTAAAGGATCGCCAGTTTGTATCATGAAATCTTTGATCACACGGTGAAATTTTAATCCGTCAAAAAAAGGTCTGTTTTTTAAATTCTCATTGGTAACAAATTCATTTTTTCCTTCAGCTAAGGCCACAAAATTGGCAACAGTTATAGGTGCTTTTTCGAAATTTAATTTTACAATTATATCTCCTTTATTAGTTTCAATTTTTGCATATAATCCGTCTGGAAGATTGTTGTGATTTTCTTTACAAGAATAAAACGAAGCAATTACAAGTAGTAGGAATAAGATCTTTTTTTTCATTTCTAAGTTTAATTTTATTAGTTTAAAGTGTCTTTTGGTTTGTTTGTTATAGGAGTTGCCTCTTGAACTTGCGGCGTTACTGCAGGTGTTTTTAATTTTAATTGATTTTGTTTTTTGTAGGCTACTTCAGATTTAAAATCACGTAGTGTAACAGTACAAATTATAGGTTGATTAACACCTATTTTTTTATCATCACCGTGGTAACCGTAAGCCATATTTGATGGAAAAAGAAAATTTAATTCTTCATTTTTACGCATTAATTTGATACCATCTCTCAAGCCCATCATGATATTTTGTTTGTCAACATAATAAATTTGGGGTCTTAACTCTAGTTCTGAATAGATAATATTTCCTTGTAAATCTTTGATTTCATAATCAAAAAAGGCTACATCTCCTTTTTTAGGCGTAAGAGAATCTAATTTATTTTGTGCTACATAAGTATACCAATATCCTTTTTTAGAAGCTAAATATTTTACAGATGGGTTGCTTTTTATTAAATCTTTAATTTGAGTTTCTTCAGTAGCAACTAGTTTTTTATTTCGCACTATTGATTTTTTCATAAAGCTACCCGAAGCTTGCGAAATAGGCCTTCTGGCTTCTTGATGTTGTTTACAGCTAGAAACGAATGCGAGTACTAAGAGAGTAATGGTAATTATTTTAATGTTTTTCATTAGTTTATAAGCTTGTTTTCATGACTAAGTATTCAAATTTCTGTATTGTCTCTTGCATTGTTAATTCTGATTTTCCTCCAGCGGCATTGCGGTGTCCACCACCTTGAAAATGATCTCTAGCAAACTGATTTACATCAAATTCTCCTTGTGAACGGAAAGAGATCTTAATTATTTTCTCTTCTTTATTTTCAATGAAAATTGCTGCGAAATGAATTCCTTTAATGCTTAATCCATAATTTACTATTCCTTCTGTATCTCCTTTTACATAATTGAAAAAATTTAATTCTTCTTGAGTCAAAGTAGTATATGCCGTTTTGTGTTCTGTTATGACTTTCATGTTTTGAAGCGCTCTACCTAATAATTGCAAACGTTCAAAACCGCTATTGTCAAAAAGTAGCGTTGGAATTTCTGTATTCTCTACGCCCAAATCAATTAATTCAGCTACAATTCTATGAGTGTTTCCAGTTGTTTTTGGAAAACGGAAGGAACCTGAATCAGTTAAAATTCCAGTGTAAATACATGTACCGATCGTTTTGTCAATGTCTTCTTTTTTTCCAAGAAAGGAAATGAAGTTATATATCATTTCACAAGTAGAACCAAATGATGTATCAGAATACGTAACAGCAGCGTAATCATCCGGTTTTTGGTGATGATCAATCATAATAAATGGCGCTTTAAGTTTTTCTAAAACGTATTCCATTTCACCTGTACGGTGCAAAGCATTAAAATCTAAAGTGAAAATAAGTTCTGCTTCTTCGAGTATTTTTGTGCAGTTTTCTTTGTCTTTTTCAAATATTTTAACGGTTTCTGATCCAGGCATCCAAGCCAAAAAGTCTGGAAATTCATTTGGAGAAACCACAACCGGTTGATGATTGTTTTTTATTAAAAAATGGTATAGTGCTAAGGTCGAACCCATCGCATCCCCATCAGGACCTCGGTGTGGGATTATGGCAATCTTTTTTGGAGTTGATAATAACAACTGAATCGCTTGAATGTCTTGTATTTTCATAGAGTGCGAAATTACATTTTTTTACGCTAATCTTGAAATCATTAACACGATTTTCACCTATTATAAAAGGTCTGTTCCTTTTCTTTTAAATTTTTGATATAAATGGTATTTAGGTCCTTTTACAATTTGGGTTTTATAGATGCCTACTGATCCTGAAAAAAAGTAAGCAATTAGGCATGCCAAACCAATAAACAAACCACTTTCAAGTCCAAAAAGTTCCAATCCCATTACGGTACAAGCAATTGGTGTGTGTGTGGCTCCAGAAAATACTGCTACGAATCCCATTCCTGCTAATAGCGCTATTGGTAGCGGTACAATAAGAGATAAAGCACTCCCTAAAGTTGCTCCTACAAAAAACAAAGGAGTTACTTCACCACCTTTAAAACCTGCGCCTAGAGTAAAACCAGTAAATAATATTTTCATCAAAAAGTCATAGGGAGCATTAGGAGTGGAGAATGCCTCTACGATCATAGGAACTCCTAAACCTGTATATTTTGAAGTTCCAATAAAAAATAAAGCTGTTGCCAAAATGATTCCACCCACAAAAGGGCGAAATGGTGGATAAGCGATAGTTTTAGAAAATAAATTTCCCCATAAGTGCGTACTTCTAGAAAACAACATCGCTGCTAAACCAAATAAGATACTCACAAGAAAGATCCAGAATAAAGTAGTTAAACTCATTTCTGGAACAAATGGAATCGAGTAAATCGTATGTTTTACGTGCCAGATTTCAACGGTGTAGTAGCCAACATAAGCGGTTAAAAAAGAAAGAGGCACACTTTTTAAATTGATTTTGCTAAAGATAACCACTTCTAAAGCAAATAATGCTCCTGCTAAAGGCGTTCCAAAAATAGAGGCAAATCCAGCGCTTATTCCTAAAATTAAAATTGTTTTTCTGTCACTTTTGTCAAGTTTAAAAAGACCTGTAAATTGATCGGCAATGGCACCTCCCATTTGTACGGCTGTTCCTTCACGACCTGCAGAACCTCCAAAAAGATGAGTGATTAAAGTGCCAAAAAGCACTAAAGGAGCCATTTTTAATGGAATTGTTTTTTGTGGATTTTCGTATTCCTCTAGTAATAAATTATTACCTTTTACAACTGACTGTCCCCAGTAATAATAACTTAATCCTATGAGTAAACCGCCTAAAGGTAAGAACCAAATTATCCAATTATTCTCTTCTCTATAATGAGTGGCCCATTCTAAAGCTATTAAAAAAAATGCGGAAGCTGATCCAGAAAGAATACCTATTATAGTGCAAATGATGATCCATTTGAGAGCAGTAAATAAAGTGTTTTTGCTTTTTTCTAAAATCATTTGGTCAATGGAAATGTGTTTTTCACAAAAGTATTATAATCTCAATCGAATTACTATTTTTCATTAGAGATTGCAGTAAATTCTATTTCAACTAAATATTCAGGTGCTACAAGTTGCTTGATGCCATAAAAACCAGTAGTTGGTTTTATGTTTTTAAAAAACTTAGCGTGAGCGCTTGCTATTTCTTCAAATAAGGAAACATCAGTAGTAAATATTCTTGTGCGAATAACATCTTCCATACTTACGTGAAGTTCTTCTAGTACTTTTTCTACTCTTTCTAAAATATTTAGTGTTTGTGCGTGTGCATCGTTTGATTTTACATTTACACCATCAATTATAGCTACAGTTCCTGATACTTCGACAGTATTTCCTATTCGTACTGCGCGACAATAACCCATTTTTTCTTCCCAAGGAGAGCCTGTAAGTATGTTTTGTCTTTTCATTTTGCTTGATTTTTAGAGGATTTTAGATTTTATGGATTTAAATTTCGTTTTTGGTATATTTTTTGCAATTTAGAGAAAAATCATAAATAAAGAATATAGATTTATAATTTAAAAATTTGATTTTTGTTTTGCATCAAATAGTTATTTCTACTAGAAATTGCAATAAAAACAAGTATTTTGAGTTATAAATGAAAGTTAAATTACAATATGATTTGTGATTAAATGGTAAATGTTTTTTATTTTTAAAAATATACAAGCACAGTTAAATTAATTTGAAAGTTATGAAAAGGATTTTATTCTTATTTATTATAATTACAATGTCTTTAAGTGGATACGCTCAGAGTGAATTCAACTCTAAGTTTAAAGCGATTCCACCTAAAAATAATGCTCCAAAAATTAAAAAAGAAACACCACCTAAGTTAGATATTCCTCCTATTACAAAACCAAACGTGTTTAAAAATCCTGAAATTTTTAATCCTAACCCAAAACCCACGGGTACTATAGCTCCTGCTAATAATTTTTCAATGATTCCAAAGAATGAGTTTATTAATCCTGGAGATGTTTATAGAGATAAATGGAACAAAAAAGAGGATAATACTGAGGGTATTGTGTATAGAAAAAATCAAAATTTAGGAAGTTACCCAACAGGTTCAACTACTGCAAAGGTTATGTATCGTGATGCTGCATATGTAGATGGAGATCAGATCCGAGTATATCTTAATGATAAAGTGATACAGTATCAGGTAAACTTGGATAGTGAATTTAAAGGTTTTGAAATTGTATTAGAAAAAGGATTTAATAAAATTGATTTTGAAGCGTTAAACCAAGGAAGTTCTGGGCCCAATACAGCAGAATTTAAAGTCTATGATGATAAAGGCGGATTGATTTCTGCTAGTCAATGGAATCTTGGAACTGGCTTTAAAGCAACTATAATATTAGTAAAAGAGTAATTTTTAAAATTATAAGAGTTAAAAAAAAGACTTCTGAGTTTGATTCAGAGGTCTTTTTTATATATTCATGTTGATAACTAATTTGAGGAGTTTTTATAAATTTTGATTTTGTAAAAAGAACTATTTATTTTTTTTGAAATCATTTCTTTAGTATAAAGTTTTTTGATGTTAGCGTTTTTATGATAGAGTCAAAAACCTTATAAATTAAACTTTGATAAAATAAATTGAATATTTTCAAAATTCAATTTTTCAATTCAAAATATTAAAAGTATTTTTGCGCATGCAACACAACGTACTTATTTTAGATTTCGGATCGCAATATACACAGCTTATTGCGCGTAGAGTTCGCGAATTAAATATATTCTGCGAAATTTTCCCATACAATAATTTTCCAACTGATTTATCATCTTATAAAGCGGTAATTCTTGGAGGTAGCCCTTTTTCTGTGCGAGCAGAAGATGCGCCTCATCCGGATTTATCTCAAATTAGAGGAAAACTACCTTTACTTGCCGTTTGTTACGGAGCGCAATATTTAGCTCATTTTAGTGGCGGCGAAGTTGCGGCTTCAAATACAAGAGAATATGGTAGGGCTAATTTATCTTTTATAAAAGAGAATGAAGTTTTCTTTGAAGGAGTTTCAGAGAACAGTCAGGTTTGGATGAGTCATAGCGACAGTATAAAAGCTTTGCCTACAAATGGCGTAAAACTAGCAAGTACTCACGATGTAGAATTTGCAGCTTACAAAATTGAAGGCGAAACTACTTATGCAATTCAATACCATCCAGAAGTTTTTCACTCTACGGATGGATCTAAAATGTTAGAGAATTTCTTAGTTAAAATTGCTGAAGTTCCTCAAAATTTCACGCCAAACGCTTTTGTTGAAGACATGGTGGCTGAACTTAAAGAGAAATTGCAAGATGATAAAGTAGTTCTTGGGCTTTCGGGAGGCGTAGATTCTACCGTAGCGGCAGTTTTATTGCATCAAGCTATTGGAAAAAATTTATATTGTATTTTTGTTAATAATGGATTACTCCGTAAGAATGAATTCCAAAGTGTATTAGATCAATACAAAGGAATGGGCTTAAATGTAAAAGGAGTAGATGCAGGAGATCGTTTCTTATCTGAGTTAGCAGGAGTTAGTGATCCAGAAACCAAACGTAAAATAATTGGACGTGTTTTTATTGAAGTTTTTGATGATGAATCTCAACTGATTAAAGATGTAAAATGGTTAGCACAAGGAACCATATATCCTGATGTTATTGAGTCCGTTTCTGTTAAAGGGCCATCGGCAACGATAAAATCACACCATAATGTAGGAGGTTTACCTGATTACATGAAATTGAAAATTGTGGAACCTTTGCGTATGCTTTTTAAAGATGAAGTACGTAGAGTAGGAGCGTCACTAGGAATTGATCCTGAATTATTAGGAAGACATCCTTTTCCTGGACCTGGATTATCCATTAGGATTCTAGGAGATATTACACCGGAGAAAGTACAAATTTTACAAGATGTAGATGCTGTATTTATCGATGGATTAAAATCTTGGGGATTATACGATAAAGTATGGCAAGCTGGCGCAATTCTTCTTCCTGTAAATAGTGTAGGAGTAATGGGTGATGAGCGTACCTACGAAAAAGTAGTAGCCTTACGTGCTGTAGAATCTACAGATGGTATGACAGCTGACTGGGTTCATTTGCCTTATGATTTCTTGATGAAAGTGTCTAATGATATTATCAATAAAGTAAGAGGTGTCAATAGAGTAGTGTATGACATAAGCTCTAAACCACCAGCAACTATTGAGTGGGAATAATTTAGATTTTTATCTTCTGTAGAACATCATTCTCAGAATGTTCTTTGTAAAAACGGTATCAAATTTTTGGAATAAAATTTGATACCGTTATTTTTGTTACTGATTTGAATAATTTTTATAAATAAATAAGATGAAACATTTTTTTGCAATTTGTATGACTACTTTGTTTTTTAATTGCGGAGCTTTTGCTCAAAAGACGATAACACATAAAGTTGAAAAAGGAGAAACAATTAGTCAGATTGCTGAGAAATATAATGTTACTCCTAACGATATTTACCAATTGAATCCGGATGCGCAAGCAGGTTTAAAACCTAAAAGTGTTTTGTTGATTCCATCGATATCTGTAAAACTGCCTGTTGCTATTCCTGCTAAGACTACTCCGGAAGGGGTGTCGCATCAAGTAGTAGCGAAGGAGACTTTGTATGGTATTGAAAAAAAATATGGTATCTCTGACGAGTTACTGAAACAAGCTAATCCATTTCTTGAAAAAGAGGGTTTGCAAATTGGTCAAACTTTGATAATCCCATCAAAAAAGAATATAAAAATCACTGCTGAAGCCCCAGAAAAAGCAGTATATCATCTTGTTTTACCAAAAGAAACAAAGTATTCTATTGCTAAACAATACGGAATCACAATAGAAGAATTAGAGCGAAAAAATCCTGAGGTTGTTTCTAATTTGCCTGAAGGTTTTAAATTGTTAGTGAAAGGCAAAGCACCTAAACAAGAGGTTGCTCCTGTAATTGCAGAATCTAAAAAGGAGATTGTAGTAGCCGCTCCAGTACAAGTAGTTGATAAGAAAACATTTCAAGAATATATTGTAAAGCCTAAAGAGACATTGTATGGACTTTCTAAGATGTTTGGCATGAACCAAGAAGAACTTATCAAAATTAACCCTACTTTATCAGAAGGTGTGATCGAGGGTATGATTTTGAAAATTCCTAGTTCAGTAGTGGTTACTCAGGAAGTTAAAAAAGACTATGTTGCTTTGTCTAAAAACGCAACAACTGCTAGAAAAAAGCTAGCGCTACTATTGCCTTTTAATATAGCTAAAATTGAAGATGATACGCTAAATTCGACTGCAAAACGTTTAAAAAAGGATAAGTTTCTTAATATGACTTTAGATTTTTATGCGGGAGCACTAATGGCTATAGATTCCGCTAAAGTTTTAGGACTTCCTATTGATATTGCTATTTTTGATTCTCAAGAAACCAAAAATAGTTCGTTGGTTAGTGCAATTGTAAAGAATAATAATTTGCAAAATTCAGATGTTGTTATTGGACCATTTTATCAAAGTAATGTAGAGAAAACAGCCGAATTATTAATGCAAAACCAAGTTCCTGTAATTTCGCCTTTATCAAAAGATCAAGTAGTGTCTTTTGCAAATGTGTATCAATCAGTTCCCTCTCCAGATTCTGTAAAAAATGCTATGTTTGATTATATGCGTTCTAAAAATGGGAATATGATTGCTGTGGTTGATAAAAAGAAACTTTCTATTATTCAGTTTATCAAGGAGAATCATAAAGATGTTAAGTTCTCGACTTTGACTGAGAATGGTGCTGTTTCTGCAGAAAATTTAAAAAGTTTATTTGTGCTCGATAAGATAAACTATGTTGTCATGGAAACCGGAAACACAGGAATGATAAAATCAACAATAGCAGCAATGTTAAGCGCTATGACAACTTATAAAGTTCAGTTGGTTATATTAGAGCCTAATGAAACTTTAGATACAGATGAAGTAAGTATTGCAAACCTTGCAAAACTAAAGTTGACTTATCCTTCAGTCAATCGCGAAAATGAATCTCCAGAAGCACTGATTTTTGAAAAAGAATTTAAGAAGAAAAATAAAATTGACCCAAATGTTTTTGCAACTCGAGGATTTGATATCACTTTTGATACTATGATGCGTTTGGCACAAGATAAAAAATATCAAGAAACTATTGATAATACTGCCACAGAGCAAGTAGATAATAAATTTGAATTTTATAAAAAAGAAGGTGGCGGTTATGCAAATAAAGGAATTTATATTTTGTACTACGATACTGATTTAACTATTAAAGAAGCAAACTAATGACATCAAAAGTAACTTACTTAGGAGATTTAAGGACATCTTCAATTCATTTACAATCGGGAACTGAAATTCTTTCTGACGCACCGGTAGATAATAATGGTAAAGGAGAAGCTTTTTCTCCAACGGATACTGTTGCAAATGCTTTGGCAACTTGTATGATGACCATAATGGGGATCAAAGCAAGAGATTTAGAAGTGGATTTGAAAGGTTCTACTGCAGAAGTTGTAAAGATTATGAATGCAGAACCAAGACGTATTGGCGCTATTGAAATTGTTTTTCAGATGCAAGGAACCAATGATCAAAAAAGCAAAACGATTCTTGAAAGAGCAGCAATGACTTGTCCTGTATTTTTAAGTTTACATCCAGAGGTTGAAAAGCGAATTACTTTTAACTGGAAATAATAATCAATTATATAAAAAAGAAGTAAGTGTAAAGTAAATCTTTAAGCTTACTTCTTTTTTCTTTTTTATAAAATGGATCAAAACCAACAACAACTTATAAAATTAGCTCATACAAAAATGCCTTTCGGAAAATACGAAGGTTGGTTTCTTATAGATATTCCGGAGTATTACATCGTTTGGTATAGCAATAAAGGTTTTCCAAAAGGAGAATTAGGAGAACAATTGAAATTAATATATGAATTGAAACTTAATGGCTTAGAGGAATTAATCAGAAATATTAAGAAAAAGTATCCAAAACCAAATTCATAAACTGATTTTTGACATTTAGGATTCAATATAAAATGAAGTAGCTTTTTTTTATGTTCCTAGTATAAAATTTCTAATTAAATTATCTCTTTATTTTCTCATTATCTATTTGGCAATTTCTCTAATTTAATTCGTACTTTTGCCACGTTTTTTTACACAACTACAACACAAACAACAACAGAATGAATCAGACGAAATATATTTTTGTTACAGGCGGTGTGACTTCTTCTTTAGGGAAAGGGATCATTGCAGCCTCTTTGGCAAAATTGTTACAAGCAAGAGGTTACCGTACAACTATTCAAAAGTTTGACCCTTATATTAATGTAGATCCAGGAACATTAAATCCTTATGAACATGGGGAATGTTACGTTACTGACGATGGTGCAGAAACCGATTTAGATTTAGGACATTATGAGCGTTTCTTGAATGTTCCTACTTCACAAGCCAACAATGTTACCACTGGTAGAATATATCTTTCGGTTATTGAAAAAGAAAGAAGAGGAGAGTTTCTTGGTAAAACGGTACAAGTAGTACCTCATATTACCAATGAAATAAAAGATAGAATGCAGTTGCTTGGTAATTCAGGTGACTTTGATATTGTAATTACTGAAATTGGCGGAACGGTTGGTGATATAGAATCTTTGCCTTACATCGAGTCTGTTAGACAATTGGTTTGGGATTTAGGCGAAAATAATGCTATTGTAATTCATTTGACTTTAGTTCCTTATTTAGCTGCTGCTGGTGAGTTAAAAACAAAGCCAACACAGCATTCTGTAAAAACGTTGATGGAAAGCGGAATTAAAGCGGACATTTTAGTTTGTAGAACAGAACATGAATTGTCAGAAGAATTACGAAATAAATTAGCTTTGTTTTGTAATGTAAAAAGAGAAGCCGTTATTCAATCTATAGATGCAGCTACTATTTATGAAGTCCCTAATCTTATGTTAGAAGAAGGACTTGATATTGTGGCGTTAAAGAAATTAGATTTGCCTAAAAAAGCAGCTCCAGATTTAAAAAATTGGAACATCTTTTTAAAGCGATTGAAAAATCCAAAACACACAGTAAATATTGGATTGATTGGTAAATATGTAGAAATGCAAGATTGCTACAAATCTATTTTAGAGGCGTTTATTCATGCTGGTGCTGCTAATGAAACTAAAGTTAATGTAATATCAATACATTCTGAGCATATTGATGCTACTAATTTGAGCGAAAAATTTGCTAATTTAGATGGAATACTTGTTGCTCCAGGTTTTGGAGAAAGAGGAATTGAAGGTAAAATAGAAGCAGTTCGTTACGCTCGTGAAAATAAAATTCCTTTCTTTGGTATTTGTTTGGGTATGCAAATGGCAATTATTGAATATTCTAGAAATGTTTTAGGTATGGCTGATGCTAATTCTACAGAAATGAATGAACAAACGGTACACCCTGTTGTAAACTTAATGGAAGAGCAGAAAACAATTACAGACAAAGGCGGAACGATGCGTTTAGGAGCATGGAAATGTGACATAAAACAAGATTCATTAGCCTATAAAATATACGGTAAAGACACTATTTCGGAACGTCACCGTCATCGTTATGAATACAACAGCAATTATGTGGCACAATTGCAAAACGCAGGATTAATTGCTTCTGGAGTTAACCCAGATACAGGATTGGTTGAAATTGTAGAAATAAAAGAACATCCGTTTTTTATTGGTGTACAATACCATCCAGAATATAAAAGTACGGTAGCGAATCCGCATCCTATTTTTGTGAATTTTGTGGCAGCAGCAGTTCAATCAAAGAAAAAATAACTAGAAGCGATTTCGTTTCAGTACACTTTAAATTTAAAAATTTTTTTAATTACAATGGAACAAAAGAAATTTGACCGCAATTCGATTATAGGTTTTGTATTAATTTTTGCTATTTTGATTTTTATCATGTATCAAAATCAACCAGACCCGAAAGTGGTAGCTGCTGAAAAAGCACAAAAAGAACTGGTTATTAAGGCAGCTAAAGCCAAAGAGTTAGAAGCTAAAGTTATTGCTAAAGCTACTATTGCAGTTGCAACAACTGGCGATTCTACCCAATTGGCTCAATTGCAAAAAAACCTTGGAAATTTTGCTTATTCAGCTACACTTCCTTCTGCAAAAGCAGGTGTTACTACTATTGAAAATGAAGTAATAAAGTTGGTTATTGCAAACAAAGGAGGTTACATTGTAGAAGCAACTTTAAAAAAATTCGAAAAATTTAAAAAAGGTTCAGGTCAATTAGTTGAATTAATCAAGAACAACAATGCTAATTTAAACATTCAGTTGTTGACTAGTGATAACCGTACTTTGAATTCTAAAGATTTATATTTTGAGCCTACTTTAGAAAAAATAGGAGCAGATCAAGTATTGTCTATGAAGTTGAAAGCTGGTCCTAGCGAATTTTTAGAATACAAATATATTCTAAAGCCTAACGACTATATGATTGATTTCGATATTCGTTCACAAGGATTAAATAAGGTTTTGAATACTTCAAAGCCATTAGATTTAGAGTGGGATTTAAAGGCTTACCGTAATGAAAAAAGTATTTCTTACGAGAATCGTTACAACGAGATCTATTCTGAACATAAAGATGGAAAAATTTCTTATGCAGGTTTAGGACAAACCGAAGAACAAGATCTTGAAAAACCAACCTTTATCGCTTTCAAACAGCATTTTTTCTCAACTATTCTTTTGTCAAAAGCACCATTAGAAACAGCTAAAGTTAAGTCTGTTAATTTAGTGAAAGACGATAAAATAGATACTGTTTTTACAAAGCAATTTAAAGCTAATATTCCTTTAGCCTTTACAAGTGGAGAATTAGATCATAAAATGAGTTGGTATTTTGGTCCAACGGATTATAAAACTCTTAAACATTACAATAAAAATTTGGAGAAAATTATCTCATTAGGTTGGGGAATTTTCGGATGGATTAATAAATTTATATTTATTCCGTTATTTGGTTTTTTAAGTGATTATATCTCTTATGGTATTGCAATTATTGTTTTTACTATTCTTATTAAAATAGCGATGTCGCCTATTACTTTTAAATCTTTCTTATCGCAAGCTAAGATGAAAGTATTGCGACCTGAAATTGCAGAATTGGGAGAGAAATTCAAAAAAGACCCAATGAAGAAACAACAAGAAACAATGAAGTTGTACAACAAAGCAGGAGTAAATCCTATGGCAGGTTGTATTCCAGCATTGATTCAGCTTCCTTTTATGTATGCATCGTTTCAGTTTTTTCCATCAGCATTTGAGTTAAGACAAAAAAGTTTCCTATGGGCAGACGATTTATCTTCTTTTGATGAAGTGATCAAATTGCCTTTTAACATTCCTATGTACGGAAGCCATATTAGTTTGTTTCCAATATTAGCAGCAATAGCGATTTTCTTTTACATGAAAATGACTTCTGGAGATCAACAAATGGCAGCGCCACAGCAAGAAGGTATGCCAGATATGGCTAAGATGATGAAAATCATGATCTATGTTTCGCCATTAATGATGTTAATTTTCTTTAATAGTTATGGAGCCGGATTGAGTTTGTATAACTTTATTTCGAATTTGATTACTATTGGTATTATGATTGTCATCAAAAGATACTTTATCGATAGCGACAAGATTCACCTTCAAATACAAGAAAACAAATTAAAAGAGCCTAAAAAACAAGGTAAGTTCCAGAAAAAACTGCAAGAAGTTATGGAACAAGCTGAAGCTCAAAAAGCATTAGATAAAAAGAAGAAATAATTAGTCTTTTAAATTATTAAAAAGTCAATTGAATGAAATTAGTTTTATTCAGTTGACTTTTTTTTATGGCTCGCTGTCGCTTGTAAATAAAAAAAATAAGCAACAGTGAAGGAGTTTTTTTATTGGGAAGACTTGTTTGTTTTAAATTTGACTAAAATTGTTGTAAAGAATTTTCTAATTCAAATAGCTTTGAATTGTGAATAGATTGTCATTGTGTATTCAAAGATAATAGAGATTGATCAGTAAGACAGTATGTATTTGTAGTATTGCTTTAAATAATTATAATGGTTCTATAAATAAGCAATTCGGTTAGAAATTATAATTTTTAAATGAAAAAAGGATCTTAAACGTTAAGTTTAAGATCCTTTTTTTTGTGTGTAATTTATTGTGTTTAAGAAATAATAACTTCTCTTATTTAATTATAGAACTGGTAATAATACTTTGTCAATAGCATGTATAACACCGTTAGAGCACTGTACATCAGTTGTTATAATTGTAGAAATTCTATTGTTTGCGTCTTTAATTTTTGCGCCACCAGCTAATTGAATTGTGAATTTTTGTGCTGGTGTTAGAATTGGAGTTACCATTTGACCTTCTGTTAATGTTGCTGCTAAAACATTTCCGCTTACAACGTGGTATTGCAATACTTTTGTAAGATCAGCTGCAGAAACACTTTGTGTTCCTCCTGGCGCTAACTCTGCGTTTAAAGCTGTAAAAGCTGCGTTAGTAGGTGCAAATACAGTAAATGGTCCTGCTCCTGATAAAGTAGCAACAAAATCTGGTTGTCCTGCTCCTGTAAGTGCGCCAACCAGTGAGGTGAAGTTTTTATTCGCTAATGCGTGAGTAACTACTGTAGGAAGTCCAATAACCGCATCTACAACATGTATAACGCCATTAGAAGCTATTATGTCTGCAGTTGTTACATTAGAAACACCATTCAGTTTTACTCCTGAACTAAGATCAACATACATACTTAAATTATTTGTTGTTGAAGCACTTCCTTTTGCTAATGTTTTGATGTAGCCAGTAGTTAATGCATTTGATTTTACTGCTCCGCTAACTACGTGGTTTAATAAGATTTGTGTAAGTGCCTCTTTTGGTACATCATTTATAGTTGCATAGGGAGTTGTTTTTAAAAATGCTGTAAATGCTGCGTCAGTTGGTGCAAAAATAGTAAAAGGACCCGCACCTTTAAGTGTAGTAGCCAAATCAGCTTTTGTTAATGCTTGTACTAAAATTTTTAAATTTGGGTTTTGAACTGCTATTCCTGTTATAGTGTTGTCTACAGGCATAGGAGTTGGATCATCGCTATTGTCACAAGAGACAAAAGCTACAGCAAATAATAGTAGTGCGATTGCTTTAAATTTACCTAAATTTTTCATGTTGTTTGTTTTTTGTTTAATAAAATTTAATAAAATAGATTTATTTTGTTTATAAAATTATAAAAAACTTTAAACAAAAAATACACTTTATGATTTCTTTTACTTTTGTTTAAGTGTTGTTATTTAGCTATTTAGTTGTTATTTTATCATGAATTCTTAGAAAATGCTGTTTTTTTGTTTTGCATATATTAAAAAAAGTTAAACATAAATAGTATTTTTTATTTAAGATTTCTCTTTTTTTAAGATTTAGCTTTATCTAGTAAAAAGTAGTTAAATTTGTCTAATAACATAAATATAATATGAAAAGTAAAAAAGGATATTTTGTATATCTGTTTATAACTATGATGCTATTCAATTATAGTGTTTACGCCCAGGTAACAGATTATAATAAATTAGATGAAAAAGGATTGAAACATGGTTTATGGAAAGGTAATTACGATGAGTCTAAGCGCCCCAGGTATGAGGGTACTTTTGATCACGGAAAAGAAATAGGTGTTTTTAATTTTTTTGATGATACAAAGAAAGGTTCTTTAATAGCAACTCGAGAATTTAACTCAAAAGACAATGTTGCTTATACTATTTTTTATGATCAAAAAAATAATAAAGTTAGTGAAGGAAAGGTAGTCAATAAACTTTTTGAAGGCGAATGGAAATATTACCATTTAAATTCAAATTTAATAATGACAACTGAAAACTACAGTAAAGGCAAACTAGAAGGTGTTCGTACCGTATATTATATCAGTGGTAAGGTTGCGGAGGAAATTGTTTATAAAAATAATTTAAAAAATGGTTTTTATAAAAAATATACTGAAAAAGGAACTCTTCTAGAGGAATCAAACTATAAAAACAATGTATATAATGGTATCGCTACTTTTAGAGATGCTAATGGAGATATTGCTTCTACAGGTAAATTTGTCAATGGTAAGAAAGAGGGTATGTGGCAGTTTTTTGAAAAAGGTAAATTGGTAAAAGAAACAAATATGAGCTTTGCTGAGCCTGCTGTGAAAATTAAAAAGTAATTTTTTATACAGTATAACTCTTTTTAATTGCAGTGTAAGTAGTCTTTCTTTAATAAGGAAATCCTAAATAGCCAATATAAAAAACGGCATTCCATAAGAGTGGATGCCGTTTTTTTTTGAATTAATAAAGAAGTATTATTTTAAAGTAAAAATTCTAGGACTAAAAGAAACCATTACCCAAACCCAATTGTTTGTCTGTGTTGCATTAGTTACATTTTTTACTCTTTCTAAGGTTGATGAACCGAACATTTGAGAATATCCTGCCGAAGCAACTATATCTTTCTGAACGGTATATGTGGTGGTAAAATCGATTTCTGTTCCAAAGTAAGCATTCATTTTTGAACCATCAGTATCTAAAACTATACTTGGAGCATTAAAATAATGAGGGATTAGCGCAAATTGCCATTTATTTGAAGTATAATTTAGTTTTAAATAAGTGTCATTTAATCCAACATTGTTTTGGTGATTTCCTACATAAAAATAGTCCATAAAGCCATTAAATGCATGGTTTGTTCCAAAAATTGGAGTAAATGATTTATTGTCTAAACTGCTATCATCTTGGTCTTTACCGGAAAGGAATTCATGTCCTAAGCTCGCTTTAAATTGTTCTGTAAAAGTATAACCAACATAAACTCCTGCATACAAAGCATTTACTTTTTTAGTAGCAGTTTTACCCGATTGACCATAAATCCCTAAATTAGTATCCCATTTTTTTTCTTTGAACGTTAAATAGGTTCCAAAAGTTTGTTTGTAATCAACGGCTAAATCTGTTGGTGTTTTTTGAAACTGATAACCTGTGTTCAAAAACAATAAGCTCATACCAATTTTGTTGAGTTGCGTGTGATACCAAGCATACTGCATCGTTTTGTAATTTGTAGTATATGGTGTTTTAGGTTCAAGTAAGTTTTCTGAATTAGCATTTACTGCCACACCCAAATCCAATTGATGGTTTTTAGGATGAAAAGATAATAAGGCAGCATCATGACTTTGTCCTTGTTGAGACCAATCAATTTCTCCAAAAATGCGTTGGTTATCGTAAGCAATAACCTGACGACCAATGCGTGTTGACCATTCTGAACTTAAATCATATTGTGCCCAGGCTTCAAAAACTGAAATTGCATTTTTGTCAGCTGCTGTTGTAGTAGCAACATCTCCCCAAGTACGTACGTTTTGAATAGTTAATTTAGTTTTTAATCTTTCTTGACTGATAATTAAAATTAATACGGGAACGTTGGGATACAAATGATGTGGCATTTTCTCCGTTCGGCATTAGGTTTTTATAGCCATTTCTATATTCAAAACGAGGTCTTAATTGTAAATTGGCATCAAATTCTTGAGCGTAAGTAGCTGCGCTTATCATTGTTAAAAATGATAAACTGATTATTTTGAATGATTTCATGGTGAGTTAGTTTAGCTTTTCAGCTTCTTCGGTAATTTTGTTTATGGTTTGGTCTGAATTCACACCCAGACCTTCTTGCTGGTAAGCTAATTCTCCATCTGCGTTGAAAACACTAATAATATTTGAATGCGAAAAATCTACAGGAGCAATTTTCTTGTAATTTACAGCTAAAACTGCTGCAAATTCTCTTGTGTTTTCTTCTGTAGAGCGTAAGAAAACCCATTGATCTCCATCCATTTTGTTTTCAATAGCAAATGATTTTAGTCTTTTAGGAGTATCAACCGTTGGATCAATGCTCACTAATACAAATTGTACATTTTCTTTTATTTTTTGAGGAATTCTTTGCTCAATATTTCTCATATCTGCAACAAGTCTAGGACAAGCAGCTTTACAAGAAGTATAAATCATAACCATGACTAATACTTTGCCTTTCATATCTTTCATCTCCATGTTCTTCCCATCTTGATTGGTCCATTGAGAAGGAAGGTTGTATATGGATAAATCGGATATTGGCTTTTCGTTTGCTTGGGCAGTTTCCTTTTTGTTATTACAGGATTGTAACGATAGTAAAAGTAAAGCAAATACAAGAAAAAGTAAATTTGTATATCGAAAACTAGATCTTAGGTTTGTTTTTTTCATTGCTAAAAAAGTGGAGTAATAGCTATTTGGTTTCATTTTTTTGATTTTTAGTTTTATGAGCTATTTTTTATCTTTAGCGCATCGAAATCCTAGATTTTTGGTGGTATATTTTGCTTTTAGACTTCCTCTAAAGGCGTATCGCATAAAAGCAGCATAATTCATTAAATCGGTTGCATTTACCGAAGCGCTTCCGCAAAATAAATTTTTATCAGAGTCTTTGTCTTTTCGGGATTCTCCAGAAAGGAAAATACTATTGAAATCAGAAGTCCATTCCCAGACTAATCCATGCATATCATAAACACCCCAATAGTTTTTGAATGTTGCTCCTACAGGATTAGCATAAGTATTTGGCTTCTCATACCATGACATGATGTATTTGTTAAAGCTCTCTTTTGTGCGTGCATCGATTCGTTTTTCATCTGCCATTGCAACGTATTCCCATTCATCCATAGTGGGCAATCTTTTTCCTTGGCATTCGCAGTATTTTTTGGCTGCAAACCAAGAAATATTTGTTACAGGTGCATTGCTTAAATTGTTTTTTCCGTAACTAAAATCACTTTCCCACTGCGATAGATAACTTTTATCAGCAAAAATTCCTTTAATCTTTGAACGTGAATTTTCTGGATATTTTTTTAAAAACAGTAAATACTGAGCATTAGTGACTGGATATACATCAATGTAAAAACTTTTTACTTCTACTGGTTCTTTACTGCTGGCACCATAGAGGGGAACGAATGTTCCCCTTTCTACAGCAACCATTTTAGCTTCTTGAGCCCATAGCGATGTTGCTATCAGTAATAGAAATAATGACAAAACTATTTTCTTTTTCAACATGGCTATTTTTTTTTACTATTTATTAATTTCTTTGTGCTTTTACCATTGCTGGTGTTACAACAGTTTTGTTATTTCCCCAACTAGCGTAAACGTAAGTCATTGCATCTGCAATTTGTTGATCGCTTAATGCTTGAGCAGGCATTTCGGCATTAAATTTTTTGCCATTTACTGTAATAGGTCCTTTCAATCCTTTTACAACTCCTTTGATTGCTCTATTAGTATCTTTATTCAAATAATCTGACTTCGCCAATGGAGGGAAAGCTCCAGGAATTCCTATACCTGTGGCTTGGTGACAAGCTACACAAACTTGATTATAGACTTTTTTTCCTTTATCGGCACTTTGGCTGTATCCTTGAAAAGCCATTGCCATCATTGCAATTGTAAAAATATACTTTTTCATTTTGTAATTATTTATTGTTATTAATTGTATTATTTATTATTCGTGAATATCTTTTGCTTTTGGTGCAGGTTTTGCTCTTAGCGCTTTTACTTTAGCTGGAGTTACTACTGTTTTATTATTTCCCCAACTGTTGTACACGTAAGTTAACACATCTGCAACTTCATCATCAGTAAGGTTTTGACTTGTCATAACATTATTGAATTTTTTACCATTTACAGTAACTTCTCCACTTAATCCGTGTAATACTGCATTTACTGCTCGGTCAGTATTAGCATTTAAGAAATCGGACTTAGCTAAAGGAGGGAAAGCATTGGGTACACCTTGTCCTTCTGATTGGTGGCAAGCAAAACAAGTTCTTCCGTACAATTCTCTACCTGAAGCAATTTGCTGATCAACTGTTTTTACTACAACTGCTTTTGATGCACCGTTTTCTTTAGGCATATTTTGAATTGTTCCTCCTTCTGGAAGATAAATTCCTTCTTGGATGGTACCAGAATATACTTTTTTGTTCTCATCTCCTTCAACTTTCAACATTCCTAAAGCTCCTTTATTAAATGCTCTAAAAATAGAGTGATCTACAAGAATGAATGTTCCAGGAACATCTACTTTAAACTCAACTATTGCAGCACCACCAGCTGGAATTAAGGTAGTTTGAACATTTTTGTTGATTAAATCTCCACCTTCTACATGCACTCTGTCAAATATTTCTCCAATAGCATGAAAAGACGAAACTAAGTTAGGACCACCATTACCCATAAAGATACGAACTGTTTCTCCTTTTTTAGCTGTTAATGATTTATCACCAGTTAAAGCTCCAACTTTTCCATTAAACACAACATAATCAGGTTGTTCTTTGATGGCTTTATTCATATCAAATGGTTGATTTCCTGGTTCTCCATAAGCACCTTTGGTATAGAAATCACCTTGCATGATGTAGTATTCTTTATCAACTGGAGGCAAACCACCTTCTGGTTCTACTAAAATTAAACCGTACATTCCGTTGGCAATGTGCATTCCTACTGGAGCAGTTGCGCAATGGTACACATACAAACCAGGATTTAATGTTTTAAAACTAAAAACTTTTTCATGTCCTGGTGCAACAAGTGAAGAAGTAGCTCCTCCTCCTGGACCTGTAACTGCATGTAAATCGATGTTGTGAGGCATTTTATTATCAGGGTGGTTTTTTAGATGAAATTCTACTTCGTCACCCACACGAGTTCTAATAAAACTTCCAGGAACTGACCCTCCAAATGTCCAATAGGTATATTTTACACCATCAACCATTTCTCCTTCTTGTTCCTTAATTTCCATATTAACAATTAGTTTCATCGCAGCGCGATCACCAACTGGTTTAGGTACAAAGGGTGGAGCAGTAAGTTCTGCAGTTTTTTGTCCATCTACTTTTATGCTTTCATAATACTTAGCATCTTTCTCTTGATTTTTAGAGCAAGAGAAAAGCCCGAAAGCAAGAAAAAATGCTATAACAATTAGCTTGCTTTTTTCAGTTAATTTGAATTGAGTTTTCATAATAATTAGGTTTGTATTTATCTTGATTTATAGTGTAAAAGTAGAAGATGTTTTCGTCCTTTATTATGATATTTGTCATATTTTCATCCTTTTTTTACTTCTTAATTTGAAATAAAAACAACCGAAAGGACAATTAAAAATAATACAAAAATTAAACTCACTTTCCAGAATAAATTGGCTTTTTTTAATTCCATAAATTCAAAGGAAACCAACATAAATTTCAATGCTGATAATCCCATAATCAGACCAATAGCTAATGACTTTATAGAAACAAAATTTGATATTACAGCGGTACTAATTGTCAATAAAATTAATAATCCGTAGTTAAATAATAGTGTTTTTTTCATGATTAAAAAATTAAATAAAGAACTGGGAATAATAAAAGCCAAATCAAATCGCACATGTGCCAGAAAGCAGCACAAGCTTCAACGTCTACCACTTCTGTATCAGAGTTCTTTTTCATCATTCCGTTATTGGTCCAGATCAATATTACTAATCCCATAATTACATGAATGAGATGAAATCCTGTTAACAGCCAATAAAAGGCAAAAAAAGTATTGGTTTCTAGCGTAATTCCAGAATCAATTTTATGATAATATTCTACACTTTTAAGAATTAGAAATAGCAATCCACCAAGCATTGTTAACTTAAAATAAAAGGATGATTTTTTTACGTTTTTTGCTTTAAATTCAACTACTGCATTGGCCATAAAAAAACCACTTGTCAGCAAAAAAATAGTGTTAATAGCACCAAAAGTGCTGTTTAGTTGCAGGCGAGATTGATGAAAAATTTCTGGTTCTTCACTGCCGTACATTGTAAAAACGACAAGAGCCATCCCGAAAGTGATGAGCTCTAGAAATATTATAATCCACATCAAAATTCCTCCTGGTGGAAAATATAAATTTTTATAATTGATTTTAAGTGTTTCCATTTTTGTTATTGATTTATTCCCAGTCTAGTAATCGTTTTTTTCCCTCAATCTTTTTAATATCAGTAATATCTTGAGACATTTCAATCACCCCTTTGTAGTTTTTATCAGCGTCTCTTACTGCGAAATAGCGAATGTAAATCAGTCTTTCTTTAAAATTAATCCAAAAGGAAGATTCGCTTTTAGTTCCTTTTCTAAATTCATCCAAAATTTTTAATACAGTATCTACGCTTTTTGGTGGATGACAAAATTTTACTTCTCGACCTATAATTCCTGCACTTCTAGGGAAAACACGTTCTTCACCGCGGTTATAGAATATTACTTTGTCATTTTCATCTACATAAGTAAGATCTAAGGGTAGCGTTCTAAAAAGTAGATTGACTTGTTCTACTGTCATATATCCTTCATCATAATGAGAAGTGTTTTCAAGAGAAAAAGGCATTTCCCTTTGTGTAAAATCTTCGCTAGGATGAATGTATTTCTGACTAGGATAGGCGGCAGGATTTTTGGGTAGCATCCAACCAATTTCCTCTTCACCAGCACGCATTTCTATCCAATCTTTCTCCTCTAATAAATCAAGTGCATTAGGAAATAAAACGGTTTCTTCGACATTCAATAATCGGTAAATGCCATCTACTAAAAACGGAGTATTGGTATTAATTTTTTCTGGATTATTGGTTTTAAGGTAATATCGAATTAAACGGAACTGTTCTCTTAGATTATCATGAAAAGACCACATTCCTTGCGAAGGTCCGTTCCATCCTCTTTTTTCTAAAAATGGAAAGAGCTGATTTTCTTTTCGTGCAAATCGTTTTTCGATGGTATATAATTGATTGAATATATTAGTGTATTTCTGTAGTTCTTCTGCTGGATTCGTTGCAGTTAATTCTTCTAAAAGAGTATGAATAATGTCATTTTCTTGAAAATATACTCGAATGGGATGACCTTCAGGAAGGGTTTTAGTGGGGCAAGTATCGTTCATAATATAATTATTTTTGATGTTTAATTTTTTCGTACAACTTCACTAGAGATTGTAAAAGCTCTACGGGAGTTGTTAATATTTGGTAATGATTTTGCCCAAACATTTGAGGTAAATAATATTTGGCTTGGGCTTCTATTGCCAAAGCATAGGAATTAATATTTCTTTGATTTAATTCTCTTAGTGCTTGTTTGACATCATTGATGCCATATTTTCCTTCGTATTTATCGTAATCATTGGGTTTACCATCAGAAATTAAGATGACCCATTTATTTTTGGTATTTCTAGTGTCCAATCTAGCACCTGCATGTCGTAGTGCAGCACCTATTCTGGTATAACCACTTGGTTCTACCGCTCCAATTTTATTTTTAGCAACATTCCAGTTTTCATCAAAATCTTTAACGGTTAAGTAAGTAGAGAAGTTTCTGGTTTTCGAGTAAAAGCTATCAATTGAAAAATCGATATTAAATTCATTTAGAATTTCTCCAAAGAGAATAGAAACTTCTTTTTCTACATCGATCACACGATTCCCAGCAGCATATCCGTCACTAGATAAACTGATATCTAAAAGAATCAAAATAGACAAATCTTTGTCTTTTTTTCGGTTTGAAATATACACGTTTTCGGATGGAGTTCTTTTTGAATGTACATCAACATATAAATCTGTAATGGCATCAATATCAAATTCATCTCCTTGTAATTGACGTTTTTGCTGTTGCATGCGGTTGTTTACATTAGACAACATTTTGCGTAAACCTATTAATGTAGAAGCGTTTTTTGAAATCGTTTTTTTGTAATAATCATTGTCTGTTTTCTGCTGTGATTTAGGATACACTTTGCAGAAATTTTCTTTGTAAATGCGTTTGCTAAAATCCCATTCGCTGTACGTAAGGTGAAATCCTTTTGCATCAATTTCGGCACTTTCAGAGATAGAAGTATTCTCCACAAAATCCGATTGATATACAGAATGCGCTGTATCATCAACTCGTACAGTATATTTCATATTTAATTCTTCCAATGCTTCTTGATGGTCTTCTAATTCGTCAGAACCATCAAAATCACGCCAAGTTCCGTTGAATTCTTCAGCTGTTTCTGCTTTTTCAAAATTGTGAAGTAATACATAATCTTCTTGTTGCTTTTTATCAAGTTCAACGGTAATTACTTCCTCGACTGCTTTGGATTTTAAAGTTGTTAGTGGTTTATTATCATTTCCTTTTTTGGTCAGATCTGAGAAATTCTGAAGGATGTTATCTGATTTTGATTCGTTATCATTTTGCATCCATTTCCCATAAATCCAAGAAAAATCAGCAGCTGTCTTTTGAGTTGCTTTTGCTGAGAAATGTTGAATTAATTGGTTATGAAACTTTTTATCAATAGAGAATTCATCAAATAAAATGGCTAATATGACCTGTGAAGATTCTAACGCTTTTTTTTGTGAAAGTTCTAAAGTGGGCTCTTTTTCTTCTGAATTCCAATTCAAGTTCCAACGTTGTTGGATACTTAAATATAAAACACGGAATAAATAGAAAGTAAGGTTGTCTTCTTTTGTAGGCAATTCTGCAAAGGAAATGGGTAAGAAGAAATTATTATTTTTATAGCCTCCTTCGCGTTCTGCGGGAAAGATTTCAATTGGATTTCCTGTCAGCGCTCTAGCTAAAATTGTCAATCTTGGCTTGATCGCATGCAGCTTAACTGTTCTAGCAAGAATTTCGGGACTTATTTTTTTAGTTTTCTTTAAGTGTTTAAAGAATTTCCCAACTATATATTCGTCTATTTCGAATCCCATTTTTTAAGTATTCAGTGTTGCGTATTCCTTTTTGTAACACAGTGAACTTTTTTGCTAATAAGTCTCAAAGACACTATGTTTTTTACGAAGTATTTATTAAAAAAAAAGTAACCAATTCAGCATTCATATAACTACTAAAAACAGTTAATTTTCCTTAGATTTAGATCATTAGATCACATAAATCCTTCAATGCTTGAACCGTTTGTAAATCGTCTGATAAAGGTTCTACAATGGCAACATGAACCGATAAACGTTTAGGAAGACCACTGTGAATTATTTTTGCAGCATCTATTAAAAGTCTTGTAGAAACAGTTTCGGTAAGACCTAATTCAGTTAGATTTCTGATTTTATTTCCAATGGAAACTAATTTTTTAGCAATTTCAGGTTCAACTTGAGTTTCTTTGATCAAGATTTCGATTTCAATTTTCGATTCTGGATAATCAAAGGAAACTGCAATAAATCGCTGACGTGTAGAAGGTTTTAATTCTTTAAAACCGCGCTGATAACCAGGGTTAAAAGAGGCTACAAGCATAAAGTTTTCATGAGCCTTAACGGTTTCTCCTAATTTGTCTATAAATAATTCTCTTCTATGATCGGTTAATGAGTGAATAGCTACGATGACATCAGGTCGTGCTTCCGCAACCTCATCGAGATAAATGATAGCTCCTTCTTTTACAGCGGTTGTTAAGGGACCATCAATCCAAACGGTTTCTGCTCCTTTGATGATAAATCGCCCAATTAAATCAGTAGAAGAAGTTTCCTCATGACAGCTTATTGTGATTATCTTCTTTTTTAATTGATAAGCCATAAATTCAACAAAGCGTGATTTTCCTGTACCAGTAGGTCCTTTTAATAAAAAAGGAATTTTATTTTGGTATGCATGGTTAAAGACATCTATTTCTTTACCAACGGCGTGATAATAAGGTGTGTTTTCTAACATTTTGTTTTAGTTTTTAAAAAAAAACCAGAACACAATAACAATTGTTTTTTCGGAAATGCAATTCTAAAAAACGGGAGTTAAAGCATTCTGGAAATTTTTGTTCAGCAGACATTGTTTAAAATAATCTCAGGTATTTTTCCGGTAACTTATTTTTTTGATGTCTGTAATATTTTGAATTTAATAATAGCTTATTATAGATTTTGATTATCTGCTTCTAAAGCTTCATCTGTTGGTCTTCCGTATTTAACGAAATCATAGATGAATAAGCCAATTCCGGTAGTAAACATAGTGGCACATATAAGCAATACAACAAAGTGAATACTGATTTCATTTTGTACGTCCATGAAGTCCATTTTCATTTTACGTTCCATATATACTTGTGCAACACCTGCAACACCAAATGCGACTGTCATTCCTAACATTCCAACATTTGCTAACCAAAACGCAGCCATTCCTTGAGCGCTTTCATAGCGTTTACGACCTGTTAAATTAGGCAGCGCGTAACTTATAATTGCTAAAACAATCATTGCATAAGCTCCCCAAAAAGCATAATGACCGTGCATTGCAGTAACTAATGTTCCGTGTGTGTATAAGTTAGTTTGTGGTAAAGTATGAGCAAAACCTAATAAACCTGCACCTACAAAGGAAACGATAGCAGAACCAATAGTCCAGAATAATGCAATTTTGTTGGGATGACTTTTTTCACCTTTTCGGTACATGTTTACAGCAAATAATGCCATGGCTAAGAAAGCTAAAGGTTCTAATGCTGAGAAAATTCCACCAACAACCAACCATATTTTATTTACACCGATGTAGTAGTAGTGGTGACCAGTTCCTAGAACTCCAGAAAGGAAAGTAAGACCAACGATTACATACAACCATTTTTCAATAACTTCTCTGTCAACCCCAGTTAATTTGATTAATAAGAACGAAAGAATACCTCCCATAATTAATTCCCAAACCCCTTCAACCCACAAGTGAACTACCCACCAACGGAAGAATGAATCCATCACTTGGCTATCAAACCAGATCATTCCAGGAATGTAAAGTAAAGCTGCAAAAAACAAGCCCATCGTTAGGATCAATGCCGTCGTTGTCTGACGTTTTCCTTTAAACAAGGTTCCAAGAATTAAACCTAAGAAAAGTAAAACATTAACTACGACTAAGTAATCTAATTCTCTTGGAATCTCAAGAAATTTTCTTCCTTCCCAATGATTAAAGTGAAAGCCAACAATGGCTACTACACCTACAATAGCTAAGGATATTAATTGAACATAAGCCCATTTTACGCTGATTAATTCGGTTTGGGCTTCTTCAGGAATAATGTAGTAAGCAGCTCCCATAAATCCGGTTAATAACCAAACTACTAGTAAATTAGTGTGAACAGCTCTTGCTGTGTTAAAAGGAATGATTTCGTGTAAACCCTGTATTCCTATACGATCAAAACCCATAATGAATCCGTAGACAATCTGGAGCGAGAACAAAAGCATGCACAAGGCAAAAAACCAGTAAGCTACTTTTTGTGATTTATATTTCATTTTTAAGTATTTTTAAATTATTCTTCATCTTTTGCTAATGGCGATACGATTCTATCAAAACCATTCAAATCTATTTTACCAATCCATTCAAAGTAAGCTACCATTGCATTGGCATCTGCTTCACTCATTTTATAAGCGACCATTTTTCTTCCTTTTGGACCCCAAGGTACTGGCGACATTAAAACGGCTTTAACATAACCTTCGCCGCGACGTTCCAGGACTTTAGTCAATTCTGGTGCATAATAACCACCTTCACCCATAATACTATGGCAACCCATGCAGTTGTTGTGTTCCCAAATTTCTTTTCCTCTTACTACTTCTTTTGTTATCTTCTTGTAGTTGGTTTGATCGTTTCGGGGCATGAACGAATAAATAGTCAATCCTATAAAGATTAAAAAGGTGACTAATGTTCCTCCCAAAAAAAATGCTCTTGCTTGTGATTTTGAAAGCATAATTATCAGTTTTTGTTAGTTAATAAAAATTGTTTTTATATAAAGGACAAAAATGTCTTTTATTTATATAGTGCAAATTAATGTCATAAAATATTTTTTAAACATGATAAAAATCATTTTTTTTAATTTTATTGAATAAAATATTTATTTATAAAATAATAAAAAATACAATTCGTAATACATTGATAGCTATATTTTTATAAACTAAAATAGTTTATAATTTTAAACAGGATAAATTTGTCCTTTATTTAAAATAATACTAAATTTGTGTAAACATTTGAACATAAAAATATAAATATGGAAACTTTAGAAAAAATAACAATCGGAGAATATGTAGCAAAAGATTTTAGAACTGCAGCAGTTTTTTCAAAATACGGAATAGATTTTTGTTGTAAAGGAAACAGAACTATAGAAGAAGCTTGTGATAAAAAAAATATTGACACAGAGATAATACAAGAAGAGCTAGAATCAGTTTTAACCACTAAAAATGATAGCGGAATCGATTTTAAATCCTGGCCGTTAGATTTATTAGCAGATTATATAGAGAAAACACATCACCGTTACGTAGAGGATAAAACTCAAATTTTACTTCCCTTTCTAGACAAACTTTGTAAAGTACACGGAGTTGCTCATCCAGAATTATTCGAAATAAATGAGCTTTTCAAAGGATGTGCCGGCGAATTAGCGCAACACATGAAAAAAGAGGAATTGATGCTATTTCCTTTTATCAAAAAAATGGCCAAAGCTAGTCTGACAGACGAAACTATTGCAGCACCTCATTTTGGAACCGTCAAAAATCCAATTGCAATGATGATGGCAGAACATGAAGCAGAAGGAGATCGTTTTGTAAAAATTGCGGAACTAACTAATAATTATACACCACCAGCTGACGGATGCAGTACCTACAAAGTAACTTTTGCAATGCTGTCAGATTTCGAACAAGATTTACACAAACACATTCACTTAGAAAACAATATTTTATTCCCAGCAGCGGCACTTTTAGAACAAAAATTTGCAGCTCAAGAATAAATAATTAAGTCCGAAGAAACGAAACTAAAAATTAAATTCAGCTACTCGAATAAACTAATGTAGCGAGTCTTTGAAGTACTTCTAAGCCACATAGAAACATAGATAAATAATAATTAAGGTCTAATTAGCAATGATTTCCTTATAAGAGTGGAGATTTCTACTCAATATAAGAGCCTTTTTTATTTCTAAATTCTTATGATTCTATGTGGTTTTTTTTAACTGAAATAATAAAAAAACCTTTGCAAATTAGTGTCTTAGAGGAAAAATGAACTAAGAAATAACCAAAAAAAATAACCAATGCTATGGAAAAATATGTTATCAAACGAAATGGCGAATACAAGCCTTTTGAACCTTTTAAAATAAAAGACGCTATTGACAAAAGTTTTAATAGTGTTTCCGTAGCAGTTGATGAGACCATTTTTGAAGAGTTACTTTTGGAATTAGCCTCTAAGGAAACTTGGTCTGTAGAGGAAATTCAAGATTTAATCGAGAAAAAACTTTTTTCAAAGAAATATTTTGATGTCATGCGTTCCTTTATGTTGTTTCGGCACACCCGAAAATTACAACGCGAGCATGTAGCTGGTTTAAATGAAGACACAACTTATGTAGATAGTACTCAAACTATTGAGGAATATATCGAACAAACGGATTGGAGAATTAATGCCAATGCCAACACATCCTATTCTAATGCGGGTTTAGTCAATAATGTAGCGGGAAAAATTATTGCTAATTATTGGCTGGATAAAGTATATACTAAAGAAGAGGGATATGCACACCGAAATGGAGGTATTCACATTCATGATTTAGATTGTTTAACGGGTTATTGTGCCGGTTGGAGTTTGCGAGTTTTACTAAACGAAGGATTTAATGGGGTCCGCGGACGAGTAGAAAGCAAAGCACCTTCGCATTTTAGAGAAGCATTAGGTCAAATGGCCAATTTTCTTGGAATTTTGCAAAGCGAATGGGCAGGAGCGCAAGCTTTTAGTTCGTTTGATACCTAT
Source organism: Flavobacterium sp. GP15 (assembly GCF_014281985.1). Taxonomy (NCBI): domain Bacteria; kingdom Pseudomonadati; phylum Bacteroidota; class Flavobacteriia; order Flavobacteriales; family Flavobacteriaceae; genus Flavobacterium; species Flavobacterium sp. GP15. The sequence goes on from NZ_JACFTC010000002.1 coordinate 797,562, forward strand.
TTAGCGCCTTATGTTTTCAAGGATAATCTCGATTTTGATGAGGTTTTAAAAGCCGTTCGAAGCTTTGTTTACAACCTTAATGTTCCGGCACGTTGGGGACAATCTCCTTTCACAAATATCACTTTAGATTGGGTAGTGCCAGAAGATTTAAAAACACAGATACCAACCAAATATGATTTGCATTTTTTTGAAAAAAATACGAATGAAAATGTTTTGGCTAGAGCCAAAGAACGCGGTGTTACAAAACTAAACGATTTGCGCTATGAGCATTTTCAGAAAGAAATGAATCTTATAAATAAAGCATATTACACCGTAATGACGGAGGGCGATGCCAACGGACAACCTTTTACATTCCCAATTCCAACCGTAAATATTACCGAAGAATTTGATTGGGAAGGAGAAAATACCGATTTGCTTTTTGAAAATACCGCTAAAATAGGTTCTTCTTATTTTCAAAATTTTATTGGAAGTCAATACAACATAGACGAAAATGGCAATAAAGTCGAAAATCCAAATGCCTATAAACCCAATGCAGTACGCAGTATGTGTTGCCGTTTGCAATTGGATTTACGGGAATTATTAAAACGAGGAAACGGACTTTTTGGAAGTGCCGAAATGACGGGAAGCATTGGTGTAGTTACCATTAATATGGCTCGTTTGGGTTATTTATTCAAAGGAAACAAAGCGGAGTTATACCAACAATTAGACCGATTATTATATATATCTAAATCTACTTTAGAGAAAAAAAGAGTATTCATTCAGGAAATGTATGATCGTGGTTTGTATCCGTACACCAAACGTTATTTACAACATTTTAGAAATCACTTTTCGACCATTGGTGTCAACGGAATGAACGAAATGATATTAAATTTCACTCAGAATATGGATACAATTACTTCTAGTAGCGGAATTGAATTTGCTGCTGAAATTTTAGAGCATATCAGAAATAGAATGAAGGAATTTCAAGAAGAAACAGGAAATCTTTATAATCTAGAAGCCACACCAGCCGAAGGAACAACTTATCGCTTTGCCAAAGAAGATAAAAAACGTTTTCCAGATATTTATCAGGCAGGACAGGAAGAAAATATTTATTACACCAATAGTTCTCAGATTCCTGTAAATTATACCGAAGATCCATTTGAAGCTTTGTTTTTGCAAGACGAGTTACAATGCAAATATACCGGAGGAACGGTTTTGCACTTATATATGAGCGAGAGAATTAGCTCGCCAGAAGCTTGCAAGCAGTTTGTCAAGAAAGTAATATCCAGTTTTAAACTGCCTTATATTACGGTGACGCCAGTTTTTAGTGTCTGTCCAGTGCATGGGTATTTAACTGGTGAACATGAATATTGTCCATCCTGTGATGCAGTACTTATAGAAAAAGAGCTGTTAGATGTAAAAGTATCTGTTTAAAAAAGTATTGTCATCCGAGAGAGACTAAAATTTTAAATTAACCCAATAACTTTAAATAACAAATTATGAAAACAAGCACAAACCCAATTTTAGAAGAAAAGCAACAACTAAGAACAAAATGTCTAGTGTACACCCGCGTAATGGGCTATCACAGACCTGTAGAAAGTTTTAATATTGGAAAAAAAGGAGAACACAAACAACGAACTCATTTCAATGAAGGAAAATGTTAGTACTCCTATTTATAGCATAACTCCTTTTACGCTATTAGATTATGCGCATAAATCAGCCTGTATTCTTTGGTTTGCAGGTTGTAATATGCGTTGTCTTTATTGTTATAATCCTGAAATTGTATTAGGAAAAGGTACAATAACTCTCGAGAAAGCACTTGCTTTTCTGAGTTCTCGTAAAAACTTGTTAGATGCTGTAGTTTTTAGTGGAGGCGAATGCTTGTTGCATAAAAGTAGTATAGAGCTTATCGCTGAAGTTAAAAAAATGGGCTTTCTGGTAAAAATAGATACTAATGGATCAAAACCAGCTGTTTTACAAGAATTGCTAAAAAACCAATTGGTCGATTATGTTGCACTTGATTTTAAAGCAATGCCAGCACATTTTGAAAAGATAACACAATCTGATTTGTTTAATCCTTTTGAAAATTCATTGCGTTTATTGATTGCAAGCGGACTAACTTTTGAAGTTCGAACGACAGTGCATTCTGATTTGATCAACGAAAATCAAATCAAACAAATGGTTACCTATCTTGAAAAACAAAATTATAAAGGCAATTATTATATTCAACATTTTATGAATGGTGCGAATACATTACAGGAGTTAGGATATTCTAATAAAGAAATTGAAAAGGTAAATCTTTCAACTGCAAATATTAAAGTGCAGTTTAGAGGGAAATAAGATGAAAATGTCTTTTTGAAAGCGTATCTTTGAAATTGTAATAAAATTTATGTGAGCCATCATTTACTGATAATTATCGACCCAAACTTACAAATGATCACAACAGGTTACTGAACATGGTTTTTCACATACGATCAGCTGCCAGAATTAGTATAAAAGTACTTTGATTTTGGTTTTTTTTATTCGTTATGGGCGATTTAAATTTTTATAATATGATTTCAAATAGACCTTTAAAAAGAGCTATAGAATTACAACCATTAAGTCATGATCATCACCATGGTTTGCAATTATGCTGGAAAATACGAACAGGTTTTTCTAAAAAAATTGAATTAGAACGCATCAAGAATTATGCAGACTGGTTTTTTAGTACCCACTTAGAACCTCATTTTATATTAGAAGAAAAGTATATTTTCACCGTACTTGATTCTTCAAATGAATTAGTAAAACAAGCCTTAACAGATCACAGACGTCTAAAAAGGTTATTTAGTCAAACAAGCGATTTAGAGAAAGCATTAGGTCGTATTGAGGAAGAACTTGAAAAACACATTCGCTTTGAGGAACGCATTTTATTTCCAGAAATTCAAAATGAAGCCACTTCAGAACAACTCACTAAAATTAGCGAAATTCATACTCATGAAGCTTTTCAAGAAAAAGAAGATGATGTTTTTTGGATATAAGCAACAACAATAAAACGTATCCATAGTATTATTTGTGGTAAATAATACTTTTTTATACCAATTTTGTAATAAGATAACTATGTTTTCTAAAACCTGTGAATATGGCATTAGAGCTACTATTTTTATAGCTTCTCAATCCTATCAAAATAATAGAGTAGGATTAAAAGATATTGCCAAGAAAATCGATTCACCAGAGGCTTTTACGGCAAAAATTTTGCAAATATTATCTCGTAGTGCAATTATCCGATCCATAAAAGGAGTGGGAGGCGGTTTTGAAATTTCAAGAGAAACGATGAGCGAAATTACACTTGCTCAAATTGTAACGGCATTAGACGGAGATCGAGTTTTTACTGGCTGTGGTTTAGGTTTAAATTATTGTTCGGAAGATCATCCATGTCCCGTTCATGAAAAGTTTAAATCTATTAGAAATGAATTGGCTTTTATGTTGCAAAACACCAATCTTGAAGAGCTAGCTTTAGGAATTAAATCTGGTGATACCTTTTTGCGTTATTAGAGATCTAAATTGTATTTTTTTCATTAGATAGTACAGATTATTTAGTTTTTAAGTTATTCTATTTTATTAAACAAATAGTTGATGGAAAAGATCTGTCAACTTATAAACAGACATTTATTTTATTATTAATTGTATTTTTCAACTTATTGAATTGTAATTGATTGTATTTTTTTTAAAACTATTATTCATTTAGTATTCAAATTTTTTTTTCCGTTTTTTAAATTTAAAACCTAACATTTATCATGTTTTCTGATCGTAATAGAAAGTAAATTTGATAAAATTTATAATTATGTATTTCTGGAAAAAAAATACACTTAATGAAAGAAGCGTACGAATTCAACGCGCATTAAGTGAGAATGTCAACTTTTCTCATGATACTTCTTTAGGGTATCCAGCATCTAAATTAGACGGAAAAGTCTTTAATGAAGAAGCCTCTTTTTTAAAAGATGCACCCATTTTACAAACTTACGTAGCCAATCCAAATCATATAGGTTGTCATACTTATGGTGATTCAGAAAAAGCATTCAAAGGAACACAAGAAATCGAAAGAGAAGTGCTAAATGTTCTTGCTGTCGATGTTTTTAAGGCAGAAATAAACTCCTTTGATGGCTATATTGCAACAGGAGGAACCGAAGCTAATATTCAGGCTATCTGGATGTATCGCAATTATTTTGTCAATAATTTTGATGCAAAACCAGAAGAAATTGTTATCATTGCTTCAGAAGACACTCATTATTCTATTCCTAAAGCGGCTAATTTATTGATGTTAGAATGGCTGAAAATTCCTGTTAGTTTTAACAAGCGCTTGATTGATGTTTGTGTTTTAGAAAAAAAGATCGTTGCTGCTCAAACTCAAGGGAAAAAATACTTTATTGTAGTCTCAAATATGGGAACTACGATGTTTGGTGCTGTAGAAAATCCAGATGATTATACACAAGTCTTAGAAAAATATAAGCTCCATTATAAACTTCATATTGATGCTGCTTACGGCGGTTTTGTTTACCCATTTAGTAATAAGGAAAGCACGATCAATTTTGAAAATCCTAAAATCAGTTCGATTACTATTGACGCACATAAAATGCTTCAAGCTCCGTACGGAACGGGTGTTTTTATTTGTAGAAAAGGATTAATAGAAAATGTACTTACTAAGGAAGCTGAATATGTTGAAGGAATGGATTTGACAATTTGCGGCAGCCGATCTGGAGCAAATGCAGTAGCCGTTTGGATGATATTATTTACCTATGGTCCTTTTGGTTGGTGTGAAAAAATTAGGGTTTTACAAATGCGAACCGAATGGCTTTGTGAGCAATTAGAGGCTTTGAACGTACATTATTTTAGAGAACCTTTTATGAATATTGTAACTATTGAAGCACAGAATATTACTGCTGACTTGGTTCGAAAATTCGATTTAGTTCCGCAAAAACATGATGGAAATAATCAATGGTATAAAATTGTTATTATGGATCATGTAGAAGTAGATCATTTATTCACTTTTATAACTGCGCTAAAAACAACACTTCAAAAAAATATTGAAGCAGTTAATTTATAAAAATATAAACATCTAGTAGAAAAATGAATACGCTCCAAGAAAAAATATTGGCCTTAAAGAAAGAAAAAAATGCAGTTATTTTGGCTCATTACTATCAAGAAGCTGCTATTCAGGACGTTGCTGATTATGTGGGTGATAGTTTAGGTTTGTCTCAAGAAGCAATGAAAGTCGATGCCGATATTATCTTATTTGCAGGCGTACATTTTATGGCCGAAACTGCCAAAATATTAAATCCAACTAAAAAAGTAATTCTTCCTGATTTAAAAGCGGGTTGCTCCTTAGCAGAATCTTGTCCGCCGGATTTATTTGAGAAATTTGTAAATCAACATCCAGATCATATCGTGATTACGTACGTGAATTGTTCTGCTGAGGTAAAAGCCTTAAGTGATATTGTTTGTACGTCATCAAATGCAGTGAAAATTGTAGAATCAATTCCAAAAGACACACCTATTATTTTTGCACCAGATAAAAACTTAGGAAAATATATCATTAGTAAAACCGGACGTGACATGTTACTTTGGGACGGTTCTTGCGTAGTTCATGAAGCATTTTCTCTAGATAAATTGATTGAAGTGCATAAATTGCATCACGAAGCAACCATTATTGCTCATCCAGAATCAGAAACGCATATTCTAGAAACAGCGAGTTATATTGGTTCAACAGCGGGAATGATTGATTATGTGAAAACAAATCCTAACACTAAATTTATTGTAGCGACCGAAGCAGGAATTCTGCATAAAATGCAACAAGAAGTACCGCATAAAATTTTAATTCCAGCTCCTGCCAAAGAGGATAATACCTGTGCTTGCAGTGAATGTGGTTATATGAAAATGAATACCCTTCAAAAAGTATATGATTGCTTGCTCAATGAAACTCCCGAAATTGAGGTGCCAGAAAACATCAGAAAAAGAGCGTTGCTTCCCATCGAACGTATGCTTGAATTGTCTAAATAATGATAGTTACAAATTACCTAATTATCGGTTCTGGCGTGGCTGGATTGACATTTGCCATCAAGATTGCAGATCGATTTCCAGATAAAAAAGTGACGATTATAACCAAGTCAACTGTTGATGAATCCAATACTAAATACGCGCAAGGCGGAATTGCAATTGTTACTGACGAAGTACATGATTCCTACCAAAAGCATATTGAAGATACCTTAATCTGTGGGGATGGTTTGTGCGATGTTGATGTGGTTGAAATGGTGGTAACTGAAGGTCCAAAACGGTTAAAAGAACTCATGGATTGGGGAGCTAAATTTGATAAAAATAGCAAAGGGAATTTTGATTTAGGTAAAGAAGGCGGACATTCAGAAAATAGAGTGGTGCATCATAAAGACCAAACAGGTTACGAAATTGAACGCGCTATTTTAGAACAAGTACATCAAAAAGAGAATATAACTGTTCTAGATCATCATTTTGCCTTAGACGTAATTACAGAAAATAAATGCTGTATTGGTGCAGTTACTTTGAATCAGAAAACCAATCAAATTATTACCTTTCAATCCGATTATACCTTACTTGCTACTGGCGGAATAGGACATCTGTATGGTCATACGACCAATCCTATTATTGCAACTGCTGATGGAATTGCAATGGCTTACAGAGCAAATGCAGCAATAAGAGACGTGGAATTTATTCAGTTTCATCCTACTGCATTATATGAAAATACGATCGGTTCTAAGTTTTTAATTTCCGAAGCTGTTCGCGGATTTGGTGCTTATTTACGTACCAAAAACGGAAATCGATTTATGCAAGATTATGACGAAAGAGGTGAATTAGCATCACGTGATATCGTTTCTCAAAGCATCGATTTAGAACTTAAAAAATCAGCTGAGGAATGTGTTTATCTAGATTGTACACACCTAGATTTACAAGCTTTTGTTAAACATTTTCCGATGATTTATGAGAGATGCAAAAATAACGGAATCGATATTGAAAAAGATTGGATTCCAGTAATCCCAGCGCAACACTACTTGTGCGGTGGAATTGTTGTAGATAAAAACGGAAAAACAGATGTGAAAAACTTATTTGCTTGCGGCGAATGTTCCCGAACAGGATTGCATGGAGCGAACCGATTGGCATCAAACTCTTTATTGGAAGCGTTAGTGTATTCAGATAAAATATACCATTATTTAGCTCAAAATTCTTCAGAAAATAAAATAGCAAATAATGTAAAATCGGAATTCAAAATAGAATTAAAACCTAGTGTAAATTCAGAATACCTAACTAATTTAAAAAGTGAATTACAGCTTTTGATGCGACAAAGTGCAGGAATTGTCCGTTTTGATGCTGATCTTTTTAAAGCACAAGAAAAATTGATAAAATGGCAAGAAGAATTAAAAATTAAAGTTGAAAACAACCAAATTAGTACAGAACTTTTTGAGCTCTACAATATGACTACGGTTGCGAATTTAATCGTACAGCAATCCATCGAAAGAAAAGAAAATCGAGGTGGTTTTGTAAAATATGATTACAGCTATAATAACTAAAATAGTTAATCTTCCTATTTTAGGATTAAAAAATCACACAATTTCCCATAATTAATCTGCGGAAAATTGTGCAATTTGGCATAAGAAAGAGTTGCTGTAAACCATTTGAATTTCTTTAAGTTCATAAAGTTATTAATACGAGAAAGTGACATTCAAAAAGAAGTTTCTTCCTTTTCTAGGAATAGAATTCCAATCGGAGAACGTAGAATAATAAGTATCTAATATATTTTCGATTCCCGCTTTTACATTCAATTTGCTTCCATCAACTACAAATAAATAACTAGTTGCTATATTTAAAACAGCATAATCTGGTGTACGGTCTTCACCATAAAAAGGACTGTATTGTGTTTGTGTAGCATTTCCTTGTACCATAATTTCTGAGGAAAACTGATTCCTTTTATAATTTAAAGTAGCGGAATAACGCAACGGACTGATGAAGGGTAAATTTTTATCTTCAAAGTCTTTTCCGTAATTGTACACCAATTGCCCTTTTGCTTTAAAACGATCGTTTATTTGGTATTCCAAATTCAAATCAGTGTTGAAAATAGTTGCATACTCTAAAGCCGTGTAAATTTTTACACCACTGCCGCCAATAGTCATAGGAATAAGTGTTGCATCTGGTTTTCCAATAATATAATTTGAAATATGAAAGTAAGAAGAGGTTAGTTTTGCTGAGAATTTTTTGTTGGCATAACCCAAAGAAGTATTTCCTTCTATTGAACTTTCATTTTTTAGCCCTGGATTTCCAATGTAATCATAGCGGTCAAAACTGTTAAATAAATAGAAACTATATCCTTCTGAAACCGATGGAGCACGTTCGCCATAAGCCAATCCAAAACCATATCCAAAACCATTTTTGGTGTATGAATAATTAGAGGAAATACTTTTCAAAATTCGGCTTTTGCTATCCTTCATTGTAGGATAAAAAATCTGTAAACTTTCTAAACCCAATTGATCTGCCACTTTATTGAAATGGTTTGCTAAGCTTCCGGAGAATTTTAAACTCGAATTAGTATTCAAAACGATGTTGTCTTCTAAAAATAAACTTCCGTAAAAAGTTCGTACATCAGGCCAAGTAAACATGAACATCAAGTTTTCGTTTGGATCTGTAGGATACATCGTCATTTCGGCAATAGAGCGATTATAAAACGAATTTAAATCGGCTGTAAAATGATGCTTATCCAGGACTCCTTTTGCTTTCGAATAAAATCCATACGTATCACTCCAACCTGGCATATCCATGTGAATAGGCACTGCGGGACGTTTGGTATCATCCATTCTATGGGTAATGGTATTGTAATATAATTTAGTTTCCCATTTATCTATTCTAGCTGATTTTGGAGCATACTCAAATTTCAGTGAGGTGATTAAAGCTTCCGCCAAAGAAACATCCATAGGAAGTGCTGGGTAACCTACATCAGTAGCTTTATCATAGATAATCGATCCTTCGATGAGTTTGTTTTTATTGAAAAGAAAACCAGAAGTGGTCGAAATATTGAATTTTCGATATTGCGAAAACAATACTTCTTGATTGTTACCAGCTTTATAATTGTCAGCATCACGATACATAAAATCGGTATCTATATAAAAGGATTTATTGACATAATTAATGGCTGTTCCCAAGATTTTCTGATTGTTATTGGTTTCATAACCTGTGTTTACACTTGCTTTCCAACCCAAGTCGGCAAAATTACTTCGGTTTCTTTTTAAATCGATCGCGCCACCAATTGTAGCGCCATGACAAGCGCCTTGTTGTCCTGATTTTATAGTTGCCTCTGCTAAATTAGAAACTTCGATGTAAGAAGTAATTGGATCCATTTTATCCGTGCAAGCACCAAAAATGCGCATCCCATCAATTGTGATTAAAGTTCGTTCGGTCGCCATGTTATTGATCATTGGTTCCCAAGCATAACTACCTCTTTTGATCATTTCGATTTTGCCAGATTGTTGTAAATATTCGTCTATTGTGGCTAATGGTTTGGCTTGTTTTTGACTTAATTCTGCCTTTTTACCAATTACAATAACTTCATTTAAATCCTTTGGAGTAATAGTATCTTTTGTTTGTTCTTGGGCGTAAATCGAAACTGTGGCTAAACATTGTAAAACCATCAGAAGTATTATCTTTTTCATATTGAAAAGGTTAATAAAAAGACCAAAAGTTGATTTTTGGTCTTTTTGATTTAAGAAAAAATTCTTACCACGATTTGTAATTGTATTGTTTTTATTTTGCCATAACGACACTAAGGCACAAATAATAGTTTGTAACTTTAATTAAATTAAAATCAAAAAATGGTGGCAAATTTGTCTAAGTAAAATAAATTTGAATCGTGCTTTTTAAACGGATGAGGTTTTTTAGAATTCGACTTCAAAGTAAATGCTACTTGCAGGAACTAAATCTGTAATTGCTTCCCCTTTCAAAACTTCGTTATTAGCATTCAAAAGTTGCAGATTAATTTTCCAGTAGCCCGTCATGGTCAATGATAATTTTCCATGATATAACTTGTCTGCAATTGATTGTGTCAAATCAATATTATTAGGCGATCCGTGATTTGACATACTTGGCATTCTTGGGTCAATTTTTACTTTAAAACCATCAACTACAGGAAATAACAACATAGTTTCCATTTTAAAAACACCAACAGTCATGTCGTTTGTAGCTACTTTTGGGGTTACAGGATCAATTAGTGCTACAATGTATTTGGTACCATCTGTTCCTGTAAAAGTAGTAACTCTTTGCTTCGCGGAAGCAGGAACGCTAATTTGTTTGTTTGCTGTAAATGCAACACCATTTATAGTATAATTTACGGTTAATGACCAATGTTCCATAGTGTTTTCGGCCATCTGAAAAACAATATAGCCATTATATAAAGTTTCTTTTCCAACTGTTTTTGCAACGGCAGAATAAGGACAAGCATGAGATTTAGTTGTCATTTGCATTAATGGAGCCCAAATAATGGTTGCATTTTTTTCGTATGCATTAGTTATTTTATTTTTAATTCGAAGAGAAATGGCGTTGTATCCTTGTTGTAAACTTCCTGTAGCGGAATATAATTCTACAATATGAGTGTCGTTTGTAATTTCTTGAATCTTTGTTATCCCTTGCAATTCATTGGCTACAAAAGGGGTTTCATTATCATTTGTACAGGAAGAAAAAGTGATTGCGGTAATCAAAAGAAGGGCTATATTTTTTAATTGAAATTTCATTTTATTTTTATTTAAGTTTATAAGGAATCAGTTTGAAAAGAATTTTTCTTTCAAACAAGAGGAACCGCACGCTCTAGCAGATTTTATAAATCTGTCGAAGAACTGCACTTTTTTAAAATTTATGAAATTACGGTAGGTGGGTGAAAAACAACAGCAATGTTTTTATAAGAATACAAATTAGAATAATTACTTATTGCTCTTTTAGTTTTAAGAAAATAAAGTGGTGTAATTACAAATGAATTAATCTCTTGAAAAAACACGACTACAGTTTCTTGAGAAGTGATTTTTTTATTATTAGAAATCGGGTTTTCACTTTCGGAATTTTTAGCCAATTCTTTCATTAAATGGCATTTTCCGTTGCAGTGTATTTTAGGACGATCTTTATTAACGCAAAGTACTTTTGAGATATAATCATAATTAACAACATAATCTATAACCGGTAGTACTGGTTTTAGAAGTAAGAGTAAGGCTAATATGAGTACTGCTTTTTTCACTAAACAAAGATACCGCCGTGTAGGGTTCAATTTGTATGACTTTTATCATATTCAGAAATTAAATTATGAAGGTTTTTTGTTTTAAATTATTTCTGAAATTTTTGAATTGTATTTTTTAAAAAGCTACTGATACTTCTATTTTGAAATTAAAAAAAAGATTGTATCGTTCTTTATTCCGACTCTTTTTCTATTTTAAATATTTGTAACTTTGTGCCCTTATTAAAATATAATTTTTTGAAGATGAAGCGTGTTGTTGTAGGACTTTCAGGAGGAGTAGATTCAAGTGTTGCAGCTTATTTGTTGCAACAACAAGGATATGAAGTTATTGGTCTTTTTATGAAGAATTGGCATGACGATTCAGTGACTATTTCTAACGAATGCCCGTGGTTAGAGGATAGTAATGATGCATTATTAGTAGCAGAAAAGTTAGGGATTCCATTTCAAACAGTTGATTTAAGCGAAGAATACAAAGAGAAAATCGTCGACTATATGTTTAACGAGTACGAAAAAGGGAGAACTCCAAACCCTGATGTACTTTGTAACCGTGAAATAAAATTTGATGTTTTTATGAAAATTGCTTTAAGTCTGGGTGCCGATTATGTGGCTACCGGACATTACTGCAGAAAAACAGAGATTGATGTAAATGGAGAAACGGTTTATCAGCTTAAAGCAGGTGCCGATGTCAACAAAGATCAGTCTTATTTTTTGTGTCAATTATCGCAAGAGCAATTAGCAAAATCACTATTTCCTATTGGTGAATTAACCAAGCCAGAAGTACGAGAAATTGCTGCGCAAATGGATTTGATTACGGCTGAGAAAAAAGATTCCCAAGGATTATGTTTTATAGGTAAAGTGCGTTTGCCAGAGTTTTTGCAACAAAAACTACAACCAAAAGACGGCATTATTATTCAAATAGATAAAAACGATCCTATTTACAGTGTAGAAAAACAAGTTGGTTTAACTCTTGAAGAAGAATTAAATACAGCCGCTCAAAAACTGCCTTACACTCCTGAAATGGGTAAAGTGGTAGGAAAACATCAAGGTGCTCATTATTTTACAATTGGGCAACGTAAAGGATTAAATGTTGGTGGTACAACGGATCCGTTATTTATTATTGCGACGAATGTTGAAACCAATACAATTTATACAGGATTAACAAGTATGCATCCTGGATTATTCAAGAAAGTGTTGCGTATAGAAAAAGACGAAGTACATTGGATTCGTAAAGATTTGGCTTTAGCCAATGGAGAAAGTGCTGAATATATGGTTCGAATTAGATACAGACAACTGTTGCAAAAAGCTACTTTATACCAGTTTGAAAACCAAATGTACATTGCTTTTGAGGAACCACAATCCGCAATAACAGAAGGACAATTTGCAGCTTGGTATTTAGAAGATGAATTGATCGGTTCAGGCGTTATTTCTTAGCGTTATAATTTTAAAGTACTATTTAAAAAATATAATAATTGGTAGATTGTAACGATAACGATCCTATTTAAAAAAATAAAAATCGAGCAGTTTATGAGAAAATTTTATCTATTCCTATTTTTCGTAGTTACAGTTTCTAGTTTTTCTCAACAAGATGCTTGGGTTTATTTTAATGCGAAGAGCAATGCTCAAATTTATTTTGATTCGCCTTCCAAAATGCTTTCTCAAAGAGCCTTAGAAAGAAGATCAAATCAAAAGATAGCTTTAGATTTTAAAGACATTCCAATAGAAGCCTCTTTTATTAATTCTGTTAAAGCAAGTTCAGGAATTACGGTCATGGCAAAATCAAAATGGTTGAATGCTATTCATGTTCGCGGTTCGCAGGCAGATATCAATACATTGACTCAGCTCTCTTTCGTTAGTAAAATTGACTTTGCGGATAAGACATTAAATCAGACGGGAAAAATAGCTAAGAATAATAAAATCAAATCAGCAAGTAAAACTAAAAGTTCAAAAATTGACTATGCATACGGTTCCTCTTTCAATCAAATAAAAATGCTCAATGGGGATGTTTTACATCAATTAAATCATACGGGTTCTGGTAAAATTATTGCCGTTATGGATGCTGGTTTTCCAGGAGTAAACACCACGCAACCTTTTAAAAGATTACGAGATAACAATCAAATTTTAGGAGGTTATAATTTTGTTTCAAGAGATAATGACTTCTATAACGGTGTTTCTCACGGAACTTCTGTGCTGTCAACAATGGGCGGTTATAAAGAGAATTCGTTAGTAGGAACTGCGCCGGATGCTTCTTATTATTTGTTTATAACCGAAGATGATACTTCAGAAAATCCTGTAGAAGAATCACTTTGGGTTGAAGCTGCAGAAAAAGCAGATAGTTTAGGTGTTGATATTATTACTACTTCTTTAGGATATTTTGAATTTGATAATAAAGCGTATAATTATGCTTATAAAGATATGAATGGAGCTACCTCATTTATGTCTCGTGGTGCAGAAATTGCGTTTAGTAAAGGTATGATTGTTGTTGCTTCGGCAGGTAATTCCGGTGGTACATCAGACCCTTATATTTCTATTCCTGCAGATGCAATTTCGGTACTTTCAGTGGGTGCCGTAAATTCATCTAAAAATAGAGCTTCATTTAGTTCAATAGGCCCTGCTTTTGATGGTAGGATTAAGCCTGAAGTAATGGCACAAGGTCAAGCTACAGTAGTATCTGATGCTTTTGGTAACATTGTAACAGCAAACGGCACCTCTTTTTCGGGACCTGTAATGGCAGGAATGGTAGCGTGTTTATGGCAAGCTTTTCCCGAAAAGACAAACCAACAAATTAGGGATTTAATACTCAAGTCCTCGGATCAGTTCTTAAAGCCCAACAATCAATATGGATATGGAATTCCCAATTTTCAATTGGCTATCAATACGGCAAATGATTCAACCTCTGTATCAAATGACTCTTTTATTGTTTATCCTAATCCGACTAGTGATTTTGTTGTGATTTCTTTGCCTGAAATATTTAAAAAAGGAACTATTTTTATCTATTCGCTCGCGGGAAAGAAAGTTTTAGAACAACAAGTTAGCCAAGAATCCGCTTCGATTTCATTAAAATCGCTCGAAAAAGGAATGTATCTTTATAAAATGGAATCAGTTGATTTTTCTAAAAACGGAAAAATATTTAAAAAGTAATAGCTTAATAGTAGATGAATAAAATCACCGAACTTTTCAAAATTAAATATCCAATCATTCAAGGAGGAATGATCTGGAATAGTGGTTATAAATTAGCAAGTGCTGTGAGTAATGCAGGTGGTTTAGGATTGATAGGTGCCGGCTCTATGTATCCTGAAGTCTTGCGAGAACACATTCAAAAATGTAAAAAAGCAACTACTCAACCTTTTGGGGTAAATGTTCCTATGTTGTATCCTAATGTCGAAGAAATAATGAAAATTATTGTCGAGGAAGGCGTTAAAATTGTTTTTACCTCTGCTGGAAATCCTAAAACATGGACTTCTTTTTTGAAAGAAAATGGTATTACAGTGGTGCATGTTGTGAGTAGTTCTTTATTTGCATTAAAAGCTCAGGATGCTGGAGTAGATGCAATTGTTGCTGAGGGATTCGAAGCTGGAGGTCATAATGGGCGCGAAGAAACCACTACTTTAACCTTGATTCCAATGGTAAAAGAAAAAATTAAAATTCCATTAATTGCTGCTGGTGGTATAGGTTCTGGCCGTGGTATGTTGGCGGTAATGACTTTAGGTGCTGATGGCGTACAAGTTGGTAGCAGATTTGCTGCTTCTGTAGAATCATCCGCACATCAAAATTTTAAGGAGACCATTATCGAGGTTTCTGAAGGTGGAACTCAATTGACATTAAAAGAGCTTGCTCCCGTTAGGTTGATTAAAAATAAGTTTTACCATGACGTTCAGGATTTATATCAAAAAGGAACGACGAAAGAAGAATTGCAAACTTTGTTAGGAAGAGCAAGATCCAAAAGAGGAATGTTTGAAGGAGATTTAGTTGAAGGAGAATTAGAAATAGGACAAATAGCGGGAATTATTCGAGAAATAAAACCGGCTGCTGAAATTATTCAGGAAATGATTTCTGATTTTGAAACTGCCAGAAAAGAGATTGTTAATTTTCAATTTTAAAAAAATGAGTAAAATACAAACATACATTGTTATTCTTTTTCTAATGTTAGGATTGCAGCATTCCTATTCACAGAATTATAAGTTTAAAACAGCAGGATTTAGTGTTTTAGAAAAAAATGAAAAAGGAAAATGGGGTAAATGGTCGGATTTAAGTCCAGTCAATATCTTAGTTACTTTAGATACCAATAAAAGTAGAATTGTAGTTTACTCTCAAATTATTCAACTTTTTGAAATTGTAGATTATTTGCCTAAAGAAGAAAATGATACTGATTTAGTATATACGTTTACTTGTAAAGACAATGAAGGAGTCGATTGTACACTGTCTATAATTACAAGAAAAAAACAGAAAAACAGAAAGCAATTGTACATAAATTATGGTAATAGCATTATTATGTACACTATTTTTAATATGTAATTGACAATAAATTGAAAAGAAAATCTTCCATTCCAAGCCTGAAATAGCTGAAATGCTAAAAAAGCACACCGAATAATAAGAAAATTTATGAAATGGTAGAATTTAAAATCTTTAATAAAGTTGATAAATTATATATCGGAAGAAGTTTTATAATTAATACTTTAGCATTACTATTTGTTTGTCCAAGCCTAATTGGAATACTATTTAAGAACATAAATATTAATACAACCTTCGCTGCTACATTTGGAATTATTGCTTGCCTTTTAGTTTTAAGCGGAATTTTTATAAAACTTTTTGTCCAATTTAAGTATGAAAAGTTAAAAGGGTATTTTGAAGGAACGATTGAATTTCACGAAAATAAAATTAAAGTAGACAAAATCGAATATGAAATTGAAAAAATTAAAAAAATAGAAATATACGCAGGAGATTATAAGGGGAAATGGAAACCGACAGGTAAAACTGAATACGACAACGCTTTATCGAATGGAGTAGGAAATGTTTTACGAATCATAATGGAAAATGAAAATGAAACCATTACCATTTATTTTGAGCAAAATGTAAAAAATGAAATTAAAATTGCCGAAAAACAGTTAGTAAATTACTACAAAGAAGGAAAAATCCGCTGGCTTCACTTAATAGATATTTTAGCAATTAATGATTATGATGAAATTCAGCAATTTAAAAGCAATATCCGCTAACAGCCGTTTTGCTCTATTGAGAGAAAAGTGCATAATTGACGTTTATCTTTCGCAAGAAGTTGTATTTTGTCAGAAAATACGCAGTACCGAAGCTTGCAACATACGTAAAGCGCCAAGATGATTTTCTTTTTTATAAAATCTCTATATCTTTAATAAAGGAGTCGTATTCCAAATAAAAGGATTCAAGGGCATTCATTTTATCGTTGTAAAATTCAAAAATTTCATCCCAGTATTTTCTATTACTAACACCAACACCTAATTTTTCTACCCAAATACGACTAATGGTCTTTCCGCTTTCCAAGGTGTGTTCTTTTTCGAAAACTAAATCTTTGATAAATTCGTCTTCAAGAATGTTTTTTAGCGCTTCTAGTTTCTCAAAATAGGCAATTCTTTTTTCATCATTTCGATGTTCAATGTCTATTAAAACCTGAGCTTTTTTATTGTCAACATAAAATTTAAAAGAGAAATCTTTAATTTTAGTATCATACAAAACCCATTTGCGAGGATATTTTTGGGCAAATTCAATCCAGAATTCGCGTTTTAATCGTTGAGTTTCTTCTTTGCTATACATTATAAATTAAATTTTGATGTTAGAAAATTGGTGTAAATTTATTTTCTAACTACTTTTAGAATTAAATTTCAATTTGCAAAAATAGACTTTGATTATGGATTTTCAAGAATTTTTACAGTTTGTTCCCAAATTAATTGATGTACCACTTCCTGCATTTGAGGCGCATAAGAAAATGGCACCTTTAGAA
The DNA here is from genome assembly GCF_014281985.1 of Flavobacterium sp. GP15. Classification (NCBI taxonomy): domain Bacteria; kingdom Pseudomonadati; phylum Bacteroidota; class Flavobacteriia; order Flavobacteriales; family Flavobacteriaceae; genus Flavobacterium; species Flavobacterium sp. GP15. Next base: position 814,775 of record NZ_JACFTC010000002.1, read on the forward strand.
CGTTTAAAAGATTTACAAAACCTTGATTTAAAAACTGCTGATGCTAGAATTGCTGCCGTAATGATGCTTTTTTATCCTAAACAAGGAATTCCTCATCTTGTACTTATAGTTCGGAACTCTTATAAAGGCGTACATTCGGCACAAATTGCATTTCCAGGCGGGAAATATGAAATAGATGATCCTGATTTTGCTTTTACAGCGCTTAGAGAAACGCAAGAAGAAATTGGTGTTCTACCTGCAAAAATTGAAATTGTAAAAGCATTTACTCAATTGTATATTCCGCCGAGTAACTTTATGGTTCACCCTTTTTTGGGAATTAGTAAAGAAGAACTCACCTTTATTCAAGAACCTTCAGAAGTTGCCGATATTATCGAACTGCCATTGTCCGTTTTTTTGAGTGAGAGTATAGTTGTAAATACAAATGTTAAAACTTCTTATTCTGAGAACATTAACATTCCAGCTTTTAAAATTGAAAATCATATTGTCTGGGGTGCAACAGCAATGATGTTAAGCGAATTAAAAGATGTTTTGAATGGGGTTTTGAAATCGTAAATTTGATTTCTAATTATTATTCGTACTGGTAAAAGTCATCAAGTATTATTTTCGTAATATTGTAAATTAAATTTTTAAAAATTAATAAATTTATGGGATTGTTTAAACGAAATCCTTTCGGACATATATTATTTATAAAAAAATGGTTAATTCGAATTTTTGGGGCAATTACGCACAAAAGATATAGAGGATTCAATGAATTGCAAATTGAAGGTTCAGAAATTATAAGAGATTTACCAGAAACCAACGTGCTTTTTATTTCCAATCACCAGACTTATTTTGCTGATGTTGTGGCTATGTTTCATGTTTTTAATGCAAGTCTTAGTGGTCGAGATGATACCATTAAAAACGTATGTTATCTGTGGCAACCTAAGATGAATATTTATTATGTTGCGGCTAAAGAAACAATGCGTGCTGGATTATTACCAAGAATAATGGCATACGCAGGAGCTATATCAGTAGAACGAACTTGGCGCGCAAAAGGAGTAGATGTAAAAGAAAAAAAAGACATTAATCCGGACGATACCGAAAACATAAAAATAGCCCTAAATGACGGTTGGGTAATTACTTTTCCTCAAGGAACGACAAAGTCTTTTAAACCTGTTCGCAAAGGAACTGCACATATTATAAAACAGCACAGACCCATCGTTGTACCTATAGTAATTGATGGCTTTCGTCGCTCGTTTGATAAAAAAGGATTGCGAATGAAAAAGAAAGGAATTCTTCAATCTTTTATCATCAAAGAACCTTTAGATATTGATTACGATAACGATACCATTGATGAAATTGTAGAGAAAGTAGAATATGCAATTGAACAACATTGCTCATTTCTAAAAGTAATTCCAGCTGAAATTATCAAAGAACAAGAAGAATTAAACAAAACGCGTCAGTGGGAATATTAATGTTTGAATAATTGTAATAAATTGGTAGAAAAAACAACATCAATTTTGATCTATTTGACTCATTCTTAATGCTAAATTGCAAGCGCTTATTTGCTGCTTTTTTAATACTATATTATTGTAGCTTTCTCTTTTATCAAGTTTAAATCTATGTTTTAAAATGCAGTTATCTGTCATTATTCTTAATTATAATGTTCGTTATTTTCTTGAACTCTGTTTGTTAAGCGTACAAAATGCGCTTTTAGAAATCGATAGCGAAATTATTGTGGTTGATAATAATTCGCAGGATGATAGCTGCGCAATGCTAAAGGAGCTTTTTCCACATATAAAGCTCATTCAGAATAAGGAGAATCTAGGTTTTTCTAAAGGAAATAATCTAGGTGTCGCTCCTGCAAAAGGAGATTATATTTGTATTCTTAATCCAGATACTGTCGTAGCTGAGGATACTTTTTCTAAAATTTTGGGTTTTGCTCGGTCACTAGATACTTTAGATTCTATTGATACAACAGGAATTATAGGATGTAAACTGATTGATGGCGCTGGACAATTTTTGCCCGAAAGTAAACGTGGTGTTCCAACTCCTTGGGTAGCTTTTACCAAAATTATGGGTTTGTATAAAATAGTACCAAAATCAAAGTTATTAGGGAGGTATTATGCCGAACATTTAGATGAAAATCAAACAGGAAAAGTAGATGTATTAGTTGGCGCTTTTATGTTGATGAAAAGAAATTTGTATGTAGAAGTTGGCGGATTTGATGAGAACTGCTTTATGTATTCAGATGATATCGATCTTTCTTACGTAATTGCAAAAAAAGGAAAGTCAAATTATTATTTTCACGAAACTTCTGTAATTCATTATAAAGGAGAAAGCACAATAAAAGATGGTACTTATATGAAACGTTTTCAACAAGCGATGTACTACTTTTATAAAAAACATTTTAGTGCTAATATTTTTGGATCTGTTATTTTTAATCTTTTCATGAAGACTGGAATATTGCTATTTTCGTTTTCAAAAAAAAATAAAGAGCAACTTAAAAATAAGGCTAAACCAAAATCCTTTCTTTTGTATTCTTACTCTTCAGAATTATTGGATAAATTGAATTCTATTTTACAAAATAAAGTGACTTTTTATGATTTAAAAAAAGAAAAAGCGGTAATTTCGTCTTCAATAAACACTGAAGAACGACCTGAAATTATTTTAGATACTAATTTTATTTCTTTTAAAGAAAGTATTGAATTTCTTGAATCTGCAAGAAATAAAGGATTTACCTTTAAAATTATACCTAAAAACGCTAATTTTTTAATAGGAAGCAACAATAGTAATGAAAGAGGCGAGGTTATTAAAATACCGTAAAAAAATGCATTTAATGTAATTTATAATTGAAATATTCAGTAATTTCGCAAACTGAAAATCAAAATCACCTTTTAGGTTAATAATATGGCAAGATTTGAATTAAAACTTCCTAAAATGGGAGAAAGTGTAGCAGAAGCAACCATTACAAATTGGTTGAAACAAGTTGGAGATAAGATTGAAGCTGATGAAGCGGTACTTGAAATAGCTACTGATAAAGTGGATAGCGAAGTGCCAAGTGAAGTTTCTGGGATCCTAATTGAGCAATTGTTTGGAAAAGATGATCTCGTACAAGTAGGTCAGACTATTGCAATAATTGAAACCGAAGGAGGAGAACTTGTGTCTGTAGTTAAGGAAGCCACGGCTCCTGCAGCTGTAGCTGAAGTGACAAAAATGGTCGAAGCTGCAAAAGAAAGTGTTGCTGCTCCTGTTGATTTTTCTGATTCTGAGAAGTTCTTATCGCCTTTAGTTAAAAATATAGCTAAAGAAGAAGGAGTTTCTGTGGCCGAACTAGCTGCAATTTCTGGAACAGGTAAAGAAGGAAGAGTTACTAAAAATGATATTTTAGAATACGTAAAAAATAGAGCTAATCAACCGGTAGTTGCAGCTCCAGTTGTTGCAGCTCCAAAAACTGTTGCGGCTCCAGTTGCTCAAAAAGCGGCTCCAGTATCTGTAAGTGGTGGTGATGAAATAGTTGAAATGGATAGAATGCGCAAGCTTATTGCGGGTTATATGGTCGCTTCTGTGCAAACATCGGCTCACGTACAGTCTTTTATCGAAGTTGATGTGACGAACATTGTTAAATGGAGAGAAAAAAATAAAAATGCTTTCGAAAAGAGAGAAGGAGAGAAGTTGACTTATACTCCAATTTTTATGGAAGCCGTTGCAAAAGCAATAAAAGATTATCCTGGAATGAACATTTCTGTTGATGGTGATTTTATCATCAAAAAGAAAAATATAAACCTAGGTATGGCAGCTTCTTTGCCTAACGGTAATTTAATTGTTCCTGTTATCAAAAATGCAGATCAGTTAAATTTAGTTGGAATGGCAAAAGCCGTAAATGACTTAGGTGGTCGTGCAAAAGCAGGAAAACTTAAGCCAGACGATACGCAAGGAGGAACCTATACGGTTACGAATGTTGGTACTTTTGGAAGTGTTTTTGGAACACCAATTTTAAATCAACCTCAAGTGGGTATTCTTGCTCTTGGAGCTATTCGTAAAATGCCAGCAGTGATCGAAACTCCTGAAGGTGATTTTATAGGAATTCGTCAAAAAATGTTTTTATCGCATAGTTATGATCATAGAGTTGTCGATGGAGCGCTAGGAGGAAGTTTTGTGAAACGAGTAGCAGAATATCTTGAAGCTTTTGACGTGAATAGAGATTTTTAAAAAAGAATAGTAATAAAATTTAAACCCGACTCGTTTTCAAGAATGAGTCGGGTTTTTGTTTTTGTGATTTTTTAAACTTTAAAAGGGAAACTTTAAATAAAATTAAACCCAAATTTCTATATTTGTAATTATACAAAAATTAAAAATGGAACTTAAACTCAGTAAGCCAATTTGCTTTTTCGATCTTGAAACTACAGGAATTGATATCGGAAAGGATAGAATTGTAGAAATCTCAATATTTAAAGTTTTTCCAAACGGAAATAAAGAAAGTAAAACATGGTTGGTGAATCCTACGATTCCAATTCCTGCCCAAACTACCGCTGTTCATGGTATTACTGACGAAAAAGTAGCGAATGAACCTACCTTTAACGAACTCGCTTCTCAGGTGCATAATATGATTAAAGACAGTGATTTGGCTGGATTTAATTCGGATCGATTTGATATTCCTTTACTAGCAGAAGAATTGTTGCGTGCAGGAGTAGATTTTGATATGAAAGGAAAAGTCTCAGTAGATGTTCAAACTGTTTTTCATAAAATGGAAGAACGAACATTAAGTGCAGCGCTTAAATTCTACTGTGGAAAATCGCTTGAAAACGCGCATTCAGCAGAAGCAGATACCATGGCGACTTACGAAATTCTAAAAGCACAATTGGATCGTTATCCAGAATTGGAAAACGACATGAAATCATTATCAGAGTTTACCACCAGAAAAAAAATTGCTGACTTTGCAGGAATGATCGCTTTTGATGCAGATAACGAAGAGGTATTTACTTTTGGTAAACACAAAGGGGTAAAGGTGGATAAAGTATTAGAAACCGAACCTGGTTATTTTAGTTGGATACAAAATGCCGATTTTCCGTTATACACCAAAAAAGTTTTGACAGCCATTAAATTAAGAAAATTAAACACCAAAAAGTAGTTGATAACAACAAGTTATTCACGCTTTGAATTACTAAAGATTAGTGCCAATTTATAGCAGTTAAGATCTAAAAAATAGAAAATGAAAATAATCTGTATCGGTAGAAATTATACCAATCATATAGAAGAGTTAAAGAACGAGAGACCTACGGAACCAGTTGTTTTTATGAAACCAGATTCGGCCGTTTTGTTAAAACAGCATCCGTTTGTGATACCGGAATTTTCCAATGATGTACATCATGAGATTGAAATCATTGTCAAAATAAGTAAAGTAGGAAAGTATATCGAACCTAAATTTGCTCACAAATATTACGAAGAAATTAGTGTTGGAATCGATTTTACAGCACGCGATTTACAAGATCAATTAAAAGCAAAAGGATTGCCTTGGGAAAAAGCGAAAGCATTTGACGGTTCGGCAGTTATAGGTGAGTTTTTACCGAAAAATCAATTTAATTCCCTAGAAAATATTACTTTTGAATTGAAGAAAAACAATGAAACAGCTCAGATCGGTAGTTCTAATTTAATGTTATGGAAAATTGACGAGTTAATATCTTATGTTTCACAGTTTTTTACATTAAAAATTGGAGATATAATTTTTACAGGAACTCCAGAAGGAGTTGCCTCTGTGAAATCCGATGACGTTTTAGAAGGCTTTTTAGAAGGACAACAACTATTTAGAATACAAGTAAAATAATGGCTATAAATTACAACCTTTCAAAAGTGTACGCACTTTCAGACAATGATCCCGAATTTGTAAATGAAATTCTAACCTTGTTTGTAACAGAAGTTCCAGAAGATTTAATGCAAATCAAAGAAGGGATTAAAAAGAAAGACCATAAGCATGCTTATGCTTATGCGCACAAGATAAAACCAACGTTAGATTTAATGGGCTTAAATGTCGCATTCGAAGAAATTCTTCAAATCGAGGCTTGGACCAAGTCAGAAGGTAAAAAGAAAGATATCAAAGAAACTTTTAAAAGTGTTAAATCACAAGTAAAAGAAGCGATCAAAGAAATCAAAAAAGACTTTGATGTGTAATAGTTGGGCGTGACCATTCTTTCATTCTCATTACAGAACGGTCGGGCTATACGTTGCAATCTTATTTTATTGCGCTATCGCTTCATAAAATAAGGATTTTCACTACTATCCCTCACGCAAAAAAAAGAGAAATGTACTATTGAGTACATTTCTCTTTTTGATTCAATTAGTTTCAAAAAAAACAATAACTATAAATGTCAAACACTATAAACGTCAAGTTTCAAGAGCATTTTAAGTTGTATGTTTTATTTCAGGATAATATTATTTTTGAAGGTGAATTGCAGCGTCGGGAAATAGATTATTACTATGATCCAGAACGATTATTTATATCAAAAAGTATTAGGTATTTTATATTAGAAAAAAAAACAATAATGAGATTGATTTGATTTTAAAACAGCAGGGTATTTTGGCACTATTGAATCATTAGGAATTCAAGATTTTCGGTTAGAAAGGAAAGTGCAATATCTGTATTGTAAGATAGCAATAGTTTTTTTAATAATCATTAGTATGGTATCTTTTATTCTAGATAAAATCTCCTAAACTTGATTTTTCTTCACACCACTTAAAATTTAAAACAAAATGAAAGCAACTATAGTTACGATTGGAGACGAAATTTTAATAGGTCAGATTGTCGACACAAATTCTGGATTTATCGCAAAAGCATTAGATAAAATTGGTGTTGAGATCAATGAAATGATTTCGATTAGCGATGACAAAAATCATATCTTATACACGTTTGCAGCGCTTCAAAATAAAGTAGATTTGGTTATTGTCACTGGCGGTTTGGGACCTACTAAAGATGATGTTACAAAAAAGACATTCTGTGATTATTTTGAAGATGAATTAGTAGTAAATTCAGAAGTTCTCGCTCATGTTACGCAAATCATTGAAGGTTTTTATAAGCGTCCTATAACGCAAATGAATAAAGACCAAGCATTGGTTCCGTCAAAATGCACAGTGCTTCATAATGAAGTAGGTACTGCGCCTGGAATGTGGATGAAAAAGAAAAATACGGTATTCATTTCGCTTCCGGGAGTTCCTTTTGAAATGAAATACTTGGTAGAAAATCAAATTATACCTAAGGTTGTATTAGAGTACAAACGTCCGTACATTATTCATAGAACAATTCTAACCTACGGTCAAGGAGAGAGTATGGTGGCGGAACGTATTGAAGATTGGGAAAATAATCTTCCAGAATTTATAAAATTAGCCTATTTGCCTGCCTTGGGTCGAGTTCGTTTAAGATTATCAGCACGAGGAACAGATAAAAAAAGTTTAGAAGAAGCGCTGGAAGAAAATATAAAATCTTTGGATGCTATCATCAATGATATTATTGTTGGGTTTGATGAAGAAGAAACTATAGAGTTTGTTATTGGAAGAATACTTAAAAAACAAAACAAAACGCTCTCTACTGCCGAAAGTTGTACTGGCGGTAAAATTGCCGAAGTTTTAACTGCAGTTTCTGGTTCTTCTCAGTACTTTAAAGGAGCGGTTGTTTCGTACGCAACGGAGGTTAAAATTAATGTTTTAGGAATCTCCGAAAGTTTGATAAAAGAACATTCTGTAGTTAGTAAAGAGGTAGTTTCTGCGATGGCTTTGAGCGTAAAAAAAATAATGAACACCGATTATGCGATTGCGACAACTGGAAATGCAGGACCGTCAAAAGGAGATTCAGATGCGGAACTTGGGACAGTTTTTATCGCATTGGCAACACCAACGCAAATAATTGTTGAAGAATTTAATTTTGGCCAACCCCGTGAAAAAGTGATAGATAGAGCGGTTTTTAAAAGTTTAGAGCTCTTGCAAAAAGAAATTTTAAAAAATGTGTAATAATAATGTTGGTAAATAGGTTTATTTTTCTTTTCTTTGCACCCTGATTTTGAATAACGATAAAAGATAAGTATAATGTCAAGAGTTTGTGACCTTACAGGTAAAAGAGCGATGGTAGGAAATAACGTTTCTCACGCTATGAACAAAACTAAGAGAAAATTTTCTGTGAACTTAGTTAAAAAGCGTTTTTATCTTCCAGAAGAAGATAGATGGATTACTCTAAGAGTAGCTGCATCTACGATAAAAACAATTAATAAAAATGGAATTTCTGCAGTTTTGAAAAAAGCGCAGTCAGAAGGATTTATTAAATAATCCCTTCCAAAGAAAAAAAATAGCAAGATGGCAAAGAAAGGTAATAGAATCCAGGTAATTTTAGAATGTACTGAGCACAAAACATCAGGTGTTGCAGGAACTTCAAGATACATCACTACTAAGAACAAAAAAAATACACCAGACAGATTGGAGATTAAGAAATTTAATCCAGTTTTGAAACGTGTAACAGTTCACAAAGAAATTAAATAATAATTAGAAATTTTCTGAAAAATCCAGATGCTTGCATTTGAAGATTTTTTTAAAATTTTAAATACACATTTGAATCATGGCAAAGAAAACCGTAGCATCGTTACAAACAGCTTCAAAGAGATTATCAAAAGCCATCAAAATGGTGAAATCTCCTAAAACAGGTGCATATACATTCGTAGAATCTATTATGTCTCCAGAATCAGTTGATGAATTCTTGAAAAAGAAATAATATTCAATTAGCACTATATAGAAAAGCTACTTTCCTTCGGAAGTAGCTTTTTTATTTTCTATATTTACCGTTAGAAAACGTATTTGTTCTCTTGAGTCAAATACTTCATTCCTAATACTATTCATACAATGAGTTTTTTTAAAAGAATATTTTCGTCAGAAAAAAAGGACCCAATCTTTAGCGAAGAAGCAAAGCAAACCTTAGATAAGGGGCTCGAAAAATCAAAAACTACTTTCTTTTCTAAGTTATCGAAAGCCATCGCTGGTAAATCGAAAGTAGATGATGATGTTTTAGACAATCTAGAAGAAATTTTAGTTGCTTCAGATGTAGGTGTTAATACTACCCTTAAAATTATTACTCGAATAGAAAATCGTGTTGCCTCAGATAAATATTTAGGTATCGAAGAACTGAATCAGATTTTAAGAGAAGAAATCGCTAGTTTGTTATCTGAAACTAACTCGGGTGAAGCAACAGAATTTGTCATTCCAATTCAAACTAAGCCTTACGTTTTAATGGTTGTTGGTGTAAACGGAGTGGGCAAGACTACAACAATAGGTAAATTAGCTTATCAATTCAAAAAAGCAGGTTATAAAGTAGTTCTTGGTGCTGCAGATACTTTTCGTGCCGCAGCAATTGATCAATTGCAAATATGGGCAGATAGAGTAGGTATTCCTATTGTAAGACAAAATATGGGCAGTGATCCGGCTTCGGTTGCTTTTGATACTTTACAATCTGCAGTTGCTCAAGATGCAGATATTGTAATTATTGATACTGCAGGACGTTTGCATAACAAAGTGAACTTAATGAATGAGTTGACTAAGGTAAAACGCGTAATGCAAAAAGTAGTAGAAGACGCGCCACATGATGTATTATTGGTTTTGGATGGTTCTACAGGTCAAAATGCTTTTGAACAAGCCAAGCAATTTACTGCAGCGACAGAAGTTACTTGTTTAGCAGTTACTAAACTGGATGGAACTGCAAAAGGTGGGGTTGTAATAGGAATATCTGATCAATTTAAAATTCCAGTGAAATATATTGGTGTAGGAGAGGGAATTGAAGATTTACAAGTCTTTAATAAATATGAATTTGTAGATTCATTTTTTAAATAAATAATACAATGAATTTTTCTTCTTTAAAAAATATTCCAACAATGTATCTCTATTTTGGTAGTGTTATTTGTTTCGTTTTAGCCAGTTCAAATAAAGATACTAATGTAAATTTATATTATTTATTAATGGTAATTGGAGTATTGCTTTTTGTTTTTGGATTGTTTAACAGAACTAGGAAAAAGTAGTGTTTCATAAAATTTAAAAAAAAAATCATTTAGCTAATTATTATATTTTTATATATTATAAGTTTTACAATTTCGGTAATAGATGATATCCTTTTAAATAGGAATAGCGTCATAATTTTATAATAAAAGAACACATTTGAAATTAGATCAAATGTGTTTTTTTTATTCTGAAAATGACCAGGTTTTGATATGTTATTTGAGTCATAAAATAAATTATATATTTCAATATTTTTTTAGAATATAAATAAGCAAAATACTAGCTTGTCTTGTCCCTTTTTTTGTTTTGTTTGCGCTTAATAAGTTTAACTTTGTAGTTGAAATAAAAACAGCATTAGTACTCAATTTCCATAGCCCCTATGGTAGCGACATCCCACGCTTTTTAGCGTGGATATAGCGGACAGCGGGAATAGCTCCTTAAAAAAACTACTATAATTATGAAAAAGATTTTTGGAATTTTATTTATCTCATTACTATTTGTTGCTTGCAAACAAAAGATTCAATCAGCTGACATTGTCAACTTAAACGGTTACTGGGAAATTGAGAAAGTCACTTTTGATAAAGGGAGCGACAAGGATTATAAGATAAATGAGAGTTACGATTTTTTTGAAATAAAGAATAATAAAGGGATACGCAAAAAAGTAATGCCACAATTAGATGGAACTTTTTTGGTAAATGATACATTTGAAAATGTAGTAGTTCGTTTTGCTGATGATAAAGTATTTTTAGATTATTCTACTTCCTATATGAAATGGAGTGAGGAATTGATAGCACTTTCAGCATCCGAATTGGTTTTGTTAAATAAGGATAAAATAGAATATCATTATAAGAAAGCAACAGCAATAAATTTATTAGGAGATGGCAAAGAGACTAAATAATCAAAGTACGATTGGTGATGTTTTAAAACAAATTATACATGTTAATAAATTGCAGCCAGGGATTGATCAAATTGATGTAAAAGAGGCTTGGAGAAACTTAATGGGTAATGGAGTAAATAGTTATACTAATAATGTAGTTTTAAAGGGTAGTACGCTCTATGTAGAATTGACTTCGTCAGTATTACGAGAAGAATTAAGTCATGGAAAATCTAAAATTGTATCGATGATTAATGAAGAATTAAGAAGAGACGTCGTTAAGGATGTGGTATTGAGATAAAAATTTGATTTTAGAATTTAGGTTTTGATTTCAGGTTTTATTATATGTTAAAAAATCCCGTTTCTTTTGGAAACGGGATTTTTTTATATAAAGATTTTCAAATCTGAAATCAAAGATCGTTAATCAACAATCTAAAATCTAGAATTGCTCTCTACCAGCAAAATGGAATGCACCTTCGATAGCTGCATTTTCATCGCTATCAGAACCGTGAACTGCATTTTCTCCAATAGAAGTTGCATATGCTTTACGTATAGTTCCTTCAGCAGCATCTGCAGGGTTAGTAGCTCCAATTAAAGTTCTAAAATCTTCAACAGCGTTGTCTTTTTCTAAAATAGCAGCAACGATTGGTCCTCTTGACATAAATTCAACCAACTCTCCGTAGAAAGGTCTTGCAGCGTGAACTTCGTAAAAAGCTTGTGCGTCAGCAATAGTTAATTGAGTTAATTTCAAAGAAACGATTTTAAAACCTGCATTTGTGATCATTGCAAGTATGTTTCCGATGTGTCCGTTTGCTACAGCATCCGGTTTGATCATTGTAAAAGTTCTATTAGTAGCCATCTTATTTATTGTTTTTTATGATTTTGTGCAAAAGTAAACTTTTTTGTTCAATAATGTAAGTTATTTTTATTTACTACTTCAAATAAAATTATAGTACAATTACTTCAAATTTGTTTTGTAGCGGTTTTAATTGATTGATAATCATCGGAATCAAGTTTTCTCCATTTTCTAAATAAAATTCAGAAAAATTAGTTTGTCTCTCTTGTAAACTTAGGTTTGGAAATAAATCATTTTGTAAATCAATAATACGTTGCAAAACGTCGTTTAGTTTCCTTTTTTGGGCTCTAAGTAGGCGCTTTTCTAGATTTTCTAGTCCTTTATTTTGTTTTGCCTCTTGTGCTTTGACTGCTCCAATAAATGATTCGTCTGTTTTTGTTGCTATTTTATATAAGCTTTCAAATTGTTCTTGCAGCTGTTTTTTTAAATTAGCTAAATCAATTGAAATTTCAGATAGTTTTTTTGTTTTATTATTGATTAGGGAATCTTGTTTAGAGAATAAATCACTCCACTTCAAATCGAGTTTATCTGCTTTTTTAGCTTGTTTTTCAGTGGCTAATAAAACTGAATTTCGCAATAGAAGTATAGGAAAAGTAACTTTTGCAGCGTCAAAGAAAGACTTTAGTTCCAGCCAATACGCAATTTCACCACCACCGCCAATGTAACATAAATTAGGTAAAATCACTTCTTGATACAAAGGACGCATAATAACATTAGGGCTGAATTTTTCTGGATGATTCTCTAGTAATTCCAAAATTTCAGTTTCAGAAAATTCAATTTTTGTATGGTTTACTTTGTATTTGCCATTTTCAAAAACGATACGTTCGCGCAAAGTGTCTTCAATATAAAATAAGTTGATCTCACGTGGATTAACTTGTATAGTGTAGTCTTTTAATTTTTCAGCCGTTGCTAAAACTAATTTATGGGAAGATTGATGTAACAATTCCTCTTTCACATAAGGGATTAAAGCGCGTTTCAAGTCTGGATTGTCTGCGTCAATAATTACAAGACCATAAGTTCCAAATAATGCATTAGCCAAATGTCTGGTAGCATTGGCTAAAGTGTCATGGTTTAAATACGCATCAGTAAATATTTTTTTTATTTTATCGGCATTGATACTTGAACCTAATTCAAGCGCATATACTTCAAAAAAATCCTCTAATCCTTTAGTTGATAATCGACCAACTGGTCCGTAACTTTCAGTATTCCAACGGAATTTTTTTCCTTTAAAATTAAAATAATTAATTTCTTCAAAATCATGGTCTTCTGTCGCCATCCAATAAACAGGAACAAAATTGTTTGTAGGATACTTTGCTTTTAATTCTGTTGTTAAATTAATCGTCGAAATAATCTTGTATAAGAAATACAAGGGGCCACTAAATAAATTTAGTTGGTGGCCAGTGGTTACTGTAAAAGTTTTATTAAGTGATAGTGCTTCTATATTTTGCTTTGTTAAAACAGAGGTGTCAACAGTTGAATATTGTTTCTCTAAAACTGCAACTAAAGTTTTTCGAGAATCTTTGTCAAAATTTTTCTGCTTTTCAAGGATTTGATCTTCAAAATTTTCAAGTTTTGGAAATCTATGGTATAAAGAGTTTAAGTTACTTTTTTGATCTAAATAATCATTCATCAAGGAAGAAAAATATCCTGAATTTTGATAGGTGATACAGTCCGTTGGCATAATAAAGTTTATTTGATGCTAAAATAAGAAATCTAAAGGTATAATTTTTAGTTTAAGAAACCTTTGTGAACTGTGGAGATTGTTTTAGTATTTTTTTGGTTGATTTATTGTTTGTTATGATTTCAATCACATTAATTATATTCAAAAAAAAAAGGCTGCCTTTTGAGGGGCAACCTTTTTCAACTAATCAAAAAAATGGTAATTATTGGAAGGCATAAGTAGTTATTCTAAAATTACTAGATGCACTTGTAAATGTGTATATTGTATTTGATGCGCCAATTGTGAATTTTTCTTTCTTTACATACAAACCTTTGATGTCAAAAAACTCTTTGTCTATGGCTGCTAAAAATGCTGGAGCAGTTCCTGTAGACCATCCAAAATCAGAAAGAATAAGTGTTTTATTTACAGCATCTTCTGTCACTGTAAAGTCATGATAGATAGCTGGTTTACCACCGTTGAAAGTATAAGCTATATAATTTTCACCACCAGCATTAAAATATATTTGTATTCTGCTAATTTTTTGGTTAGCTGGTAAAGTTGCATTTGCTGCAGCCAAAAGAGTGTTAGCGTAAAGTGAATTTGAAGGTGCTGCTCCTAAATTAGCAGCTAAGTAACCATATACATTTTGTTGGTTTCCAGGTAGTAAAATCTTATAGTCATTTGTTATTACTAATGGCTTAGTGGTATATTTGATAGAAGCTGAAACACCACCTGTACCAGTTGCATTAAAGTTTCCAGTTGCAGGATCATAAGTAAAAGCAGTTAACTCTTGATTTCCTACTTTTATAGCTGGACTAACTACAATACCAGTTGGTGTGTAAGCGATACCAATATTATTGGTTAGGCTTGATCCAGTTTCAATAGAGTTAGAAGTAGCAAATCTACTAGCATTAGTGTAATTAAAATCAAATTGACTCACTTTAGTTCCATCATTAGTTTCTAATAAACGGAATAAAGGTCTTGTGTTAGCGCCAGTAACATTAGGTGCCATTGCTCTATTTAGTGCTAAATTAGTCCAGTCTGAAGCAGTTGCTTTTACAAAACGTAATTCTTGAAAAGTACGATTAGTTCTAAAAATGATCTGTCCGTTATCTTGTCCGTAATACAAAAATTGAAAATCTCCTTTGTATCCTTTTCCTCTTAATGCCGCAGTTGGGAAACTATTAGAATCAGATAATAAGTGAATTCTGTTTTTTGTTGTAAATACTAAACTAACTGTACTTCCTAGAACAATATCATACTCACTAGCAAATATAGAGGTATCGTTATCAAAATCAGAGGCCATATCTACCTTACCATCTTTAAATTTGAAAAGATGTGTAAATCCTCCTAACTGTGTATTGTCAGTAAAATAGACTGCTCTCCAACCAAATTCAGAAGAAGCCAATAAATCATCTAGTTCTTTTTCTCTAGCATTTAAACGTTCTGTAGGAGTAGCGTTAAAGGGTGAGTCTAAACTCTCCTTGTTATCACAAGAGACCAATTGAATCGCTAATAAAGCAACCAAAAGGTAATTAATTATATTTTTTAGTTTCATGTTTTTCATGTTTTTGTTAAAGTTAAAAAGGTTTTTAATAGGAGCTTTAGCAACTAAAGCTCCTATTTTTATACTAATTGTTTATAACGAAGTTGGTATTTTTTTCTGCTTCATCTCTAAGTTTATAGAAATCAACTCCGAAACTATCTTTAAAATACTTTACAACTACAGCTTCTTTTGCTTTAATATTCGCAACAGCAGTTTGATTAGTTATTCCAGCTAGGATCGCTGCATACTCTGCTTTAGAATTAATTAACATTTGAGCAGCCATTTCTGCAAAATCTTCACTAGTGTTCGATCTTGCATAATCCGTAATGAATCCTTCTTCTCTAGCTTGAGAAGTTGGTGTCTCATACCAGTTTGAAGTATAGCCACTTGGAGTTATTTTCGCAAGTGTTTTTTCATCAAAAGGCTTCGTTTGATTCAGAATGTGAATATACTCATGTTGAATTGTAGCTAAGAAACGTTTTACGTTTGCACGATCTCTTTTATTTACATTGTCCGTTTCAAACAATGTAATTCTTAATCCACCTTCTGCTAAACCTAAAGTAATCGTCCCTGTTGTGTTCAGGTTAATTCCTCCAACCAAAACTAGTTCTCTAGGAGCAATTTTTTTAACAAAATCAGGTCCTCCAACAGTTTTGTAAGTATCTAACCAGATTTTTTTAACAATTTCTAAAGCAGGTTGTACTTTAGTTTGAATTGGAGGAAACAAAAAACGATTGTTATCTACTACATTCTGATTCCATTTGTACTGTACATTAATATTGTAATCATTCACGTAATTAGCATCAATATAACGATCTAAATCCGTTTTTGCAGGAATTGATACATCTAACTGACTTTCCTTAAGAGGATCCTCACTTGCGCAAGCTGTTAATAATAACACGGAGCATACTAGTGTGATTATTTTATATTGTTTATTTATTTTCATAATTATAAATAGTTAAATTAATTAACGTGGATTTTTTTCTACTCCAGTGTTTGTAACGTTTAATGGAATTTGAATTGCTTTGCGTAAGTCATTTTTCTCTAAAACTTTATCAGCTTGATTGTAAGTTTTATGCGTAACTTTTAAAGCAAATCTTTTTATATCAAACCATCTTAAACCTTCATGGATGAATTCTCTTCTTCTGATTTCTGCTAATGCTTTAATGTATGAAGTTTGAACATCAGTCATCGTGTAAAAAGGAGTGTATTCATTAGCAACAACAGGATATTTAGCTACCACTTTTGCTTGAGTAATTTTATCAGTTGTAGGATTGTAAAGTTTAACGCGTACTGATAAGAAATAATCTAGCTCTGCATTAGCAACATCTAATTGATTGTTCATTACGTGCGCTTCTATTCTATTCAAGAAAAGCTCATCATTACTTAATAGTACCAATGCATCGTATGGAAGACCAATTCCAGCATTCGCATTAGTGTATTTGAAGTACTCAGCAAATTTAGGAACGAAAATAGTTACCTGGCCGTTATAGGATAATGGTCTGTAAAGAAATGCTTTGTTAATTAAATTAGTATTGTTACCAAAAAGTTCATTTCTATCTGCTCCAGTCAACTGAAATCTATTTGAAGCAAAACTTCTAGAATAGATAGAAGAGGCAGAAACAATAAGTAAGTTGGTATTTGCACTTGCGTCAGAATACATTCTAATTCCTTTATCATAATCCGGTTCGTCTAAGTAAGATTGATAATCTCTTAACTTAGTTTCCGGAAGATTGCCTAGCTCATTTGATACCTCAAGCACTTTGTTCCAATCACCTACTACAGTATAAAAACGGCTTGCAAATGAATTAGCAGCATCTTTATTAAAGTGAAATTTTGGCAATTTGTAGTTGCTTGTAACTAATGGCAATCCTTTTTCGATATCAGCTTTTATATAAGCAAAAACTTCTTCAACACTGTTTCTTGTGTACTTTTTGATCAGTTGAGTTTCTGGTTTCAATATATAAGGAATACCTAAATCTGTTTTGGCAGTTGCAGGATTGTATCGCTGAGAAAAGAATGTAACCAACATGAAATGAGAGTAAGCTCTAGCTAATAAAGCTTCTCCTCTTTGTGGGTTTAGTTTAGGATCATTATCTTGTTTTTCAATAGCTTCTAAAGCTTGATTAGCGTGAGCAATTGCAGTATAGCAAGCATCCCAATAGGCTGAAGGTGTTTCTCTATCAGTATCGTCAACCATTTCCCAATTGTACATTTGGCTATTCTTGATCGTTGTTTTTGTTAGATCTCCACTATCATAAACATTATCAGACATAGTCTCTGCAAACTCCATATAATTAGATTCTGGATAAGCATTTACTAATATTTCAGAAATTTTTTCTGGCGTATCGAGTTGTGTTCTATTATCTGGAACTTCAGATAAGAAATCATCACAGCTACTGCTGAGTCCTACTAAAATTAGTAGGGATAAGGTTAATTTTAATTTTTTCATATTTTATTTAATTAAAATGATACGTTTAATGAGAATGTGTATTGGCTCGTAATTGGTTGAGAAACTCCACCAGATCTATAAAATTCTGGATCTTGACCATTTAGTTTTTTATCTGAATAAATTAAAAGAGGATTAGCACTTGATGCTTTCATTGAGAAGGTACTAAGGTTTAATTTTTTCTTCAAATCTTTAGGGAATTCATAGCTAATAGAAACGTTTTTCAATCTTACGAAAGTTCCGTCTGCTACTCTTTCATCAGAATAATTGTAAGCATTATATGCTCTTATTAAACTTTTACCATCAGAAGCGTAATTTGCTATTAATCTTCTGTCTGCAATTACAGGAATATTAGTATAAGCCTCATCACCAGGATTAATCCAACGGTTAGTGAATTCTTTAGTAAACACCGTTAAATCATCATAAGAAGAAGAGTAAATTGGGTTCAAACGAACTTTGTTTCCTCCTGCAGCAACTATAAAGATATTTAAAGACCAGTTGTCATAGGTAAATGTATTAGACAAACCTGCTGATTTGTTAGGTTCAATAGATCCTTCGTATTTCAAGTATTTTGTTACGTTTTCTGAATCTTGAAAATTAGCACCAGCAATATTATCATCTTCACCATCAGCCATTACGAAAGTTGGTAAACCTTGGTTGTTTAAACCTGTAAATTGGTAAGAGTATAAAGCATTTCTTGGATGACCTACTGTATTTCCTCCTGTACCATCAACTAAACCTAATACACTTGGATTGTTTTGTAGTTTTGTAATTTCTTGGTTGTAAATAGAGAAATTAAAACTAGTAGACCATTTTAATCTAGTGTCATTAAGATTTCTTGTATTCACAGAAAACTCAATACCTTTAGTTTCCATGTCAGCATTGTTTCCTTGCTTTAATTTTTGTCCACCAATACCAGAAGTAGTTACAAAGTCAACTAAATCAAAAGCTTTACGGCTGTAAATATCTGTTGTAAATTGTACTCTGTTATTGAATAAACCTAAGTCTAAACCAATATTAGTTTCAAATTGTTTTTCCCATGTAAGGTCACCATTTTGAAGTTGGTCAATGTTTAATCCAGTTTCTCTATCCCCTAAATTTAGACGGTTAGTAATGAAACTTTTATAAATAGCAAGTGAGTTAGTAGCTGGTCCCGCAGTTGCAGTAAGTCCATAAGATCCTCTTAAAGCTAATGTGTTAATATTTTTAGCATCTTTCATGAAAGATTCTTCCATTAAATTCCATTTACCACTAAAAGTGTATGTTGGCAACCATCTAGAAGAATTACTGTTTCCTTGTCTGTTTGATCCGTCATAACGTCCTGTTATAGATCCTGTATAACGACGATTGTAAGTGTAACCTACTTTACCAAAGAAACCAACAGTTCTTTCTCTTTCTTCGTTGAATCCATAATAAGATTCACCTCCGTTGATTAATTTCTCTAAGATTCTAGGATCTGTAAAAGCAGTTAAACCTCTGTCATACTGTAATCCGTATGCAGTAAAATTATCACTACCTCTATCTACAGAACGTAACTCTTGTCCAAATAAAGCTTCAAACTCATTTACATCTTTAAAAATGTTTTTGTAGCTGAAACTGTTACGGATGTTATATGAAGTAAGATCATTTGTAAATTTTCTTAACATACCACCATTAGGCAATACTGATACTTTAGGTGCAAGTAAGTTGTTAGGATCTTGATATAAAAAGATATTTGCATTTCTAACAATAGTAGTTTCATCAGCATTATAGGCTCCAATAATATTAGAACTTTCAAGAATATTATGTTCTCTACTAGTATTGGCATAACGTGCATTAGCAGTTAAGTTATAAGTAAGTTTAGGAGATATTTTGTAGGCTAAGTCTGCTTGGAAGCGAATATCTTTAACCTTGATGTCCATATAGTTGTTTTTTAATTCTTCAACTATATTTAATGGAGCCCAATTGTTTCTATAATATTCGTAATTTCCATTATCGTCATAAGGACGTAAAGTTCTACTTGTATTTAATACATAACTAAATGGGTTGATGTCAAAATCTCTAGTAGTGCTTCCGCTAACTCCGTCTCTAAGACTGTCATAACTTCCTGGCGCTTGTTGGTTTCTAACAGAAGCTTGTGTAGATAATGTTAAGTTTAACTTATCATTAATGTAAAAAGTATTCTTCAAGTTAGAAGTCAATTGCTGTACATTATCAGCTACTGTCCATCCTGGATCAGAATAAAATCCTAAGGAAGCAAAGAATGCGTTATTTTTTCCACCACCAGAAAAACTCAACGAGTGATTTTGTGTCATTGAAGGTCTAAATAAAACTTTAAACCAATCTGTATTTGCTAGTTCGTATTTCTTTAAAAATGCATTTCTACTAGGAGTATCGTTTTTTACACCAAAGGCACCTGAAGTCACATCATAAGTGTTTACAGCTCTAGCAAGAATATTGTAAACTCCTCCGTAACGTGATTGTGCTATTGAAGGTAATTCTAAAAATCCTTTTGATTCCATTTCTTTTAAAATGCTCATGTTTTCTTGAGAATTCAATATATCAAACTGATTGTAGCTAGGAACAGTACGTACAGTTTGGTCTAGTGAATAAGTAACATTTAAAGGTGAATCTCTTCTTCCTTGTTTAGTAGTTACAACTACTACACCATTTAAAGATCTAGATCCGTAGATAGATGTTGCTGACGCATCTTTAAGTACTTCTATACTTAATACGTCACTTGCATTTAAACCAGCAATAGAAGAACTTAATAAAGTTTCTGAATTTCCAGAAGCTAAATCTGCAAAAGAAAGATTGACAATATCTTCCTGTACAATTCCATCAATTACCCATAATGGTTTTGTATCTCCAAAGATAGAAGACGATCCACGAACGGTAATTTTTGGAGCAGTACCAAAAGTTCCTGTAACGTTTTGAACAGTTACACCCGCTGCTTTACCTTCAATCATTCTACTTACATCAATAACACCTTCTACCATTAACTCTTTTCCGGTAATTTTACTAATAGCTCCTGTAAAAGTTCTTTTAGATGTTTTTTCGTAACCAGTTGTAATTACAACTTCTTTTAAGCTTTGCTCTTTGTCAATTAAGACAATAGTTAGAGGCGTAGTTTTGATAGCTACTTCTTGTGTCTCCATACCAACGAAAGAAACTACAAGTCTTGTGCTGTTTTCTGGCATATCGATAGAGAAGTTTCCATCAAAATCAGAATAAACACTTTTATTTGTTCCTTTTGCTGTAATAGTTGCACCTGGCAAAGGAAGACCTGATTGGTCTACTACTTTACCTTTTACAATAGGAGCTACAGTTAATTTTTCAATTAAAGTTGGGATTGCATCAAAGCCTGTAAATTCTCCCGTTAGTGTAGCATTGTTCTGTAATATAATTTGATCGCTTACTTCACTATATCCTATATTAAGTGGTTTTAATAAATCGCTTAGGATATTTGATAAAGTTTCGCCAGTAGCATTTACAGTTACTTTTTGGTTTAATTGACTAATTCTCGAATTGTAAGAGAATTTTACTTTAGCGGTTTTTTCTAGTTTTGATAAAGCGTTCTCTAAACTCATGTTTGCGATGCTAACAGTAACTTTAGTGTCTAGTTTTTTCTGTCCATTAACACTGTTGGCCATCGTGATGGTGGAAAACACAAATGCAAGAACAAATTGAATTAATGTTATTTTCATGATTCGATGGAGTAATCGTTGTTTGACAACAGTTTTTTTCATAATTTTGGTTTGTTTTATTAATACTATTTAACGGGTATTTTGAACACACAAATTGAACTTTACAGGGAACAATTTGATTCTATTTAGGCGTCGAGAATGTTACAGCATTTTCGGCGCTTTTTTTATTAATTTCACATAGGCATTAAAGTTAGTCGCATCCTTTGGATGTAATAATAATTTGGTTTCCATTCATTTCATAAGTAGTGTTGTTACCGAGACTTTTGCATATAATTTTAAGTTTCTCCGGTAGCGGTTGGTCGTTTAGTGATGTGGTTAGATAACAATTTTTTAATTTGTCTTTTGGATAATCAATTTGAACTAAATAAGCCTCTTCAATTATTTTTAGAATTTGGTTAACAGGTGTGTCTTTGAAGTCAAAACTTAATTGCTCGATATTATCAGTAGTTTGAATTAATGTTCGGTCCGTTTTAATATCGTTTATTTTGTTAAATGTCAAATTTTTGCGAGAAAATTGGAGGGCTTGATTAGGTAACAAAACTACTTCTTGCTTGCTAGATTTTGTCACCGATTGGTTTGATTTTATTTTTACTTCACCGGTGTGAACTAATACTTCAATGTCAGGTTGGTTGTCATACGCTCGTATTCTAAAGCTGGTTCCAACAACTCTGGTGACAATTTCATTCGCGTAAACAAAAAATGGCTTTTTGCGATTTTTACTAATTTCAAAAAAGCCTTCCCCGCTCAAATATACTTTGCGTTCATTGCCTACAAATGTTTTAGGATAGCTTAATTTACTATTAGGTTGCAACAAAACAGAACTACCATCAGATAATGTTATGATTTGAGGTTTGCTTGAGTTGTTCGTTTGCTCGACTAATCCTTCTTTATTGTCTTGTATGAGTTCGTTATATATAGGTGTAGAAGTAGTGTTTAAAATAGTATTGTTATAGAACCAGCTGCTTATTAAGCCTAATATAAAAACTGCTGCGACGCTTTTTATCCATTTGTTATCCAAAAACTTTTTTGGTGTTTTTTGAAATATGTTTTGATTTTTTTCTTTTTTATTAATTTTTCCCCAAGTCTTCTCTAACGCAATATCAATAGTTTTTTGATTCATAGTTGGTTCAGAAACTTTCATAGCTAAAATCCAAAGACGAGCTTCCTCAACTAATTTGGCTCTTTTAGGATCTTCTAAAGTCCATTCTTCCCAGTTTTGTTCATCAATTTGATATTTAACCCAAAGATTAAAGGACTCGTTGGATAAAAAATCTTCTATTTCTATATAATTATTTCGTTCTTGCATCAATTCAGTATGGATTACAAAAACATAAAGGACAGTTTTTTTATTATATACTCACCTAATTGTGATTTTTTTTATATAAATCAAAAAAATATTAAAGAAGACTTGTTGTAACTGCTAAAAAAAGTAAAATAATGTCTTTCCAATCTTTTCTTAGGTTCAAAACTGCTCGATAAAGCAAATTATTTGCAGACTGGTAATTTACATCAAGGGTAGAGGCGATTTCATCTACACTTAAACCTTGATGGTATCTAAGGTATAAAGCTTCTTTTTGACGAGAGGGTAATTCGTTTAATAATTTGTTTAAATTAAAAACTTTATTAGCAGTTGTTTCGTCTGCAATAAGATCGTGTTCTATTGAGAAGTCTAATAGAAATTCTATAGTATCAATAGAAGTTGTTTTTCCAAAAAAGCGATCGCGTTCTTGATGTCTTGCAATTCTTTTGCGAACGCTAGATAATAAATAAGCTTTTACGACAATACTTTCACTTATTGATTCTCTATAAATCCAAATGTCTGTAAAAACTTCTTGAACACAATCCTGTACTTTATCTTTTAATGGAGATAATGAATTACCGTAACGAATTAAATGAGCGTAGTGTTTTTCAAACAGATGTGAAAATGCTTTCTCATCACCCATTTTTACATTACTCCAAAGGATATCGTCGTCTAAATGATTGCTATTTTTAAATTTAATTTTCAAATTGAAAGAGTGATAATGGCAGTATTAATTTAATGTTAATTTTTTGTAATTTTACGGTTTTAAAATTAAAGAACAAAAAAAATATACAAAAAATATGAGGAATGTCTATTAAAATATGAAAAATGTAGCGTAATTATTATTTAAACTTCTCTGCTTGTTCTTTTCATCAAAATAAGTATCGGATTTTAGTAATAGTGAAAATTAATTTCATCTTATTCTAGATTTTTTTTAGATTATGTACATAATGAATGATTATTTTTAAAATATCTTAGGGAAATCAAGCCTTAAACTACATCATTTGAAGATTGAGTAATTACAATTCACTTTAAATGGTAATTATAAACTTTATAGTTTAGTTAAATAATAGTAAAGTGTATTAAATGTTATTTAAAAACAAATCCACTTAATTCTTTTCACTAAAAGAATATAAATATCTCTTATTTTTGTAGAAAATAATTTCTCTTGAAAACCAAACTTTTTCTGATCACGCCTCCTTTTACACAACTGAATACTCCTTATCCAGCAACTGCTTATATAAAAGGTTTTTTGAATACCAAAAATATAGAATCTGTTCAAGCAGATTTAGGAATCGAGGTAATTCTGAAATTATTTTCAAAAGAGGGATTAACTGCTTTATTTCAATTTGAAATTCAGCAACCAACAACCGAAAACTGCAAACGAATTTTTGCTTTACAAGAAGAATATATAAAAACAATAGATTCAGTTATTGCTTTTTTACAAGGAAAAAATCCAACATTAGCTTTACAAATTTGTCAAGAAGATTTCCTGCCAGAAGCTTCTCGTTTTGCGCAATTAGAGGAACTCGATTGGGCTTTTGGAACTATGGGAACCCAGGATAAGGCCAAACATTTAGCCACTTTATATCTCGAAGATATTTCCGATTATATTGTAGAATGCATTGATGAAAATTTTGGTTTCAGTCGGTATGCTGAACGATTGGGGCGTAGTGCCAATTCTTTCGATGAATTATACGCAGCTTTACAAGAAAAACCGACTTATATCGATGAGGTTTTATTCAAACTATTAAAAGAGAAAATAGAAAATATTCAGCCCACATTATTCTTGATTTCGGTTCCTTTTCCAGGAAATTTATATGCAGCTTTTCGTTCAGCACAATGGGTAAAAACCCATTATCCAAATATTAAAATTTCAATGGGCGGTGGTTTTCCTAATACAGAATTGCGTTCCCTTTCTGACGCTCGTGTTTTTGAGTTTTTTGATTTTATCACTTTGGATGATGGAGAAACTCCAATAGAAGAATTGATTGCAAGTTTAGAAAAACAAAAAGAAAATAGCCAAGAATCAGGAGCTTTCAAACGAACTTTCCTGTTAGAAGAGGGAAAAGTAGTTTATAAAAACAATTCGACCCAACCAGACTATAAACAATCGAAAGTAGGAACTCCAGATTATTCTGATTTACTTTTAGATAAATACATTTCGGTAATCGAAATTGTGAATCCAATGCATAGAATGTGGAGTGATGGACGTTGGAATAAACTTACCATGGCGCACGGATGTTATTGGGGTAAATGCACGTTTTGCGACATATCACTAGATTACATAAAAATTTACGAACCTGTTGCGGCAAGTTTATTGTGCGATAGAATGGAAGAATTAATGGCACAAACAGGACAAAATGGTTTTCATTATGTAGATGAAGCAGCGCCGCCTGCATTGATGCGCGCTTTAGCACTCGAAATTTTACGCCGAAAACTATCTATAACCTGGTGGACAAACATTCGATTCGAAAAAAGTTTTACTAAAGATTTATGCTTGTTATTGAAAGCTTCGGGCTGCATCGCCGTTTCTGGAGGGTTAGAAGTCGCTTCGGATCGTCTTTTAAAACTTATTGATAAAGGAGTAACGGTAGAGCAAGTTGCAAAAGTGACAAGAAATTTTACTGAAGCGGGTGTAATGGTGCATGCTTATTTGATGTATGGCTATCCCACTCAAACTGTTCTGGAAACTATTGATAGTCTAGAAATGGTGCGTCAGTTGTTTGAAGCAGGTGTGCTGCAATCTGGATTTTGGCATCAATTTGCGATGACAGCGCATAGCCCTGTAGGAATGTATCCAGAAAAATTTGGTGTAGTAAAGGAAACACAAACAATAGGAACTTTTGCTAATAATGATATCAATTATATTGATAATACAGGGATTGATCACGATAAATTTAGTTTTGGACTCAAGAAATCCTTGTTTAATTTCATGCACGGAATCTGTTTTGATTACGAATTGCAAGATTGGTTCGATTTTAAAATTCCGAAAACAAAAATACCTCAAGATTTTATTTTTGATGCTTTACAAGAGCAAAGTGATTTTAATACAAAATCAACAGCTAAATTGGTTTGGATAGGCGGTAAGCCAAGCGTTGAATATTTTACAAAAACTAAAAAAGGAAATTCTTGGGAAATGGCAGCGCTAACTTTTCACGACAAAAAAGAAACTTTTAGTATTCAAACGGGTAAATTAGAAGGCGAATGGCTTTTAGGATTGTTGCAAAAAATATCAGTTTCAAATACAAAGGTTTATACTTTTCAAGAGGTTAAAACGGATTTTGAGAATGAATTGAAAGATTTTGAACTCTTCTGGTATTCTAAACCAATTAACACCTTAAGAGAATTTGGATTGTTAGTTTTGTAAAATTATATCAAAAGAACTATATTAAATTAGCATAAAAATATATTTTTTAAACCCCTTAAACATTTACTTTCCTTATTTTTACATCCAATAAAAAATGTACTTATGAGTATGGGTTATAAAGTAAATGTAAATGACACTTTTCATTTTGATATTGAAAAGGAAAGTGTTTCGCTATTAGATTCGGTTTCTGTGGAAGACAATAAATTTCACATACTACACGAAAACACACCTTACAAAGCAGAAATTCTTGCTGCTGATTTTCATCAAAAGAGTTACATGGTTAAAGTAAATAACAATACTTATAGCGTCGTAATTTCAAATCCATTAGATGTATTAATCAAAGAAATGGGTTTTGAAGTTGGTCTTGCCAAACAAGTAAACTTCATCAAAGCTCCAATGCCCGGACTAATTTTAGAGATTGGCGTTGTAGTTGGTCAAGAAGTAAAAGTCAACGATAATCTAATTATTCTTGGAGCCATGAAAATGGAAAATAGTTTCCTTTCTCCGCGTGATGGAATCATCAAATCAATTTCAGTTAACATTGGAGATGCGGTGGATAAAGGACAATTATTGATTGAGTTTGAATAGAATGTTGTCACAAAGACGCAAAAAACACTAAGATTTTTATAAAGCATTTATGATTTACATCTTTTCACTAAATAGCTACTCAATAAATAAAAAATAACTTTGTGACACAGTGCATTTGTGGCAAAAAATAAAAATTTAAGAATAATGAAAAAAATATTAGTTGCAAATAGAGGGGAAATCGCGATTAGAGTGATGAAAACTGCTCAAAAAATGGGAATTAAAACAGTTGCAATTTATTCTACAGCAGATAGAAATGCACCTCATGTAAAATTTGCTGATGAAGCCGTTTGGATTGGAGAATCGCCATCAAATGAATCTTATTTATTAGGAAGTAAAATTATTGAAGTTGCTAAAAATTTAAACGTTGATGCTATTCATCCAGGTTATGGATTTCTGAGCGAAAACGCTGATTTTGCCGAAGAATGTGAAAATAACAATATCATTTTTATTGGTCCAAAATCTAAAGCCATCCGAGTGATGGGAAGCAAATTAGCAGCTAAAGATGCGGTTAAGGAGTACAATATTCCTATGGTTCCTGGTGTTGACGAAGCGATAACAGATATTGATAAAGCAAAACAGGAGGCAAAAACAATTGGTTTCCCTATTTTGATTAAAGCATCGGCTGGTGGTGGAGGAAAAGGAATGCGAGTGGTAGAAACGGAAAGCGATTTTGAGTCTCAAATGAACCGTGCCATTAGTGAAGCTGTTGCTGCTTTTGGTGACGGATCTGTTTTTATCGAAAAATATGTGGCGTCACCAAGGCATATCGAAATTCAAATTATGGCAGATAGCCATGGAAATATCTTGTATTTATTTGAGAGAGAATGTAGTATTCAGCGTCGTCATCAAAAAGTGATTGAGGAAGCGCCTTCTTCCGTTTTAACTCCAGAATTACGAAAAAAAATGGGTGAAGCGGCTGTTTTAGTTGCTAAATCATGTGATTATTTAGGAGCGGGAACAGTAGAGTTTTTATTGGATGAAAATAATAATTTCTACTTTTTAGAAATGAATACGCGTTTGCAAGTAGAACATCCCGTTACCGAATGGATTACAGGAACGGACTTGGTCGAACTGCAAATTAAAGTAGCAAGAGGAGAAGCACTTGCAATAAAACAAGAAGATTTACAAATTAAAGGACACGCTTTAGAATTAAGAGTTTATGCCGAAGACCCTATGAATGACTTTTTGCCAAGCGTAGGTCATCTCGATGTGTATCAATTGCCTGTTGGTGAGAATATTCGTGTGGATAATGGTTTTGAGCAAGGCATGGATATTCCTATTTACTATGATCCGATGTTGGCCAAATTAATTACGTATGGAGCAACTCGTGAAGAAGCCATTCAATTGATTGTAAAAGCAATTGATAATTATCAAGTAGAAGGAGTGCAAACTACATTGCCTTTTGGAAAATTTGTATTTGAACATGAAGCTTTTCGTTCCGGAAATTTTGATACTCATTTTGTAAAGAAATATTATAATGCGGAGCTATTGAAAAAACAAATGAATAAAGAGGCTGAAATCGCTGCTCTCTTGGCGATGAAGCAGTATTTGAAAGATCAAAAAATCGTTAGATTACCAAATTAAAATTGATAAGTAGAAATAAGGGAATCTATTTTATTCTAAAATATTGACTCTTCTTATTGTAGAAAATAAATGAAATTTGGTGAATTAGCGTAAAAAAAAATCCTATGAAAGACAAAATAGATAAATTAAATAATAAGATTGCTGAAGCGCATTTAGGTGGAGGGGAAAAGCGTATCGAAAAACAACATTCTAATAAAAAACTAACCGCTAGAGAACGTGTTGCTTATTTAATGGATGAAGGTTCGTTTGAAGAAATTGGAATGTTGGTTACCCATCGTACTTCTGATTTTGGAATGGAAAAAGAATTGTATTATGGGGACGGTGTAATTACAGGTTACGGAACGATCAACGGAAGATTAGTTTATATTTTCGCTCAAGATTTTACAGTTTTTGGGGGTTCTTTGTCAGAAACTCATGCTGAAAAAATATGCAAAGTGATGGATATGGCGGTCAAAATGGGCGCTCCTATGATCGGACTGAATGATTCTGGTGGAGCACGTATTCAAGAAGGAGTTCGTTCCTTAGGTGGTTATGCCGATATTTTCTTTAGAAACGTACAAGCTTCAGGAGTTATTCCGCAACTTTCGGCCATTATGGGGCCTTGTGCAGGTGGAGCCGTTTATTCTCCCGCTATGACTGATTTTACCATGATGGTTGAAGATACTAGTTATATGTTTGTTACTGGACCTAATGTTGTAAAGACAGTTACTAACGAAACGGTAACTTCAGAAGAATTAGGAGGTGCTAGTACTCATTCCACCAAGTCAGGAGTGGCACATTGTACATCAACTAATGATGTGGAATGTTTAGAGGATTTAAAAAGATTGTTGAGTTATTTGCCACAGAGCAATAAAGAAGTTCCACCTAGTTTGCCTTATGAATTAGGGGATGAAATTAGGCAAGAATTATTAAATGTTGTACCTGAAAACCCAAATAAACCTTACGATATGCACGCTGTAATAAGCGGAATTATTGATGAAGATTCTTTTTTTGAAATTCATAAAAATTATGCTGAAAATATAATTGTTGGTTTTGGTAGGCTAGGCGGTAGGAGTATCGGAATAATCGCCAATCAACCTATGGTTTTAGCGGGTTGTCTAGATGTAAACAGTTCTAAAAAAGCAGCTCGATTTACTCGTTTTTGTGATGCTTTTAATATTCCTTTGTTGGTATTAGTTGATGTCCCTGGATTTTTACCCGGAACAGATCAAGAATGGAATGGAATTATTGTTCATGGAGCCAAATTATTATATGCTTTAAGTGAAGCAACAGTTCCTAGAGTGACTGTTATTACCAGGAAAGCCTATGGTGGAGCTTATGATGTAATGAATTCTAAACACATTGGAGCCGACATGAATTTTGCTTGGCCCACAGCTGAAATTGCTGTAATGGGCGCAAAAGGGGCTTCTGAAATTATCTTTAAAAAAGAAATCAATGAAGCAGATGATCATGAAGCCAAACTGTTGGAAAAAGAAGCAGAATACGCTGATTTATTTGCTAATCCATACACTGCAGCACAACGTGGTTTTGTCGATGAAGTGATCTTACCACAAGACACACGAAAAAAATTAATAAAAGCGTTTAGTATGTTAGAAAACAAAGTGAGTATTACTCCAAATCGCAAACACGGAAATATTCCTTTATAATTATTTTATTAAACTAAAATGCAAATAATGAAAACAAAAAAATCAACTAATTCAGTTGTTTTTTTTGTTTTAGGGTAAATTGTGTAATACTAGATGTAGTTGTTTTTTATAGTATACTTTTTATATAGGAATACTAATTGTTTGTAAATATTATTTGAATAAATGTTTTTTATTATTTTATGAATTATAGTTTAGAATCTAAATCAGTACAAATAAATTCATTTGCGTTATAATAAGAGCATTTTGAAGCGCGAAATGCTTAATGCCTAAACTTCTTTAATAAAATATTTTTAGAACAATCTATGAAGATTATGTTGCCTTTTGGTTCTTTTGGAAAACTACTTTAAAAAAGAAAGCATTGTTGAGATTTGCTTAAACTGGTATTTGATTAAGCGAGCGCATAATTAAAATAGTATAAGATTTGTTTAATTTATTAATTAATTTTTAATAAATTAAAAATTAATATAAATCAAAAAACCCTTAAACAGTTGTTGTTTAAGGGTTTGTTTTCGTAGCGAAGACGGGAGTTGAACCCGTGACCTCAGGGTTATGAATCCCAGATTTATCTTACTAATATGCGTAAGTAACTGTAAATCAATGCTAATATTTTCAATAATCTTGTTTTAAACTTGTTTTTTATTGTTTTCGTCACTCCTTTTCGTCACTCCTTTTTATTGCGGATGTAGGCATATTAAAAAGATAGTTTAAGCAACTTTTATTGCGTAGTAAACAAAGTTAGTTATCAAAAATTGAAATGTAATTTTCTTCTATTTCATTTATCTCAATTTGAGAAAAGAAATTAGTAGTAAAACACTAAACAAATAATTTTCAAAAATTTTAAAACTTTTTACAGTCTTAAGTCTATAACACTCCTAATACATTTAAAATGGAGGGTAAAAAAGAATTACAAAAAATAGAAAAAGCGAAAGCTATAATGGATTCGGGTGTTGAAGAATTATATAGTACGAGAAGTTTAGATACACTTACTCTAATGGAAGTTGGAAAAAGATTAAATTTAATTGACATAGAGGCGATAAAACGCTGGCTTAATAAAAATAAAATTCGTATCTATAAGTTTCCAAAACAAAATTACGTTTACCAAATTGACTTAGACTGCGAAATTGATAAAATTAGAGTCACAGATTTACGAAAGGAGTTTCCAGATAATTGGGAAGAAGTTTATAAAAAGATAGCCAAGGATAACGCAGTCTATGAGATGGTTGTCATCAGTTTAGGTGGTCAGGTTTTTGAGAAAATTAAATCAAAAATAACTGTAAAAAATAAAAAAGAAGAAGACCTATTTAACAGATATTCAGCATGAAAAAAATAAAACTACCAAAAAATCCTCATCGAGGTTTGAAGATATTTTGTCATAAATGCAAAAGGGATAATCCGACATGCAATCACTATGATGTGCATAAATATAAAGTAGTAGTTCATGTCGAGGGCGGAAATAACAAGAAAAAAACTAAAGTGCTAACAGCAATTAAGTATGAAGATGCTGTAAACGAAGCTATTGAATTTCGAAAAGAATTGGAACAAAATAATTTTGAAAGAGTTAGCGACAGCCTCAAGAAGATAGATTATGTAATGTTGGGTGCATTGATTGAATACCAACGTTATTTAGAGGGTAATTATAGATATTCACATCTAGTTAAAAAAATTTCAAAAGATTATCAAGATGAATGTTTGAGATACTGTAAATATTTTTTCGATAACATCAATCCGCATAAGAATGTGAAGACATCAAGTATAACGTTAGTTGATCAAATAGATGTAGCCAGATTTTATACTTGGGCAGAACTTCAATATGGTCCAAAAACTTTTAATAAATGTTTTAGTGAAATTAAAGCATTCTTTACATTTTTAATAAAGGTAGAAAAAATAGATATGGAAAATCCTTTTGCAGTCTATAATGCTAAAAAGGTTATAAAGAGGAATATTAATACATTGGAAAAAGACGAATTTATGAAGATTTTACACGCAGTTGAAAATGAAAGTGGATTTCATACGTTGAAAAAAGGGAAAGGAGAGGTGAAAAATATGTATAGACCATATTTAGTGGATGGTTTTAAACTTGCATTACTGACAGGTTTGCGCCGGGAGGAAATTGTTGTGCTTAAATGGAGCGATATTTATATTTCAGTAAAAGGCATAATGTTTTTTATGGTTTCGAATATTAAAGTAGAAAAGGCTATGAACAACGTGAGTCATGAAAAATACTGGAAGTACGTTCCTATAAATCAAGATTTATTTGGTTTTTTGAAAGATCTGGGATATGAAGATAAAAAGGCAACTTCCGAGTATATTTTATTTCCAGAGCGAGAAGTGAAAACTTTAACAATTATGAACGACCTGTCTAAGGGTTTTTCACACTATAGAAATAAGGCAAAAATAAAGAAAGAAGTCTCTTTTGCAGATTTAAGGAAAACTTACTTGTCTTGGGTAAATGCTGTTGTCCATAAAGAGACGGGAATTTTATCGTCACATTCAACTCATGAAGTTTTAAAAACATTTTATTTAGACCCAAAAATTTTATCTACAATCGAAGAAGCGGCACTAAAAATTCAAGTCTTCGGAACGTAAAATATCACAAGTAATAAATTAGTACGAAAATTTTCTACACGACAAACCCTTAAAGAATATTTCTTTAAGGGTTTGTTATTAGGGAGAAAAAAACAAAAACAACCTTTACCAGAAATGATAAAGGTTATCTTTTATTGCGATTCAATGTATTCTTTAATAATTAATTTAATATTTTACAATTAGGTTAATCTTGAATCCAAAGTCACTTCATGAACAGCAGAAAGATATACTTGATTAGCAAGTTCTGCTGTTTTGTATGTTCCTAGGTATTTTTGTTCATAATTGACAACTATATAGCTTTTAAAACCGGTTCCATTTGCGTTTTGATATACTCCTGTATATCCGCTCTTGTTTTTTCGATCTTTAGAGCAGTTCTTTCTATTAGTGATTAATTGTAAATTTTTTAAACAGTTATTCATTGAATTATTATCAATATGGTCGACAACTAACGATTTGTCAAATGGATCCAATCCTAAAAAAGCTATTC
Source organism: Flavobacterium sp. GP15 (assembly GCF_014281985.1). Classification (NCBI taxonomy): domain Bacteria; kingdom Pseudomonadati; phylum Bacteroidota; class Flavobacteriia; order Flavobacteriales; family Flavobacteriaceae; genus Flavobacterium; species Flavobacterium sp. GP15. Next base: position 847,406 of record NZ_JACFTC010000002.1, read on the forward strand.
CCATAATTCGTGCCGCATACATTTTTTTTGACTCTCCATTTTTCGAGATTGTGTAAACCACTCTTGTTTTGGTACTTTTTCCGTGATCTTTGCTGGACATTGGTTTTAAAATTCTTCCCTTGCTATTTCTTAATCTGCCACAAGTTGAAATTTCATAATTTTCAAAATTATGAACTTCTTTCCAAATTTCGTTTACATAGTTGTTTTTATTAATCATTTTAATAGTGCTATTTTTTATACACTATATATAATTTTTTGAAAGAGAAATTTTAAGGGGGGGTGGATTGTTTATACAATTATATCCTAATAAATTACAGTTCTAACTCTATTAATCTGAAAAACTCTTAAGCTTTAACTTCTGGGTGGTCCTTTTATCGATTATTCTAAACTAAAATTATTTAAATTTTCTCATGAGCTTTTTTTTTTATTATCTGCTTGTTGTAAGACAGGCAACTTATACCAGATAGCTGTATTTGACCAGCGTGGTCCGCCTATATGATATCTTGGTGATAGCTAAAACTCAATCCCCTGTATAAATTAACTTTATGGGTAAGGGATTTTATGCCCAATCCCGAAGCTTGGAGTAAAGGAAATCACTATAAAAACGATTTTGTTTATACTGCAAAAAAAAAGAGGCGTTTTAGCCTCTTATAATCTCTCTACTCATTTTACGATAACTCCATAGTGTTGACGGCATGTAATCGGTTCCGTTCAGCCGCGGGTTCATTGTTCGTTCTTCGAACGCAACGAAACCCTAGCTGTTACCAGCTGGCGTTTTTATTTAGTATTTTGAACCTCTTTCTAATTTATCTAGCCGATTTATTAGACCAATATTTGGGTTATTATTTTTCAAAATATGTTTAGCTCGACATTTTTTTGAGAGCATTTTTAATGATTGCAAATCTTCAATTTCAGTTGCTTTATATTCTATATTAAAATTCAAAACTGATAGAGTATCTGAAAGGAAATAAGAGTTTTTATCCAAACTAACGATATAATTATCTACAACCTCACGCCATTTTTTTGGTCTTTCGGCAATAATTAGTAGCATAAGTTCATGTTTAAGTAAACTATTTGTTTCATTTATAGCTTTGTCTATAATAAGTGGACCAATTTTAATTGAATAAATGTCATCTTTAAAAATTTTTACAATATTTGTAGGTATCGCTAATAGTACTGCTAATCTTTTTTGAACTGGATCATCTATTTTAAAATCATCTTCATTTAAATTAAATCTTGCACCTTCAAATGCAACATTACCGTTATCAGCCAAAAATGGTGCTAATACAATTAATATTTTGTTAATCTCATTCCAACCTTGTGTTATTTGATTTATTAATTCTTTTTTCAGTTTAGAATCAGTAACAAAATCACTATTTCTAAGCGCTCTTGATGTTGCTGAAATTTGACGCATTAACACTAAAACTGAATAGTCTCTCATTACAGAATTGAAAACTTGATTATATGGTTTTGTTTGATTATAATGTTTATCAGCATATTTGTCTTTAACTTCGTCTGGTAAACCAGAAGAAATAACATTAGAACCAATTTTTTCTTCCTCTTTTTCTAAAGTTTGTATGTCTGGAATCCATTGAATTGCCTTAAAAGGATTTAAATCATTTGGTATTTTCACTTTTGCTCTAACTATTTGTAAAGTTTCCTCTAAATCTTTATTTAGTACAATTAAAGCATCTTCTTTATTTCTATCAATTCCTGTATAAAACTCAATTATTTCTGGATAATCTATGTATTTTTTTTCTGTATATATTTTTTCACGGAATTTTAGATTCATATTCATTCTTTGAGCAATAAAGTAAAATACCCAATACGAGTTTTTAAAATAATTTAAATTTGAACTCGTACTCCCAATTATTGAATTGTCTTTTAATGCATTTAATAGATAGTTTAAATCAAGATTAATAAAATTATCCTCACAGAATTTAATTAACTCTTCTTTAAAATATTGATCGCTGAATTCAAAATCTTTTCTCAAAATTAGCAACTCACATAAATATCCCAAAACGAAGCTACAATCTTTTACATCAGGCTTTTTGTCATGATAAGTAGGTAATTCATAGTCTTGAAAAATTCCATTTAGAATAGTTTCTAGTAACTTTGTTCGGTTTATTGGACTGTAGTCATCAACCATTTTAGAACTCGCCCTTAATATTGAAATACAGTTTTTAACTGTACGATGCATATTTAAAGTTTCTAAATCTTTCGTTACCTTAGATAATGTTTGATCACAATCTTCAACAAATGATTTTGCTTTTGCATATGAAGAAACAACTTTTCTTACTTCTGCTTGTGGTAATGGTAGTAAATATAATGGATTGAAAGATCTTCTTATTTCAACTTTGTCATCGTCTTGTGATTTTAGAAAAAAATTATTATCGAGAGTGTTAAGTAAAATTATTGGAATATTTTTATATTCATCACAAACATTTTTTATCATTTGCATTATTCCATTTTCTTCAAAACAAATAGAATCTAAAATTATGCAATCAATATTTTCGCTATCTTTTGAAAAACAATTTTCTGCTACATTGAGTATATCTTTTACTATTTTATGCTTTTTTGTTGTTTTAGAATCGATATAAACAAATGTCTTTCCTGCTTTCCAAGCATTTAACTTTAAATAATGAGCTAACGATGTTAGACCAAATTCAGAAGGTGCTTTAATTATTATATTGGTTGGATTTTCAATTAAAGAGAATAACTCAACTCTGTTGTCCTCATTCTTTGTTGGATTTGTTGGTATATCTCGCTTTGTGCTAATAATTGGCTCAATCCAAACTGGACTTAATTCATTATATGATTTAAGTGATTGATTTAATTCGTCTTCTAATTTTTTTAGAATGATATCAACTTCTTTAATTTTCTCATTTGGATTATTGATTGGTGAAAGTTCAGATATAAACATATTTAATTTTACTTCTAATTTTTCTTCAAACTGTTCACAAGAATTAAAGTCAATATATAATCCGTTATTACTGATACTGTTTTTAAAAGTAATAACCTTTTTACGTTGTTCTAAAATTTCATTAATACTTGGATTGTCTATATCTACTTCATCTTTACCAAAATAAAACATAATTCTTGGAACTGAATTTTCTGATTTCGTTTTACGTTCTATGGCATCATTAAATTCGTGTTCAGTTCCACTTCCTGCTTTTTTTGTAGCATGACCAAATCGGTTTTTCATTATTCCTATGAATATATCATAATTTGATTTCATAATATATTCATCAATTATTTCTTGACCATTTCTCCCCATATCAGGAAGAACGTCATATTCCCACATAAATGTTTTAAAATTAATTTTAAGATGGGTTGCTAAAGCGCTAATGTTTATTTTATTTATTATTGCTTCGCAAATTTCTCTTTCCTTTTCACAGTCACCAGGTGAAGAAATAAAACATTTGAATATTTTTAGTGTTTCCATTTTTTGTTTTAATTGTAGATTTTTGTGGTAAATTTTGTTACGTTTCGTTTTTTTACGCTTGCTGGTAACGTCAGTCTGTGAAAAAACTTACGTTTCGTTCTTTCAAAAATAGTTAAATTATTTTACTAAAAGGAAGAAAAGTTGTATATTTAATAATGCAACACATCACAGGAATACCGCGCAACCAAATGTATTTTTCTAGTTTAGAAGACACTATTTCCTCAGAAAATCCTATTCGATTTATAGATGCTTTTGTAGCAGCTTTATCATTAGAAGCGTTGGGTTTTTCGGTTCAAACGATCAAATCCGAAGGTCGTCCTAGTTTTGATACTAAAATCTTCCTTAAATTGTATCTGTACGGGTATCTCAATGGACTTCGCAGTTCTAGAAAACTGGAAAAAGAATGCGTTAGGAATATAGAATTGCAACGGCTTTTGTGTGCCATAGTTCCTAATTACCACAGTATATCTGATTTCAGAAAAGACAATCCATCAGGACTTAAAAAACTATTCAAACTCTTTGTTACGTTTTTAACAGATGCCGATTTAATTACTGGAAAAACTATTGCTATTGATGGTACTAAAAGCAGAGCACATAATAGCAAAAAAGCCAATTTCAATCAAAAGAAAATTGATAAACACTTGGCTTATATTGAAGAAAGAACCCAAGAATATCTCGATGAAATAGCTAAAAGCGACCAACACGAAAACGCCATTGTTGTTACTAAAATCCAAGTAAAAATAGAGCGTTTAAAAAAGAATAAAATCCGTTATGAACTTCTGGAAGAAAAACTCCAATCTAGTGGCGAACCTCAGATAAGCACTACTGATCAAGATGCTCGAGTACTTTTAGTTCAAGGAGTGGTTGTCGAGGTGAGCTATAATATTCAAGCTGCTGTTGATTCTAAGCACAATTTAGTTGTTGCCACGCACACGATCAATCGCAATGACCGCAATGCTTTAACGGCTATTGCGCTGGAAGCAAAAGAAAACCTAGCAATAGAAACATGCACAGTTTTGGTGGACAAAGGCTATCACAACGGTCGTGAAATCACCCAATGCAAGGATAATAACATTGTAACTATTGTAGCGCATTCCGATCCAGGAAAAAGTAATGAAAACGGGACGCAGCCTGCTTATTTGGTAGCGAAATTTAAATACGATAAACAAACCGATACCTACATTTGTCCACAAGGGGAAACTTTAAAAACTACGGGACGCTGGCATAAGAAAACAAGAGTGAAGGACAGTTATCAATTTAAGAAATACCGAACTCCAGCCTGTAAAACATGTCCTGTAAAACACCTTTGTACCAGTAGAACAGGCGGGCGAGAAATAGATCGCAGTGAATATGCTGATGCTGTGGAAGAGAATAACCAGCGGTATCAAGAAAATCAGCAGTTATACCGAAAACGTCAAGAGATCAACGAACATATTTTTGGAACCATCAAAAGACAGTGGGGTTACAATCATACTAATTTAACAGGTTTAGAGAAAGTAAATGGCAAACACAGTTTAATTATGCTCGTGTACAACATCAAACGCTCCATAAACATTCTAGGCGTACCGGAATTAATAGCAAAACTCAAGAAATGGAATTCACCTTATAAAACCAAAGCTTGTATTAGTTTTAAAACGACCTATTATACCTTTTATAAGGGCTTCAATGAAAATGAGTTACTTATAGCAGCCTAAAAAATAGCGTGTCATAGAGCGGACAAATTCAAGTTTACAAGAGTGTTTTTAGAGCGAAATTGTGAAAAACTGAGGTTTTTTCACAGCCTGACGGTTCTCGGCTTTGCGAAGTGGCGGATTTTCAGCACAAATGTTCATTTGAAAACTGAACTTGAACCTTACTCTAAACTGTAATAGAAGCACTGAACCCGCCATTTTGCAAAACCGATGTTATGCCTTCGCCCTTCTTTTTCTGTCATCCTTTTTGTTGTCATTTCGTGTCTGTCTTGGTGCGTTGTCTTGGTGGCTCTTTTGCAAAACTTGACTTGTGTGTTGGCTTGCGGTTTTGCAAACGTGCCACCAAATGCGTTGGCATTACATTTTTTCAATTTCTGTTACTTTCCATTTGTCGCCTGCATAAATTGCTCTTGCCTTTACTCGGCAATCGTCTGTAATATTGTGTTTTTCTAATAAATATTTTGGAACATAATAATCACCAATAAACGCAAAGTCAGGATTATCTTCATCATAATTTTTATACTTCATTTCCATTAGTCCTGTAATGTCTTTTCGTAAGTTTGGATTTATTTCTTCTGTTGTCTCAATAGATAATATTTTTACTCGCAATTTTTTGTCTTTGTCTGTTTTAGTAACAAATGAAAGTTTTACAAAATCACCTTCGTTTGGTCTAAGGTTAGTTTCTGTGTATTTAACTATTCCTTGTAGCTTGGATGAAATTATAAAGTGAAATAATTGCTTTTGTTCGTTTACTCCATCAACGATTGCAATTTGTGTTTGGAATTTTGATATAACAGAACCTTTGTTAATTTTCTGAATTTGGCGTAATTCCGTTCGGTTATCTTCCTTATTTTTTTTTGTGTAAATCTTTGCTGTTACGAAATCTCCTATTTGTAATTCACTTTTAATTTGCGGGAAAAACACTTCTTTGTTATCTGTTGTAATTGCGTGAATAATGTTTTTTTCTTTGTTGATATAATCAACAATAGCAAAAGTATCTTCTAAAATTTCCCAATGTTTTTTTTCTGATTTTTCAGCAATAAGTGGAATATACTTGTATTCCGTAATGACGTTTTTACCAAGCCAAGAAAATCTGTTTTCAACTTCCTTTTTGATTTCCTGTTTGTGAAGTTTGAACTTTAGAATTTGTCCTAATTCTGATTGTTTTAAGACTTCAAAACGATTTTTGCTAATTGCAAATTCTATTGTTTTACCGTCAGACAAAGTCAAACGTTCTTTTCCTTTGTCGTCTTTCCATTTATCAACCAAAACAACTTCCGTCCAATCAAAATCGGCATAAGCGAAATTTTCAGCAAGCGGAATGTATTTTTTGTATAGTTCCCGATTGTCTTTTAGACTTTGTTTAACTGAATTCGCTTTATTGTATAATTCGTTAAAAAGTGAAGATAATTTCCAACCTTTTATTTCTCTATGTTTTTTGTATGTTTCAAGTTCAACAAGTGCGTCTTCTAATAGGTTTTCCTCAATTAATACATTTGCTAAATTTAAATGGATATCGCCTAAAAAGTCTTCGTTTTTTTCTAAACTTAATGCTTTTGACAACATTCCGATTTTTAAAGAATTATCATTGACAATACAATCTGAAAACTCTTGCCAAACATAATGTTTGTTTGCAAGATCCAAAACAAGTTGTTTGTATATTTTGATTGCTAATTCTAATTCGTTGTTTTTGAAATGCAACAAGGCTTTTTCTCTTAATAGCCATTCATCATTAGGAAATAATTTGATTGCAGTTTCATATGGTTGAATAAGCCATAATAAATCTTGTTCAGATGTTTGAGTTTTCAGGTTTTCAAAAGCCTTTTTAATTGCCTTTGTTGATAATGGTTTGTATGTATTCTCGTCTTTTTTTGTTTCTTTCCAATCGTCATTCCTTAAATTCTCGGGATTCCAATTTTTGAAAAAGCTGAGAAAACGCCATTCTTCATTTTCTTTCATAAACCTTTCCGCAAGATTTAAAATCGCGGAGTGCCATTTTGATTGCCCGTGTTTGGAATAATTGTTATTGTATTGCTCAAACAAGTTCCACAATTCAGAAAATTTATTTTCCTTGTGAGCATTTAAAATGTTCCAAAAAATGGTTTCTCTGAAAAAGTCTAAAATGGTTTCTTTATTAAGTTGAATTTTGCTTAAAAATTCTTCAATGTTTATTTCGGTATTTGAGTTTACAAACTCCCTGCAAATGCGTGAAATGAGCGAAGGAATATCTTTACCGTCTTTATATCCATTGTGCAAATCTTCGTGGCGAAAATTGTCTGGATTCCACAAAAGTAAAAAGTTGTAAAACTTAAAGTCGCTGTGTGTTTTTGAATAGTTTAAAGCAAAATTTAAAATCATAGAATGAAGCATTGAGGGTCTTTCATTCTTTAGGTTCATATAATCTCTAAAAAACGTTCTTACTTCAACTGACGAAAGATTGTTTTCTTCGGCTTTAATATATCTATAAATTATCCAACCGTATGATTCGTGATGTAATTCTGTAAGCCTGTTTTCGGAAATTAGTTTTTTGAAAATCGCTAAGGATTCTTTATTGTTTCCGTTTTTGCTTAGTTCTTCTGCTTTCTGAACTTCTGAGTAATTAGTATCAATTTTTGGTCGAAGGAAATTTTTTTGATTTTCTATTATTTCGTCAATCTCTTGAAAGTCAATTGAAAGTAGTTGACTGAAGTAAGCTCCAGCTTGATTAATGTTTTTGTTAGCGATGTAGTATTTGCTTAAATCAATTAGAGTGTAAGCAAATGCTTTTTGAATCCATTCATCATAAGGTTCGGCAGAAAATAATCTTTGCGCAAGATTTAATGCCTCAGTTAATTTATTGAGTTTTAAAATTCCTTCTAAATTTTTGGCTTCATTTCTAAGTGCGAAAATAGTTTTAGAATCCATTAATTATTATGATTTAAAAGTTCATTAATTTCCTCAGTCAAACCTGTTGTTCTTGTTGGAATAATTTCCGTTTTCTTAAAGATACTTTTACCATCATACCAAAATTTATATGTCGCATTTAGTCCATTTTTCTTAAACTCGTATATTTCGCAATAAGGTTTATGTTCAATGCTATTAACGTAAATATTGGAGGATTCAATTTTAAGTTTTATACTGTCATAAAACTCATTTAAAAATGGATTGTCAAATTCAAATTGTTTTTTGCTTTCTGATAAGATTTTTTCTTCTTCAGATATAATAATTGCTTTGTTTTCAAGCTGAGTTAATGCCGAATAGATTGATTCAACAAGTTCTGTTGTGTTAGTAGGTTTTTCAATTCTTGTGATTTTATTTTGATTGTTAAAATGGATTTTGAAAACTACATTTTCATTTCCTTGTGAGAAAGTATAATGCTCCAAATAACTTGTGTGTTTAATTGAATTTATCTTCAAATTTGCATCTTTTAGGATGTCGTTTACTGCAAGGAATATATTTCTTAAAAATGGTGTTTCACTTGGAAGGTCAAAAGGTATTTCCATCTCTAATATTTCATCACTCAATACAAGTATGTCCTGTCGGGGTGCAATATTTTCAATCCTTGGCGGTTGAAGGTTACTTCCAATTTTAAAATGAGGTTCGTCAATTGTAAATAGATTTTCTTTTGCTCTTGTAATCCCTGTGTAAAGCCAACGAAAATAACTTGAATTGAAATAACCCATTGACGTTTTACAATTCAGAAAAGTGTTTTTCCATTCTCCGCCTTGTGCCTTATGACAAGTTACCGCATAACCAAATTTTATTCTTAAAGAATTAAAATAGGGGTCTGCTCTCAAAGCATCTTTAAATTCTTTTGTTCCTGCTTTCAATGAGTTATTACGAATTTTGAAATCAATGTAAATAGCTTTCAACTCGTCTGAACTTAAATCACGATTATGAGAATAGAGTAGATTCTCGATTATCTTGCATTCAATGTCTTGTTTGTTTTGTTCTTCGTCAATGAAAGCAATCATTACGTTACGAAAAGTCAAGCGAATATCAATTTCAACTAACTTCCCAACTCTGTTTTTTCTTTTCAATCTAATTACTCTGCTTTCATTTACTAGAGATACTTGTTTTACAAAGCCGAAATCACCATTTAGCAATTCCATTTTTTGATGATTGTAATTGTTGCTAACCAAAATCACTTTGTCACCAACTGTAAGAAATTGTTGATTTGGGAAAAAGTGGTTTCTAACAAAGTCGTTATACTCTTTTACTGATGAGTTGGAATGAGCCACAATTATAGTTTCGTCATCAATGCAATTGTTACAGGCTTGTAAATATTTTGAAAGAAGTTCTTCGTGTTTCGTTTTGTTTATGTCCTTGAAATTTATTTCAATATCAAGTTGATTGAAAAGATTAGCTTTTAATGATTGACGTATTTTGGTTGCGTTGTGAAGTATTCCGCTGTCTGCCTTTTGTCTAACGACTTCTGTAAGTTCAAATTCTTTTGATTCAATACTGCAATTGTCCTTTAAATATTTTCCGTCTAATGCAGGTGAAAAATTCATATTTACTGGTGGTAGCTGTGCATTGTCGCCAATGAAAATTATTTTTTTGTTGTGGTCGTTGTTATCGAAATTGATATACTTGATTAAATCTCTTAATAAATAACCTGAACCAAACCTAAAGAATTCTCCTTCGGAATAAACATTAGAGAGCATTGACGATTCATCAATTATGTAAACCGTGTTTGCAGGGTCTTCGTTGTTCTTTAAGTCGTAATAGAATTTGTAAGTTTCTGTTCCGTCTTCTTCTTTCACTTTAAATTCTTTCAAGTCTTTGCTTGAATAAATTGATTTATGAATTGTATATGCCTTATGTTTTGTCTTTTGTGAAATTACCTTAGCAGCTCTACCTGTCGGTGCAGAGATTCTGAAACTTCTTTTATTAGTAGAAAGAAAGTCAGTAATTCCTTTCATCATAAAAGTTTTTCCAGTTCCTGCATATCCTTTAAGCAAAAAGCAAGTTGAGTTGTCGGCAAGAAACTTTTCCAACTCGTCAATAAGTGTTGTTTGTCCAGGCGTTAGCTCGTATGCAGAAAAAGTTTCCTTCAGATTCATATTATTAATTGTGCGGTTGGGGAAAAATAAATGTGGTGCAACCGTGTGTCGGCTTTTGGGTGGGGTTGCAGCTCTTTTGATTTTGCTGAAGCGTTGGCTTTTCTGTTCATTTTTTGTCTGTAGTTTATGGTTAGCACGTTCGTCATAGCATTACTGGTAACTAGTATATATGCGAAACAAACATTCGTATATGCACCTGTTTTTGGGTTGATTGGCGAAGGTTTGTTTCGCTTTATTTCACTTTCAAAATTACTATTTTTTTCTTACAAATCATCAAACGGACTTTTTATTGTTCAATACTCTATGTACTGACAGTAGTGTATATATCATTCGTTTTAATTTTGTAACAAAATAGTATTTACAGTTAGATAAATTATTATGGTATAAATTTAAATTAGAGCAGGGTAGGTGTATTTTGTGCAATATATGTTTTGCTGGTATTGAGAATTTTACCTTAACCTCTTTGCAAACTTATAATGGTTTTAAAGTAAATTTGTAGTTGATAAAATCAGAATTTCTTTTACTTTTTTTACAGTGTTCGGCGAAACGTTATAACCCTTATCTTTATCAGTAGCCAATTTTGCTAAGTTGCGAAGTGACATTGTCGGATTTGATTTTATAACCTTTACTGTTCGATTGTGTTTTGTTAAAGTTTCTTCGGGACTTTCTTTTGTGTCTTTTACGCGACCTCTATATGCTCCTTTTAATCGGGCGTGAAATATTCCCTCAGCCTGCCTTTCTAGCAGGGATGATTTTTCAAGAGAACTTAGTTCTGAAAGGATTGTCGTAATAAGGTTGAAAACAGGATTAGCTTTTCCATTTATAAATGATTCTATTCCTAGATTATCAATTTTTACAATCACATCTTTATCATAAAAGAATTTTAGAGTTGATAGCACGTCGATAGTATTTCTTCCTGCACGATCGATAGCGTGAAAGCTCAGATAGTTTATTTCTCCAGCATCAATAGCTTTGATAAGTAATTTCCCTTGTGGTCTTTCACCGAATGGCACAGAACCACTAATTGTGTCAACAAACAATTTTTCATCTACATGAGCTTTTGCTAGTTGTCTCAGATTAGATTGCTGAGATGTGCTTTGGCGAATGTAGCGAGCTTTTGTCATAAAGTATAAAATTTGTATGTAACAAACATACAAAAAATATATTTATTGTGCAATTTTAGGGTAGTGTATTTTGCACTTTGATAATGATGCTATTATTTGGGTTAATATTTTTAAGATTTGCGCAGTGTATGGCTATACTCTAAAATTGAACAAGAACCCGAAATAGTTATGTATTTGTTCTTCTTTTAATTGGTAGTGCATTCTATTACCTAAACCATAAAGTTAAGATGAATGAATTACATTCTAATAGACGCAATTGAATGGAAATCTATTATATAATTATGAATAGGTGAAACGTTAAAAGGAGCCGCATATTTATACGACTCCCTTTAATTTATATTAATAACATTTTGCAAGCTAGTTATTGTAGTTCTGAAATGATTGTTGCTGAATCATTTTCGGATGGCTAATTTATAAGGTAAGAATTACTCATATTCGAAATTAATACACTATAATTGATTATCTATAAATTAACACAAAGATATAATCTAAACCAAATGTTCTTCTAAAATGAAATCAATATCGTGGGCGAGAATACGATACTTCTCATCTAATTCTAATTCTACAATAGTAATATTCTCCGAGGGTAAATGATTTAAGTAAAATTCAGCTTCTAATTCTAAACTTTCTAAAATTTCATCCATTTCCTCACCATATATTACGCATTCGAAGATGCCTTCATTATCTAATTCCGAGAGATTCATGAATTGAATATTTATTGAAAAACAACTATAATTTCTAAAGTCTAAATGCTCTGCTTCCCAATATGTTGAGAAATTATTAGAGGATTCAAAAACGTCAAAATAGTTTTGAGCCATTTGTATAGCTTTCCTTCTCGCTTCAAGTAAAGAATTATTTACATTAGTAAAATCTTCAGTAAAATGCTCAGAGGTACAAGTTCTATTGTTGTCGAAGTGTTGAACGAATATATTTAAAACATATTTTTGTAGATTGTTTGTGGTCGCTAGTAAAGAGCTTACTTCATTATCCATTTTTATTTTTTTATTTGTTAGTTTATTAGATTTCATAGTTTTATTGTATTAAATGTTTTAATTTCGATTGTCTTTGTGCTTGGATAATTTCCTCTGTTTTTAGATTTTTGCATATTTATAATTGCCGTTTTTATTCTGTTGCCGCCAGTTTTAAATAAATGTGGGTAATAGAAATCCTGTCCCTAATTATTAGGGATATTTTAAACTTCTAAAAAATGTTGATTTTTTGTTATGAATTAATTATTTTTATCTTCATGGACTTTAACCTAGAAAAGATAAATTTGATCGTTGGTAGTAAAATTTTACAATGGAAATTGTCGTATCATTAAATCGCTGGGTATAGCTTGCACCTTATCAATTTGTTTAAAGAAGAAAGGTGTTTTTTTAATAGCGCAATCATCTCTAATTATTCTTGCCCAGTCAGAGTTGAAGGGTCTCTTGCCTGAACCGCTTTCACCTCCGTTAATGACCCAATCAACAAGATCTAGCAATACCATATCACTACCATTTTTAATCTTACGCATTAAATCAATTTTTTCTAATTGTGGTTCTATTGACAAAAATTTCTTTCCATTTATCTTTGAAAGTTGAACAATTAAACCTTTAGCTGTACTTTGATTAACGGGTGATGTACCAAACATTACATTCTTAGGAGGATTTTCTATCCAACTTAATGGGATATACTTATTAATATTTGATGGTCGCTTTGTTAAAAGTAGAAATATTAGGTTAGGCGATTTCGGTACAATCTCATTAAAAAACTTATCTCTGAGATGACCCGTATTTTCGCCAGCTGGATAGGGCTGTCCCTTATGATTAACTAAAGGCATTGGTTTCTCAAAAATATCCATCATGCTGCCAACAAAAACCCTGTGAATTTCACCTCTGTTGGCAGCTTCTTTTTGATATTTTGCTAGATCATTCCATACGCTTATAATTTTTCTCCTTGGTTTGTTATTCCCCCAAATGTCGTTTCCCCATCTTCTTGCAGTTGATAGTGCGTAACAATTATCACAACCATCATTTACTTTTGTGCAGCCCCACCATAAATTTGCGGTGTGATTCGTCCACTCGATTTTACTATTTTCAGCCATTTTTGTTTTGTATTTTTAATTATTAAATTTATTATTTTGTGAATCACCTTTTTGTTTAAACTGATGAGATTAGCACTCTTTGCATTCTACTTTTAAATATTTAATTGAGTATGCTTTTTCACAACCATTAATTAAGTAAGCCACTTTACACATTATATATTAATCAGAAAAGGCATCTGAAAAAGTAGATATTAGTTCAAAATCTCGTGAGGACCAGCAACCCGGATTTTCATTTTGAACAATAAACAATTGTTGAATGGTCTGATTTTGATATCCAATTGCATTAATTGCCGAATTCATCCAGTCACAGTCAATATCCGAACCTCTAATAAATTCGGAAAGCCATGAGTCAATACACGCATAGGATTCCCAGTCAAAATCTTCGTTAAAAGATTTAATTAACGCGTTGAAAGCATCCGTGTAGTTTTTGTATTTGAATTTTTTGATTGTATTCATATTTTTTTATTTAATTGTTTTTTTACATTAGCTATACTCTATACTCTATACACGATGGAGATGTGATCTTCGTCGGTTCTTATACAATGACGAAACCCTCTATTTTCAAATCTTTTCTGGAAGTAAATTAATTTTCTCATTTTATTAGTTATTAACTATTTCTTATTCTTGATAATGAAATTATTTTCGTTTTACTATTTTTATATTATCTGATACTTTGGCATTAGATTCTAGCTGCTTCAGTTTCTATTGTTTTACTAATATGTTTAATTGTTTAACCTTTTTAAAATTATTTTCAACAGTTTTGTTACTTAATACCCAAAAATTTGAAGAAGTAACAGGTAATCAAATTTTTTTATAAATATTACTTTGCTCTTGTCTCTAACTTATTTAATACCTAAAAGTTTGAAAAAGTAACAGGTAACCAAATTTTTTTATAAATATTACTTTGCTCTTGTCTCTAACTTATTTAATACCTAAAAGTTTGA